>NZ_JBFRXN010000002.1:2400000-3000000 GCF_040947875.1 Pseudomonas sp. MYb118 | reverse complement strand
AACAGCGTCAGCATCAGGTCGCAGCCTTCGCGAATCTTCAGCACGCGCTTCTGCCGCCATGCCCACACCGACGGGCTGACGTAGTGCACGGTCTTGATCCCGGCCTGACGCAGCTTGAGTTCGATAGTGAGGTTGAAGTCCGGCGCATCAATGCCGATGAACACGTCCGGCTTGGCCGCGATCAGGTCGGCGATCAGTTGCTTGCGACGCTTGAGCAATTCACGCAGCCGGCCGAGCACTTCGACCAGGCCCATGACCGACAGGCGCTCCATCGGGAAATACGAAGTCAGGCCTTCGGCCTGCATCAGCGGACCGCCGACACCGATGAACTCGACCGCTGGGTGCTGGGCCTTGAGCGCCCGCATCAGGCCGGCGCCCAGAATGTCACCGGAAGCCTCACCCGCCACCAGCGCAATACGCAGATTAGCCATGGTTAACGCGTGATGCCGCGGGTCGAGGACTGGATCGAGTCACGGAACACCGCGACTTCCGGAAACTGTGTCGCAGGTTCGGCCAGTTCGGCCAGCGCCTGTTCCACGGTCAGCCCCTGGCGATACACCACCTTGTAGGCGCGACGCAGGGCGTGAATGGCCTCTTCGCTGAAACCACGACGGCGCATGCCTTCGAAGTTCATGCTGCGGGCTTCGGCCGGGTTGCCGAACACGGTGACGTACGCGGGAACGTCCTTGCCGATGGCCGTGCCCATGCCGGAGAAGCTGTGGGCACCGATGTGGCAATACTGATGGACCAGGGTGAAACCGGACAGGATCGCCCAGTCTTCGACATGCACGTGACCGGCCAGCGCGGTGTTGTTGACCAGGATGCAGTGATTGCCGATGACGCTGTCGTGACCGATGTGGGCATAGGCCATGATCAGGTTGTGATCACCGAGGGTCGTTTCCGAACGGTCCTGAATGGTGCCACGGTGAATGGTCACACCTTCACGGATGACGTTGTGGTCACCGATCACCAGGCGGGTTTCTTCGCCCTTGTACTTCAGGTCGGGCGTGTCTTCGCCCACCGAGGAAAACTGATAGATGCGGTTGTGCTTACCGATTCGGGTCGGGCCCTTGAGAATCACGTGCGGCCCGATGACTGTCCCCTCGCCGATTTCCACACCTGCGCCGATGATCGACCAAGGGCCAACCTCGACGCCGTCGGCCAGAACGGCCGTCGGATCGATGATTGCACGAGGGTCAATCAAACTCATAGCTTGCGTTCCGCGCAGATGATTTCAGCGGAGCAGACCGGCTTGCCATCGACCGAAGCCTGGCACTCGAATTTCCAGATCTGGCGTTTGCAGCTGATGAACTTGGCTTCGAGGATCAGTTGATCGCCCGGCAACACCGGTTGACGGAAGCGCAGCTTGTCCGAGCCCACGAAATAGTAAAGCGTGCCATCGGCCGGTTTCACGTCGAGCATCTTGAAACCCAGGATGCCGGCAGCCTGCGCCATCGCCTCGATGATCAGCACACCCGGCATGATCGGATGCGCAGGGAAGTGACCGTTGAAGAACGGCTCGTTGATGCTGACATTCTTGTAGGCGCGAATGCGCTTCTCTTCCACATCCAGATCCACGACCCGGTCCACCAGCAGGAACGGGTAACGGTGAGGCAGGTATTCGCGAATCTCGTTGATGTCCATCATATCGGGGGGAAGCCTATGTAAAGATTGGGAACGCGCGATTGACGCGCATTCCTCTAGCAAATCAAGGAGGCAGTCTAGCGGCCGTACGCACTTGATGTGGAAATGGTATCAGCCATCTGATGAAGCATTGCCGTCAGGGGTCACTTCCCCGACTCGCTTTTCCAGTTGTTTGAGCCGTCGCGCGATGTCGTCGAGCTGGCGGATACGTGCCGCGCTTTTGCGCCACTCGGCAGCCGGTTGCATGGCCGTACCGGAAGAATAGGAACCCGGCTCGGTAATCGAGTGGGTCACCATGGTCATCCCGGTGATGAAAACCTTGTCGCAGATTTCAATGTGCCCCACCAGGCCAACGCCACCGGCAAGCATGCAGTGCTTGCCGATTTTGGTGCTGCCCGAAATCCCCACGCACGCGGCCATGGCGGTGTGATCACCGACCTGCACGTTGTGGGCGATCTGGATCTGGTTGTCGAGCTTCACGCCGTTACCGATGATGGTGTCCGCCAGGGCGCCGCGGTCGATGGCGGTGTTGACGCCGATCTCCACATCGTCACCCACCAGAACGCCACCAATCTGGGCGATTTTCTGCCAGACGCCTTTCTCGTTGGCGAAACCGAAGCCTTCGCCACCCAGCACCGCACCAGACTGGATCACCACGCGTTTGCCGATGCGCACGTCGTGATACAGGGTGACTTTCGGAGCCAGCCAGCCGCCCTCGCCCACTTCGCTGCGAGCACCAATGAAGCAGTGCGCGCCAATGGTCGCGCCGGCGCCGATACGTGCCGCGCTTTCGATGACGGCAAAGGCACCGATGCTCGCCGTCGGATCGACCACCGCGTCCTGCGCCACCACTGCCGTCGGGTGAACGCCGGCGGCCGCTTTGGGCTTGGGATCGAACAGGTGGGAAATACGCGCGTAGGCCAGGTAAGGGTCGGGCACGATCAACGCATCACCGGCAAAACCTTCGGCGTCAGCGGCCTTCAGCAACAGGGCTGCGGCCCGGCTGTCTGCCAGGTACTTGCGGTATTGGGGATTTGCCAGAAAGCTCAACTGATCTGGGCCAGCCTCTTGCAAAGTGGCTAGCCCAGTAATTTGCTTCTCTGCGTCGCCACGCAGGGTGGCGCCGAGGAACTCGGCCAATTGGCCGAGCTTTAGGGTCGCTGTCATGATTACTTCAGCTGATTCATGCGCTCGATAACCTGGCGAGTGATGTCGTACTGAGGTTTGACATCAATCACTGCGCCACGCTCGAAGACCAGGTCATAAGCACCTTTCTTGATGACTTCTTCCACGGCGCTGTCCAGTTTCGGCTTGAGCTGCTTGAGCATGTCGCGGTCAGCAACGGCTTTGGCTTCGTTCAGTTCCTTGGACTGGAACTGGAAGTCACGGGCCTTTTGCTTGAACTCGAGCTCGAGGCGCTCACGCTCGCCCTGCTGCATTTTGTCGCCGCCAGCCATCAGACGGTCCTGGATGCCCTTGGCACTGCTTTCCAGGGTCTTGAGCTTGGTCAGTTGCGGACCGAACTTCTTCTCGGCATCCACGGCGTATTTCTTGGCCGCGTCGGATTCCAGCAGCGCCATCTGGTAGTTCAGAACGGCGATTTTCATGTCGGCGAATGCCGGACCTGCTACCAGTACGGAAGCCAGGAGAACCAGTTGAGTCAACTTACGCACGATGTACTCCTACAAAATCCATTGTCGTTATCTTGGGTCAGACGCTTAGAACGTCTGGCCGAGGGAGAATTGGAACACTTGAGTTTCTGCTTCATCCGGTTTCTTGATCGGCATGGCCAACGCGAAACTCAGAGGCCCCAGCGCGGTGACCCAGGTCACACCGACACCGACAGAACTGGCCATGTTGCTCAAACTGATGTCGTTACACTTGGTATTGGACGACGAACCGTTTGCATTGGTGGTGTCCTTGCACTGCGAGTCGAACACGTTACCCACATCCCAGAATACCGAGGTACGCAGGGAACGCTGATCCTTGACGAATGGCAGAGGGAACAGCACCTCGACACCACCCTGGATCAAGACGTTGCCACCGAATGGCAGTGGATCCTGGTCCGGGTCAAGCGCCGTGCCAGGGTTGGTACCACGGCTCGGCGTACTGCGAGGACCCAGGGTGCTGTCCTTGAAGCCACGAACCGAGTTGAAACCACCAGCATAGTAGTTTTCATAGAATGGCAAGCCATCGGTCGAACCGTAGCCGTCGCCATAACCCAGTTCGGTGTGCAGGCGCATGGTGTAGTTGTCGCTCAGCGGCTGGAACAGCTGGCCACGGTAATCGAGCTTGAAGAACGACAGGTCGCTACCAGGGGTGGTGGTTTCCAGCACGAGGCTTTGGGAGTGACCACGGGTCGCCAGCACGCCTTTGTTCAGGGTCGACTCGGACCAGCCGGCCGACGCCTTGAAGTTCAGGTAGTTGTCGCCTTCCTTGTTAACGAAGTCGAAGATCTCGTCAACGGTGTACAGGCCGGTCTTGATCTTGTCCTGCTGCGCGGTCAGTCCGAAGGTCAGACGCGACGTTTCGCTGATCGGATAACCGACGCTCACGCCCGCACCCAGGCTGTCCACGGCATAGCTGGCAACGTCGACGTCGAGGTCTTTGTAGTCAGTGGTGCGGTAGAACGCGTTGTAACCCAGGCTCACGCCGTCGGCAGTCCAGTAGGGGTCGACATAACCGAAGTTGTAGCGGCTCTGGTATTCACTGCGGGTCAAGCCGACGCTGACCTTGTTACCGGTACCCAGGAAGTTGTTCTGGGTGATCGAACCACCGAGGATCAGACCGGCACTCTGGGCGAAACCGACGCTGGCGGTGATCGAACCGGAAGCCTGTTCTTCAACGCTGTAGTTGACGTCGACCTGGTCATCGACACCTGGCACGGCCGGGGTTTCGACGTTGACTTCCTTGAAGAAGCCCAGGCGCTCCAGACGGGTCTTGGACTGGTCGATCAGGTAGGTCGAAGCCCAGCCGCCTTCCATCTGGCGCATTTCACGACGCAGCACTTCGTCTTCGGACTTGGTGTTGCCACGGAAGTTGATGCGGTTGACGTAGGCACGCTTGCCCGGATCAACGGCAAAAGTGATGTCGACGGTGTGATCGTCATCGTGAGGCTGTGGCACGCCGTTGACGTTGGCGAAGGTGTAGCCTTCGTTACCCAGGCGGCGGGTGATCAGTTCGGAGGTGGTGGTCATCAGCTTGCGCGAGAACACCTGGCCTTTCTGCACCAGCAGCAACGACTTGACCTGGTCTTCAGGCACTTTCAGGTCGCCGCTCAGCTTGACGTCACGAACGGTGTACTTCTCGCCTTCGGTGACGTTGACGGTGATGTAGACGTGCTTCTTGTCCGGGGTGATGGACACCTGGGTCGAAGCGATATCCATGTTGATATAGCCACGGTCCAGGTAGTAGGAACGCAGGCGCTCCAGGTCACCGGAGAGTTTTTCACGGGCGTACTTGTCATCGTTCTTGAAGAACGACAGCCAGTTGGTGGTCTTGAGTTCGAACAGGTCGATCAGATCTTCATCAGGGAAGACCGTGTTGCCCACCACGTTGATGTGCTGGATGGCAGCGACGGTGCCTTCGTTGATGTTGACCTTGAGGCCTACACGGTTACGCGGTTGCGGCACCACTTCGGTGTCGACGGTAGCCGAGTAGCGACCCTGGGCGACATATTGACGCTGCAGCTCGTTACGCACGCCTTCAAGAGTCGCTCGCTGGAAGATTTCACCTTCGGCCAGACCGGATTGCTTGAGGCCTTTCATCAGGTCTTCAGTGGAGATCGCCTTGTTGCCTTCGATCTCGATACTGGCGACCGACGGGCGTTCGACTACCGTGATAACCAGGACGTTGCCATCGCGGCCCAGTTGGATATCTTGAAAGAACCCGGTTTTGAACAGCGCACGAGTGGATTCCACCAGGCGACGATCATCAGCCTGTTCACCGACGTTCAACGGCAATGCACCAAAGACGCTACCCGCGGAGACCCGCTGGAGGCCATTGACGCGAATATCAGAGATGGTGAAGGACTCGGCGTGAACTTCGGCGATCATCAATACGGAGAAAACCGCAGTTAGCAGCAGACGTTTCATGAAGTCCTTTCTTATTCCAACTGGCAATAAACAAACTGCCGCAAAATGCGGCAGATTCGCAATTCAGCGAAGTGTTACAGACGACCCAAATCGTTGACCAAGGCAAGCAACATCACCCCGACCACCAAACTGATGCCGATCTGTATCCCCCAACCCTGCACCCGATCCGACAAGGGACGACCACGCGCCCACTCGATCAGATAAAACAACAAATGCCCCCCATCCAGTACAGGAATAGGCAACAAATTCAGAACTCCCAGGCTAATACTCAGATAAGCAAGGAAATTCAGGAAATCAGCGACGCCCGACTGGGCAGAAGCGCCCGCCACTTTAGCAATGGTTATCGGTCCACTCAAGTTTTTTACCGAGAGCTCGCCGAACAACATTTTCTTCAGCGAATCGAGCGTCAGGATGCTCATGGTCCAGGTGCGTCGAGCCCCCTCGCCAATCGCAGCCAATGGCCCATAGCTGACTTCGCGGATCATTTCCGGCGGCCAGTCGACGGCTTTCACCCCGGCCCCCATGTAACCACTCGGTGCCTTGCTGTCGCCACGGGCGGCCAGAGTCACCGGGACGTCGATTTGAGCACCATCGCGCTCGACGTGCAGCAGGATTTTGGTATCCGGACGCGTACGAACAGTATCGACCACCTGTTGCCAGTCATCGACGGCCTTGCCATCGAGCGCCAGCAAACGGTCGCCGGTTTTCAGCCCGGCCGCCTGGGCCGGGCCTTTCGGATCAATTTCAGCCAGCACCGGCGGCAGCGCCGGACGCCATGGACGAATACCCAGCGAGCGGATCGGATCCGGCTCGTCGGCGCCCTTGAGCCAGTTGTCCAGCGTCAGCTCACGGGGCGAATCCGCCGTGGAACCCTGATCACGGACCAACAGCTGCAAAGTACCGCTTTCGCCGAGACGACGGACCAGTTGCAGGTTCACCGCCCCCCAGCCCGAGGTCGGCTCGCCGTCGATGGCGATGATTTCCTGGCCAGGGCTCAAGCCGGCCTTGGCGGCGATGCTGCCGGACTCGACGGCACCGATGACCGGGCGCACCTGCTCGCTGCCCAGCATCGCCAGGACCCAGAAAAACACCAGCGCCAGCAAGAAGTTGGCGATCGGACCGGCCGAAACGATGGCAATGCGCTGACGCACGGATTTGCGATTGAACGATTGATCGAGCTGATCGGCGGGCACTTCGCCTTCGCGCTCGTCGAGCATCTTGACGTAGCCACCCAGGGGAATCGCCGCAACGACGAATTCGGTGCCTTGCTTGTCATGCCAGCGCAGCAACGGCATGCCGAAGCCCACGGAGAAGCGCAGCACCTTGACCCCACAGCGACGCGCGACCCAGAAATGGCCGAACTCGTGGAAGGTAACCAGCACACCCAGCGCTACCAGGGTGCCGACAATCATATAGAGTGCGCTCATCTATTTTCTCCGCAATCCTATCCAGCGTCGCCGCAAACCCTGCACGGCGACACTCACCGCCCGTGACGACTCAACCAGAGGCCGGCCAGCTCCCGCGCCTTCGCATCGGCCGTGAACACCGCCTCCAGATCATCGACCGCCACCACAGGCTCAAGATTCAACACTTCCTCGATGATACTCGCGATTTCCAGATAACGAACCCGCCCGTCGAGAAACGCCGCCACGGCCACTTCGTTGGCCGCGTTCAGCATGGCGGGCGCGCTGTTTCCAGCCTCGGCGGCCAGACGCGCCAGTCGCAGGCAAGGGAAGCGGTCCTCGTCGGGCGCCTCGAAGTCCAGGCGTGCCACGGCGAACAGATCCAGTGGCGCGACCCCGGAGTCGATGCGCTCAGGCCAGGCCAGGGCGTTGGCGATCGGAGTGCGCATGTCGGGGTTGCCCAACTGCGCCAGTACCGAGCCATCGACATAATCCACCAGCGAATGAATCACGCTCTGCGGATGAATGACCACTTCGACCTGGGAAGGCTTGGCATCGAACAGCCAGCAGGCCTCGATCAGCTCGAGCCCCTTGTTCATCATGCTTGCCGAATCCACGGAAATCTTGCGCCCCATGGACCAGGTCGGATGTGCACAGGCCTGATCAGGGGAAACATCGGACAATTGCGCCAGCGGTGTCTGCCGGAAAGGTCCACCAGAGGCTGTCAGCAAAATCCGACGTACACCGACCTTGCCCAACCCGCGGGAAAAGTCCTGCGGCATGCATTGGAAAATCGCATTGTGCTCACTGTCGATCGGCAGCAGCACTGAACCACTTTTGCGTACGGCGTGCATGAACAGCGCACCGGACATGACCAACGCTTCCTTGTTGGCCAGCAGAATTTTCTTGCCCGCCTCGACCGCCGCCAGGGTCGGACGCAAGCCCGCCGCTCCCACGATGGCGGCCATGACGGTATCCACCTCGGGATCGGCCGCGACCTGGCACAGCCCCGCCTCTCCGACCAGTACTCGCGTGGAGAGGCCGGCGGCGCGCAGATTCTCCTGCAGCGCCTGGGCAGCGCTTTGTTCCGGCACCACGGCGAACCGTGGCGCATGCCGAATGCACAGCGCCTGCAGTTCGTTCAGGCGTGCAAAACCGCTCAAGGCGAAGACCTGATAACGCTCGGGATGCCGGGCAATGACGTCGAGCGTGCTCAGGCCGATCGAGCCGGTCGCGCCCAGAACGGTAATTTGCTGAGGGCGATTCATGGGGCAGCCATCCACAACAGTACGGCAAAGACGGGAATCGCAGCGGTCAGGCTGTCGATACGATCGAGTACGCCACCGTGGCCAGGCAGCAGGTTACTGCTGTCCTTGATCCCGGACTGGCGCTTGAACATGCTTTCGGTCAGGTCACCCACTACCGAAATGAAGACAATGACGGCCGCGCCGATCAGGCCGATCAGCATCTGGCCAAAGCTCCAGTCACGCACCAGACCAACGATGGCGGTAATCACCAGGCTCAGCGCCAGGCCACCGTACACGCCTTCCCAGCTCTTGCCGGGACTGACCTGCGGCGCGAGCTTGCGCTTGCCGAATGCCCGCCCGGAAAAATAGGCGCCGATATCGGCCCCCCAGACCAGCACCATCACCGCCATGATCAGCCAGTTGCCCAGAGGCTCCTGCTTGATCTGGATCAGACCTTGCCAGGCCGGCAGCAGGATCAGCAAACCGATCACCAGCTTGGTGGCGGCGCTGGACCAGTGCTCGCTCGAACGCGGATAAGTCAGCACCAGGTAAGTCGCAACACCCCACCACAGCACGGACGCGCCCAATACCCAGGGTGCCAGCCCCGGCAGGATGTACATGAAAAACAACATCACCGCGACCACTGCGGCATAGGCGACGCGCATCGGTTGAGCGGTGAAGCCGGCCAGACGCGCCCATTCCCAGGCACCGAGCGTCACGACCAGACCGATGAACAGCGCAAAGCCGGAGCCCTGGAGCAGGAAAAAACCACACAAGGCAATCGGCAACAGGATCAGCGCGGTGATGATTCGTTGTTTAAGCATTAAACCCGGGCCCCAGCCTCGACCTGCTCGCTCGTTTTACCGAAGCGACGCTGGCGAGAAGCGAAATCGGCCAGCGCGTTGCGCATGGCGTCGTGTTTGAAGTCCGGCCAGAACAGGTCGGAGAAGTACAACTCGGCGTAGGCCAGTTGCCATAGCAGGAAGTTGCTGATGCGGTGCTCGCCCCCCGTGCGGATGCACAGGTCAGGCAACGGCAGGTCACCGGTCGCCAGGCAGGTTTGCAACAGCTCGGGGGTGATGTCGTCCGGGCGCAGATGACCGGCCTGGACTTCCCGCGCCAGCCGCTGCGCCGCCTGCGCGATATCCCATTGACCGCCGTAGTTGGCGGCGATCTGCAGGACAAAGCGATTGGCGCCGGCGGTCATGGCCTCGGCTTCGCGCATGGCAGCCTGCAACTCGGGATGGAAACGCGAGCGGTCGCCAATGATGCGCAGGCTGATGTTGTTTTCGTTCAGGCGCTTGGCCTCACGACGCAACGCCTTGAAGAACAGATCCATCAAGGCGCTGACTTCATCGGCCGGGCGCTGCCAGTTCTCGCTGGAAAACGCGAACAGGGTCAATACCTCGACCTTGGCCTCGGCACACACCTCGATGACGGCACGAACTGCATCCACTCCCGCCTTATGCCCGGCAACACCCGGCATAAAGCGTTTTTTCGCCCAGCGATTATTACCATCCATGATGATCGCGACATGGCGCGGCACCGTGGGCGGCGCAACCTGCTTGTTCTTTTCCATGAAAAAGCGACCCTTAGACGGCCATCAGGTCTTTTTCTTTCTGCGCCAGGTTGGCGTCGATGGTGGCCACGAACTTTTTGGTCAGATCGTCAATCTCGCCAGCCGCACGACGCTCTTCGTCTTCGCTGATTTCCTTTTCCTTGACCAGGTCTTTCAGCGAGCTGTTGGCGTCGCGACGAATGTTGCGCACGGCAACACGGGCGTCTTCAGCCACATCACGGGCCTGCTTGGTGAAGCCCTTGCGGGTTTCCTCGGTCAGGGCCGGCATGGAGATCAGCAGCAACTCACCCAGGTTGGTCGGGTTGAGGTTCAGGCCGGCGCTACCGATGGCCTTGTCGACGGCACCGAGCATGTTGCGCTCGAAGGCCACGACTTGCAGGGTACGGGCGTCCTTGACGGTGATGTTGGCCACTTGCTTGATCGGGGTGTCAGCGCCGTAGTAAGGCACCATCACGCCTTCCAGGATGCTCGGGTGCGCCTGGCCGGTACGAATGCGACCGAAGTTGTGCGCCAGGGACTCGACGGATTTCTGCATGCGCTCTTGAGCGTCTTTCTTGATTTCGTTGATCATTGCTGGACTTCCTCGATCAGGGTGCCTTCAGCGCCGCCATGCACGATGTTCAGCAGGGCGCCGGGCTTGTTCATGTTAAATACGCGCAACGGCATTTTGTGGTCGCGGCACAGGCAAATAGCCGTCAGATCCATCACACCCAGCTTGCGATCCAGTACTTCATCGTAGGTCAGATGATCGAACTTCTCGGCATGCGGGTCCTTGAATGGATCGGCAGTGTAGACGCCATCGACCTTGGTCGCCTTGAGCACGACATCGGCGTCGATTTCGATCGCACGCAGGCAGGCTGCCGAATCCGTGGTGAAGAACGGATTGCCGGTGCCAGCCGCGAAGATCACGACTTCCTTGGCATTGAGGTGACGCATGGCTTTGCGACGGTCGTAGTGATCGGTCACACCGACCATGGAAATGGCCGACATCACGATGGCCGAGATATTGGCACGTTCCAGCGCATCGCGCATCGCCAGGGCGTTCATCACAGTGGCCAGCATGCCCATGTGGTCGCCTGTGACCCGATCCATGCCGGCTGCGCTCAGCGCCGCGCCACGGAACAGGTTGCCGCCACCGATCACCAGACCGACCTGGACACCGATACCGACCAGTTGGCCGACTTCCAGCGCCATGCGATCCAGAACTTTCGGGTCGATACCGAACTCTTCCGAGCCCATCAGGGCCTCGCCGCTGAGCTTGAGTAGAATGCGTTTATAGCGAGCCTGATAACCACTGCCCTGCTGAGCCATTGCGAATCTCTCCTGCGGCGTATTTAAAAATTCTTTGCGAGCTGTTTACAGCTGGCTGTTCACTCTTGTCTGGCGCTGCTTCAGCGCCATCGGAACATGGCTTTGTAAGCCAGTTCCAAAGGGAAACCAATAAAAATCTGGTCCCCATCTGAAAAGAGGCTGCGCGCGTGAGCGGGCAGCCTCTTCTGGGCGACAGTTAAAAAACCGTCTTACTGCTTGGCAGCAGCCAGTTGTGCAGCAACTTCTTCAGCGAAGTTGTCGACTGGCTTCTCGATGCCTTCGCCTACTTTGAAGTAGGTGAAGGAAACGATTTCAGCGCCGGCTTTCTTGGCCAGGGCACCAACGGTCACTTCCGGGTTCATGACGAAAGCTTGCTCAACCAGGCTGGCTTCGGCCAGGAACTTGGTGATACGACCAGCGATCATCTTCTCGACGATTTCAGCTGGTTTGCCTTTCATCTTGTCTTCGTTCAGTTGCAGGAAGACAGCCTTCTCGCGCTCGATGGCTTCTGGCGAAACCTGCGATGGCAGCAGGAACTCAGGGTTGCTCGCCGCTACGTGCATGGCGATTTCTTTGGCCAGTTGGACGTCGCCGCCCTTCAGGACAACTGCAACACCGATTTTGTTACCGTGCAGGTAAGTACCGACCACGTCACCTTCAACGCGGATCAGGCGACGGATGTTGACGTTTTCGCCAACTTTGGCCACCAGGGCTTCACGAGCCGATTCCTGAGCGGCGATCAGCGGAGCTGCGTCGGTCAGTTTTTCTGCGAAAGCCTTGTCTACGCTGGCAGCGACGAAGTTTTTGAAGTCGTCTTGCAGGGCCAGGAAGTCGGTCTGCGAGTTCACTTCCAGCAGTACTGCGGACTTGTCGTCGGCCTTGATGGCGATTGCGCCTTCAGCGGCAACGTTGCCAGCCTTTTTAGCAGCCTTGATCGCGCCCGAAGCACGCATGTCATCAATGGCTTTCTCGATGTCGCCGCCAGCCTTGGTCAAGGCTTTCTTGCAGTCCATCATGCCTTCGCCAGTACGCTCGCGCAGTTCTTTGACCAACGCTGCAGTAATCTCTGCCATTTCAAATTCCTCTTGGATAGGTTTTCAACCATTCCACCCGATCGAACGGGCGTTCAATTCTTCCCGAACCATCCTTGTTAGCTGCCGCACGTTACAAATAAGGCAGTGGGCGCCGACAAATGGTTTTCGAGGTGGCAAAAAGGGGGCCAAGCCCCCTTTTTGCTTACTGAGTCAACGCCAGGGCGTCAATTACTCAGCTGCAGCTGCCGGAGCTTCTTCAACGAAAACCTCGGTGCCGCCAGCAACGTTGTTGCGACCACGGATAACAGCGTCAGCCATCGAACCCATGTACAGCTGGATAGCGCGGATGGCGTCATCGTTACCTGGGATGATGTAGTCAACGCCTTCCGGGCTGCTGTTGGTATCGACTACGCCGATGACCGGGATGCCCAGCTTGTTGGCTTCGGTGATCGCGATGCGCTCGTGATCAACGTCGATCACGAACAGAGCGTCTGGCAGACCGCCCATGTCCTTGATACCACCCAGGGAACGATCCAGCTTCTCAAGATCGCGAGTGCGCATCAGCGCTTCTTTCTTGGTCAGCTTGGCGAAAGTACCGTCTTCGGCTTGTACTTCAAGGTCACGCAGACGCTTGATGGAAGCACGAATGGTCTTGAAGTTGGTCAGCATGCCGCCCAACCAGCGGTGATCGACGTACGGCGAACCGCAACGTGCTGCTTCTTCAGCAACGATCTTGCCAGCGGAACGCTTGGTACCGACGAACAGAATCTTGTTTTTGCCCTGGGCCAGGCGCTCTACGAACGTCAGAGCGTCGTTGAACATTGGCAGGGTTTTTTCAAGGTTGATGATGTGAATCTTGTTACGCGCGCCGAAAATGTATTTACCCATTTTCGGGTTCCAGTAACGGGTCTGGTGACCGAAGTGCACACCGGCCTTCAGCATATCGCGCATGTTGACTTGGGACATGATAGTTCCTTAATAAGTCGGGTTTGGCCTCCACGTATCCCAATGACCAACCAGCAGCATCAGCTGAAGGCACCCAGGTCATCGTGTCGACACGTGTGTGGATTTAAGCCTTTCGGGGTATCCCCGGAAAGCGGCGCATTTTATATCACAAGGCTCGCAAAAACGGAACCCGGATTCTCGATTCCTGACACACAGCCTCTCGCAGGCCCTTGGAATCGCTCAAGAATGCGCCTATCTATAAAGAGAAGCGATGCACAGAGGCTCAGGTTTGAGCCGATCGTCTGTTAGAATCGCCTTTTTCAGGGCCGCGACCCCGATCGCACACAGCCCATTCCGTGTTAGCAAGCGCCATCGAGCGCAGAGAGAGCCTGTATGACCGTCACCCTCAAAACGCCCGAGGACATCGCCAAAATGCGTGTCGCCGGCAAACTGGCCGCCGATGTGCTGGAAATGATCGCCGAACACGTCAAGCCGGGCGTGACTACCGAAGAGCTGGACCGCATCTGCCACGACTACATCGTCAACGTGCAACAGGCCATCCCTGCCCCACTCAACTACAAGGGCTACCCGAAGTCGATCTGCACCTCGATCAACCACGTGGTCTGCCACGGCATCCCCAACGAGAAACCGTTGAAGGATGGCGACACGCTGAATATCGACGTCACCGTCATCAAGGACGGCTACCACGGCGACACTAGCCGCATGTTCCACGTCGGCACCGTGCCCGTGTGGGCCGAACGCCTGTCGAAAGTGACCCAGGAATGCATGTACAAGGCCATCGAGATCGTCAAACCCGGCTGCCGCCTGGGCGACATCGGTGAAATCATCCAGAAGCACGCGGAAAAGAACGGCTTCTCGGTGGTTCGCGAGTTCTGCGGCCACGGCATTGGCAAGGTGTTCCACGAAGAGCCGCAGATCCTGCACTACGGCCGCGCCGGTACCGGCATGGAACTGCAAGCCGGCATGACCTTCACCATCGAGCCGATGATCAACCAGGGCAAGGCCGACACCAAGGTGCTGGGCGACGGCTGGACCGCGATCACCAAGGACCGCAAGCTCTCCGCCCAGTGGGAACACACCCTGCTGGTGACCGAGACCGGCTACGAGATTTTCACCCTGCGCGGCGATGACACCATCCCCCGCGTTTCGGCCTGATCGCGACCACATTGCTCCGGGCCTGAACAGACAGCTTTTATAGAAAGGAAAGCCAACCGATGCCGCAGGTGGACCCAGAACTCTTCGACCGTGGCCAGTTCCAGGCGGAACTGGCCCTGAAGTCCAGCCCGATCGCGGCATTCAAGAAGGCGATCCGCCAGGCTCGCGAAGTGCTCGACGGGCGCTTTCGCGCAGGCCGGGAGATCCGCCGGCTGATCGAGGACCGCGCCTGGTTCGTCGACAACATCCTGCAAAAGGCCTGGGAGCAGTTCGACTGGAGCGAAGACGCCGACATCGCGCTGGTGGCGGTGGGCGGCTACGGTCGCGGTGAGCTGCACCCCTACTCCGACATCGACTTGCTGATCCTGCTGGACAGCGCCGACCACGAAGTTTTCCGCGATTCCATCGAGCGTTTTCTGACCTTGTTGTGGGACATCGGCCTGGAAGTCGGCCAGAGCGTTCGCTCCGTCGACGAATGCGCCGTGGAAGCCCGCGCCGACCTGACGGTGATCACCAACCTGATGGAAAGCCGCACCATCGCTGGCCCCGAGCGCTTGCGCCAGCGCATGCTGGACGTCACCAGCACCGAACACATGTGGCCGAGCAAGGAATTCTTCCTGGCCAAGCACGCCGAACAGAAGGCCCGGCACCACAAGTACTTCGACACCGAATACAACCTGGAACCCAACGTCAAAGGCTCGCCTGGCGGGCTGCGGGACATCCAGACCATTCTGTGGGTGGCCCGCCGCGAGTACGGCACCCTGAACCTGCGGGCCCTGGCCGGCGAAGGCTTCCTGGTGGAAAGCGAAAACGCCCTGCTGGCCTCGTCCCAGGAATTCCTCTGGAAAGTGCGTTACGCCCTGCACATGCTCGCCGGGCGTGCCGAAGACCGCCTGCTGTTCGATCACCAGCGCACCATCGCCAAGCTGCTGGGCTTCGAAGGCGACGACGCCAAGCAGGCGGTCGAAAACTTCATGCAGCAGTATTACCGGGTGGTGATGAGCATCGCCCAGCTCAGCGACCTGATCATCCAGCATTTCGAGGAAGTGATCCTCGCGCCGGAAGATGAGGCGCCACCGCAACCGATCAATTCACGCTTCCAGCTGCACGATGGCTACATCGAGGCGCGCAACGACAACGTGTTCCGCCGTACGCCGTTCGCCATGCTGGAAATCTTCGTGCTGATGGCCCAGCAGCCGGAAATCAAGGGCGTGCGCGCCGACACCATCCGTCTGCTGCGGGAAAACCGCCACCTGATCGACGACGATTTCCGCAACGATATCCGCAACACCAGCCTGTTCATCGAGCTGTTCAAATGCAAGATCGGCATCCACCGCAACCTGCGGCGGATGAACCGTTACGGCATTCTCGGGCGCTACCTGCCGGAGTTCGGCTTCATTGTCGGGCAGATGCAACACGACCTGTTCCACATCTATACGGTCGATGCGCACACCCTGAACCTGATCAAGCACCTGCGTAAGTTGCAGTACACCCAGGTGTCGGAGAAATTCCCGCTGGCCAGCAAGCTCATGGGCAAGCTGCCCAAGCCGGAGCTGATCTACCTGGCCGGCCTGTACCACGACATCGGCAAGGGCCGCCATGGCGATCACTCGGAGATCGGCGCGGTGGATGCCGAAGCGTTCTGCCAGCGCCATCAGTTGCCGGTGTGGGACAGCCGCCTGATCGTCTGGCTGGTGCAGAACCACCTGGTGATGTCGACCACCGCCCAGCGCAAGGACCTGTCGGACCCGCAGGTGATCCACGATTTCGCGCAGATCGTCGGCGACGAAACCCACCTCGACTACCTGTACGTGCTGACGGTCGCCGACATCAACGCGACCAACCCGACGCTGTGGAACTCCTGGCGCGCCAGCCTGCTGCGCCAGCTCTACACCGAGACCAAGCGCGCACTGCGTCGCGGCCTGGAGAACCCGGTGGACCGCGAAGAGCAGATCCGCCAGACCCAGAGCGCCGCCCTGGATATCCTGGTGCGCGGCGGTACCGACCCGGACGATGTCGAGCAGCTGTGGGCACAACTGGGTGACGACTACTTCCTGCGCCACACCGCCGGCGACGTCGCCTGGCACACCGATGCGATCCTGCAACAGCCGGCCGACGGCGGCCCGCTGGTGTTGATCAAGGAAACCACCCAGCGCGAGTTCGAAGGTGGTACGCAGATCTTCATCTATGCCCCGGACCAGCACGACTTCTTCGCCGTGACCGTGGCCGCGATGGACCAGTTGAACCTGAACATTCACGACGCCCGGGTCATCACCTCGACCAGCCAGTTCACCCTCGACACCTACATCGTGCTCGACACCGACGGCGACTCGATCGGCGACAACCCGGCGCGGGTCAAGCAGATCCGCGACGGCCTGACCGAAGCCCTGCACAACCCCGACGACTACCCGACGATCATCCAACGCCGCGTACCGCGCCAGCTCAAGCATTTCGCCTTTGCGCCCCAGGTGACGATCCACAACGACGCCCAGCGACCGGTGACCGTGCTGGAACTCAGCGCCCCGGATCGCCCCGGCCTGCTGGCCCGCATCGGCACGATCTTCCTCGAGTTCGACCTGTCGCTGCAGAACGCCAAGATCGCCACCCTGGGCGAACGGGTGGAAGACGTGTTCTTCATCACCGACGCCAACAACCAGCCGTTGTCCGATCCGCTGCTGTGCAGCCGCTTGCAGGATGCAATCGTCGAGCAACTGAGCGTCAACCAGGAACCGGATATCAAGCTTTCGCGTATCAGCATCTGACTTTAAGACCGCCACGCCCCACCCTGTGGGTGTAGGAGCGAGCTTGCTCGCGATGGTCGTTCAGACGACGCTGGCTGCCTGACACCCAGCGTCATCGTTGGCGACCATCGCGAGCAAGCTCGCTCCTACACGTACAGGGAGGGGGCCATGCCATAGAACGAGATCTACCGATGAACAACGCCTTGTCCCAGCTGCAGCCCTACCCGTTCGAGAAGCTCCGTGCCCTGCTCGGCAGCGTCACGCCCAACCCGGACAAGCGCCCGATCGCCCTGTCCATCGGCGAGCCGAAACACCGTTCGCCGAGCTTCGTCGCCGAAGCCCTGGCCAGCAACCTGGAAAAAATGGCGGTGTACCCGACCACCCTCGGCATCCCGGAACTGCGTGAAGCCATCGCCGCCTGGTGCGAGTGTCGCTTCAACGTGCCGGCCGGCTGGATCGACCCAGCCCGCCACGTGCTGCCGGTCAACGGTACCCGCGAGGCGCTGTTCGCCTTCACCCAGACCGTGGTCAACCGCGGTGACGATGCCCTGGTGGTCAGCCCGAACCCGTTCTACCAGATCTATGAAGGTGCCGCGTTCCTCGCCGGTGCCAAGCCGCACTACCTGCCATGCCTGGACGAAAACGGCTTCAACCCGGATTTCGACGCGGTGCCTGCGGACATCTGGAAACGCTGCCAGATCCTGTTCCTGTGCTCGCCAGGCAACCCGACCGGCGCCCTGATCCCGGTGGAAACCCTGAAGAAGCTGATCGCCTTGGCCGACGAGCATGACTTCGTGATCGCCGCAGACGAGTGCTACAGCGAGCTGTACTTCGACGAGCAAACCCCGCCACCGGGCCTGCTCAGCGCCTGCGCGGAACTGGGTCGCAACGACTTCAAACGCTGCGTGGTGTTCCACAGCCTGTCCAAGCGCTCCAACCTGCCGGGCCTGCGTTCGGGCTTCGTCGCCGGCGATGCCGACATCCTCAAGGGCTTTTTGCTGTATCGCACCTACCACGGCTGCGCGATGCCGGTTCAGACCCAACTGGCCAGCGTGGCCGCCTGGAACGACGAAGTGCACGTGCGCGCCAACCGCGCGCTGTACCGCGAGAAGTTCGACGCCGTGCTGGAAATCCTCAGCCCGGTGCTGGACGTACAGCGCCCGGATGGCAGCTTCTACCTGTGGCCGAATGTGGCCGGTGATGACGCCGCGTTCTGCCGCGACTTGTTCGAACAGGAACACGTCACCGTGGTGCCGGGTTCCTACCTGTCGCGCGATGTCGATGGCGTCAACCCGGGGGCCGGCCGCGTGCGCATGGCGCTGGTTGCACCATTGGCCGAATGCGTCGAGGCCGCCGAGCGCATCCGCGATTTCATCCAACGCCGCAAATAACCCACCGCCCCCTGTAGGAGCGAGCTTGCTCGCGATGGCGGCGAATCAGTCGATGCACATGTCGTCTGACACACCGCATCGCGAGCAAGCTCGCTCCTACAGGGAAACCGGTTATTTGACCTGGCCCAGATTGGCCTCGCTCAGGTCCAGCTCCCCCAGCACCTCACGCAATACATCGTCGCCAATCTGGTGATGTCGGCTGAGTTTGTACAATTCCAGGCGTTGCGCCCGCAGCGCCTTCAAGCGCAGGCGCCGTTCCAGCAGGTCCATCTGGAACGCCAGGGCCTGGGCTTCGGCAGAGTCGTTGAACACCTCCAACTGATGCCGGTACTCGGACATGATCCGCGCCTTCAGCTCGACAGACAGCGCCGCCTCGGCGGCGTCCTGGGGTTTGGCTTCCTCGGCTTCGAGCGCGTGGATGGCCGCCTCGGCGGTCTTGCGCCAGGCATCGCGCACTTCGTTGCGGCGCTGGTCGTCCGGGCTCTTCTGGATACCACGCAGCAGCAATGGCAAGGCGATACAGGCGGCGATCAACGAGAGCAGGATGACGCCGGCGGCGATGAAGATCAGCAGATCACGCTCCGGGAATGCAGCGCCCGCCATCAGCATCGGTACGGACATCACGCCCGCCAGCGTCACCGCACCGCGCACACCGCCCACTGTCAGCAGCCAGCAGGAACGCGCGGTGGGCACGTGGACCATTTCGCCCTTGCCCCGCCAGCGGCGCAGCCACCCCGACAAGCGCCAGATGCTCTGCACCCAGACAAAGCGCAGCACCACCAGCACCAGAAAAATCGCCACCACGTCGAAACAGCGATAGAGCAGGGTCGGCCACAACGACGTTTCATGGCTGACCACGGCCTTGATGATGTCGGGCAATTGCAGGCCTAGCAGCAGGAAGATCAAGCCGTTGAACGCGAACTCCAGCAGCGACCAGACGCTGCGGTTGAGCAGGCGCGTGCTGGTCTGGCGCGGCAGTAGGTCGAGCCAGCTCTGCATCATCCCGGCCGCCACCGCAGACAGAATGCCCGACGCGCCCAGGCGCTCGGCCAGCACATATGCAGCAAAGGGCAACAGCAGCATGAACACCACGTGAGTCGCCGGGTCATCCCAGCCACGGGCGATCATCCACGAGCGCAAGCGCCCTACCAGCCAGCTCAATGCCACGCCGACCGCGAGGCCGCCGACGGCCACCAGCACGAAGGTGAGACTGGCATCGGCCAGCGAGAATACCCCGGTCAGTGCCGCCGCCAGGGCGAACTTGAAGGTCACCAGGCCCGAGGCATCGTTCATCAGCGCCTCGCCCTGCAACATGTGCATCAGCGGGGTCGGCAGGCGGTTCTGGGCGATGGCCGAGACGGCCACGGCATCGGTGGGCGACAACACCGCCGCCAGCGCAAACGCCACCGGCAACGGAATGGTCGGCAGCAGCCAGTGAATGAAGTAACCGGCGCCCACCACGGTAAACAGCACCAGGCCCACCGCCAGGGTCAGGATCGGCCCGCGCAGGCGCCAGAGTTCGCGCTTGGGCATGCGCCAGCCGTCGGAGAACAGCAGCGGCGGCAGGAACAGGAACAGGAACAATTCGGGATCGAGCGCCACGTGCAGCCCGAGGGTCGGCCAGGCCAGCAAGGCGCCGGCGGCGATCTGCACCAGCGGCAGGGGCAGCGGAATCACTCGTCCGACCAGGCGCGAAACGCTGACCAGCATCAACAGGATCAGGACGGTGTAGGCGGTTTGCATAAAACGGGGTTCCAGGACTGTCGACAGCGTTGAAGTGCCATATTAGCCGCTTAGACTAACGTCTGACCTTTACACCAATGTCGCAGCTGCCACCCGAACAACCACAAATCCCCTGTAGGAGCGAGCTTGCTCGCGATGGCGGTGGGTCAGATACCGATGTGCTGACTGATGCACCGCCATCGCGAGCAAGCTCGCTCCTACAGGCCATTCGCAAGGCGAATCGACCCTGGACCGTCCGGTCATGGCATAATCCTTCACCTTTTTTCTCCAGCACCTGTAAAGGGGGCAATTCCTTGACCGTTTCAAGTAAAACGTTGCACCTTTTCGGCATCAAGGCCTGCGACACCATGAAGAAGGCGCGCACCTGGCTTGATGAGCACGCTGTCAGCTATGACTTCCATGATTACAAAACGGCCGGAATCGACCGTGAACACCTGACCCAGTGGTGCAATGAGCACGGCTGGGAATTGGTGTTGAACCGTGCAGGCACGACCTTTCGCAAGCTCGACGACGAACGCAAAGCCGATCTCGACCAGTCGAAAGCCATCGAACTGATGCTCGCTCAACCCTCGATGATCAAGCGCCCGGTGCTCGATCTCGGTGACCGAACCCTGATTGGCTTCAAGCCAGATATCTACGCGGCAGCGCTCAAGTAAGCCCGCCCGTTCATTTATTAGAGGTATTTACATGTCCACTTCTGCATTCAGCCTGGCCTTCGGTGTCGGCACCCAAAACCGTCAAGGCGCCTGGCTGGAAGTGTTTTACGCGCAGCCACTGCTCAACCCTTCGGCTGACCTGATCGCGGCGATCGCCCCGGTACTGGGTTACACCGGCGGCAATCAGGCCATCGCTTTCACCAACGCCCAGGCCTCGCAACTGGCTGAAGCCGTCAAGGCCGTGGACGCGGCACAGGCAGCCCTGCTGACCCGCCTGGCCGAAAGCCACAAGCCGCTGGTCGCCACCATCCTCGCCGAGGACGCTGCGCTGACCTCCACGCCTGAGGCCTACCTCAAGCTGCACCTGCTGTCCCACCGCCTGGTCAAGCCGCACGGCCTGAGCCTGGCCGGCGTGTTCCCGCTGCTGCCGAACGTGGCCTGGACCAGCCAGGGCGCCATTGACCTGGCCGAACTGGCCGAGCATCAACTCGAAGCCCGCCTGCGCGGCGAGCTGCTGGAAGTGTTCTCGGTGGACAAGTTCCCGAAAATGACCGACTACGTGGTACCGGCTGGCGTGCGTATCGCTGACGCGGCCCGCCTGCGCCTGGGCGCCTACGTCGGTGAAGGCACCACCGTGATGCACGAAGGCTTCATCAACTTCAACGCCGGCACCGAAGGCCCGGGCATGATCGAAGGCCGTGTTTCGGCCGGCGTGTTCGTCGGCAAGGGTTCGGACCTGGGCGGCGGCTGCTCGACCATGGGCACCCTGTCGGGCGGTGGCAACATCGTGATCAAGGTCGGCGAAGGCTGCCTGATTGGCGCCAACGCCGGTATCGGCATCCCGCTGGGCGACCGCAACACCGTTGAATCGGGCCTGTACGTCACCGCTGGCACCAAAGTGGCGCTGCTGGACGAGAAGAATCAACTGGTCAAAGTGGTCAAGGCCCGTGAGCTGGCCGGTCAGACCGACCTGCTGTTCCGCCGCAATTCGGAAACCGGCGCCGTGGAGTGCAAGACCCACAAATCGGCGATCGAACTGAACGAAGCGCTGCACGCTCACAACTAAGCGTCCAGGCGCCGCATGACCCAATGTGGGAGCGAGCCTGCTCGCGATGGCGTCCTCAGGATTGCCATCGCGAGCAGGCTCGCTCCCACAGGGATTTGGCGTACACCCGCCCATGTTTATCAGGGCCTGACAACATGATGATTCTCTCCCCCTGGCGCGCCGACTTCCCGGCCATCGCCGCTCTGCAACGGCAAGCCCAGACCTACCTGGACAACGCCGCCACCACGCAAAAACCGCAAGCTTTGCTCGATGCCCTGGCGCATTACTACGCCAATGGCGCGGCCAATGTGCACCGTGCCCAGCACCTGCCCGGCGCGCACGCGACCCAAGCGTTCGAGGACAGTCGCAGCAAGGTGGCCCACTGGCTCAACGCCGGTGATGCCGGGCAGATCATTTTCACCCACGGCGCGACGTCTGCGCTGAACCTCCTCGCCTACGGCCTGGAGCACCTGTTCAATCCGGGCGATGAAATTGTCGTCAGTGCCCTGGAGCACCACGCCAACCTGCTGCCCTGGCAGCAACTGGCCCAACGCCGCGGCGCCAGGCTGGTGATCCTGCCGCTGGACGCCGACGGCGTGATCGACCTGGAAGTCGCTGCCACGCTGATCGGTCCGCAAACCCGCTTGCTGGCGGTCAGCCAGTTGTCCAACGTGCTCGGTGCCTGGCAACCCTTGTCCGCGCTGCTGGCGCTGGCCAAGGCACATGGCGCACTGACCGTGGTCGATGGCGCCCAGGGCGTGGTCCATGGTCGGAATGACGTGCAGGCCATGGGTTGCGACTTCTACGTGTTTTCCAGCCACAAGCTCTATGGCCCCGATGGCCTGGGCGTGCTGTTCGCTGGCCATGACGCGCTCAAACACTTGCGCCACTGGCAGTTCGGCGGCGAGATGGTGCTGGACGCCGACTACCAGCACGCGCGCTTCCGCCCTGCGCCGTTGGGTTTCGAAGCGGGCACCCCGCCGGTTTCGAGTGTGATCGGCCTGGGGGCGACCCTGGATTACCTGGCCGGTCTCGACGCGCAAGCGGTCAGTGCCCACGAGGCGGCGCTGCATGCCCGTCTGCTCAAGGGCCTGCAAGCACGTGACGGCGTTCGCCTGCTGGGCAAGCCGCAACTGGCCCTGGCGAGTTTTGTCGTCGAGGGTGTGCATAACGCCGACCTGGCGCATCTGCTGACCGAACAGGGCATCGCCGTGCGCGCCGGTCATCACTGCGCCATGCCGCTGCTCAAAAGCTTTGAACTGGCCGGGGCGATCCGGGTGTCCCTGGCGCTGTACAACGACTCCGAGGACCTCGAGCGTTTCTTCGAGGCGCTGGATCAGGCCTTGGAGTTGCTGCGATGAGCTTGCCGGCGGACGCCGTCTCGGCCCTGGACACCTTCCAGAACGCCGCGGGCTGGGAACAACGGGCACGCCTGCTGATGCAGTGGGGCGAACGCCTGCCGACGTTGAGCGAGACAGACAAGGTCGACGCTAACCGCGTGCACGGCTGTGAGAGCCTGGTGTGGTTGGTGGGTTCGTTGCAGGACGGTCACTGGCAGTTCGCCGCGAGCAGCGACGCACGGTTGATCCGTGGTCTGGTGGCGTTGTTGCTGGCGCGGGTCAACGGTTTGTCGGCTGAGGAACTGCGGCAGGTGGATTTGCCTGACTGGTTCAACCAGTTGGGCTTGAGCCGGCAGCTGTCGCCTTCACGCAGCAATGGCTTGAATGCGGTGTTGCAGCGGATGAATGAGTTGGCTCAATAAAAGGGTTGCTTCGCAACCCATCGCGGGCAAGCCCGCTCCCAAAGGGATTCGCAGCGCCCACAAACCCTGTGGGAGCGGGCTTGCCCGCGAAGAGCCGATTAAACCGCAGGCTTGATGCGATCCGCCGGCCGGCGCACGCCTGCCACGATCTTATCCACAGCCTTGGTCGCCGCGACCATGCCGAACGTCGCCGTCACCATCATCACCGCGCCAAACCCACCGGCGCAGTCGAGCTTGACGCCGTCACCGACAAAGCTCTTCTGCAAGCAGATGCTGCCATCGGGTTTCGGGTAGCGCAGCTGTTCGGTGGAAAACACGCACGGCACGCTGTAATGGCGGGTCACGGTACGTGAAAAACCGTATTCGCGGCGCAGGGTCGAGCGCACTTTCGAGGCCAGCGGGTCGTTGAACGTGCGGTTGAGATCGCACACCTGAATCAGCGTCGGGTCGATCTGCCCGCCCGCCCCACCCGTGGTGATGATCTGGATCTTGCGGCGTTTGCACCAGGCGATCAGTGCCGCCTTGGCGTTGACGCTGTCGATGCAGTCGATCACGCAGTCGATGTTCGGCGTGATGTATTCGGCCATGGTCTCGCGGGTGACGAAATCAGGCACGGCATGCACGGTGCAATCGGGGTTGATCCCGCGCAGGCGCTCGGCCATGACCTCGACCTTGGGCTTGCCGACGGTGCTGTCCAGTGCGTGCAACTGGCGGTTGGCGTTGCTGACGCAGACGTCGTCGAGGTCGAACAGCGAGATCTCGCCGACCCCACAACGGGCCATGGCTTCGGCCGCCCAGGAACCGACGCCACCGACGCCAACAATCGCCACATGGGCCGCGCGCAGGCGCTCAAGGCCCTCAATGCCATACAAACGGGCGATGCCTGCAAACCGTGGATCTTCTGTGCTCATGACCATTACCCCAAAAACCGGCGCGCATTATAGGGCTTGGCAGTGGCAAGTTTTAAGCAGCAAGCGACAAGTATCAGAACTAATGCGAAAGCGGATTGCCCAATGTCAGGCTTTTCCCCGTCTGTTGTACGGTCAGGGAGAGCACGGTGTAGGATGCGCCCCCCTTGGCACAGTGCCAACCGTTCCGTCGTTCCACCGCCTTTGGAACCTGAAATAGCTATGTCATCGCGTAAATTTGGACTCAACCTGGTCGTGGTGCTCGCCATCGCGGCCTTGTTCACCGGCTTCTGGGCGCTGATCAACCGCCCGGTCAGCACCCCCAACTGGCCCGAGCAGATCTCCGGTTTTTCCTACTCGCCATTCCAGCAAGGCCAGTACCCGCAGAAAGAACAGTACCCGACCGACGATCAGATGCGCCGTGACCTGGAGATCATGAGCAAGCTGACGGACAACATCCGTACCTACTCGGTCGATGGCACCTTGCAGGACATTCCCAAACTCGCCGAAGAGTTTGGCCTGCGAGTCACCCTGGGCATCTGGATCAGCCCGGACCAGGAACGCAACGAGCGGGAAATCACCCGAGCGATCGAAATCGCCAATTCATCGCGCAGCGTCGTCCGCGTGGTGGTCGGCAACGAAGCGATCTTCCGCAAGGAAATCACCGCCGAACAACTCAGCGTGCTGCTCGATCGTGTGCGTGCCGCCGTGAAAGTCCCGGTCACCACCTCCGAGCAGTGGCACGTCTGGGAAGAGCACCCGGAACTGGCCAAACACGTCGATCTGATCGCGGCCCACGTCCTGCCCTACTGGGAGTTCATCGCGATGGACAAGGCCGGGCAGTTCGTCCTCGACCGCGCCCGCGACCTGAAGAAGATGTTCCCGAAAAAACCGTTGCTGCTGTCCGAAGTGGGCTGGCCGAGCAACGGCCGCATGCGTGGCGGCGCCGATGCGTCGCCGGCCGACCAGGCGATCTACCTGCGCACCCTGGTCAACAAACTCAACCGCCAGGGCTTCAACTACTTCGTGATCGAAGCCTTCGACCAGCCGTGGAAGGCCAGTGACGAAGGTTCTGTGGGCGCCTACTGGGGCGTGTTCAACGCCGCGCGCCAGCAGAAATTCAATTTCGAAGGTCCGGTGGTGGCGATTCCACAGTGGCGCGTGCTGGCCATCGGTTCGGTGGTGCTGGCGCTGCTGTCGCTGACCCTGCTGATGATCGACGGCTCGGCCCTGCGCCAGCGTGGCCGTACCTTCCTGACTTTCATCGCCTTCCTCTGCGGTTCGGTGCTGGTGTGGATCGGTTACGACTATAGCCAGCAATACAGCACCTGGTTCAGCCTGACGGTGGGCTTCTTGCTCGCCCTCGGTGCGCTCGGGGTGTTCATCGTGCTGCTCACCGAGGCCCATGAACTGGCCGAAGCGGTGTGGATCCACAAGCGGCGCCGGGAATTCCTGCCGGTGGTGGGCGATTCGAACTACCGCCCGAAAGTGTCGATCCATGTGCCGTGCTACAACGAGCCGCCGGAGATGGTCAAACAGACCCTCAATGCCCTGGCCAACCTTGACTATCCGGATTTCGAAGTCCTGATCATCGACAACAACACCAAGGACCCGGCGGTCTGGGAACCGGTGCGCGACTACTGCGCCACCCTCGGCCCGCGCTTCAAGTTCTTCCACGTCGCGCCACTGGCCGGCTTCAAGGGCGGTGCGCTGAACTACCTGATCCCGCACACCGCCAAGGACGCCGAGGTGATTGCGGTGATCGACTCGGACTACTGCGTCGACCCGAACTGGCTCAAGCACATGGTGCCGCATTTCGCCGATCCGAAGATCGCCGTGGTGCAGTCGCCGCAGGATTACCGCGACCAGAACGAAAGCACCTTCAAGAAGCTGTGCTACGCCGAGTACAAGGGCTTCTTCCACATCGGCATGGTCACCCGCAACGACCGTGACGCGATCATTCAGCATGGCACCATGACCATGACCCGTCGTTCGGTGCTCGAAGAACTGGGCTGGGCCGACTGGTGCATCTGCGAGGACGCCGAGCTGGGCCTGCGGGTGTTCGAGAAGGGCCTGTCGGCGGCGTACTACCACACCAGTTATGGCAAGGGGTTGATGCCCGATACCTTCATCGACTTCAAGAAGCAGCGCTTCCGCTGGGCCTACGGCGCGATCCAGATCATCAAGCGTCACACCGCCAGCCTGCTGCGCGGCAAGGACACCGAACTGACCCGTGGCCAGCGCTATCACTTCCTCGCGGGCTGGCTGCCATGGGTGGCGGACGGCATGAACATCTTCTTCACCGTGGGCGCGTTACTGTGGTCGGCGGCGATGATCATCGTGCCGCAGCGGGTCGACCCGCCGCTGCTGATTTTCGCGATCCCGCCGCTGGCGCTGTTCGTGTTCAAGGTCGGCAAGATCATCTTCCTTTACCGTCGCGCCGTGGGCGTGAACCTCAAGGATGCGTTCTGTGCCGCCCTGGCTGGCCTCGCGTTGTCGCACACCATTGCCAAGGCGGTGCTGTACGGCTTCTTCACCAGCAGCATTCCGTTCTTCCGCACCCCGAAAAATGCCGATAACCACGGCTTCTGGGTGGCGATTTCCGAGGCCCGTGAAGAGGTGTTCATCATGCTGCTGTTGTGGGGCGCCGCGCTGGGGATCTTCCTGGTGAACGGCCTGCCGAGCAACGACATGCGCTTCTGGGTGACCATGCTGCTGGTGCAGTCGCTGCCGTACGTGGCGGCGCTGATCATGGCGTTCCTGTCTTCGCTGCCCAAACCTTCCGCCGAGGTCGAAGTGGCGACAGCGGTGTAAATCTTTGCCGATGGACTAAACGGCGGCCTATGGCCGCCGTTTTGCTTTAAGATAACCGCCATTTTGCAGGGCCCTGACCCTGCGGCCTGGCCCAATACCTGTGGGAGCGAGCCTGCTCGCGATGCAGGCGATGAGGTTTGTCATTCAAACCGTGTCATCGTTCATCGCGAGCAGGCTCGCTCCCACAGTCGGCCAGTGCACACATTCAAGCTTCCGGAGTTTTCCATGACGGCCCACGCCGACCTTTCGCCGACCCTTCAACTCGCCATCGACCTGATCCGCCGTCCGTCCGTGACCCCGGTCGACGCCGATTGCCAGAAGCAGATGATGCAGCGCCTGGGCGATGCCGGCTTCCAGCTCGAACCGATGCGCATCGAAGATGTGGATAACTTCTGGGCCATCCACGGCAAACACGATGGCCCGGTGCTGTGCTTCGCCGGTCACACCGACGTGGTCCCGACCGGTCCGGTGACCGCCTGGCAGATCGACCCGTTCAACGCGGTGATCGACGAACACGGCATGCTCTGCGGCCGTGGTGCGGCGGACATGAAAGGCAGCCTGGCGTCGATGACCGTGGCCGCCGAACGTTTCGTCGCCGACTACCCGGATCACAAGGGCAAGGTCGCGTTCCTGATCACCAGCGACGAAGAAGGCCCGGCGCACCATGGCACCAAGGCCGTGGTCGAACGCCTGGCCGCGCGCAACGAGCGCCTGGATTGGTGCATCGTCGGCGAACCGTCGAGCACCACCCTGGTCGGTGACGTGGTCAAGAACGGTCGTCGCGGTTCCCTCGGCGCCAAGCTGACCGTGCACGGCGTGCAAGGCCACGTGGCTTACCCGCACCTGGCCAAGAACCCGATCCACCTCGCCGCCCCGGCACTGGCCGAACTGGCCGCCGAACACTGGGACCACGGCAACGACTTCTTCCCGCCGACCAGCTTCCAGATTTCCAACGTGAATTCCGGCACCGGCGCGACCAACGTGATCCCGGGTGACCTGGTGGCGGTGTTCAACTTCCGCTTCTCCACCGAGTCCACCGTCGAAGGCCTGCAAAAGCGCGTCGCCGACATCCTCGACAAGCACGGCCTGGACTGGCACATCGACTGGGCACTGTCCGGCCTGCCGTTCCTCACCGAACCGGGGGCCCTGCTCGATGCCGTCTCGTCGAGCATCAAGGACATCACCGGGCGCGAGACCAAGGCGTCCACCAGCGGCGGCACCTCCGACGGGCGCTTCATCGCCACCATGGGCACGCAAGTGGTCGAGCTGGGCCCGGTCAACGCGACCATCCACCAGGTCAACGAACGCGTGCTGGCCGCCGACCTCGACGTGCTGACCGAGATCTACTACCAGACCCTCATCAAGTTGCTCGCCTGATGCTCGCCTGCCCGATTTGCAGCGAACCGCTGAGCGCGGTGGACAACGGCGTGGCCTGCCCCGCCGGGCATCGTTTCGACCGTGCGCGCCAGGGTTACCTGAACCTGTTGCCGGTGCAGCACAAGAACAGCCGCGACCCTGGGGATAACCAGGCGATGGTCGAGGCCCGGCGCGACTTCCTCAATGCCGGGCACTATGCACCGGTGGCCAGGCGCCTGGCCGAACTGGCGGCGCACTACGCGCCCCAGCGCTGGCTCGACATCGGCTGCGGCGAGGGTTACTACACCGCGCAGATCGCCGACGCCTTGCCCGATGCCGATGGCTACGCCCTGGACATCTCCCGCGAGGCGGTCAAACGCGCGTGCAAGCGCAACCCCAGGCTGACCTGGTTGATTGCCAGCATGGCCCGGGTGCCATTGGCCCCCGGTAGCTGCCAGTTTCTCGCCAGCGTGTTCAGCCCGCTGGACTGGGACGAGGCCAAGCGCCTGCTCAGCCCCGGCGGCGGCCTGATGAAAGTCGGCCCCACCAGCGGTCACCTGATGGAGTTGCGCGAGCGCCTGTACGATGAAGTACGCGAGTACACCGACGACAAGCATCTGGCCCTGGTGCCGGAAGGCATGGCGCTGGCCCACAGCGAAACCCTGGAATTCAAACTGACGCTCGACAGCGGCCAGGACCGGGCGAACCTGTTGGCCATGACTCCCCATGGCTGGCGCGCCAGTGCCGAACGCCGCGCAGCGGTGATCGAACAGGCAGAACCGTTCGAGGTCACCGTGTCGATGCGTTACGATTATTTTGTACTTCAATAAACCTGGGGCTTGAGCAACGGCTCGAGGCCAACTGAATCCGCGAATGGATTTTCAGACCCGCAGTGAGGACATCCATGCGCCAACCCGATATCGAGATTTACCTCAAGGACGCCGACGTCGACCACAAGGCCATTGCCGCCTGGCTGGGCGCCGCCCTGGGCCCGTGCAACGAATGGACGCAGAAGGGCCAGACCTGGAAGTGCAAGGCCGGCAACGTGCCCGTGACCTGGCTGCCCAAGGCCGTGGGCAAATGGAACAGCCTGTACCTGGAAAGCGACCAGACCCCATGGGACGACGACATCGCCTGCGCCCGCGCCGCGTTTGCCGCGCTGAACGTCGAAGTGCGTTGCGCACCGGGTAGCTGGGTCGAGGAAGAAGGTGAAGAATCGGCCGACCGCTGGATTCGCATCAGCGCCGATGGTGAGGAAGAGATTACCTGGCGGACGGCGTAACAAGCATCACATATAACCTGTGGGAGCGAGCCTGCTCGCGATTACGGAGTGTCAGCCAAGGAGTTGCCGGCTGATACACCGCAATCGCGAGCAGGCTCGCTCCCACAGTTGTTTCGCGTGGTGCTTACAACCCCACCACATCCTCAGCCTGCAACCCCTTCTGCCCTTCCACCACCGCGTATTCGACCTGCTGGCCTTCGGTCAGCGAACGGTGGCCTTCACCGCGGATCGCGCGGTAGTGCACGAATACATCCACGCCGTTTTCGCGCTGGATGAAGCCATACCCCTTGGCGTCGTTGAACCACTTCACGCTGCCGGTTTCACGTGTTGCCATCTGTTCATACTCCTTTTTTATTATCTACATGGCTTTTCGCAGGAAAGCCTCGGGAACATTCGCCTGCGCATGCTGGCCAAATGAAGGCAGCGACGACAGTTGGCCGAGTATATGTCACACATGGAAACTCTCGAAAGGAGTTTACTTCGCCGCTTTTTTGCCGATTTTTGACGAATGCTGCAAACTAAGGGGGCGTTCTTCATGAGTTTTCACACCGCGTTGTCGCCTTAAAGCGGGCCAGGCAAGGCGCAGGCCGCTGGGAATGGTGTTCCCTTTCCAAGGCCTGCAACGCAGCCTGGCCCGCTTTAAGGCACAACCCGGAGGGCCGGGCCTGCTGTTGTGCAGGGCTGCGTTGCTCGCAGCTCATTTGGAACACCAAATCACGCTTCTCGCGCCTTGCCCTGCACAACAGCAGGCCCGGCGCGGTGCGAAAACTCATGAAGAACGCCCCCTTCTCCCGAGCATTTGCTCGGTTTTATTCACTCACGCAGAAGCCGTATGACCCGTTCCCCGTTTCGCCGTCTTGTGTTTGGCACCCTGCGCCGACTGTTGTATCTCTGGGTTCGCTCCGAGACCATCAACCAGTCGTCGTTCACCCTCAACCTCGACCGCAGTCGTCCGGTGTTCTACGTCCTGCAAAACCCTTCGCTGAGCGACCTCGCCGTAGTCGACACCGAGTGCAGCAAGGCGGGCCTGCCTCGTCCTGTCTTGCCGGTATCGGTGGGCAACCTGCTGGAGCCGGCCGCGTTCTTTTACCTGACGCCCGACCCCGACTGGCTCGGCCGCCAGGACAAACGCGGCGCGCCGCCCACCCTGACACGCCTGGTCAGCGCCCTGAGCCAGAACGCTGCCGAAGACGCGCAGATCATTCCGGTCAGCGTGTTCTGGGGCCAGTCGCCGGACAGCGAGTCGAGCCCGTGGAAGTTGTTGTTCGCCGACAGTTGGGCGGTCACCGGGCGCCTGCGCCGCCTGCTCAGCATCATCGTGCTGGGGCGCAAGACCCGCGTGCAGTTCTCCGCCCCCATCCACCTGCGCGAGCTGATCGAACACAACAAGGGCCACGAGCGCACCGTGCGCATGGCGCAACGGGTGTTGCGCGTGCATTTCCGCAACCTCAAGGCCGCGGTGATCGGCCCGGACATTTCCCACCGCCGCAACCTGGTCAAGGGCCTGATCAACCAGCCACTGGTCAAACAGGCGATCCTCGACGAAGCCGAGCGCGAGAATATCTCGGCGGAAAAAGCCAAGGCCCAGGCCCTGCGCTATGCCAACGAGATCGCCTCGGACTACACCTACACGGCGATCCGTTTCCTGGAAGTGGTGCTGAGCTGGTTCTGGAACAAAATCTACGACGGCATCAAGGTCAACCACATCGAAGGCGTGCAAAAGGTCGCCCCAGGTCACGAAGTGATCTACGTGCCCTGTCATCGCAGCCATATCGACTACCTGCTGCTGTCCTACCTGCTGTTCCGCAACGGCCTGACCCCGCCGCACATCGCCGCCGGCATCAACCTCAACATGCCGGTGATCGGCAGCCTGCTGCGCCGCGGCGGTGCGTTCTTCATGCGTCGCACCTTCAAGGGCAATCCGCTGTACACCTCGGTGTTCAACGAGTACCTGCACACCCTGTTCACCAAGGGGTTTCCCGTCGAGTACTTCGTCGAAGGCGGTCGCTCGCGCACCGGGCGCATGCTGCAACCCAAGACCGGCATGCTGGCCATCACCTTGCGCAGCTTCCTGCGTTCCTCGCGCATGCCGATCGTGTTCGTGCCGGTGTACATCGGCTATGAGCGCGTACTGGAAGGCCGCACTTACCTGGGCGAACTGCGCGGGGCGAGCAAGAAGAAAGAGTCGATCTTCGACATTTTCAAAGTCATCGGCGCGCTCAAGCAGCGCTTTGGCCAGGTGGCGGTGAACTTCGGCGAGCCGATCAAGCTCGCCGAGTTCCTCGACAGCGAACAGCCAGACTGGCGCAAACAGGAACTCGGCCCGCAGTTCAAACCGGCCTGGCTCAACGAAACCACCAACCGTCTTGGCGAGAAAGTCGCGCAGCACCTCAACGAAGCGGCGGCGATCAACCCGGTCAACCTGGTGGCGCTGGCCCTGCTGTCCACCAGCCGCCTGGCGCTGGACGACCGTGCCATGGCGCGGGTGCTCGACCTGTACCTGGCGCTGCTGCGCAAGGTTCCGTACTCGCCGCACACCACACTGCCGGAAGGCGACGGCCGGGCGCTGATCGAGCATGTGAAGGACATGGACCTGCTCTCCGAACAGAGCGATGCCCTGGGCAAGATTCTGTACCTGGATGAGCAGAATGCCGTCCTGATGACCTACTACCGCAACAACGTGCTGCACATCTTCGCGTTGCCGTCGTTGCTGGCGAGCTTCTTCCAGAGCACCTCGCGCATGAGCCGCGAGCAGATCCTGCGCTACACCCGCGCGCTGTATCCGTACCTGCAATCGGAGCTGTTCATCCGCTGGTCGCTGGATGAGCTGGACGCGGTGATCGACCAATGGCTCGAAGCCTTCGTCGAACAAGGCCTGCTGCGCTTCGAGAACGATGTCTATCTGCGCCCGGCCCCGAGTTCGCGGCATTTCGTGCTGCTGACCCTGCTGTCCAAGAGCATCGCGCAGACCCTGCAACGCTTCTACATGACCGTGTCTTTGTTGCTCAACAGCGGCCAGAACAGCATCAGCGCCGAAGAGCTGGAAGACCTGTGCACGGTGATGGCCCAGCGCCTGTCGATCCTGCATGGCCTGAACGCCCCGGAGTTCTTCGACAAGAGCCTGTTCCGCCACTTCATCCAGACCCTGCTCGACCTCGACGTGCTGCGGCGCGACGAAGCCGGCAAGCTGAGCTATCACGAACTGCTCGGCGAGCTGGCCGAAGGCGCGGCCAAGCGTGTGCTACCGGCGGAGATTCGCCTGTCAATCAGGCAGGTGGCGTTGCATCGCAGTGAAGATGCGGCGGAACTGGTCACGCCGATCTAATGTTCTGAATATCGAATGAACACTTACGAGCAGAAGCAAGGATGCTTCTGTCTCGAATTAATCCCACTTCATGCCATGTCGCAAGAACTCTCCTACATATAAGAGTTTGGCTCTGACCGTATGCTTATCGCTCGTCAATACCGACGATTCATTAATAAGGATATTTATATGACCAGCGAAACTCTTTATACCATCAGCGGCAAAGTATATTACCTCGCACGAGTTGCTCTGCTGCCGAACTCGACCCTGACTGTCCGCCTGCGAGATGTCAGCCGGGCCGATGCTCCCGCCAAGGAGCTGGCCGTTCAAGTCACCCCCAACGCAAACAGCGCCGGCCTGGGTTTCAGCCTGTCGTACGCGCAGTCCGACATCATCAGCGGACATACCTATGTCATCAGCGCCAGCATTACCCACGAAGATCGCCTGATCTTCACCACCACTCAACATCACCGAGTGGAGTTGGAAGCAAACTACCTGAAAGAGCAGGAAGTACGGGTCGACTTCGTCGGTTAACCTGCGCGCACCCAACACGCGACTTACTGATTCCAGTCCGCTAAATATTGACTGGGACACTTTCGGTAAAATTCGCTAAATTAACGTTGGCACCCAACTTTCTGCGGTGCCAACGTTAAAGGTGCACCCCATGAAAAAACTCTCTCTACTTGGGCTTGCCATTTTTCTCGCTGCCTGCCAACACCCCGCCCCGGCGCCCAAGGCGTCCCTGGATGGCGAAGTCTTCTATTTGCAACGCATCGCCCTGCCACCGACGGCGATCCTCAGCGTCAGCCTGCAGGACATCTCGCTGGCCGATGCCCCGGCCAGGGTCATCGACGAACAGCGTGGTCCGGTCAAGGGCCAGGTACCGTTACCGTTCCACCTGAGCTACGACCCAGCGAAGGTCGAAGCCAATCATCGCTATTCGATCAACGCTCGCATCGAAGTTGATGGCAAACTGTTGTTCATCACCACCGAGAATCATGCCGTGCGTCTGGACGGTTCCGATCCCCAGCCTGTGAGGGTCCGCGTCGACGCGGCCCGCTAAGAGTCTTTTTTGAAAAAGGAAGTTGCCATGCTCCGCCCTACCCTTCGCTTTGCCGGCCTGTGTGCAGGTTTGATGATCAGCGCCAGCGCCCTGGCGTTGTCGCTCAGTGACCTGTCGCAAAAGGACGCCAGCGGCGGCCTCAAGGATGCCCTGACCCAGGGCGCACAACTGGCCGTGAAACAGCTCGGTACGCCGGGCGGCTTCAGCAACAACCCGGATGTGAAGATCGAACTGCCGGGCAAGCTGGGCAAGGTTGCCAGCAAGATGAAACAGTTCGGCATGGGTGAGCAGGTCGATCAGTTGGAAACCAGCATGAACAAGGCGGCGGAAACTGCCGTGGTTCAGGCTCAGCCGATCCTCGTCGATGCGGTGAAGAAGATGACCGTCGAAGACGCCAAGGGCATCTTGAGCGGCGGCAACGATTCCGCCACCCAGTACCTGAACAAGACCAGCCGCGAACAGATCCGCGCCAAGTTCCTGCCGATCGTCAAGCAAGCCACCGACCAGGTTGGCCTGGCCAAGCAATACAACTCCTTCGCCGGCCAGGCCGCGACACTCGGTGTCGTGGACGCCAAGAGCGCCAACATCGAAAGCTACGTCACCGAACAGGCCCTGAACGGTTTATTCGAGATGATCGGCAAGCAGGAAGAAACCATCCGCAAGAACCCGGCCGCCGCCGCGACCAGCCTGGCGAAGAAGGTGTTTGGTACGCTGTAAGCCGGTTCGCTGTCTAACTGTGGGAGCGAGCCTGCTCGCGATGGTCGTCAACGATAACGCGGGGCATCACGCACACCGCGTTGTCTGGGCCTCCATCGCGAGCAGGCTCGCTCCCACAGTTTTACGGCGTACACCCATCCTGTAGGAGCGAGCTTGCTCGCGATGGTCGCTAACGATAACGCGAGGTATCAGAAAGCCCGCGTTGTCTGGGCCTCCATCGCGAGCAAGCCCGCTCCCACAGTTTTTTGGCCATGGGTGTGGTCATACCGGTTCTTTCTTGATGCGGAACCACGCGGCGTAGAGGGCTGGCAGGAACAGCAGTGTCAGCGCCGTAGCGACGATCAGGCCGCCCATGATGGCCACGGCCATCGGGCCGAAGAATACGCTGCGTGACAGCGGGATCATGGCCAGTACGGCGGCGAGTGCGGTGAGCACGATGGGGCGGAAGCGCCGGACCGTGGCTTCGATGATCGCCTGCCACGGCTTGAGCCCGGCGGCGATGTCCTGCTCGATCTGGTCAACCAGAATCACCGAGTTGCGCATGATCATCCCCGACAGCGCGATGGTCCCGAGCATCGCCACGAAGCCGAACGGCTGGCGGAACACCATCAGGAACAGGGTCACGCCAATCAGCCCCAGTGGCGCCGTCAGAAACACCATCACCGTGCGTGAGAAACTGCGCAATTGCAGCATCAGCAAGGTCAGCACGACCACGATGAACAGCGGCACTCCGGCCTTCACCGAGTTCTGCCCACGGGCGGAATCTTCCACAGTGCCGCCCACCTCCAGCAGATAACCATCGGGCAATTCGGCGCGGATCGGGTCCAGTGTCGGCATGATCTGCTGCACCAGGGTCACCGGTTGTTCCTTGCCGTAGATATCGGCGCGTACGGTGACGTTCGGCAAGCGGTTGCGATGCCAGATGATGCCTTCCTCAAAGCCGTATTCCAGCGTCGCGATCTGCGACAGGGCAACGCTGCGACCGTTGTCGGTAGGCACGGAAAGACTGGGCAGCAACGACAATTCGGAGCGCTCGTGCACGGTGCCGCGCAGGAGGATTTCGATCAGCTCGTTGTCCTCGCGGTACTGGCTGACGCTGGAACCGGTGAGCGAGCTTTGCAGGAACTTCGACAGGTTCGCCGTGCTGACGCCCAGCGCGCGGGCGCGGTCCTGATCGACGTTGAGGTACACCACTTTGCTCGGTTCCTCCCAGTCCAGGTGCACGTTCGCCACATGGGGGTTTTCGCGCACCTTCGCCGCGACCTTGCGGGCCAGGGCACGGACTTCCTCGATGTGCTCGCCGGTGACCCGGAACTGCACCGGGTACCCCACAGGCGGGCCGTTCTCCAGGCGCGTCACCCGCGAGCGCAGGGTCGGGAACTGTTCGTTGAGGGTTTCGATCAACCAGGTGCGCAGCGCTTCACGTTCTTCGATGGACTTGGCCAGCACCACGAACTGGGCGAAGCTCGCCGCCGGCAGTTGCTGGTCCAGCGGCAGGTAAAAACGCGGCGACCCGGTGCCGACGTAGGCCACGTAGTTATCAATGCCGGCGTGATCCTTCAGCAAGCCTTCCAGGCGTTTGACTTCGTCAGCGGTGTTGCGCAGCGACGCGCCTTCGGCCAGTTTCAGGTCGACCATCAGCTCCAGTCGTCCGGAAGCCGGGAAGAACTGTTGCGGGACAAAACGGAACAGCACGATGGAGGCGATGAACAACACTACGGTCGCAGCGATTACCGTTTTGCGCCAACGCACGCACCACTCCACCAACCGTCGCACGCGCTGATAGAACGGCGTCCCGTAGGGGTCCGGCTGACCTGTGCCATGTTTGGCCGCGTGAATCTTCGCCAGGTCCGGCAGGAGTTTTTCCCCCAGATAGGGCACGAACACCACGGCGGCGATCCACGACGCCAGCAAGGCGATGGTCACCACCTGGAAAATCGAGCGGGTGTACTCGCCGGTCCCCGATTGCGCGGTGGCAATCGGCAGGAAGCCGGCGGCGGTGATCAGCGTACCGGTGAGCATCGGGAACGCCGTGCTGGTCCACGCATAACTGGCGGCCTTGATCCGGTCGAAGCCCTGCTCCATTTTGATCGCCATCATTTCCACGGCGATGATCGCGTCGTCCACCAGCAAGCCCAGCGCCAGCACCAGCGCGCCAAGGGAAATCTTGTGCAGGCCGATGCCCAGGTAATACATGCAGGCGAAGGTCATCGCCAGCACCAGCGGAATCGCCAGCGCGACGACCATGCCGGTGCGTACCCCGAGCGAAAAGAAGCTCACCAGCAACACGATCACCAGGGCTTCGACCAGTACCCGGACAAACTCGCCGACACCGGTTTTCACCGCTGCAGGCTGGTCGGAGACTTTGTGCAGTTGCATGCCGGCGGGCAGGTTTTTCTGGATGCGGGCAAACTCGATTTCCAGTGCCTTGCCCAGGACCAAAATGTCACCGCCGTCCTTCATCGCCACGGCCAGGCCGATGGCGTCCTGCGACATGAAGCGCATACGCGGCGCCGGCGGGTCATTGAAGCCGCGATGCACCGTGGCGACATCGGCAACGCGGAACGTACGATCACCGATCCGGATCGGGAAGTTGTTGATCTCATCGACCGTCTGAAAATTTCCCGAGACCCGTAGCTGCAAGCGCTCGCTGCTGGTTTCGAAAAAACCGGCGGTGGACATCGCGTTCTGCTCTTCGATCGCCTGTTGCACCGCCGCCAATGGCAAACCGAGGGTGGCGAGCTTGACGTTGGACAGTTCGATCCAGATTTTCTCGTCCTGCAACCCGAGCAGCTCGACCTTGCCCACATCCTTGACCCGTTGCAGCTGGATCTGGATGCGGTCGGCATAATCCTTTAGCACCGCATAGTCGAACCCTTCACCGGTCAGCGCGTAGATGTTGCCGAAGGTGGTGCCGAACTCGTCGTTGAAAAACGGCCCCTGAATGCCCGGCGGCAGCGTGTGGCGAATGTCGCTGATCTTCTTGCGCACCTGGTACCAGAGCTCAGGAATATCCACCGAGTGCATGGAGTCCCGGGCCACGAAAGTCACGGTGGATTCGCCCGGGCGGGAGAACGACACGATGCGATCGTACTCGCCGGTTTCCATCAGTTTCTTTTCAATGCGTTCGCTGACCTGGCGGGACACTTCTTCGGCGGTGGCGCCCGGCCACATGGTGCGGATGACCATGGCCTTGAAGGTGAACGGCGGATCCTCGCTCTGGCCGAGTTTGGTGTAGGACAGTGCGCCGACAATCGCCAGCAGAAGCATCAGGAACAGGACGATCTGGCGATTACGCAGCGCCCATTCGGAAAGATTGAAGCCCATCGGGGATTACTCCTTGTCCGCCAGATTGACCACGCGGTTGGAGCGATCCACCGGGCGCACCTGCTGCCCGTCGTGCAGCACATGGACGCCGGCCGCCACCACCCAATCACTGGCGCTCAAGCCCTCGAGCACCGGCACGCTTTTCTCGCCAAAGGCACCGACCCGGACCGCGACTTTTTTCAAGGTGTTGTTGGCGCCCAGCACCCACACGTAGGTGGCACCATTTTCGGCAGTGAGTGCCGACAACGGCACCGACAGCGCGACCACATCGGCGGTCTGGATGAACACCCGGGCACTCTGGCCAAGCTCCGCCGGGACCTTGCCGGCGGTAAAGGCGATACGCGCGGCGAAGGTTCGGGACTTCGGATCGGCCGCCGGTGACAGTTCACGGATGCGGCCGCTGAAACGTTGATCGGGCTGGGTCCAGAGTTCCACTGCCACCGGTTGGCCGACTTTGTAGCGTCCGAAATTCTGTTCCGGCAGGCTGATCAGCACTTCGCGTTCGCCATCGGTGGCGAGGGTGAATACCGTCTGGCCGGCGGCGACCACCTGGCCGACTTCCACCGAACGTTTGGCCACCACGCCATCCTGGGGCGCACGCAGCACTGCGTAACTGGCCTGGTTATTGGAGACGTTGAACTCGGCCTTGATCTGCTTGAGCCGCGCTTCGCCGGAACGGTAGAGGTTCTCGGCGTTGTCGTATTGCGAGCGGCTGACCAACTGGCGGTCCATGAGGGTTTTGTAACGATCGCGCTCGGCCCGCACCATGTTCAGGTTGGCTTCCGCTGCCGCCACTTGGGCACGGGTCGCTTCCAGTTGCAGGCGAACGTCCTGGGGATCGAGTTCCGCCAGCGGTTGATCGGCCTTGACCCGCTGCCCTTCCTCGACCAGTCGTCGGCTGACTTTGCCGCCAATGCGGAAGGCCAACTCCGGCTCGTAGCGTGCGCGAACTTCACCGGGATAACTCTCCAGCGCCTGCGCCGAAGGCTCTGGCTGAACCACCATGGCCGGCCTGACGGTGACCTGCGGCGCCTCTTCATGCCCACACGCCGACAATAAAAACGCCAGGCTGACTGGCAATGCGAGGGACGCGGCATAGCGGAACATGGTGATTGACCTTTCGCTAATGGTGCTTGGAATAATTATACTGGCCAGTATGTTATTAATAGCAAACTCACCAGTCCAGTAATAAAAGCGAATAATGTCGAACAATCCCTCAGCATCCAATGGTCCGGGCCGCCCCAAGGATCTGGCCAAGCGCCAGGCCATCCTCGATGCGGCGAAAACCCTGTTTCTGAGCAATGGATATGCGAACACCAGCATGGACGCTGTCGCCGCCGAAGCGGGCGTGTCGAAATTGACCGTCTACAGCCATTTCAACGACAAGGAGACGCTGTTCTCTGCCGCCGTGGTGGCCAAGTGCGAAGAGCAATTGCCGCCGCTGTTTTTCGAGTTGCCGGACGGCATCGCCGTGGATTCGGTGCTGTTGAACATCGCCCGCGGCTTTCATCACCTGATCAACAGCAACGAGTCGGTGAACCTGCACCGCCTGATGATGACGCTGGGCAGCCAGGACCCGAAGCTCTCGCAGATCTTCTTCGAGGCCGGCCCCGAGCGCATGCTGCTGGGCATGGAGCGCCTGCTGGGCAAGGTGGATCAGAGCGGCGCGCTGAGTATCGACAAACCGCGCAATGCGGCCGAGCACTTCTTTTGCCTGCTCAAGGGCGCGGGGAATTTTCGCCTGCTGTATGGCTGCGGCGAGCCGCTGACCGGGGAGGCGGCAGAGGCGCATGTGCGCGAGGTGGTGGGGTTGTTTATGCGGGCTTATCGGCCGGTGGCGACCTGAAGATCAATCGCGAGCAGGCTCGCTCCCACACCGATCTCCTGTGGGAGCGAGCCTGCTCGCGATGGCAGCACCTCGGTCTCAAGCCTTGAGGGCCTTCCTGGGATAAATGTCATAGCGACTGGATTTACCATCCAGCGCATGGCTCGGTTTCGGCCCGGCAATGCACGGCGCCTTGCGCGGGCGCTTGACCACCACCCGGTGGCTGGCCAGGGCCAATGCCGCTTCGAGCAAGGCCGGGGCATCGGGGTCATCGCCCACCAGCGGGCGGAACAGGCGCATTTCCTTTTTCACCAACGCGGTTTTCTCACGGTGGGGGAACATCGGGTCGAGGTAGATCACCTGCGGCGGCTCGCCTTCCCAGTTGCGCATGAGGTCGATCGAGTTGCCCTTGAGCAGATTCATGCGCGCCACGATGGGCGCCACGTCGAAATCCTCTGCCGCGCGTGCCAGGCCATCTTCCAGCAAGGCACCGATCAACGGCTGGCGCTCGATCAGGCTCATTTCACAGCCCAGGCTCGCCAGCACGAACGCGTCCTTGCCCAGCCCGGCCGTCGCATCCAGCACCCGCGGACGCACGCCCTGGGCGATGCCCACCGCCTTGGCGATCATCTGCCCGGTGCCGCCGCCGAACAAACGACGATGGGCCGCGCCACCCTCGACGAAATCCACGCGGACCGGCCCCGGCGCATCCGCCCCCAGTTGTTGCAACTGCAACCCCTGCTCGCCGACTTGCAAGGCAAATTCACCGTCGTTCACCTGCAAGGGCAGGCCCAGGCGCTCGGCCCATTGCGCCGCCTGTGGCTCGAATGCCGTGTCCAGGGCTTCGACATGGATGCGGCACGCCGCCGGTTGTTCAATCATGGGAAAACACGCTCAAAAAATTAATGATCGGCAAAATCGGCCGATAACAACACTAACGAGCATTTTGCCAGAGCCGGGCCTCTTCAGAAAAAAATGTCAAACATCCAACCCACATCGATAGGTTACATCTCGCCCTACGGCGATTTTGGCCTGCGAAATTCCCAGGCACTGAGCGGCGTCAGTCACCTGTGGCAAGATTTTTTTGCCCAGGCCCTGGCCGAGCAGTCGGGCGATGTGGTGCCGGCGTCCCTGGATTTCCCACCGGTCGATCTGGAAAGCCCTGAAGAACCCACGATTGGCAGCGAGCTGCTGGCGCACATCATTTCCCAGCGTGAATGCGACGTGAAGGAAACCGAGGTCAAGCCACCCGAGCCGCTGTTCCTGCCGATTGCCGAGTTCGAAATGGACCTGGCCGACAAACCGTTCCCACCGTTCCCGGCGGACGAAATCGTCGCTCAGCAAAAGCAACAGGACTTCGAAAGCGGCTGGGTGCGCCCCATCGTGCTGACCAACGGCCAGGCTCTGCCGGAGCCAGGCGCCGCGCCGCAACCGCGTCCGCTGCACCTGCCGATTGCCGAGTTCGAACTGGACCTGCTCGATAAGCCGTTCCCGCCGTACCCACCTGAAGAGCTGGCGGAGCAACAGAAAAACTTCGATTTCGACATTGGCTGGGCACGCCCGATCGTCCTGCAGAACCTGCGCATCGCCGCCTAAACCTCAGCGACACACCCACCACGGCCCGACATCCAGATGAAAGTGATTGCGATGGGCGGCGTTGTAGTCGGGGCTCAGCACCACACTGAACAGATCACAGGCGCCATCGCGGACCTCACGTAGAAAACGTGCGTCCCGATTGTCCCTGGGCCAATCCTTGAGCACGTTGATCGCCCGGCCATCGGCCAGGCGAAAACCGGCGATATCCAGCGCATTGGCCGAGGCATGTTGACTGAGCCGGCCGTTCTCGCGCCCGTAGACATTACGACAGGCAAAACTGCCAAGGTGATCGACCCGTGTCACCGCTTGCCCGTAGACCGACTGCGCCACGGGTTGCAAGGCGTGGCGCTCGAACAGGGCAAACGACACGGCCAGCCGGCAACTGGCGAGAAAGCTGCTGCTCAGCGCCACATTGCCGCCCTGCACGCGCCAGGCATCGGCCAGCGGGCATTTGGCGTCCGGGCTGTCGGCCTGAGGCGTGACGCGCAGGCCGGAAGTGCCCAGCGCCTGCTCGCACAACTGCGGGTCGTCACGCAAACGCATCAGCTTGTAGCGGGTCAGCAGGTTCGGTGCAGCCCTGACGTCCAGCGGCGCCCACGGATTCCACTGTGGTGGCAGCGCGATCCAGCCCCGCCAGACACCCACCGCCGCCGCGCCGACCATCAGTGTCAGCAGCAACAGCACCCGCAGGATGCGCATCGTCAGCCTTTGAACAGTTGATTGGCCTGCACGTAGGGCATGGACCGCGAGGTGAAGGTGAACGTACCCGAGGTCTTGATCTCTTCTGCGGCTCGATAGAATTCACCCAGCGCCGCCAAGGCCAGTGCCGAACCCACGCTGACACGCCGCACGCCCATTTCACTGAGTTGCCCGACCGTCAGTTTCAGCCCACCGGACATCAACACATTCACCGGTTTCGGCGCCACCGCGCGCACCACCGCCAAGACTTCATCGGCGTTGCGCAGGCCCGGCGCATACAACACATCCGCACCGGCTTCAGAGAAGGCCTGCAAGCGGCGAATGGTGTCATCGAGATCGGGATTGCCGTGCAGGTAATTTTCCGCGCGGGCGGTCAACATGAACGCAAAGGGCAGACTGCGAGCCGCCGCCACTGCCGCTTCGATCCGGGCGACCGCGTGGTCGAAACAATAGATCGGCGTGCCTTCACGGCCGGTGGCGTCTTCGATCGAACCACCGACAGCGCCGGCGGCGGCCGCCTGCAAAATGCTCTGCGCACATTCGCCCGGATCGTCGGCAAAACCATTCTCCAGGTCGACGGCCACCGGCAGATCGGTCGCGGCGACGATTGCCCGGACGTTCTCCAGCGTTTCTTGCAGCGTCAGCCCGCCATCGGGACGCGCCCGGGAAAAGGCATAGCCGGCACTGGTGGTCGCCAGCGCTTCAAAACCGAGGCTGGCGAGCATTTTCGCCGATCCTGCGTCCCACGGATTGGGAATGACAAAGGCCTCGTTGCGTTCGTGCAACGCTTTGAACGCCTGGGCTCGAAGGGTTTGCGCATCCATTGGCAGGCTCCTGGAAAGGGGGACGAACCCGCCTCAGAGCAAGCCAAGTTGTTCGGCGGCGGGTTCTCTGTATAGCTCAGGCAGCGGCGGCAGGCCAGGCAAACGCAGCATCAGTTGTGCGTGAAAACGTTGCGCCAGCCTGGCGGCGAGCACGTTGTCCGAGGTGTGCAGGAAGATATACGGCGTGCGCCCCTCTTCGATCCACAGGGCAATTTTCTCGACCCAGGGCACCAGGAACGGGTCGTTGGCCTGCAACTGCGGATGACCGATGAAGCGCACCTGCGGCCACTGGGTGAAGGCCGCCGGGCGCGGCGGTACTCGGGGTTTCTTCGACTGCGCGTGCAGCACCGCGGGATCGGTCGAAGTGCAACTGAACAGGGCGCGCGGGTCGAGGCAGATCCGCTCGACGCCGCGGTCCAGCAGCAGTCGGTTGAGGCGGCGTTCGGCATCGCCCTTGGCGAAGAACTCGTCGTGACGCACTTCGATGGCCAGCGGCCGGTCCACCGCGTCGATAAACGCCGCCAGTTCCGGCAGGCGCTGTGGCGTGAAGCTTTTCGACAGTTGCAGCCACAGCGGTGACACCCGCTCGCCCAAAGGGCTGAGCAGTTGCAGGAATGTTTCAGTGGCGGTCAACTGATCGCGCAGGTCACCACCGTGGCTGATGTCGCCGGGGAACTTGGCCGTGAAGCGAAAATGTCCGGGCATGGTCTCGGCCCAACGCTGCACGGTACTGGCAGCCGGACTCGCGTAGAAGGTCGTGTTGCCTTCCACGGCATTGAAGACTTGCGAATAGAGATCGAGAAACTCTGCGGGTTTGGAATCCTGGGGATAGAGGTAATCGCGCCAGGCGTTTTCACTCCAGGACGGGCAGCCTATGAAGTAAGGCAGCCGCATCAGATGTACAGGTCGAGACCCAACACATCCGCATCCCAATCGACGAAACCTGCGGTGCTGAGGTAGCTGGCCAGGGCCATCGCCACGCTTTTGCTCATGGCGCGGTGGTAGATCATGTCCTGCTGACGGGCCGGCAGATTGCTCAGGCGTTGCGCGGAGGCCTTGGCAGCGCGAGCGGCCAATTGCTCCTCGGAGGGAATCTCCAGTTCGCCTTCGATCTCGACGGATTCACCCTCGACCAAACGCCCTTTGCGAGGCTTGCGCTTGATGGGGTACGAAGGAGTGGAGAGGCCGTCTATGCGCATAATGTCATGCTCGGTATCAATGATGGCAGTCTAGTGGCACTTGCTGTGCTTCGCAAACTGCTGAGTGATAACTAGAACACAGAAACGACAAAAGGTTTAAAACTAAGGTTATAAAACGACGATTGGCGGGGATTGCCATTAGATTGCTATCGCGGGCAAGCCCGCTCCTACAGGGTCAGCGTCGTGAGCGAATTCTGTGCACGCCGCAAAACCTGTAGGAACGAGCTTGCTCGCGATAGGGGGCCCACGGTCTGGCAGAATTACCGCGCCTTCGGCGTCGCCACCTTGTCCCGCAGATAAACCGGCTGCGCCTCATCCGCCACGATTGATTCCCCGCGCGCCCAGGCGAATCGCGCCAGGGTCAGCAAGTCTTCGGCGTGGGGCAACATGCCGGCGTCCTGGCCGATCAGGTTCACGCCGATGCGCTCGCCATAACCCCAACCGGTGCCGGCACCAAACCAGTCACCTGTGGCATCGGCCGGCAGCGCCGCCACTTCCGGCGGCAATACCGCTTCGGCGCCGAACAGGCGCATCTCCCCCGCCGTCTCGCGGTAGCAACCCCAATACACCTCGTCCATGCGTGCATCGATGGCCGCAGCGACCTGGCTGACGCCGTGTTCGCGATAGGCACGCTGCGCCAGCACTGCCAGGTTCGACACCGGCAGCACCGGGCGATCAAGGGCGAACGCCAGCCCCTGCACCACACCGATGGCAATCCGCACGCCGGTGAAGGCGCCCGGCCCACGGCCGAACGCAATGGCGTCCACCGCCTGCAAGGTGGTGCCGGCGTCTGCGAGCAGTTGCTGGATCATCGGCAAAAGCTTCTGTGCATGCAGGCGCGGGATCACCTCGTAATGGCTTGTCACTTTGCCGTCGTGCAGCAAGGCAACGGAGCAAGCTTCAGTCGCGGTGTCCAGGGCCAGCAAGGTGCTCATTGATGTATCCGTAAAAGAGAGTCAGAAAAAAGTGCGCCAGTATAAACAACTACGGCCCGCAAGCGGGCCGTGGATGATGCAACCGGTCAGACTTTTCAGCTCAGGGCTGCAAGCACCTTGGCGGTGATCGCTTCGACCGAACCGACGCCTTCGATGTGGCTGTACTTCGGCTTGCCATTGGCAGCGGAGAGGTTCTGGTAGAACGCCACCAGCGGCTTGGTCTGCGAATGGTAGACCGACAGGCGATGACGCACGGTTTCTTCAGTGTCGTCCTTGCGCTGTACCAGCTCTTCACCGGTCACGTCGTCCTTGCCAGCCACTTTCGGCGGGTTGTAGACGATGTGGTAAACGCGGCCGCTGGCCTCGTGTACACGGCGACCGGCAATACGCTGGACGATCTCTTCGTCTTCGACGGCGATTTCAACGACCGCGTCCAGCTCGACACCGGCCGTTACCAGGGCTTCTGCCTGTGGAATGGTGCGCGGGAAGCCGTCGAACAGGAAACCCTTGGCGCAGTCGGCCTGGGCGATACGGTCCTTGACCAGTGCAATGATCAGGTCGTCAGAGACCAGGCCGCCGGCGTCCATGATGCTCTTGGCCTTGATGCCAAGCTCGGTGCCAGCCTTGACCGCCGCACGCAGCATGTCGCCGGTGGAGATTTGCGGAATGCCGAATTTTTCGGTGATGAACTTAGCCTGAGTACCTTTACCGGCCCCGGGAGCTCCCAGCAGAATGACGCGCATCGATGTGCTCCTCAATTTTTTTATGTAGAAACGACAGATTCGCCTCGTGGGGCCAATCTCAAAAAAAGGGTCGTGACCGCCCAAACGGCCAAAGGCTGATCAAGATACACAGCAGGCTGCGACCACACAAGCCGCCAAAAGTCGGAGAAACCGCCGCTTCCTGCGTCCTTTTGGCGCGGTTCCCCAAGTCGCAACCCCATCATTAACTGTCGCCTGGCCGCATTTTTCCGCCAGCCCGACAGCGGCATCCGACGCCTGCGCCGGATGCCTGCCCCCACGGCAAAGACTTTAGCCGGTATTGCGCAAACCGGCGGCAATCCCCGCCACAGACACCAGCAGCGCCTGCTCCACCGGGCTGTCCTGCGCCACTTCCTGGCGTCGCGAACGCGCCAGCAGTTCGGCCTGTAATAGATGAAGGGGATCGAGGTAGGTGTTACGCAAGCGGATGAATTCCAGGGTGTCTGGGCTATGTGCCAGTAGCTGCGACTGACCGGTCAATCCAAGAACCACCGAGCACGCCTGCGACAATAGGTCGCGTAAGTGCGCACCCAATGGCAACAGGTCCGGTTCGACCAGTCGTTCGTCATAGGAGCGGGCAATGTCGGCGTCAGCCTTGGCCAGCACCATCTCGAGCATGTCGATGCGGGTACGGAAGAACGGCCACTGCTCGCGCATCTGCCCCAGCAGTTCGCCTTCGCCACGCGCCAGTGCGTTGCTCAACGCCGCTTCCCAACCGAGCCAGGCCGGCAGCATCAGGCGGGTCTGGGTCCAGCCGAAGATCCACGGAATCGCCCGCAGGCTTTCGATCCCGCCGGCACGACGCTTGGCCGGACGACTGCCGAGCGGCAGGCGCCCCAGTTCCTGTTCCGGAGTGGACTGACGGAAGTACTCGACGAACTGCGGATTTTCCCGCACCACGGCGCGGTAAGCACTGACACCATCGGCGGCCAATTCATCCATCAGGTGACGCCAGGCCGGCTCCGGCGGTGGCGGCGGCAACAGAGTCGCCTCGAGCACCGCGGCGAGGTACAGGTTGAGATTCTGTTCGGCGATGTCCGGCAGGCCGAATTTGAATCGAATCATTTCACCCTGCTCGGTGGTACGGAAACGCCCGGCCACCGAACCCGGTGGCTGCGACAGAATGGCCGCGTGAGCCGGGCCACCGCCACGGCCCACGGTGCCGCCGCGGCCGTGGAACAGCAGCAGCTCCACTTGTTGTTCGCGGCAGATGTCGACCAGACGCTCCTGCGCCCGATACTGCGCCCAGGCCGCGGCAGTGGTGCCTGCGTCCTTGGCCGAATCGGAATAGCCGATCATCACTTCCTGCGGCCCTTGCAGGCGGGCGCGATACCCCGGCAGCAGCAACAGCTTTTCGATCACCGGGCCGGCATTGTCGAGGTCGGCGAGGGTCTCGAACAGCGGCACCACGCGCATCGGCCGCAGTACGCCGGCCTCCTTGAGCAGCAATTGCACGGCCAGCACATCGGAAGCCGCGCCGGCCATGGAGATCACGTAGGAACCCAGCGAAGCCCCCGGTGCGGCAGCGACTTCCCGGCAGGTGGCGAGCACTTCGGCGGTGTCGGCCGACGGTTTGAAATGCGCTGGCAGCAAGGGCCGACGATTACTCAACTCGCGCATCAGGAAGGCAATGCGCTCTTCCTCGCTCCAGTCCTCATACCGACCCAGGCCCAGGTAGTCGGTGATTTCGGTCATCGCCGCCGAATGTCGCGACGAGTCCTGGCGCACATCCAGGCGCACCAGGAACAAGCCGAAGGTTACCGCCCGCCGCAGGCAATCGAGCAACGGGCCATCGGCGATCACGCCCATGCCGCACTCGTGCAGCGACTGGTAGCAGAGCTCCAGCGGTTCGAGCAGGTCGCGGTTGTTCTGCAGCACGTCGGCGGGTGCCGGCGTCTCGCTGCTCAAGGCGGCATGCGCCCAGTTGCGGGTAGCGCGCAGGCGCTCGCGCAACTGTTTGAGCACCGCACGATACGGTTCGGCGCTGTCGCCGGCCTTGGCCCTGAGTGCGTCGCTGGCCTGTTGCATCGACAGTTCGGCGGCGAGGTGGTCGATGTCGCGCACGTAGAGATCAGCCGCCATCCAGCGCGCCAGCAGCAACACTTCGCGGGTCACGGCGGCGGTGACGTTGGGGTTGCCGTCCCGGTCGCCGCCCATCCACGAGGCGAAGCGGATCGGCGCGGCTTCCAACGGCAGGCGCAGGCCGGTGGCGTCTTGCAGGGCTTGGTCGGCCTTGCGCAGGTAGTTCGGGATGGCGTGCCACAACGAATGCTCGATCACCGCGAAGCCCCATTTGGCTTCGTCCACCGGTGTCGGGCGGGTGCGGCGGATTTCTTCGGTGTGCCAGGCTTCGGCGATCAGGCGCTGCAACCTGGCCTGAATCTGCGCGCGCTCGGCGCTGGTCAGGTCGCGGTGGTCCTGGGCGGCAAGCTGCGCGGCGATGGCGTCGTATTTCTGGATCAGCGTGCGGCGCGCCACTTCGGTCGGGTGCGCGGTGAGGACCAGTTCGATTTCCAGTCGTCCCAGCTGGCGGGCCAGGGATTCGGTGCTGTGGCCCTTGGCAAGCAAACTCGCCAGCAGCTCGGGCAACACCCGTGCTTCGAAGGGCGCCGGTTGCGACTCTTCGCGGCGATGAATCAGCTGATATTGCTCAGCGATGTTGGCCAGGTTGAGGAACTGGTTGAACGCCCGCGCGACCGGCAGCAATTCGTCTTCGCTCAACTGGTTGAGGCTGGCACTCAATTGCTCGTCCATCGAGCCGCGACGGTCAGCCTTGGCGTCTTTGCGGATCTGCTCGATCTTGTCGAGAAACCCGTCCCCGTACTGTTCACGAATGGTATTGCCCAACAGTTCACCCAGCAGGTGAACGTCCTCGCGCAAGCGTGCATCAATATCAGTCATCAGCCGTTCTCCAGCGAAAGATCCAGGGGTCTTGGAATGAGCTGCCATTTGCACCAAGAGTGCCGCCGCAAAGCGCTTCTTACAAGCAGACGACGAAGGGTCATTAAACTCATGGCGCAGAAGCTAGTCTGAAGAGTAAGCCGTACGACGGCTTATACCGGTCACGACCGGACACTTACCGACCTGCTTTTGCAGGCGTGCAATGAGGTAATTATGAGAATCCGTGAGCTTGCCCAGCATTGGGAAGAAACCGGTAAAGGCAACCTGACCGACACCGGTTACTCGATTCACCTGGATGTCGAAGCCGCCGCACGGTTGGCGGCGATCGTCGACATGTATCCCAAACGGCATCCCGAAGAATTGCTCGGCGAACTGATCGGCGCCGCCCTCGAGGAACTGGAAAAGAGCTTTCCTTACGTCAAGGGTTCGACCGTGGTCGCCACTGACGAAGAAGGCGATCCGCTGTATGAGGACGTTGGTCCGACGCCACGTTTTCTCGCCCTTTCACGTCGCCATCTGCATGACCTGGCGTCGGGTGGTGACAAGCAGAAGCATTGATTTTTTCAACTCTCCCGGACCTGTAGGAGCAGCCGGTCGACGCTCGATTGCTCGCGATAGCGGTAGATCAGCGACAAATGAATAGGCTGACCCACCGCATCGCGAGCAAGCTCGCTCCTACAGGGGTCTGCATACCCCGCCACACCGCCAAAGTTCCCGTTTTCAAGCCTTGTCCGTTCGGTCAAAGTTTTTTTGGGCAACAGGCCATCTTCTCTGAACTTTTAAAAAATGCCTTCGGTCACACCCAGTAACCACACCTGGGATGTCCGTTTTTGAAACACGCTGTGATCACGGCTCCGTTCCCAGGATGGATTTTCAGTTGTTCAGGAGTTTTTCCAATGGAGTTGAAGACCATGAAGATCAGCACTGCCAAGTCCTCATCGAACCACCTGCGCAGCCTCAAACTGGCTGCCCTGGCCCTCGGCGGCAGCCTGGTTCTGGCCGGTTGCGCCGGTAACCCGCCCACCGAGCAATATGCCGTGACCGAGTCAGCCGTGAACAATGCGGTCAGCGCCGGCGGCACCGAGTTCGCCGCGGTGGAAATGAAAGCCGCCCAGGACAAGCTCAAACAAGCCGAAATCGCCATGCACGACAAGAAGTACGACCAGGCCCGGATGCTCGCCGAGCAAGCCGAATGGGATGCTCGTGTCGCCGAACGCAAGGCCCAGGCCGTCAAGGCTGAACAGGCGGTGAAGGACTCTCAGAAAGGGGTTCAGGAACTGCGTCAGGAAAGCCAGCGCACCGTGCAGTAAGCGCCGCCGCGACGTATTTCTTACTCGACTTAAAAGGACGAAACCCATGCGCAATCAATTGATGATCCCTGCCCTGCTGGCCGCCAGCGTTGCCCTCGCCGCGTGCTCCACGCCGCCCAATGCCAACCTGGAACAGGCCCGCACCAACTACAGCGGCCTGCAAGCCGATCCACAGGCGAGCAAAGTCGCGGCACTGGAAACCAAGGACGCCAGCGATTACCTGGACAAGGCCGACAAGGCTTATCTGGACAAGGAAGACGAGCACAAGGTTGATCAGTTGGCCTACCTGACCAATCAGCGTGTTGAAGTGGCGAAGCAGACCATCGCCCTGCGCACCGCTGAAGCCAATCTGAAAAACGCCGCGGCCCAACGCGCCCAGGCGCGCCTGGATGCCCGCGACCAGCAGATCAAACAGCTGCAGGACAGCCTCAACGCCAAGCAGACCGATCGCGGCACGCTGGTGACGTTCGGTGATGTGCTGTTCGCCACCGACCGCGCCGACCTCAAGTCCAGCGGCCTGGTGAACATCAACAAGCTGGCGCAGTACCTTCAGGAAAACCCTGATCGCAAGGTGATCGTCGAAGGCTACACCGACAGCACCGGTACGGCGTCGCATAACCAGTCGCTGTCCGAGCGTCGTGCCGGTTCCGTGCGCACCGCGCTGGTGAAAATGGGCGTTGACCCGGCGCGCATCGTCGCCCAGGGCTACGGCAAGGAATACCCGGTGGCGGAGAACTCCTCGGCTTCCGGCCGGGCGATGAATCGTCGGGTGGAAGTGACCATCTCCAACGATAACCAGCCGGTGATGCCGCGTTCGGCCGTGAGTGCCAACACTCAGTAATACGCCGTAACGCAAAAACCCTGTGGGAGCGAGCCTGCTCGCGATAGCGGTCGGACAGTCAACTAATCGGTTGAACGTTCTGGCCCTATCGCGAGCAGGCTCGCTCCCACAGTGGTATGGGGTTGGTCCGAACTCGAATTACGGCTCCAGCTTCTGCGGCGTTTCCTGGCCCATGCAGCGCACGGCCTGTTTCTTGTTGTTGACCAGTACGCCGGTCAGGCCTTTCTGTTCGGTGTCGAACATCACCAGCACGCCATCAATGCACTGCGCCACTTGCGCGGCCGGTTGCAGCGAAATCTTGTAGTCCTCGCCCGGCACTGTCTTGAGCATGGTGAAGTCGTTGAGCAGCAACGCATCCTCCGGCTTGGCGAAGTGCAGGTAGCCGTACCACCACAGCGCCCCGACGGTGCCGAGGATGGTGCAGATACCGGTGATGATCAGCGGGATGGCGTTACGTTCTTCACTCATTGCGGGCTCTCTGGTGGTTCATCTTTTGAATGTTCGGGGGCCGGGTAGTTGGGGATTTCCCCCAGGCGGCGCAGACCGTCGAAGTGCTGCGGGTCGTCCAGGTAACGCAGCATGACCTTGCGCCATACCGGATCGGCGAAGGTCTGCACGTGCCCACCACGGGTCAGTTGCAGCACGCGCGGCGGCGGCGCAGCTTGATACAGTCGGATGCCGTTGGAAAGGGGCACGATCGGATCGTCGATGCTGTGGTAGATCAGCTTGGGCACGCCATCGAGCTGCGCCATGGAGTGAATGGCGCTGTCGCCGTCGGGCACCAGCCACGACAATGGCACCTGGAACGTCCAGGTCAGCCATGAATGGCTCAAGGCAAACTGGCCGACACTGCGGTAACTGGCCGGCACGCCGTCGAGGACAAACGCCTTGAGCTGCTTTTGCCGCTCGGGGTGCTGGACCAGGTAATGCACGGCCATCGACCCGCCCAGGCTCTGGCCAAGCAGGACCAGTGGCTTGCCCTGGACTTCCGGCGTCTGGTCGAGCCATTTGAACGCGGCGTCGATGTCCTGATAAATCGCCGGCAGACTGGGCTCACCTTCAGATAATCCATAACCGCGATAGTCGATCAGCAGCACCTGATAACCCTCCTCCGGCAACCAGTAGCTGCCACCCAGGTGCATCGGCAGGTTGCCGCCGTTGCCATGCAGGTGCAACACCGTGCCCTTGACCTCGACTCCTTTTTTCGCCGGCAACCACCAGCCATGCAGCCTGACGCCATCGGCGGTGGTCAGGGTGACGTCGCGGTATTCCAGATGGGCTTTTTCCGGGGTGAACAACTGGCCGGGCTCGGGGTAGAACAGCAGCGAGCTGCAACCGCCGAGGGTCAGGAGAAGGCAGAGGATGCCGAGGATTCTCATCCGTTGAAACCTCGCAAATTTTGGCTGGAAGACGATCCATTGTGGGAGCGAGCCTGCTCGCGATGGCGGAGTATCAGGCACACGGATGTCGAATGTTAAGCAGCTATCGCGAGCAGGCTCGCTCCCACAGGTTCAAATCACACAGGTTGAGACATCACCGGGTTTACAGGATGTTGGAGTAATCCGCCTCGATCCGGTCCAGGCTCAGGTGGTTGAGGAAGTTGGAGAAGCACATCCACGCCGACAACGCGTTCATGTCGCGGAACTGTTCCGGCAGGTATTTGGGCGGCACCACCAGGCCTTCATCGACCAGTTGGCGCAAGGTGCGCATGTCTTCCAGGGTGGTCTTGCCGCAGAACAGCAGCGGCACCTGTTCGAGCTTGCCCTTGCGCACGGCCAACTGAATATAGTTGTAAACCATGATGAAGCCCTTGAGGTAGGACAAGTCTTTGGTGAATGGCAGGCCCGTCGGCACCGAGCCACGGAACACCCGGCTGGCATTGCCGTAGCTTTCCGCCATTTCGAAGCCCTGTTCACGGAAGAACTCGAACACCTGCAGGAAGTCCGCGCCCTCCTCGACCATGTGAATGGCGCGGGTGCGGTTGGTCAGCTTGCGCAGGCGGCTCGGGTAGGAGGCGAAGGTGATGATTTCCATGAGGATCGCCAGGCCTTCCTGGGTCACCGTCGACGAGGGCGGGCCCTTGGACAGGAACGTGCAGATCGGCTGGTTCAGCCCGTTGAGCGTGGTGCCCACGTGCACCAGCCCTTCGTGAACTTCCAGGGCGCGCACGTCACGCTCGTTGAACATGGCGTCGGTGCGGATCTTGATGTAGTCGGCGCCCGCCGCCGCGTCCGCGACAATGCCGTCGGACTCGAACACCCGAATGGTTTCCTCGGCCTCGCCGAACACGCGGCTCAAGCGCGTTTGCAGCAGGTCCACGGCGTCCTTGGCGGTGAGGATTTTCGGTTCGTCCTTGAGATCGCCACGGCCGTCGATGTTGTTCAGGTAATCGGAAAGCATCAGGCCCAGGTCAGACAGCGTCGGGTCACCGGCGTGGAACGCATCGGACGCCGCGCCGTACAGTTCCTGGGAAATCAGGCCGAAGTCCTCGGTGCCGCGCGCTTCGAGCATGCGCACCACCATGCGGTATTCCTTGCACATGCGGCGCATGATCTGGCCCACCGGGTTGAACTGCCCCAGTTGCCGGGTGATGTCGCGCTCGATGTTCTGGAACTCCAGCTTCACTTTGCTGGAATCGAAAGACAGCGGCCGGTTGAGGTAGTAATCGCGGTCCACCGCCGGCATTTCCTTGCCCTTGGCCTTGAGGAAACCCTTGCGGATGTTCTCGTCCCACTTCACCGCATCGAGGACGCGAATCGGCGTCTGTGCCAGGACTATGCGATCGGACAAAACGCGGATCGTCTGCTGGTAATCGTCCACCCGAAACTCCTGTAGAAAACCGTTCTGTACTGGGTTTATTTGGCTTTGGCCTGACGCTGGTAGCGCACTGCCTCGACGAACACATCGGTATTGGCCGGATCGTCGAGGTAGGCGAAGACCTGTTGCATGCCGCTGTCGATCAACACGCCGTCGCCATCGTCGGTCTGGAATCCTTCGCCGCTGAGGGCTTTCTGCCCCAGGGCCTGCTTGATCTGCTCGAGGTCGAGGTTGTAGACCACCAGTTCATGTTTGTCGGTAATTTCGAAACCGGCAATGGTGAAGTGCCCGCCGAACTGCGCCGGCACCTTCGCCGACAGATACCAGCGGCTGCCGTGACGCGAAACCGTGAAGGGATAGGCTTCGCGCTCCTTGGGCCGGGCCTGGAAGTAGCTCACCGCCTGATAGCGATTGTCGCCGATGCGCGTCAGTTCCAGGCTCATCGGCTCACCCCAGGCGTTGGTGCTGGTCCATTTGCCGAGCAATCCCTTGGGCGCGGGGTCGTTCGCCGGCAATGGCTCCTTGAAGGTCACCAGGCAACCGCTGAGCAACAGCACCGACAAGGCAATCACGACCACACGCCAGGCTTTCATTCGATACTCCATTGTGGAATGTATGCCTCTCTCCTCTCCCCTGTAGGAGCGAGCTTGCTCGCGATGCGTTTTTTCAGCCACACATCAATCGCCTGACACACCGCCTCGCGAGCAAGCTCGCTCCTACACCTACAGGGTAGGAGTTAAACCGAAGCCAGCACCAAATGCATATAACGCGTGAGTATGCCGAGCATTTCGGTTTCGGCATCCGGCTCGGCTTCGTTGAGCAGGCCCTGATATTCCATCCGTCCGATAATCGCCGTCAACACTTTGGCATCCTGCAGCGGTTCACGCGAGCCCAATACCTGGAACAACTGACACGAGCCCTGCAACAGAATCTGCTGATGGGAACGCACAAGCTCTGCCAGACGCGGGTTGAGCAGCGCCTCCTGGCGGAACGCCTGCTCGGCCATCAGGTGCTCGCGGCGGTTGATCAACTGGCGATGAACATAGTCGGCCATCAATCGCGCAATGTCGTCCGCCAACTGCGAGCGCGACTCCGGGCTGCCGTCGCCGCTGATCACCATCTCGCGCAACAAACCTTCGTTGTTCACCCACAGCTTGGCCATGAATGCCGCGCTGCGCTCTACATATTGGGCGAAGGTATCGGTGAGCAGGTCATCAATGTCCTTGAAATAGTAAGTGGTGGCCGACAGCGGCACACCGGCCTCGGCGGCGACCGCACGGTGACGCACGGCCCGCACACCCTCGCGCACGACAATGCGCATGGCCGCATCGAGAATGTCCTGGCGCCGCTGCTCGCTGCCCTGGCGGCTGGCCTTGCGCCCCTGATACTGGACACTTTCAGCGACCGCCGTGGCGATATCCGCTGCACCTTCTTGAGCCATTGCGCCATTCACAACCTGGATTCCTCTCTACTGCAAAAGTAACCATTTGATACGTTTGTACCAGACAGGCAATAAAAAGCCGCCCAATTCAGGCGGCTTTTTAGTTGAAACATTTACGCTTGTGGCCGCATGTGCGGGAACAGGATCACGTCGCGGATCGACGGGGAGTTGGTCAGCAGCATCACCAGGCGGTCGATGCCGATGCCCTCACCGGCCGTTGGCGGCATGCCGTACTCCAGCGCGCGAACGAAGTCGGCGTCGTAGTGCATGGCTTCGTCGTCGCCGGCGTCCTTGTCGGCCACCTGCGCCATGAAACGCTCGGCCTGGTCTTCCGCGTCGTTCAACTCGGAGTAGGCGTTGGCGATTTCACGACCACCGATGAACAGCTCGAAACGGTCGGTGACGTTCGGGTTGTCGTCGTTGCGACGGGCCAGCGGCGACACTTCGAACGGGTACTGGGTAATGAAGTGCGGCTGCTCCAGCTTGTGCTCGACCAGCTCTTCGAAAATCATCACCTGCAACTTGCCCAGGCCTTCGAAGCCCAGCACCTTGGCGCCGGCTTTCTTGGCAATGGCACGGGCCTTGTCGATGTCGTTCAGGTCATCGGCGGTCAGCTCAGGGTTGTACTTGAGGATCGAGTCGAACACCGACAGGCGTGCGAACGGCTCGCCGAAGTGGAACACCTTGTCGCCGTACGGCACGTCGGTGCTGCCCAGCACCAGCTGCGCCAGCTCGCGGAACAGTTCTTCGGTCAGGTCCATGTTGTCTTCGTAGTCGGCGTAGGCCTGGTAGAACTCCAACATGGTGAATTCAGGGTTGTGACGAGTCGAAACGCCTTCGTTACGGAAGTTGCGGTTGATCTCGAACACTTTCTCGAAGCCGCCAACCACCAGGCGCTTGAGGTACAGCTCAGGCGCGATACGCAGGAACATTTCCATGTCCAGCGCGTTGTGGTGGGTTTCGAACGGCTTGGCCGCCGCGCCGCCCGGGATGGTCTGCAGCATCGGCGTCTCGACTTCGAGGAAGTCGCGCTTCATCAGGAAGCTGCGGATGTGGGCAATGACTTGCGAACGCACGCGGAAGGTCTGGCGCACGTCTTCGTTGACGATCAGGTCAACGTAACGCTGGCGGTAGCGCTGTTCGGTGTCGGTCAGGCCGTGGTGCTTGTCCGGCAGTGGGCGCAGGGACTTGGTCAGCAGGCGCACGCTGGTCATTTCCACGTACAGGTCGCCCTTGCCGGAACGGGCCAGGGTGCCTTCGGCGGCAATGATGTCGCCCATGTCCCAGGTTTTCACCGCGGCCAGGGTTTCTTCGGACAGGGTCTTGCGGTTGACGTAGACCTGGATGCGACCGGTCATGTCCTGGATCACCATGAACGAGCCACGGTTGAGCATGATGCGACCGGCAACCTTGACCGGGATTGCAGCCTCTGCCAGCTCTTCCTTGGTCTTGTCCGCGTACTGTTTCTGCAAGGCATCGCAGTAGTTTTCGCGGCGGAAGTCGTTCGGGAAGGCGTTGCCCTTGGCGCGCTCGGCAGCCAGCTTTTCCTTGCGCAGGGCGATCAGGGAGTTTTCTTCCTGTTGCAGGGCTTGCGGGTCGAGTTCTAGGTCGCTCATGTCTTTAAAAATTCCATCACAGGTTCGTTGTCCCCGGCCTTCGGCGCGGGGATCGCGGGCAAGCCCGCTCCTACATAAGGAGCGGGGTGTCAGCCGATCTTGTCTTGCTTTACAGCCCGGACTTCAGGCTGGCTTCCAGGTATTCGTCGATGTCGCCGTCGAGCACCTTGTCGCAGTCGCTGCGTTCGATGTTAGTGCGCAGATCCTTGATCCGCGAGGCATCGAGAACGTAGGAGCGGATCTGGTGACCCCAGCCGATATCCGACTTGCTGTCTTCCAGGGCCTGGGAGGCCGCGTTGCGTTTCTGCATTTCCTGCTCGTACAACCGGGCCCGCAGCATTTTCATGGCGGTGTCCTTGTTGGCGTGCTGGGAACGTTCGTTCTGGCAGCTGACCACGGTGTTGGTCGGTACGTGGGTGATACGTACGGCCGAGTCGGTGGTGTTTACGTGCTGACCACCGGCACCGGAGGAACGGTAGGTGTCGATGCGCAGGTCCGCCGGGTTGATCTCGATTTCCACCTTGTCGTCGATCTCTGGCGAGACGAATACCGCGGAGAACGAGGTGTGGCGACGGTTGCCGGAGTCGAACGGGCTCTTGCGCACCAGGCGGTGCACGCCGATCTCGGTGCGCAGCCAGCCGAAGGCGTACTCGCCCTTGATGTGCACGGTGGCACCCTTGATCCCGGCGACTTCACCGGCCGACAGTTCCATGATGGTGGCGTCGAAGCCGCGTTTGTCGGCCCAGCGCAGGTACATGCGCAGCAGGATGTTGGCCCAGTCCTGGGCTTCGGTGCCGCCGGAACCGGCCTGGATGTCCAGGTAGGCGTTGTTCGGGTCCATCTCGCCGCTGAACATGCGACGGAATTCCAGCTTGGCCAGGTTCTCTTCCAGGCGGGCCAGTTCGGCGATCACGTCATCGACGGCGCCTTCGTCGTTTTCTTCGACGGCCATGTCCAGCAGGTCGCGGCAATCGGCCAGGCCACCGGACAATTCGTCCAGGGTCTCGACGATCTGCGCCAGCGCAGAACGCTCACGGCCCAGTTCCTGGGCGTATTCAGGCTTGTTCCAGACACTCGGATCTTCAAGCTCGCGGTTGACCTCGGTCAGACGCTCATGCTTTTGATCGTAGTCAAAGATACCCCCGAATGGTTTCGGAGCGCTCGGACAAGTCCTTGATAGTGTTCAGGATCGGGTTGATTTCCATGGCGGGCAGCACTCGTAGGCGAACTTTTGAAAGCCGGCGAGTATAACGCCAAACGACTGCCAGCGGCAGTCCGCTTGGTCGAAAACGCCCTCCCCTGTAGGAGCGAGCTTGCTCGCGATGAACGTCAACGATGACGCGGGCGGTCTGACACACCGCGGCGTTCTGGCGTTCATCGCGAGCAAGCTCGCTCCTACACCTACAGGTCAGGGGTTCAGGCGATGCCTACCTGGTTGCGGCCATTGTGCTTGGCCTGGTACAGCCCCTTGTCGGCCGCCGAGATCAGTTGCCGGCAATCGCTGCCAGGCTGCGGGGTCATGGTCGACAGGCCGACGCTGATGGTCAGGCTGGAGCCTTCGGTGGGTGCGATGTGCGGGATTTTCAGCGCGGCCACGGTCTGGCGCAGTTTTTCCGCCACCAGGCGGGCACCGCCCGGCGAAGTGTTGGGCAGCACCAGGGCAAATTCTTCGCCGCCGTAGCGGGCCGGCAGGTCCGACGGTCGGGCGCTGGCGTCGCGGATGGCGTTGGCGACCTTGCGCAGCGCTTCATCACCTTCCAGATGGCCGAAGCTGTCGTTGTAGGTCTTGAAGTAGTCCACGTCGATCATCAGCAGCGACAACTGGCTCTGGTCACGCAATGAGCGGCGCCATTCCAGTTCCAGGTATTCATCGAAGTGACGGCGGTTCGACAGGCCGGTCAGGCCGTCGGAGTTCATCAGGCGTTGCAGCACCAGGTTGGTGTCGAGCAACTGCTGCTGGCTGACCCGCAAGGCACGGTAGGCGGCATCGCGCTGCAACAGGGTCAGGTAAGAACGCGAGTGATAGCGGATGCGCGCCACCAGTTCGATGTTGTCCGGCAGCTTGACCAGGTAATCATTGGCGCCGGCGGCAAATGCCGCACTTTTGACCAGCGGATCTTCCTTGGTCGAGAGCACGATGATCGGAATGTCCTTGGTCGCCGGGTGATTGCGGTATTCACGCACCAGGCTCAAGCCATCCAGGCCGGGCATGACCAGATCCTGGAGAATCACCGTCGGCTTGATGCGCACCGCCTGGGCGATCGCCTGATGCGGGTCGGCGCAGAAGTGGAAGTCGATGTTCTCTTCATTCGACAACCCGCGACGCACGGCTTCGCCGATCATGGCCTGATCGTCCACCAGCAGGACCATCGCCGCCTTATCTTCGTCGACCTTGATGTCTTCGATCTGTAACTCATTCATGTGTGGTCACCTGATCATCCGGATCATCATTGCAGCGAAACGTAGTCATTTGGCGAAAATCTCCAGCAATCTTGGCGCTATCTTGTCCAGCGCGCGAATCTCTGTGGCGGCGTCGATGGCCGCTGCCGCTTTCGGCATGCCATACACTGCGCTGCTTTGTTGGTCCTGAGCGATGGTCAGGTAACCCTGTTGACGCATGAGTTTAAGCCCCTGCGCGCCGTCTCGCCCCATGCCGGTCAATAAAACCCCGACGGCATCGCCATTCCAGTAACTGGCCACGCTTTCGAAAAACACGTCGATCGAGGGCCGATAGATTTCGTTGACCGGTTCGGCGGTATACGCCAGCGTGCCGTTCTTCAGCAAGCGAATATGGTGATTGGTGCCCGCCAGCAGTACCGCGCCGGGCTGGGGCGGTTCGCCCTCGCGAGCCAGGCGCACGTTCAGGCCGCTGGCGCTGCTGAGCCATTCGGCCATGCCGGCGGCGAAGACCTGATCCACGTGCTGCACCAGCACGATGGCGACCGGAAAATCCCTTGGCAGCCCCTTGAGCAGCACTTCCAGCGCCGCCGGCCCGCCCGCGGACGAGCCAATGGCAATCAGGCGCTGGCGCGAAGCGCTGCCACGCAGCGGGCTGGGGGCCTGGCGCTCGCGGTTTGCGCGGTCGCCGATCAGCCAGCCGATGTTCATGATCTTGCGCAGCAGGGGTGCGGCCGCTTCATGGGGGTTGCCCGCACCGAGCGCGGGGGTGTCCACCACATCCAGGGCGCCATGACCCATGGCCTCGAACACCCGGTGTACGTTCTGCTGGCGGTCGACGGTCACGATAACGATGGCGCACGGCGACTCGGCCATGATCCGCCGCGTCGCCTCGACACCGTCCATGACCGGCATGATCAGATCCATCAGGATCAGGTCCGGGGTATTTTCGGCACAGCGCTGCACGGCCTCGGCGCCGTTGGCCGCCACCCACACCACCTCATGCGTCGGATCGAAAGCCAACGCGCGACGCAATGCCTCGACCGCCATGGGCATATCGTTGACGATTGCGATCCTCATGCCCTCGCTCCTCCGATGAGCTCAACCACTGCATCAAGCAGGGCATCATCATGAAAACTGGCTTTGGCTAGATAATAGTCGGCTCCGGCGTCCAGTCCACGACGACGATCTTCTTCGCGATCCTTGTACGACACCACCATGACCGGCAGCGATTGCAAACGGTTGTCCCGGCGCAACAGGGACACCAGTTCGATGCCGTCCATGCGCGGCATGTCGATGTCGGTGATCAGCAGGTCGAACGCCTCCGAACGCAAGGCGTTCCAGCCATCCATGCCGTCGACCGCCACGGCCACGTCGTAACCGCGATTGATCAGCAACTTGCGCTGCAGCTCGCGCACCGTCAGCGAATCGTCGACCACCAGGATCCGTTTGCGCGCGGCGTCGGCCGTCTGGCTGCCCTGGCGGGCGATCCGCTCCAGGCGCCCGGCATTGAGCAGCTTGTCCACTGAACGCAGCATGTCCTCGACGTCGACGATCAACACCACCGAACCGTCGTCGAGCAAGGCGCCGGCGGAAATGTCCTGGACCTTGCCCAACCGTTCGTCGAGCGGCAGGACCACCAGGGTGCGCTCGCCGATGAACCGCTCGACCGCGACGCCGTAGACCGCGTCGCGCTCGCGGATCACCACGACCTTGAGGGTTTGCTGATTGTTCTGGCTGGCCGGGCGCTGGAGCAATTGGCTCGCCGCCACCAGGCCGACATGCCGACCCTCATGCCAGAAGTGCTGGCGGCCTTCGACCTGCACAATGTCGGTGGGCTCCAGGTCGCACATGCGCTCGATGTGCGCCAGCGGAAACGCATAGGCCTCATCGCCCACCTCCACCACCAGGCTGCGCACCACCGACAGGGTCAGCGGCACTTCCAGGTGAAAGCGGCTGCCCTCGCCCGCCGTCTGCTCCAGCACCACCGCGCCGCGCAACTGGCGGACCATGTGCTGGACCGCGTCCAGGCCAACGCCGCGCCCGGACACTTCGGTGACCTTGTCGCGCAGGCTGAAGCCGGGCAGGAACAGGAACGTCAGCAGTTCCTCTTCGCTCAACTGCGCGGCAGTTTCCGCTGGCGACAATTGGCGCTCGATGACACTGCGGCGGACCTTTTCCAGATCGACACCATTACCGTCGTCGCTGAGCTCCAGTACCAGCAAACCGGCCTGGTGGGAGGCACGCAGACGGATCAGGCCTTCTTCGGGCTTGCCCGCCAGCAGGCGTTGCTCCGGGGTTTCGATGCCGTGATCGACGGCGTTGCGCAACAGGTGCGTCAGCGGCGCCTCGAGTTTTTCCAGCACGTCCCGGTCGACTTGGGTTTTCTCGCCCTCGATCTCCAGCCGTACTTGCTTGCCCAGGCTGCGCCCAAGGTCACGAACCATGCGCGCCTGGCCACTCAACACATCGGCGAACGGTCGCATGCGGCAGGCCAGTGCGGTGTCGTACAGCACCTGGGCCCGTTGACTGGCCTGCCAGGCAAACTCGTCCAGCTCGGCGTTCTTTTCCACCAGCAATTGCTGGGATTCGGCCAACAGGCGACGGGCGTCCTCAAGCGCTTCCTGGGCCTCCAGGCTCAGGGCCTGGTCCTTGAGGTGCACGTTGAGATTTTCCAGGGCGCGCAGGCCGTTGTTCTGGATGCGCTTGACCCGTTGCATGGTCGCCAGGTGCGGCTTGAGGCGCAGGGTTTCCACCAGGGATTTGCTCGACAGGTCGAGCAGGCTGTTCAGGCGTTCGGCCGTGACCCGCAGGACCCGCTCGCCGTTTTCCGTGGTGCGTTTGGTTTTGCGGGGCGCCACCACCGGCTCGACCGGCGCAGCAACAACCGGCTCGACCGGCGGCGCAGCGGGCTCGACGACGGGAGGCGGCGGCTCGGTAACGGGCGGCGCAGGCGGCGTGCTGACAGGCGCGGCGGGCGCCAGCGGATCGAGCAAGCGCGCCATCAGCGCCACGTAACCTTCGATATCCGCCGGCGTCGGTGCGTGGTTCGGTGTGGCAATGCGCATCAGCAGGTCGGTGCCCTGCAACAAGGCGTCAATGTGCTCGGGGCGCAGGTACAGGCGTCCCTCCTGGGCGCTGACCAGGCAATCTTCCATCACATGAGCCACGCTGACGCCGGCATCGACGCCGACAATACGCGCCGCACCCTTGAGCGAGTGGGCCGCGCGCATGCACGACTCGAGTTGATCGGCCTGGGTCGGATCGCGCTCGAGCGCCAGCAGCCCGGCGCTCAGCACCTGGGTCTGGGCCTCGGCTTCGAGGCTGAACAGCTCCAGCAAAGAGGCGTCGCGCATTTGCTCGGGGGTCATGTCAGGCTCCGGGTCACGGCAGACAGCAGCTGTTCTTCATCCAGCCAACGCAGGCTGCGACCTTTGAATTGCAACACGCCTCGCGTGTATTTGGCGTTGGCATGGGCGCCGGATCGGGAGGCCGCATCGAGGGTGCGCTCGTCGATGGCATGGATGCCGTCGACTTCGTCCACCGGCACCACCACCGGCCCGCCGTGGGCGGCGATGATCAGCATGCGTGGCATCACCCGTGCGCCGCTGGCCACGTTGTTCGTGCCATCCAGGCCCAGCAGCTCGATCAGCGACAGGCAGGCCACCAGCGCACCGCGCACGTTCGCCACGCCGAGCAAGGCTCGCGAGCGCTGGTGCGGCAACGAATGGATGGTTTGCAGCGGTGCCACTTCCACCAGGCTGCGGGTCGCCAGGCCCAGCCATTCCTCGCCGAGGCGGAACATCAGCAACGAGCGGGTCCTGACCTCGCTCTCGAGTGCGACGCTGACCTGTCCGCGGTCTTCCTGCTGCAACGCGTAGCGATCCAGCAGGCGCGTGGCAGCCGCCGAATACACCGAGCAATTGCGGCAGTGAATATGTTCGACCAGCAGCGGGCAGGACTTGTCGCCATGGATACCGATACGGTTCCAGCAATCGTCGATGGCCTGGGCATCTTCATGGGTCAGGCTGAAGCCGTCGGTGGCATTCATCGTTTGCGCTCACTGTCTGCGCGCTCGCTGCGCGCGGCGCGGTCCTGCAATCGTCGGGCACCCGCCGTGTCCCCCTGGGATTGCAGCAAGGCCGCCAGGTGCATCAACGCTTCGGAATGTTGCGGGTCGAGGTACAACGCCTTGCGGTAAAAACCCTGGGCTTCGAGGGCACTGCCGGCCACATCGCTGAGCAGCCCCAGCCAGTAGAACACCTGCGCCACCGGCTCATGGCTGCGCAGATAATGCTCGCACGCCGCGCGGGCTTCGGCCGCTTTGCCCTCGTTGGCCAGGGCGGCGATGTTGGCCAACAAGGTCGCTGCGTCCGGGTTGGTCGCCCTGGTCGTGACCGGCAACGGCGTCACTGTCGCGAAAGGCCGATTGCGCACCGGTGGTGGTGGCGCCACGGTGCGCCGTACCGGCAGCGCGGTCGGCACGAACACCGGCGCAGGCGCATGCTCCGGTTCCGGAGCCTGGTGCCGACTGAACGCGAACGACTGGGGAATACCGATCGAACGCATGCCGAACCGCCCAAGCAGGCTACCCTCCGCCGGGCCGATGAACAGTACGCCATCGACATGGGTCAGGCGCTTGAGCACTTCGAAAACCTGTTGCTGAGTAGGCTGATCGAAATAGATCAGCAGGTTGCGGCAGAACACAAAGTCGTAGGGCGCTTCATTGGCCAGCAATGCCGGATCCAGCAGATTGCCGACCTGCAAGTGCACCTGTTCCTGTACCCGTTCCTCCAGGCGATAGCCGTCGCCTTCGGCGAGGAAGTGCCGGTCGCGATACGCCAGGTCCTGGCCGCGAAAGGAATTCTTGCCATACACCCCGCGCCGGGCCTTTTCCACAGACAGCGGGCTGACGTCCATGCCTTCGACCTTGAACTGATGCGGCTTGAGTCCGGCATCGAGCAAGGCCATGGCGATGGAGTAAGGCTCTTCGCCAGTGGAGCACGGCAGGCTGAGTATGCGCAGGGCGCGCAGGTTGTTGATTTCGCCCAGGCGCCTGGCGGCCAGTTTGGCCAGGGTGGCGAAGGATTCCGGGTAACGGAAAAACCAGGTTTCGGGCACGATCACCGCTTCGATCAGCGCCTGTTGCTCTTCCCGCGAGTTTTGCAACGTCTGCCAGTATTCGTCGGCCGTCTCGGCGCGGGACGCACTGCTGCGCTGGCGCACCGCGCGCTCGATGATCGCCGGCCCGACCGACGCGACGTCGAGGCCGATACGCTCCTTGAGAAAATCGAAAAACCGTTGATCGCTGTTCATGAGCCTTCCTCAAGCAGCGCCGGGTCCAGCGGCGGCGACGGAAACAGCAACGCACGAACCCGCTCATCCAATAGATCGGCGACACGCACCCACTGCAACAAGCCCTGGGCATCTTCACGTACAGGCCCAAGCCAGGGCGCCTGGCGGTTATCCAGGCCGTAAGGCTGAAAATCCGCCGGGTTGCAGCGCAAGGTATCGGTGGCCTGCTCGAGAATCAGCCCGAGCCAGCGTGCTTCGGCGCCGTCGTGGGCTCGATAGTTGACCAGCACCAGTCGGGTACTGGTTCGCGCCTGGGCCGCCACACCGAACGCCAGGGCACTGAGGTCGATCACCGGCACCACGGCGCCGCGATAGGCAAACACCCCGGCGACCCACTCCGGTGCCTGCGCGACAGGCTTCAACGGCAGGCGCGGCAGCACCTCGGCGATCTCGCTCGCTTGCAGGGCATACCGTTCGCTGCCGATGCGAAATACCAGGAACAACGCCTGCGTCGCCGCTTTCACGGCGGAGCGTTTGGCCGTGAGTTCGTTCATCAGACTTTGAATCGCGACACGCCGCTGCGCAGCCCGACGGCCACCTGGCTCAGTTCGTCGATGGCGGAGCTGGCCTGACGCAGGGATTCGACCGTCTGGCTGCTGGCATCACCCAACTGCACCAGCGCGTGGTTGATCTGCTCGGCACCGGTGGCCTGTGCCTGCATGCCTTCATTGACCATCAGCACCCGAGGCGCGAGCGCCTGCACCTGGTGGATAATCTGCGACAGTTGCTCACCGACCTGCTGCACCTCGAACATGCCACGGCGCACTTCTTCGGAGAACTTGTCCATGCCCATGACCCCGGCCGAGACCGCCGACTGGATCTCGCGCACCATCTGTTCGATGTCGTAGGTGGCCACGGCGGTCTGGTCGGCCAGGCGACGCACTTCGGTGGCGACCACGGCAAAACCGCGGCCGTATTCACCGGCTTTTTCCGCTTCGATCGCGGCGTTGAGCGACAACAGGTTGGTCTGGTCGGCGACCTTGACGATGGTGACGACCACCTGATTGATGTTGCCGGCCTTCTCGTTGAGGATCGCCAGTTTGGCGTTCACCAGATCCGCGGCGCCCATCACCGAATGCATGGTCTCTTCCATCCGCGCCAGGCCCTGCTGCCCGGAACCTGCGGCCACCGAGGCCTGATCGGCCGCCGTGGAGACTTCGGTCATGGTACGCACCAGATCACGCGAAGTGGCGGCGATTTCCCGGGACGTGGCGCCGATTTCGGTGGTCGTGGCCGCGGTTTCCGTGGCGGTGGCCTGCTGCTGCTTGGAAGTCGCGGCGATTTCGGTCACCGACGTGGTGACCTGCACCGACGAGCGTTGGGCCTGGGACACCAGTGACGTGAGTTCGGCCATCATGTCGTTGAAGCCGGTTTCCACCGCGCCGAATTCGTCCTTGCGTTCCAGGTTCAGGCGACCGCTGAGGTCGCCGGTGCGCATGATTTCGAGAATCTCGACGATGCGATTCATCGGCGCCATGATCGCGCGCATCAGCAACAGGCCACATAGAGCCGCGGCCAGTACCGCGACCAGCAGGGAGATGCCCATGATGAGTTTCGCGGTGGCCACGGCGGCATCAATGTTCGCCATGTCTTGATCGGCGACAGCCTTGTTTTGCCGCAGGATGTCATTGAGCTTCATGCGCCCGGCCTTCCACGCCGGCGTCAGCTGTTCGTTGAACAACCTGATGGCGTCGGCTTCCTGATTACGCCTGCGCAAGTCGATCACGCCGTCCAGGATTTTGCCGTAATCGGCATGCAGCTTTTCGAAGGCGGCGAACTCGAGCTTGTCCTCATCGGTGGTGACGGTGGCGCGATAGTCAGCCATGGCCTCTTGCACACGGGCGTCGAAGCCCTTGAACAGGGCAGTGTCTTCCGAGCTGAAACCCTGGGCCTCCTTGAGCCCCAGCATTTCCTGGATCTGCAGATAACTGTCGACCCAGGCACCGCGAATCACCGAGCTGTAATACACGCCTGGCAGAGCGTCATCACGCACACTGGCGTCGCTGGCCTCGATCTTCAACAACCGTGAATACGAGACGACGACCATCAGCAGCATGATGGCGATAATTACCGCAAAGCTCGCCAAGATGCGTTGGCGCAACGTCCAGTTCTTCACAGTCAGTCCTCGGGGCCAGTTAAATGCTGGGGGAGTATAGCCGAGGGCGGTGTGTCATTTATAAGACAGTTGCACAGCGTGTCTCATCCTGGCGATCAAAGCCCAGGCGAGCGCTACAGAGTGGCCTGGCGGACCTGGTTTTCCAGCTCGACCTTCAACCCCGGCGCCAGCTTCAACTGGCGGGCGAGCTCTTCCAGATAGGACTTTTCCATGAAGCTCTCCTCGTCCACCATCATGACGCTGGCGACGTACATTTCGGCGGCCATTTCCGGAGTGCTGGCGATGCGCGCCACGCCGGCGGGGTCAAGGGGCTTGTTCAATTCGGCGTGCAGCCAGTGGTGCAGCTCGCGGTCGTTGTCCAGCTTGGTGAACTCGCCTTCGATCAGTGCCCTTTCACGCTCATCGACGTGGCCGTCCGCCTTGGCGGCAGCCACCAGCGCCGTGAGAATCGCCTGGCTGTGCTGTTCGGCCTGAGCCGCTGGCAAGCGGTCCACGGTTTGCGGCTCGCGCGCGGGCGCCGTCCCCTGTTGCGCCTGCCAGTTGCCATAGGCCTTGTAGGCAATCACGCCCAAGGCGGCGAGACCACCATAGATGGCGACTTTGCCGCCGACCTTGCGCACCTTTTTATTGCCGAGCAGGAGCCCCATCGCCCCCGCCGCCAATGCGCCACCGCCGGCCCCCGAAAGCATGCTGCCCAATGCACCACCGGACGCCTTGCCCTGCGTGGCCCCGGCTTTTTTCTGCAACAGGTCCTGGCCGGACCGGAGCAATTGGTCGAGCAATCCGCGGGTATTCATGTGTTTCGCCTCCACTGAGTAACGCAAGAAGGTTTCAAGACTAGATCGAAACGACCTGTTTCCGGTGGGTGGGAGTGCTTCCAGATGTTGCCTGCGTTGGGCACTGTAGGAGCGGGCTTGCTCCGGGCGGCGTTCCGACGATGGCGGCCTCAAGGTGCACATATCCATTGCTGCGGTAAAGGCCGCTTTGGGTTCCGCCTTTACGGCGGGTGACTTTGGGGCTCTGTAGGAGCGAGCTTGCTCGCGATGGCGGCCTTACAGGCGTACATATCCATTTCTGCGGTAACGGCCGCATTTGGTTCCGCCCTTACGGCGGGTGACTTTGGGGCTCTGTAGGAGCGAGCTTGCTCGCGATGACGGCCTTACAGGCGTACATATCCATTTCTGCGATAACGGCCGCTTTTGGTTCCGCCTTTACGGCGGGTTACTTTGTCGCTCTGTAGGAGCGAGCTTGCTCGCGATGGCGGCCTTACAGGCGTACATATCCATTTCTGCGATAACGGCCGCTTTTGGTTCCGCCTTTACGGCGGGTTACTTTGTCGCGCCAAAGTAACCAAAACGCCTGGCCCCTGACGTACGGCCCTTCGCTGGCGCTCAGGGTTCCCTCGCTCCGGTCCTGCTCCGTGGGCCCGCCGCCATCGGCCATCCTTGGCCGAGGGCGGCTAACCCGGCATCCATGCCGGGTTGCCCACTGCGCAGAACCTCCACTCGGCCTTACGACGGGGCAATCTGCGGCGCCTGTGGGATCGTGGTTCTGTTTCTGTTTCTGTTTTTGTGGGAGCGAGCCTGCTCGCGATGGACGTTGGGGCACCGCGGGGTATCAGGCTGCCCGCGTTATCGTTGACCACCATCGCGAGTGAACTCGCTCCTACAGGTACGGTGGGGTTCCTGTGGGAGCGGGCTTGCCCGCGATGGCGGCCTTCCGGTGTACATATCCATTTCTGCGGTTGCGGCGGCTTAAGGTTCCGCCCTTACGGCGGGTGACTTTGTCGCCTACGCGGCCCGGCGCAAAGTCACCAAAACGCCTGGCCCCTGACGTACGGCCCTTCGCTGACGCTCCGGGATCCCTCGCTCCGGTCCTGCTCCGTGGGCCCGCCGCCATCGGCCATCCTTGGCCGAGGGCGGCTAACCCGGCATCCATGCCGGGTTGCCCACTGCGCAGAACCTCCACTCGGCCTTCCGACGGGGCAATCTGCGGCGCCTGTGGGATCGTGGCTCTGTTTCTGTTTTTGTTTTTGTGGGAGCGAGCCTGCTCGCGATGGTCTTTAACGATGACGTGGGCTGTCTGAATGCTTGCGGTGTCTGGGCTGCCATCGCGAGTGAACTCGCTCCTACAGGTACGGTGGGGTTCCTGTGGGAGCGGGCTTGCTCGCGATGGTCGTTAACGATGATGCGGGCTATCGGGTGTCCTCGGTGTCTGGGCCGCCATCGCGAGCAAGCTCGCTCCTACAGGGGGTATCTAGTAAAACGATATACACTCGGGTGAATCTATAAAAACTGCCCACCGGGTGCCTGTTTATGATGACCTTGCGTCAGATCCGCCATTTTATCGCTGTGGCCGAGACCGGTTCGATTTCGGCCGCCGCGCAGACTGCGTTTATTTCTCAATCGACTCTGACTCTGGCGATCCAGCAACTGGAGCAGGAGATCGGTGTCGGTCTGTTCAATCGTCACGCCAAGGGCATGACCCTGACGCATCAGGGGCACCAGTTTTTGCGTCAGGCGCATCTGATTTTGGCCACGGTGGATAACGCCAAACGCAGTCTGCAGCAAAGCACCGATCAGGTGGCGGGGCAGTTGATCGTCGGGGTGACCAGTCTTGTGGCCGGTTATTATCTGGCGGACCTGCTCACCCGCTTTCAGCGCGCCTACCCCAACGTGGAAATCCGTGTGATGGAGGATGAGCGGCCGTATATCGAGCATTTGCTGGTCAGCGGCGAGATCGACGTCGGCGTGTTGATCCTGTCCAACCTCGAGGATCGCCACGCCCTGCAGACCGAAGTGCTGACTCACTCGCCCCATCGCCTGTGGCTGCCGGCCCAGCATCCGCTGCTGGAGCACGACAGCATCAACCTGGCGGATGTCGCCCGCGAGCCATTGATTCAACTGAACGTCGATGAAATGGACCGCAACGCCCAGCGCATGTGGTCGGCGGCCTCGCTGCAACCGCGCGTCACCCTGAAAACCGCCTCGACCGAAGCGGTGCGTAGCCTGGTGGCCGCCGGTCTTGGCGTTTCGATCCAGCCGGACATGACCTACCGCCCCTGGTCGCTGGAGGGCGACATCATCGAGGCGCGTCCTATCGCTGATCTGAGCCAGACCCTCGACGTGGGCCTGGCCTGGCGCCGCGGCACTGCGCGCCCGGCGCTGGTGGACCCGTTCCTGACCGTCGCCCGTGAACAACCCCACGGTCCACGCAAGCCATCTATTTAATCGAACGCCACCTTCAGTATTTAGTATTTGTCGACCTCGGGTCCGGGCACTAGTCTTGATTCATCCAGATAAGACGGCCCGCCCCCAGTCACAGGGAGCAACATGGCCACACAAGAAAAGAGATCGCGAAAAATGGCTGGCGCGCAGACCCCGTTGTTCACCGCGTTGTTGATCGATGGCGAACTGGTCGCAGGTCAGGGTTTTGTCGAACCCATCCTCAACCCGGCCACGGGTGAGGTTCTCACGCACATCGCCGAGGCCAGCACCGAACAGGTCGAAGCGGCCATCCTCGCCGCCAATCGCGCCTTTGCCAGTTGGTCACGGACCACCCCGCAGCAACGCTCCAACCTGCTGCTGGAGATCGCCAACGCCGTGGAAAAGCAGGCCGACCTGCTCGCCCGCCTCGAATCGCTCAATTGCGGCAAGCCTCTGCACCTGGCCCGTCAGGACGACCTGAGCGCCACCGTTGACGTGTTCCGCTTCTTCGCCGGCGCCGTACGCTGCCAGACCGGGCAGCTCAGCGGCGAATACATGCCCGGCTACACCAGCATGGTGCGCCGCGACCCCATTGGCGTGGTGGCCTCCATCGCGCCGTGGAACTACCCGATCATGATGGCCGCGTGGAAAATCGCCCCGGCACTGGCTGCCGGCAACACCCTGGTGTTCAAGCCGTCCGAGCACACGCCGCTGTCGATCCTGGCCCTGGCCCCCGCACTGGCCGAAATCCTGCCACCTGGAGTGATCAACATCATCTGCGGGGGCGGCGAAGGGGTCGGCAGCCATCTGGTCAGCCACCCGAAAATCCGCATGGTGTCGCTGACCGGCGATATCGTCACCGGCCAGAAAATCCTCCAGGCCGCGGCCAAGACCCTCAAGCGCACGCACCTGGAACTCGGTGGCAAGGCGCCGGTGATCGTCTGCAACGATGCCGATATCCAGGCCGTGGTCGAAGGCGTGCGCAGCTACGGCTACTACAACGCCGGCCAGGACTGCACGGCGGCGTGCCGCATCTATGCGCAGGCGGGCATCCATGATCGCCTGGTGGCCGAACTCGGTGCCGCAGTCAGCAGCCTGCGTTTTGCCGGCAAGCGCGACGCCGACAACGAGATCGGTCCCTTGATCAGCACCCGCCAGCGCGACCGCGTGGCCAGCTTCGTCGAGCGCGCCCTTGGCCAGCCGCACATCGAGCGGGTCACCGGGGCCGCGGTGCATTCCGGGGCCGGCTTCTATTACCAGCCGACCCTGCTGGCCGGCTGCAAGCAAGGCGATGAAATCGTCCAGCGCGAGGTGTTCGGCCCGGTGGTGACCGTGACCCGTTTCGATGCCTTGGAACAGGCCGTGGACTGGGCCAACGATTCGGAATACGGCCTGGCGTCGTCGGTCTGGACGCAGAACCTGGACAAGGCCATGCAGGTCGCCGCGCGTTTGCAGTACGGCTGCACCTGGATCAACAGCCATTTCATGCTGGTCAGCGAGATGCCCCACGGCGGCTTGAAACGCTCGGGCTACGGCAAGGACCTGTCCAGCGACTCGCTTCAGGACTACAGCGTGGTGCGGCACATCATGGCCCGCCACGGAGAGCATTTATAAAAAGCGCACTACGCTGACAACTAGCCGTAAAGGCATGGCTGCACCACGTTCAACACTGCCCCGACCATAATTTAAAGAAGAGGGAAACCCAATGTTCGTGCACAAGACCGCACTGCTCAGTGCAATCACTACCGCGTTGCTGGCCAGTGTCGGCGTCCAGGCCGCCGAGCCGTTGAAGGCCGTTGGCGCGGGCGAAGGCCAACTGGATATCGTGGCGTGGCCGGGCTACATCGAACGTGGCGAAAGCGACAAGGCCTACGACTGGGTGACCGGGTTCGAGAAGGAAACCGGTTGCAAGGTCAATGTGAAAACCGCCGCCACTTCCGATGAAATGGTCAGCCTGATGGCCAAGGGTGGCTACGACCTGGTGACCGCCTCCGGCGATGCCTCGCTGCGGCTGATCGTCGGCAAGCGCGTGCAGCCGATCAACACTTCGCTGATCCCGAACTGGAAGAACCTCGACCCGCGCCTCAAGGATGCGCCGTGGTACGTGGTCAACAAACAGACCTACGGCACCCCGTATCAATGGGGCCCGAACGTGCTGATGTACAACACCAATGTGTTCAAGACCGCGCCCGACACCTGGGGTGTGCTGTTCAACGCCGAGAACCTGCCGGACGGCAAGCCGAACAAGGGCCGCGTGCAGGCCTATGACGGCCCGATCTACATCGCCGACGCGGCGCTGTACCTGAAGACCGCCAAGCCGGAACTGGGCATCCAGAACCCCTACGAGCTGACCGAAGCGCAGTACAAGGCCGTGCTCGACCTGTTGCGCGCCCAGCAGCCGCTGATCCACCGCTACTGGCACGACACCACCGTGCAAATGAGCGACTTCAAGAACGAGGGCGTGGTCGCGTCCGGTGCCTGGCCGTATCAGGTCAACGGCCTGGTCAACGAGAAGCAGCCGATCGCCTCGACCATCCCGAAAGAAGGCGCCACCGGTTGGGCCGACACCACCATGCTGCACACCGATGCCAAGCACCCCAACTGCGCCTACAAGTGGATGGACTGGTCGCTGCAACCGAAAGTCCAGGGCGACGTAGCCGCCTGGTTCGGTTCGTTGCCCGCCGTGCCGGCGGCGTGCAAGGAGAGCGAACTGCTCGGCGCCGAGGGCTGCAAGACCAACGGTTTCGACCAGTTCGACAAGATCGCCTTCTGGAAAACCCCACAGGCTGAAGGCGGCAAGTTCGTACCGTACAGCCGCTGGACCCAGGACTACATCGCGATCATGGGCGGTCGTTAAACCCTATCGCGAGCAGGCTCGCTCCCACAAAAAGCACACATGACCTGTGGGAGCGAGCCTGCTCGCGATGTTTTCAAGATTTCAGCTTTTCCGGAGCACCGCACCATGACGCTTGCAGTCCAATTCACCAACGTTTCCCGTCTATTCGGCGAAGTGAAGGCCGTAGACCGGGTTTCCATCGACATCCAGGACGGCGAGTTCTTTTCCATGCTGGGCCCTTCCGGGTCGGGCAAAACCACCTGTCTGCGCCTGATCGCCGGTTTCGAACAACCGAGCGCCGGCTCGATCCGCATCCACGGCGAAGAAGCCGCCGGGCTGCCGCCGTATGAACGTGACGTCAACACCGTTTTCCAGGATTACGCCCTGTTCCCGCACATGAACGTGCTGGACAACGTCGCCTATGGCCTGAAAGTCAAAGGCGTGGGCAAGAGCGAACGCAACAGCCGCGCCGAAGAAGCTCTGTCGATGGTCGCCCTGGGCGGCTACGGCCAGCGCAAGCCGGTGCAACTGTCCGGCGGCCAGCGCCAGCGTGTGGCCCTGGCCCGCGCCCTGGTCAATCGCCCGCGGGTGCTGCTGCTCGATGAGCCGCTGGGGGCACTGGACCTCAAGCTGCGCGAGCAAATGCAGAGCGAGCTGAAAAAGCTGCAACGCCAGCTCGGCATCACCTTCATTTTTGTCACCCACGACCAGACCGAAGCGCTGTCGATGTCCGACCGCGTGGCGGTGTTCAACAAGGGTCGCATCGAACAGGTCGACACCCCGCGCAACCTCTACATGAAACCGGCCACCACCTTTGTCGCCGAGTTCGTCGGCACCTCCAACGTGATTCGTGGCGAGCTGGCCCAGCAGCTCAGCGGCAACCCGCAGCCGTTTTCGATTCGCCCCGAACACGTACGGTTTGCCGAAGGCCCGTTGGCCAGCCATGAAATCGAAGTCAGCGGTTTGCTCCACGACATCCAGTACCAGGGCAGCGCCACCCGCTATGAATTGAAGCTGGAAAACGGCCAGACCCTGAACATCAGCCAGGCCAACAATCAGTGGCTGGACGTCAGTGCCCAGCACCAGACCGGGCAACGCATCAGCGCGCGCTGGGCACGCGAAGCGATGATCGCGCTGCACGACACCGCAGGCGGGGTGTGAGATGAACAGCGTGGCAATCGCTCAAACCCCGGCCCATGGCTCGGCGTTGCGCAGGTTTTCCAACCTGCTGTACCGGCGACCGAACTTTTACCTGTCGTTGCTGCTGGTGCCGCCGCTGCTGTGGTTCGGCGCGATCTACCTCGGTTCGCTGCTGGTGCTGTTGTGGCAAGGGTTCTACACCTTCGACGACTTCACCATGGCGGTCACCCCGGACCTGACCCTGGCGAACCTGGCGGCGCTGTTCCAGCCGTCGAACTTCGACATCATCCTGCGCACCCTGAGCATGGCCATCGTGGTGTCGATCGCCAGCGCCATCGTCGCGTTCCCGATCGCCTACTACATGGCGCGCTACACCACCGGCAAGACCAAGGCGTTTTTCTACATCGCGGTGATGATGCCGATGTGGGCCAGCTACATCGTCAAGGCTTATGCGTGGACGTTGCTGCTGGCCAAGGGCGGCGTGGCGCAATGGTTCGTGCAGCACCTGGGCCTGGAGCCGCTGTTGCAGTTCGTGCTGGGCATTCCCGGCGTGGGCGGCAGCACCCTGTCGACCTCGCATCTGGGGCGCTTCATGGTGTTCGTCTACATCTGGCTGCCGTTCATGATCCTGCCGATCCAGGCGTCGCTGGAACGCTTGCCGCCGTCGTTGCTGCAGGCCTCAGCCGACCTCGGCGCCAAGCCGCGCCAGACCTTCATGCAGGTGATCCTGCCGCTGTCGGTGCCGGGCATCGCTGCAGGTTCCATCTTCACCTTTTCCCTGACTCTGGGCGACTTCATCGTGCCGCAACTGGTGGGCCCACCCGGCTATTTCGTCGGCAGCATGGTGTATGCCCAGCAAGGTGCGATCGGCAACATGCCGATGGCCGCCGCCTTCACCTTGGTGCCGATCGTGCTGATCGCCATCTACCTGACCATCGTCAAACGACTGGGGGCCTTCGATGCACTCTGACAAAGCTTCCATGGGCCTCAGGATCGCGGCCTGGGGCGGGTTGGTGTTCCTGCACTTCCCGATCCTGATCATCTTCCTCTACGCCTTCAACACCGAAGACGCCGCGTTCAGCTTTCCACCCAAGGGTTTCACCCTGAAGTGGATCGGCATCGCCTTCTCCCGTCCGGACGTGCTGGAAGCCATCAAGCTGTCGCTGCAGATCGCCGCCATTGCGACCCTGATCGCCATGGTGCTCGGCACCCTCGCATCGGCCGCGCTGTATCGTCGGGACTTCTTCGGCAAGCAGGGCATCTCGCTGATGCTGATCCTGCCGATTGCGCTGCCGGGGATCATCACCGGGATCGCCCTGCTGGCGACCTTCAAGTCGCTGGGGATCGAGCCGGGGATGTTCACGATCATCGTCGGCCACGCGACCTTCTGCGTGGTGATCGTCTACAACAACGTCATCGCCCGCCTGCGCCGCACGTCGCACAGCCTGATCGAAGCGTCGATGGACCTGGGCGCCGACGGCTGGCAGACCTTCCGCTACATCATCCTGCCCAACCTCGGCTCGGCGTTGCTGGCCGGCGGCATGTTGGCGTTTGCGCTGTCGTTCGACGAAATCATCGTCACAACTTTCACTGCCGGCCATGAACGCACCCTGCCGCTGTGGCTGCTCAACCAGCTCAGCCGACCACGGGATGTGCCGGTGACCAACGTCGTGGCGATGCTGGTGATGATGGTGACCATGCTGCCGATTCTCGGCGCCTATTACCTGACCCGCGGTGGTGAAAGCGTGGCGGGGAGTGGTGGCAAATAAGTTAGTAACAGACAACGACTATCCCCTGTGGGAGCGAGCCTGCTCGCGATGCTTTTGGCGATTCCGAGAACGCCATCGCGAGCAGGCTCGCTCCCACAAAAAACAAGAACAGATTCAAGAGGATGAGCCCATGCAAACCCAACTCCTGATCAACGGCCAACTGCTCGACGGCGAAGGCCCGGCCCAGCCGGTATTCAACCCGGCGCTGGGCCGGGTGCTGGTGGAAATCAACGAAGCCAGCGAAGCTCAGGTCGACGCCGCCGTGCGCGCCGCCGATGCGGCGTTCGACAGCTGGTCGCAGACGCCACCCAAGGACCGTTCGCTGCTGTTGCTCAAGCTCGCCGATGCCATCGAAGCCCACGGCGAAGAACTGGCCAAGCTGGAATCGGACAACTGCGGCAAGCCCTACAGTGCCGCGCTCAACGATGAGATCCCGGCGATTGCCGACGTGTTCCGCTTCTTCGCCGGCGCCAGCCGTTGCATGAGCGGTTCGGCTGGCGGTGAGTATCTGCCGGGCCACACTTCGATGATTCGCCGCGACCCGGTGGGCGTGATCGCCTCCATCGCGCCGTGGAACTACCCGCTGATGATGGTCGCGTGGAAAATCGCCCCGGCCCTCGCCGCCGGCAACACCGTCGTGCTCAAGCCATCTGAGCAGACCCCGCTGACCGCCCTGCGCCTGGCGCAACTGGCGTCAGAGATTTTCCCGGCCGGTGTGCTCAACCTGGTATTCGGTCGTGGGCCGAGCGTCGGCAGCCCGCTGGTCACCCACCCGAAAGTGCGCATGGTGTCGTTGACCGGCTCGATTGCCACCGGTTCGAACATCATTTCCAGCACCGCCGACAGCGTCAAGCGCATGCACATGGAACTGGGCGGCAAGGCGCCGGTGATCATCTTCGACGACGCCGACATCGACGCTGCCGTGGAAGGCATCCGTACCTTCGGCTTCTACAACGCCGGGCAGGACTGCACCGCGGCCTGCCGCATCTACGCACAGGCCGGCATCTACGAAAAATTCGTCGAGAAACTCGGCGCGGCGGTCAGCAGTATCAAGTACGGCCTGCAGGATGATCCTTCGACCGAGCTGGGCCCGCTGATCACCGCACAACACCGCGACCGCGTCACCGGGTTCGTCGAACGCGCGGTGGCGCAGCCGCACATCCGCCTGATCACCGGCGGCAAGGCGGTGGAAGGCAATGGTTTCTTCTTCGAACCCACAGTGCTGGCCGATGCCCAGCAGGATGATGAAATCGTTCGCCGCGAGGTGTTCGGCCCGGTGGTGTCGGTGACCCGATTCACCGATGAAGCGCAGGTGCTGGCTTGGGCCAACGACTCCGACTACGGCCTGGCTTCGTCGGTCTGGACCGCCGACGTCGGCCGCGCCCATCGCCTGTCTTCGCGTTTGCAATACGGCTGCACCTGGGTGAACACCCACTTCATGCTGGTCAGCGAAATGCCCCATGGCGGTCAGAAACTGTCCGGGTATGGCAAGGACATGTCGATGTATGGGCTGGAGGACTACACCGTCGTTCGGCATGTGATGTTCAAGCACTGAAAAACCATCGCGGGCAAGCCCGCTCCTACAGGGGGATCGCATTGAACCTGTAGGAGCGAGCTTGCTCGCGATGATGTCCCCTCGGTTTCAAGGCAGAAACCGGCATTAGGCTCCACCAGGCTCCAAAGCCACAAAAACAATAACCACCGATCCTGGCGGCTGCCCCACGGCCCCGCCACGGGTTCGGCCATCCGAAATCTGCCGATTTTCCGGAGCTAACACACCATGAGTGCACAACCTGAATTCTCCGCAAGCGCTGCCGACAGCGATGCCGAGCAACTTCGCCAGTTGGGTTACACCTCCAACTTCAATCGCAGCATGAGCCTGTGGGAAAACTTCGCCCTGGGCTTCACCTATCTCTCTCCGGTCGTAGGGGTTTATACCCTGTTCGGCCTGTGCCTCGCGGCAGGCGGGCCACCGATGTTCTGGGCCTACCTGCTGGTCGGTTGCGGCCAGTTGCTGGTGTGCCTGATCTTCGGTGAAGTGGTCTCGCAGTTCCCGATTTCCGGCGGTGTCTACCCCTGGGCACGCCGCCTGGTGGGCAAGCGCTGGGCGTGGATGGTCGGCTGGATCTACTCCATCGCCCTGTGCGTGACCATCGCCGCCGTCGCGGTCGGCGCCGGCCCCTACCTGGCAGCGATGCTGTGCTTCGAGCCGAGCAACAACACCAACATCGTCATCGCCCTGGTGCTGACGCTGTTCGCCACCCTGGTCAACCTCAGCGGCACCAAGACGCTGGCGCGCATCGCCATGTTCGGCTTTCTCTGCGAGCTGATCGGCGCGGTGATCGTCGGCGTGTACCTGCTGATCTTCGAGCGTCATCAGTCGCTCACCGTGCTGTTCAACACCTTCGACATCAGCGTCAACGGCTCGTACCTGCCAGCGTTCCTCACCGCGTCCCTGGCGGGGATGTTCCTGTACTACGGCTTCGAGGCCTGCGGCGATGTCGCCGAGGAAACCCCAAACCCGAGCAAGAAGATCCCGGTGGCCATGCGCATGACCATCTACATCGGCGGCATCGCCGCGATGTTCGCCTGCCTGGCGCTGATCCTCGCCGTGCCGGACATGCAGGCGGTGATCGACGGCACCGACAAGGACCCGGTCGGCACCATCCTGGGTAACGCCTTCGGCCCGGTCGGCTCGAAAATGGTCATGGGCGTGGTGATGATTTCCTTCATCTCCTGCGTCATCAGCCTGCAAGCGGCGGCGAGTCGCCTGCTGTACTCCTACGCCCGCGATGAAATGGTCATCGGCAGCCGGGTGCTGAAAAAGATCTCGCCCAACACCCAGGTGCCCGTGGCCGCGCTGTTCGTCTCCGGCGTACTGCCGGCGCTGATCATCATCCTCGGCTTCTTCCTGCAGGACGCCGTCGCCACCATCGTCAGCTTCGCCGCCATCGGCATCTACCTGGCGTTCCAGATGATCGTCCTCGCCGCCCTCTACGCCCGCCTCAAGGGCTGGAAACCCAGCGGCAAGTTCACCCTCGGTGCCTGGGGCTGGCTGGTCAACATCGGCGCCCTGGCCTACGGCATCGGCGCCATCATCAACATGGCCTGGCCCCGCACCCCGGACGCCGAGTGGTATATCAACTACGCCATGGTGCTGAGCACGGCCATCGTGATCGGCCTGGGGTTGCTGTACATGTGGATCGGCAAGCCGTACGACCACGGGACCGCGCCTGCGGGGGATGCGTGGAAGGTAGGTCGGTAAAGGAGTTTGCCCCGGGACCCAGCCAGGTTCCGGGGCAATTGGCAGGATGTGTAGTTCACACCGGATTAATTAATCTGACTGAAGGAAAATAATTCCGATAACGCTTGGCATCTCGCGTCAACAGCGGCAATTTTTTCACGGCCGCATGTGCGCCAATGAAAAAATCGGCAAGCACATTGTGTTTGCCGCCGCCCCCTCTGCGGTAGCGTATGAACGCTTTGCCCGCCAGGAACAATGCCGGGCGTGGAAGTTCCAGCATCGCCAAACCAAGCTCACTCACAACTTCATCCAAAGCTTCGAATGTTGAAAACGTGTGAGAGAGTTCGGCGTAAATGATTGGGTTGATAGCGAGCTCATGCACCTGAGATTGGGCTCTGAGTTGCTGGATAGACCAGTCAGCCCAAACCGGATCATCCTCAAGCACATCAATCAGCACATTCGTATCAACCAAAACCATCAATCATCCCCTCGAAGCAAGGCCATCAGATCATCGGTTCGCCATTTGATATCAGCTTTGCCTCGCACAGCATCGAATCGATCCGGCTTGCTCGTCTTACCCGCTATGAGGTTGGCGCCATGCAACACAACCTCACCATGCTCATTTACAGTGAATTCAATGGATGAGCCTGGTGTGAGATGCAGGGCATCGCGAATGGGCTTAGGAATAGTCACCTGGCCTTTACTGGTCATAGTGGTCGACATTTCAAACTCCGAAAGTATTACTCACAAACGAAAGGTAATACCTGCTGGGCGCGTTCGCAATTGCCATTGATCGCACGGCTCCTGTGCACAATAGATAACTGAAAAAACAGGCCTCAGGACACTTGCTTTTGCAATGCGTGCAAAAACAGGGAATTCCTACAGATACAACCTGCGTGAGTAACCCAATCGTCCTACATCAGGCGTCACCAACGCAGACTTGGCACCCAGAGCACCAGAGCGATAGGTTTTCATCGTTGCAGGGGCGGTGGGTTTCTGCCGTTTCTGCACTGGCGTCTGCGGGGATAAATCCAATGACCGAACCTGGCTGAGTGATTCAAGGGTCGCAGCCTTGCCCTATCGCCGACGCATATGACAAAAATCCAGCCGACAAAAAGGGGCGACTTTACAGTCCGCCCCTATTTGCGATCACTAGCCCTCCTGAACGAGCGATCTGCTGGCATGTACACACCACGCCTTCCGAATCTGAAAGTTATTGAAATCATTCCAGCTGATTGCGCTTTCGCACAAAGTTACCTACGGCAGGCCATCGTTGAAAAGAATGTAGCAACTCGCTATCAATCCATCCTCGAAGGCATTGCCGACGCGCAAGCCGGAAACCTGGCGGACCTGGCTGCCGTAAAAGCCAAATGGCTTTCACGGTAACCAGCGCCTTCAAAACCGCGAAACACTCCTCATCGCATCCACCAGATACCGCATCGCGATGCGGTCGCTCTCCGACAGTTCGCGATAGCGTTCCACCAGCTTCAGTTCCTCGGAATTCAGGCGGCGCCTTCGCCGCCCGATGCCCAGGCAAGGGAAGATTCCCAACATTTCGGTGATGCCTTGTACTTTCGACATGGACGATGTCCTTCTCTTAACGTCAAAGAAAATTGCAATTACTGCATCGCCCTTCCCTGTTTCAGCCGCCTCCTTGTGCCAACTGAATCCCACCGGCCTGAGGGCAGAAACCGGTCATGCCCATAGAATAGAAACTATCCGGGCGCTGAGAAGTGGTTTTTAGAGTAATTAGTCGAAAAAAGCAGAAATGCCCTATAAATCAGAAGTTTCTGTGGGAAACGTTTACCGGAAATGTCTTGTTTCATTGCGACGCCATCGCCCTGACATCAAGCAATTTTGCTCTGATAGCGAACCGTTTAAGCTATTTGGTATCTGTTCCAAGTACGTTGCGTTTGGCCGAAGGCATGTCCGAACTCCATTTTTGATCCAGCACGTGCCAGGAACGGCACGGGATTGCTCACGACAGGTTGTATTTATGCACCGCAGGAATTTGCTCAAAGCGTCCATGGCCATCGCTGCCTACACCGGTCTGTCTGCCTCCGGCCTGCTCGCCGCACGGGCCTGGGCGGGTAATACCACGGCCGATGGCGAGGCCCAGGCCTTCGATTTCGATTGGCTGAAAACCCAGGCCAGGCAACTGGCCGGCAAGGGCTATCAGGACACCAAGCAGGTGTTGCCGCCGACCCTGGCGACCATGACCCCGCAAAACTTCAACGCCATCCGCTACGACGCCAATCATTCCCTGTGGAAGGATCTGAAAGGCCAGCTCGATGTGCAGTTTTTCCACGTGGGCATGGGCTTCAAGCAGCCGGTGCGCATGTACAGCGTCGATCCCAAGACGCGTCAGGCGCGGGAGGTGCATTTCCGCCCTTCGCTGTTCAACTATGAAAACACTTCGGTCGACACCCAGCAGCTCAAGGGCGACCTGGGTTTTTCCGGCTTCAAGCTGTTCAAGGCCCCTGAGCTGGACCGCCACGACGTGGTGTCCTTCCTCGGCGCCAGTTACTTCCGTGCGGTCGACGCCACTGGCCAATATGGCCTGTCGGCGCGCGGGCTGGCGGTGGATACCTACGCGAAAAAGCCTGAGGAATTCCCCGACTTCACCAAGTTCTGGTTCGAAACCCCGGACGCCAACAGCACCCGGTTCGTGGTGTACGCCCTGCTCGACTCGCCGAGCGCGACCGGCGCCTACCGCTTCGATATCGACTGCCAGGCCGAGCGCGTGGTGATGGAAGTCGACGCCCACATCAACGCCCGCACCGCCATTGACCAGTTGGGCATCGCACCGATGACCAGCATGTTCAGCTGCGGCACCCACGAACGGCGCATGTGCGACACCATTCACCCGCAAATCCATGACTCCGATCGCCTGGCCATGTGGCGCGGCAACGGCGAGTGGATCTGCCGCCCGCTGAACAACCCGGCGACCCTGCAATTCAACGCCTTTGCCGACACCGACCCGAAAGGTTTCGGCCTGGTGCAGACCGATCACGAGTTCGCCAGCTACCAGGACACCGTGGACTGGTACAGCCGTCGCCCGAGCCTGTGGGTAGAACCTACGACGGCGTGGGGCGAAGGCTCTGTCGATCTGCTGGAAATTCCTACGACCGGCGAGACCATGGACAACATCGTCGCCTTCTGGACCCCGAAAAAGCCGGTCGCGGCTGGCGACTCGCTCAATTACGGCTACAAGCTGTACTGGAGCGCACTGCCGCCGGTCGGTACGCCGTTGGCGCGGGTACACGCCACCCGTTCCGGTATGGGCGGTTTCACCGAAGGCTGGGCACCGGGCGAGCACTACCCGGAAGTCTGGGCACGGCGCTTTGCCGTGGACTTCACCGGTGGCGGCCTGGAACGCCTGCCGGACGGCACCGGCATCGAACCCGTGGTGACCTGCTCCAATGGTCAGGTCAAGGATTTCAGCGTGCTGGTGCTCGATGACATCAAGGGCTACCGGATCCTGTTCGACTGGTACCCGACCAACGACAGCGTCGACCCGGTGGAGCTGCGCCTGTTCATCCGCACCAATGAGCGGACCTTGAGCGAGACCTGGTTGTATCAGTACTTCCCGCCGGCGCCGGACAAGCGCAAGTACACCTGACAGAAGCCGCAATATCCTGTGGGAGCGAGCCTGCTCGCGATTGTGTCAGGCGACTCATAGTCGCCTGAACACCCGCCATCGCGAGCAGGCTCGCTCCCACAAGGGCCAGAAGCGCTCCCCACCTGATCAGTCAGTCACAAATCCTCATCCCCCCGCACGCCACAATTTCTTCGCCATCGCCAACCACCGACTAAGCTTCAGACAAGTCCGATCAATCTGCGTGAATGGATCAATCGACTATGGGCGCGCTGTGGCAAACCGATTCGAGTAAAAATGTGGTTCCGACTGAACGTGTGGATGAAGCGCCTGTACCTGAAAAACCCCGTCGCAGCCGTACCCGACACGGGTGGAAGGCGTTTTTTTTGTTGCTGCTGATTATCCTGATCGCGCTAGGGCTGGCGGCCGTCAGGGAAATGCGCACGTCGAAGTTTCAATCCCGCGAAGCCAGCAAATTTGCCGCGACCCTGACCTATGAACTGCAACCCGGCCCCAGCGACGCCATCCGTTATCCCGGCGCCGGGCCTTTCGATATGCGCCTGGGCTACAGCGCCCTGGGTGAGTTCCTGCCGCGATTGATCAAGCGCGATTACGTGATTTCCGCCCAGACCCGCTTTTCCCAGGCCTTGATGGACTACAGCGACAGGGGGCTGTTCGTCCCGTATCAGGAGAAAATCCAGGCCGGTTTGTTGATCACTGACTGCCGGGCGGCGCCGCTGTTCCAGTACAAATACCCGCAGCAACTCTATTCGAGCTTCGACGCCATTCCGCCGGTGGTGGTCAACAGCCTGCTGTTCATCGAAAACCGCTTCCTGCTCGACCCGAGCCTGCCCAGGGCCAACCCCGCCGTGGACTGGCCACGATTCGGCATGGCCGCCTGGTCACAGGTGGCAAAAATGCTGCACATGCCCGGACAGTCGGCCGGTGGCAGTACCCTGGCGACCCAACTCGAGAAATACCGACACTCCCCCGACGGGTTGACGGTCTCGGGCGGAGAAAAGATCCGGCAGATGATTTCCGCCAGCATCCGCGCCTATCAGGCCGGGCCGGAAACACTCGAGGCCCGCCAGAACGTGGTGCGCGACTACCTCAACAGCGTGCCCTTGTCCGCCGTACCGGGCCATGGCGAGGTGCATGGCATGGCTGAAGGCTTGCGGGTCTGGTACGGCGCTGACTTCAACCAGGCCAACGAACGGCTCGCCAGCCCCGATACCGATCCGAAAACCATGGCGGAAAAAGGCCTGGCCCTGCGGGAAATGCTCTCATTGATGATCGCCCAGCGCCGCCCTTCCCACTATCTGACCAAGGGCCGGGATGAGCTGGCCGCCCTCACCGACAGCCATATTCGCCTGCTCGCGCAGAACAACGTGATTGATCCACAGTTCGCGGCGGCCGCGCTGGCCAGCAAAGTGACCTATCGCGACTGGCAGACCCAGCCGACCATTCAACCGATCGAAACCAACAAAGGCATCAGCGTGGCGCGCAGCCGCCTGGGCGGGCTGCTCAATCGCCCGCTGTATGACCTCGATCGCCTCGATCTATCGGCCACCAGCACGCTGCAGGGCGACTTGCAGGCGCAGACCACCGAATACCTCAAGCATCTGGCCGACCCGGCCTTCGCCGCGCAAATCGGCCTGATGGGCGAGCGCCTGCTCACTCCCACCAGCACCGCACAGGTGCGCTACAGCTTTACCCTGTTCGAGCTGACCCCGGATGGCTCACGGGTGCGCATCCAGACGGACAGCACCGATCAGCCATTCGACATCAACGAAGGCAGCAAGCTGGAACTGGGCTCCACCGCCAAAATGCGCGTGCTCACCACCTACCTGCAAATCATCGCCGAGCTGCACGATAAGTACGGCGGGATGAGCGTTGCCGACCTGAAAAAACTCGAAGTGCCGGAACAGGACCGCCTGAGCCGCTGGGCCGTGGATTACCTGATCCAGAACAAGGACCGCAACCTGTCGGCGATGCTCGGTGCCGCGCTGGATCGCAAGTACTCCGCCAGCCCCGGCGAGGCCTTTTTCACCGGTGGCGGGCTGCATGTGTTCAACAACTTCCGCAAGGAAGACAACGGCCGCAACCCGACCCTGCGCGATGCCCTGCGCGAATCCATCAACCTGCCGTTCATTCGCCTGATGCGCGACCTGGTGCGCTACACCACCTACTCCGGCCCCAACAGCAGCGCCGAGTTGCTCAAGGATGACCGCGACCCGCGTCGCCAGGAATACCTGGCCTCGTTCGCCGACCGTGAAGGCACCTCGTTCCTGTTGCGGTTCTGGAAAAAGTACAAGAACAAGGACACCCAGGAGCGCCTCGAAACTTTCCTCGATGGCATGCGCCCGACACCGATTCGCATGGCAGCAGTGCATCGTTACCTGCTGCCACAGGCCAGCCAGGAAAGTTTCAACAGCTTCGTGCGCTCGCACCTCACGGGGGCCAAGCTCACCGAAAAACTGACCGACGATCGCCTGCAACGGCTGTATGAAAACTACAGCCCCGGCATCTACGACCTGCCGGATCAGGGCTTTATCGCCAAGGTCCATCCGCTGGACCTGTGGCTGATGGGCTACCTGCTCAATCACCCGGATGCCAAGTGGAGCGAGATCGTCAAAGCCAGCCAGTTCGAGCGTCAGGAAGTCTACAGCTGGCTGTTCAAGAGCCGGCACAAGGGCGCGCGGGACAACCGCATCCGCACCATGCTGGAGATCGAGGCCTTCCTCGACATTCACCAGCGCTGGCAGAAAGTCGGCTACCCGTTCGACCACCTGGTGCCGTCACTGGCCACCGCCATCGGCAGTTCCGGCGACCGCCCCGCGGCGCTGGCCGAGCTGATCGGCACCATCCTCAACGACGGCGTGCGCATGCCGACGCTGCGCATCGACAGCCTGCACTTCGCCGCGAACACGCCCTATGAAACCAAGCTGATCAACGATCCGGATGTCGGCAAACGGGTGATGCCATCGGAAGTCGCCACCGCCATGCGCGAGGCCTTGTCGCAGGTGGTGGACGCCGGTACGGCCAAACGGGTGTCCGGCACGTTCATGACCCATGACGGAAAATCCATGGCGATGGGCGGCAAAACCGGGACCGGGGACAACCGCATCGAGTCCTTCGGTTCAGGGGGGCGGATTATCAGCTCGAAATCGGTCAACCGCACGGCGACCTTCGTGTTCTACATCGGCGACAGCCATTTCGGCACCCTGACCGCGTTCGTCCCCGGCCGGAGCGCGGAAGCCTTCAAGTTCACTTCCGCGCTGCCGGTTCAGGTACTCAAGGGCATGGCGCCCATCCTCAACGCCTATTTGCAGCCGGGTGCCCACACCCAGTGCCTGCCGCTACAGGTTTCACAACGTTGAGCGTCAGACCTGTGAGTCCCAGACCACGGTGACGTTGCCGGAGTAGGTTTTGCCCTCGCCGGTCAACATCTGCTCAACCTGCTCCCGCGCGATTTCGAAGTGCAGCGTCGCCGGTTTTCGATCGACGTAATAAGTCGGCTGGATCAGCTGGGTACCACTGCCATCGACGAACAGGGGGCGGCGAACGACCGCTTGCTGATTGGCGTCCACCAGGCCGTTGGGCAAGGTGATGCTGACTTTCAACGGCACACGATGGTCGGATTTCGGCTCCCACAATGCGCAGGTGTTGCCACCTGTGGAGTGCTCACATTCCAGGTTCATCTTGAAGCGACTGGACGACGAGATGTTGAAGGTCTGGTCACGGAACAATCGCTCCGGCTTGCGCCCATGGTTCAGCCAGGCCTGCCATCCGCCCTGGGGCACCAGCTCGACACGATGCCCACCCGGTGGAATTTTTACATCGAGCGAATGCTGCACATCGAGGGTGAAGTTGAAGGTGAGCTGGGTATCCCGAGGGATCATCACGTCGCCGAAATCGAAGTCCCCCATGGGGCCCATGCTGTAATTGATGGAACCGACGTACTGCCCGGTCGACATCTGCAGTGGCCTGGGGGTCTTGATGGCATAGGCGTACTCGATGTTGCTGTACCAGAACTTCGGAATGTCCGTGCCGGGGGTGCGATGACAGACGCCGGCATTTTCAGGAACGATCCAGAAAAATAACGCGTAAGACACCCCAGCCGCGATGTAGTCGATACTTCTGCATGGGCTGGGTGCCTGCTTCCATTGGCTTTGCCAGTTAACATTCGGCAAATTCCAGGCACTGACTCCCGGTGGACGATCCAGATTCCAGCGATGCCCAATGCCGGCAATGCGCACTTGTACCGTTTCCACTTCGCCCGTTTCGCGATGGGTCACCTGCAGGTCGCGCCACTCCGAGGGTACTTTCCACATGGCCCCTTGCCGAGGATCCTGATGATTGGCCAGGATCGGCCCATTGGAATCGGCCCAGAAGTTGTCACTGCGAATACTGAAAATACCGAGCGCCAGGCAGAGCGGAATGGCTGACGCATGCCACTCGCACACGCCGCTCTGCGGTGTCGTGTTGACGAATTCGTTCTTCATGGGATTCGCCGGGTCCGGAACAAACTTCGCGGTAATTTCCTGTGTCAGCGCGCTGGCGTGGCTGGTCATCAACAACAGCGAAGCGCTGAGCAAATGGCGAAGCCAACGTGGCTGGTTCTTCGTGTTATTCATACATGTTCCATGGGGCCGCGCCTGCGGCCGGGTCTTTTCAACAATCACGACGGCTCATACCTCGGAATCCCAGACCACCGTGACCTGTCCGGAATAGTTTTTTCCGGCGCCGTCGAGCATCTGCTCGACCTGTTCACGGGCAATCTCGAAATGCAGTTGCCCTGGTTTGCGGTCGACGTAAAAACCGGGCTGGAACAACTCGGTACCGCTGCCGTCAAGCAACAAGGGGCGACGATTGACCGGGTTACTGTTCGCGTCGGTCAAACCGCTGGGCAAGCTGACACTCACGTTGAGCGGCACCGAATGCCCGGACGTGGTCTCGCGTACCGCACAGGTGTTCGCCTCCAGGTACTGGCACTCGAGGTTCATCTTGAACCGCGAGGACGCCGACACATTGAAGGTCTGGTCGCGAAACAGCCGCGTCGGTTTGCGTCCCTGGTTCAGCCAGGCCTGCCAGCCACCCTGGGGAAGCAATTCCACCTGATGGCCGCCGGGGGGGATCTCGACTTTGAGCGTGTGCTCGACGTTCAGGACCATGTTGAAGGTGAGTTGTGTGTCAGTGGGGATCATCACGTCCCCAAAGTCGAAATCCTGGGTAGGACCGACCGAATAGTTAATCGACCCCGTGTACTGCCCACTCGACATGGCCAGGGGATTGGGGGTTTTCAACTCGTAGGCGTATTCGAAGTTCACATAATCCAGATCACTGATATCGGTGATGGCCTTGAGGCTGCATGCCCCGGCGTCTTCGGGCACTATCCAGAACCACAGGACGTAGGAGTTGGGAGCAACTGCTGAAAACCACGTCGGCAAACAAGGGCTGGGCGCGTCCTCCCACACACGGTATGGATATCCCCAGGCGTAGGTGTTTGGTGTTGCCGAAGACTTGATATCAAAGCGATTGCCAATACCGGCGATGCGCATTTGTACGATCTGACGCTCTCCCGTTGTGGTATGCGTGACTTCGACGTCGCGAAAGTCGGACGGCACCTTGAAGGTCGCCCCTTGTCGCTCACTTTGGTGACCGGCAAGAATGTCCGCGTTGTTAGAAAAGAGAATGTCCCGCGTGCGGATGCTGAAGATCCCCAGCTCCTTGCATCGCTCGGGAATATGCCCAGGACAAATCCCACTCTCCTGCGTCGTATTGACGAATTTGTTGTTCAACGGATTCGACGGATCCGGCCGGAATACTGCCGAGATCTCCTGCACCGCCGCATGGGCCAGTGAAACGGACCCGCCCCCCACCAACATGCCTGCCAGCAACCCTTTAATGCCCTTTTGAACCCGATTGATCACGCTCACGTTTACCTCTATCTGATCGAACTTGCAGTGCCGCGAATGACAGGCCGGCATCAGGGGACGATGGCCTCGAACAGCATGTGGACGCTGCCGTAGTAATCACCGGGTCGGTAACCACCCGCCGGTTTCACGGCGACTATTTCCAGGGTGGCCCGCTTGCCGGCTCGACCATCCGCTTCGCTGATCACTTCTTCGGCATTGAGGGTCAGCCGCTTGTCGTTGAAGGTGACGAGCAGAGGAATGTCATCGGTGTCCCGGCCGTTGTTCAGGAACGGTTCGTAGGACAGGCGCGCGGAAATCGCGCCGTTTTCATTTTTGGTATCGAACTGTTTGCGCAGGCCGCTCAGCTCGGAGGTGATCGGGTCCCAGTTGAGCCGTTGTTCCTGATGAATCCAGCCGGGGTCGCTGGGAATCACGTGAAAGGCGGCCGAGGGAATGGTCACCGAAACGTCGAAGGTTTCGCTGATTCTCAGGGCGAACGCGCCGGTACTGACCAGGCTCAGCACCATCACGGAAGTTGCCGTTTTAATCGCTTTAATCATGGTTTTAGCCCTTTGTTTCGAGCTTCTTCGTCGCTGAACCTTCGATCAGGCTGAATCGGTATTCGCGACCCGCCTGCTTGTCGAACTGGAACGTGCGACCGGCCAGGATGTGATGTTTGGTGGTGGGCTGGCAGTCGTTTTCGTTGCTCGCCGAACAATCCTTGAACTCGTCGAGGACCACGACCGTGTTGCCATCGTTGCGAATGCTGTACTTGCCTGCTGTGTCGCTGATCACACTGTCAAAGCGGGTCTGGGTGGGGCGGACAAAGAAGATCGTGCCGTATCCGGCCAGTACGTTGATCCCCGCCGACAGACCTTTTTTGTAGTCCTCACGCTCTTCCGCGGACACCGCGAATTCATCTTCCTTTTCAGGAACCACCGGAACGAATCGCACCCGGAAGTAGCGCTCCTTATCCCGGGCGCCAACGTACAGCAGCCGCGTGCCCTGCATGCCATTGGCCGGCACGATCAGGCGTGCCGGGCTGGCCATCAGGCCGTCACGGGCGCTGGCGTCGGCCTGGTTGACCAGGGGGATTTCCTCGGTCGTGCCATCTGCGTTGTAGATGATTTCGAGGATATTGATACGCACGAACGCGGTGCTGTCGCCGCCGTTGAAGACCCGTTTCAGGTAGGTACTTTTATCCGCATCGAGGTAGTCGAAGACCACACCGACGTTGATTTGCGGCCCCGCCAGCACGATCTGCGGCAGCAGGGTAAAGCCAATAATTGCCAACAAGCGTTTCATCATGTTCAACCTGATAAATGAAGTTATCGAATAGTGTCCGGCCAACGGTTCAACCCGCGCTTTCGCTGTTGTAAGTGGCCTCCGCCAGGGTGTCGGGCGAGCAGCGCAGATCGCCGATCATCAGCACGTTGTCTTCATTGCGGGCATTGGCGGTATCGAGGCGGAACTGGCACAGCAACTGATTGCCCTGACGCACTTCCAGCGTCGGCGACCCTGCCTGCATTTCCATCGAGAAGAAGCCGTCGACTTCGCTCACGCCGCGGCTGGCGTGGTTGATCACGTGGTGCCCCTTGAGCGGCCGGCCCTGGGGATCGATCAGGCGTCCCAGAACGGTGAGGGTTTTGTTGACGGTGATCTTGCGGTAGCCCACGCCGCCCTTGTTCAGGTGATAACGGCTGCGCGCCGGCTGGATGCTCGCGGCCGGAGGGTGGTTGCCCTCGAAGTCGAAGCTGACCACGCTGTTCTTGTAAGCGGTGATCGGGATGAAGTTGCGCCCTGTACGCAGCTTGGCGCTGCCACCGGTCGAGTCGTCGGCGCGCAGGGCGATGTCTGCGATATCCGATTCGACGTCGACAATCATCCCCGCACCGGTGCCACGGTGCTGGCTGGTCATGACGATTTTCTCGCCGCCGACCGCCACGGTGCTGTCCAGGTTCAAGCCGCCGGTGAATTTGTCATTGTAGGAAGAACGCTGGAGGAACAGATCGCCATTGACCGCGTCGTTGGCGAAATTGGCGGTACTGGAAAGGCCCACGCCGTAGGTGTCGGCCAGGGCGGTGGCCGATACGCTTTGCAGCACGTGATCCTGCAAGTCCTTGCGGTAGTTGAGCGAGGCGTTGGTGTCGCGGTCACCGTCGCGGGAAGTGCGCGTACCGACGCTACCCGACCAGTATTCCCCAGGACCGCCCAGCGCCAGGCTGACGCTCAGGTCGATGCCGCGGTTGCGGCGGTCACCGCTGCTGTAACTGCCTGGCCGGTCGAACACCGAGAAGCGCCAACTGGCATCGCTGCCGAACAACGAACCACGTTGCGTCCAGCCCATGTCCACACTGGTGCCATCGACATTGCCGGTGCTGTGCGAGACCCGTGCGTTGAGCGAACTTTTACTGCTGATCCGATGGTTGACCGACATCGACGAATTGCTCGTCTGGCCAATAAACACGTTGCGCTGGCGCACCCGCGTGCCATCCGGCAGGGTTTCATAGGTACGTGTGGTGTCGAGCCAGCTGCGGTTATGGGTGAGGAACACGCTGCCTATGCCATAACTGTACATGGCTTGCAGGTCGAGCCCGGTGCCGTGGTCCTCGGTTTGATACACGTTGGCGAACAGGTTGGTGTTGTTGGCCACCGTCCAGTCGACCGAGGTGCCATATTGCATCGTGTCCCGGACCTGCCGTCCCGACACGCCCAGAATGACCCGTGGGTGCAGCAGGTAGTTGAAGGCGGCACCGGCGGTCATGTCGCCGGATTTCTGCTCGTCCCAGTTGCTGAGCAGTTTGCTTTCCTGGCCGGCGAACAGGTTGTAGCGAAAGCGGCTGTCGCGGTTGTGCCAATTGGTCGGTTTGTAGACCAGCTCCTGGGTGGTGGAGGTGATCTGCCCGTCTTCGATCAGGCGTATTTCCACTTCATAGATGCCGCCCGGCAAAGGGCGGGTATCCAGCGTCTGCAAACCCGCATCCACCGCTTGAGTGTTGATCAACATGCCGTTGCGGATAATCTCCACCGAGGCCTGGCGGTTGGCCGTGACATAGATCGGATAGATGCTCGGCTTGGGACTGTTGATCACCAGGCTGTCGGAGCTGCCATACATCAGGCCGGCCGCCGTGTCGGGGCTCGCGCCGAATGTGCGGATCTGACGGGTCAGGCCTTCGGAATTGGGGGTGAAATAACCCAGGCGCAGAAAACTGCCTTCCAGTTCGCGCTGGCTGTAAAGCTCGTGGACCGCGTGGTAGAGCTTGTCGTCCGGCCCACCCATGCGGGCCAGTTGCAGGTTCAGGCTCTGGGTCCAATTGCCCAGGCTGCTGCTGGCTTCCAGGCCGAACCGCCCACCGGTGTCCTGCTTCTGGCCACCGTTGAGGTTCAGTTGATTGCGCACAATCAGGCCACTGCTGCCGCCTTCGGGCAGTTCGTAATAGTTTTTTTCCTGGGCACTGCGCTCGGCATTGGACGTGGCAATCGAGAGCAAGGAATTTTGCAGGTTGTAATGCGTGGCCAGCATCTGTTCCGGGCAACTGCCCGCACAGGCGCCCAGAGCGACACCTTGCTTGAAGTAAGTGGCCCAGACTTCCCGTTCACTGGCCGAAAACTTGCTGTCGGCCACATCAGAGAATTCGAGCAGGGTGACGCGATCATCGCGGGATAACACGATCATTGCTTCACCCAGAAGTTGTTGATCAAGTTCCACACGAACAGCCAACGGCACATCGAAGAAGTGCTCTTCGAAGTCCGCCGGCAAGCCTTCGGCCTGAGCCAGTAGACTGCGAGGTGTCGTGCCATTGTTAGTTGGCGCAGCCACTGCACTTGCGCAAAAAATAAGAGCGAGCGCAGTCGCGATGGGAGTCATCGGGAACATGAACGGAATACTCGGAATTTTAACAGTCGATACAGTCAACATGAGGTCGGCAGGCGATGACCCGCCGACCCTTTACAAGCGCCTGATCAACGTGTGCTGATCAGGCGGCATTGGATATCAACGAGGCGGCAGTACGGCGTCGAAGCGCATTGCAACTACACCGGTGTAATCACCGGCCTTGTAACCACCAGTAGCCGGTTTGGTCGGTGCGATGTCCAGGTAGACGCGTTTGCCTGGGGTGGACTCCGTCTCACTCACAACCTCCACCGGTGCAGTGTTGGTCAGCGTGACGCCGTTGAATTTCACCACCAGAGGGATCTTGTCGGCGACCACACCGTTGGACAGATACGCCTCATTTTCAAGCATCGCTGCGATCGAGCCGTTGCTGTTCTTGGTATCGAACTGAGCACGCAGACTGCTCAACTGATCGCCGATCGGATCGTAGTGCAGAACCTGGTCCTTGGTGATCAAATCCGGATCGACTGGCTGCACATGAAATACGCTGGTGGGTACTTTGGCGACCAGATTGATGGAATGACGTGCTTCACCTTCGGCAAATGCCATGGAAGAAGTCAAAGCCAGGATGGCCGCCGGAGTAGCGATTGCAACTTTTTTAAACATCACTAATACCTGTTTATTAGAAATAGACTGATTAAAAGCCTGATCAACTAATGGTTATTCGCATGCAGCGAAATAGATCAACTTTCAACGCCGCGAATGTTCAGCTATTGAAGCTGAAATGTATGTAGGAAAATTCACCAACGAATGTAGTAATAGGAACTAATTGAACTGATGAAATAAGGAACAGAGGCATATCCTCTTATCGTCACAGTATTTGTACTACACGTTTTTCAGCAGTTTTGCGCCGTGTGCACCGCTCATCGCCAACGGCGCACGCCTCGGGGGAAAAGCCTTGCCACGTATTAAGATATATCTTACGTTGTATCTAAATACGACGAAGAGATAGAGCAATGAGAGACCGTCATTCCCCCCATCGCGAGCATGGCGGTGACGGCTTCGAAAAACGCCCAGGCCGCGAACGCGGCGGTCGCGGGCCACGGGTGTTCGCCCCCGGCGATCTAAAGCTGTTGCTGCTGGCCCTGATCGCCGAGCAGCCCTGTCACGGCTATGACCTGATCCGCCAGATCGAAGGCATGTTCGACGGGGCCTACAGCCCAAGCCCCGGCGTGATCTACCCGACGCTGACGTTCCTGGAAGAGAGCGAAATGATCCAGGGCGATGCCGAGGGCGGAAAAAAACGTTACAGCGTGACCGACGCCGGACGTCTGTCTTTAAGCGAGCAGGCGATCGCGCTCGAAGGCGTGCGCACGCGCATTGATGTCAGCAAACGTTCGTTGCGTGGCCATGATCGGCCGCCCGAGATCCACGAAGCGGTGCACAACGTGCGCCACGCCTTGCAATTGCATCACGGGCGCTGGAGCCCCGAAGAAATCCTGCGGGTTGCCGCGTTGCTCAACGACACCGCCAAAGCCATCGTCGACGGCCCTGCCGTTGCGTCCGTACCGGAGAAGTCCGAATGACTGAAGTGATTGAACAATCCATTCACCGTGTCATGCACGAAATCAAACGCCGGCGCCTGCAAGTCCTGCGCGTGGTGGACCTGACGCCGCGCATGCGCCGCATCACCCTGGGCGGCCCGGAACTGGCCGGCTTCATCAGCCTGGGCACTGATGACCACGTCAAATTGCTGTTCCCGCAGAACGCCGCGGAACAGGCGGCGCTGGAAACCCTGGTGCTGGGCGCCAGGGACAACGGCCCGATGCCCGCGATGCGCGACTACACACCGCGGCGCTACGACCTGGACAGCCTGGAACTGGACATCGACTTCGTCCTGCACGGCGACGGCCCTGCCTCGACCTGGGCAGAACAGGCCCAGCCGGGTCAGTTCCTGCACATCGGCGGGCCACGGGGTTCGATGATCGTGCCGGACATGTTCGACAGCTATCTGCTGATCGGCGACGAAACCGCCCTGCCCGCCATCGCCCGTCGCCTCGAAGGCCTGGCCCCCAACCGGCGGGCGCTGGTGGTGGTCGAAGTCGAGAACGGTGCGGAACAACAGGCGCTGCACAGCCCGGCGCAGGTCAATGTGATCTGGGTGTTGCGCGAGGGTGGCAAGGACAACCTGCTGACCACCGTCAAGCAACTGCAAGTGCCCGGCGGCAGCCTGTACACCTGGGTCGCCACCGAGAGCAAGGTGTCACGGCAGATTCGCCGGGTGCTGCTGGATGAGCATGGGGTGGACGATCAGTTCCTGAAGGCTGTGGGTTATTGGCGGCTGGATGATTCTGAAGAGGAGTGACAGATCCGAGGGCCTCATCGCGAGCAGGCTCGCTCCCACAATGGAAGGTCAGTGATCACAAGATTTGTGAACAACCACGATCTTCTGTGGGAGCGAGCCTGCTCGCGATAACTATCGACCAGCCACTACAAACTCAACCCTGCCGCCCCCGCCACCGATCCACCCCAATCACCCCCAACGCCACCACCAGAAACCCCACCAGCAATCCCCCCGCATTGAGAAACACCTGTGGATAACCCAGGCTGTCGACATCAATGAACGGATACGGATAAACCGCCAGCAGATGCCCGCGCAGCAGCGCGTAGGCGAAGTACACCAACGGGTAGATCACCCACAACGCCATGTGGCGCAAACGCAACGTGCCCTTGGGCACGCACAGCCACCACCAGGCCAGGTACACCAGGGGCATGACGTCGTGCAGCAGCTCGTCAGCGATCCACTGCCAACCCTCGGGATGCCACAGATGGCGCAGCAACACGTTGTACGCCAGGCCGACCACGACAATGCTCACGGCAACCGCACTGCTCACCCACGGTTGCAGGAACCAGCGCCTGGCCGCCGATTCACGGCGGGTCACGTGACAGGTCAGCACCGTCGCCACCAGCGTGTTGGTGATCACGGTGAAATAGCTGAAAAAACTCACCAGCCCACCGAGCAGGCTGGCGCCCAGCGTCCAGCGCGAGTGGAAAATCAGGTACATCTGGATGCTCAACCCTGCCCAGCCAAGGCAGGCCGCCAAGGTCACGAGCGCAGGCAATCCGGGCATGTTCAGAGCGGTCGCTTGGTACGCATCAACTTCACGTACAGGCGCTCGACCTTCTCCCGCGCCCACGGCGTTTTACGCAGGAATGTCAGGCTCGACTTGATGCTCGGATCGCTCTTGAAGCAGCGAATGTCGATGCGCTCGGCCAGGCCCGACCATTCGTAGTGCTCAACCAGTCTGTTGAGAATCTGTTCCAGCGTCACACCGTGCAGCGGGTCGTTGTTCTGTTCGGTCATGCCGGGCCTTTGAGCATTGAGTGAGGAGAAGGCGCGCACCTTAGCCGAGCGATTGCCCGAGAGGAAGCGTTGCGGGCCACCATGGGTTAAATGTAGGTGAGCCGCGACATATCGCCGCGCGACACTGTTACCGATTTCGAAAGAATTCATGTCGGGAAAAGGCCTTTCTCAATTTGTAACAGAACATTATCCTTGCGCCCGAAAGCTGAAACGTTTCATCGCCTGCGCTTCACTGCCTTGCCGTTCAATCCCCAGAAAAAGAACCAGAAATCCTGCTCATGCCTTATTTGCGATCTTTACGAGACAGCGCTGTCTCTGCACATGCCTTCCAGCGAAACACCCTGATAGGCGCACTGACCACCCTGAGCCTCGTCACATGCGTTCAAGCCGCTCCCGCGTTCGATAGTGAATCGCCGTGGATGCTCGGCGACTGGAATGGCACCCGCAACGAGCTTTCGGAAAAAGGCTACGACTTCAAACTCGATTACACCGGCGAAATGGGCAGCAACCTGCACGGCGGTTACGACCATGACCGCACCGCCCGCTACAGCGATCAGTGGGCCCTGGGCACCCATCTGGACCTGCAGAAAATCCTCGGCTGGAACGACGCGGAATTTCAACTGACCATCACCGAGCGCAGCGGCAACAACATCAGCAATGACCGCATCAACGATCCACGGGTCGGCGGTTTCACCTCGGCCCAGGAAGTCTGGGGCCGTGGCCAGACCTGGCGCCTGACGCAGATGTGGTACCAGCAGAAATTCTTCGACCAGAAGCTCGACATCAAGGTCGGCCGCTTCGGTGAAGGCGAGGACTTCAACAGCTTCCCCTGCGATTTCCAGAACCTGGCGTTCTGCGGCTCACAGGTCGGCAACTGGGTGGGTGGCATCTGGTACAACTGGCCGGTCAGCCAGTGGGCGATGCGGGTCAAGTATCACCTGACGCCCGAGCTGTATGCGCAAGTCGGCGCCTATGAACAGAACCCGTCGAACCTCGACCGCGGCAATGGCTTCAAGCTCAGCGGCAGCGGCACCCAGGGCGCGGTCCTGCCGGTGGAGCTGGTGTGGACACCCAGGCTCAATGGCCTGCCGGGCGAGTATCGCGCCGGTTACTACTACAGCAACGCCAACGCCACGGACGCCTACAAGGATCGCAATGGCCAGCCGGCAGCCCTGAGCGGCGAAGCCTACCGCAGCGCTTCGAGCAAGCACGGCGTGTGGCTGGGACTGCAACAACAGCTGACCACCCGCGCCAGCGACAACTCCCGCGGCCTGAGCGTGTTCGCCAACGGCACGATGCACGACAAGAAAACCAACGCCATCGACAACTATGTCCAGGCGGGTGTCGTCTACAAGGGCCTGTTCGATGCCCGTGCCAAAGACGACATCGGGTTTGCCCTGGCCCGGGTTCACGTCAACCCGGCCTACCGCAAGAACGCCGAAGCCAGCAACCAGGCCCGCGCGGTGTACGACTACGACGACCCGTCCTTCCTGCCCCCGCAGGACACCGAATACAGCGCCGAACTCTATTACGGCGTGCACGTCACGAACTGGCTGACCGTGCGCCCGAACCTGCAATACATCCGCCACCCCGGTGGCGTGGACAAGGTCGATGACGCGCTGATTGGCGGGCTCAAGGTCCAGTCGTCGTTCTGATCAGCGCCCCTGCAACTGAACCAATGCCCTCGCCGGATCGTCATCTACAGTGAAACCTGCGAGGGACTTCTTGAAACATCACGGAGAACCACACTATGAGCACTGAAGGTGCTTTGAGTCGAAGCCGTCTGCTGCCGACGTTGCTCGGCCTTCTGCTTCTGCTAATGGGCCTGTTCATGCTGGCCTTGGGAATCAAGCTGAGCCTGCTCGGCGGCTCGCTGTATTACTTGCTGGCCGGTATCGGCCTGGCGCTGACCGGGGTGCTGCTGATCATGGCACGCCGTGCCGCCCTGGGCCTGTACGCGCTGGTGTTGTTCGCCAGCACCGTATGGGCGCTGTGGGAAGTCGGCCTGGACTGGTGGCAACTGGTGCCGCGCCTGGCGCTGTTGTTCGCCCTGGGCATCGTCATGTTGCTGCCGTGGTTTCGTCGTCCGTTGCTGCGCGAAGGCGCCGCAACGATGGGCACCGGCGCCCTGAGCGTGGCGGTGGTGCTGGCCGGTGTGGCCGCGCTGGCCAGCCAGTTCACCAACCCCGGTGAAATCAAGGGCCAACTGGATCGCGACAACGTTGCGGGCATGGCCAATACCGCCCCGGCGATGGCCGACGGTGACTGGAACTCCTACGGGCGCAGCGCCCACGGTGACCGGTACTCGCCGCTGGCGCAGATCACCCCGCAGAACGCGAATAAGCTGGTCGAAGCCTGGACCTACCGCACCGGCGACATTCCGGGGCCGAACGACCCGGGCGAAACCACTGCTGAAAACACCCCGCTGAAAGTCAACGGCATGCTCTACGTGTGCACGCCGCACAGCCAGGTGATTGCCCTGGACCCGGACACCGGCAAGGAAATCTGGCGCTTCGATCCGAAGCTGTCGACGCAGAACGCGGCGAACTTCAAGGGTTGGGCGCACATGACCTGCCGTGGCGTGTCGTATCACGATGACGCCGTCTACGCCTCCGAGCAGAGCCCGACCGGCAGTGCCAGCGCAGCGCCTGCGGCCAACGCCTGCCCGCGCCGGATCTTCCTGCCGACCGCCGACACCCGCCTGATCGCCCTCAACGCCGACACCGGCAAGATGTGCGAAGACTTCGGCGACAAGGGCCAGGTTGACCTGCGCGCCAACATCGGTGGCTTCACCGCCGGTGGTTATTACTCGACTTCGCCGCCAGCCGTGACCAAGGACCTGGTGGTGATCGGTGGCCACGTCACCGACAACGTCTCCACCGACGAGCCGAGCGGCGTGATCCGCGCGTTCGACGTGCACACCGGCAAGCTGGTGTGGAACTGGGACAGCGGCAACCCGGACGACACCGCGCCGATTGCCGAGGGCAAGACCTACACCCGCAACTCGCCGAACATGTGGTCCATGTTCGCCGTCGATGAAAAACTCGGCATGCTCTACCTGCCGATGGGCAACCAGACCCCGGACCAGTTCGGTGGCGCACGCACGCCGGAATCGGAACTGCACGCCGCCGGCCTGACCGCCCTGGACATCGCCACCGGCAAGGTGCGCTGGCACTTCCAGTTCACCCATCACGACCTGTGGGACATGGACGTCGGTGGCCAGCCGACCCTGATGGACCTGAAAACCGCTGACGGCGTGAAGCCGGCTGTACTGGCGTCGACCAAGCAAGGCAGCATCTACGTGCTCGATCGCAGCACCGGCCAGGCCATCGTGCCGATCAACGAAGTGCCGGTGCCGCAAGGCGCGGTCGAAGGTGACCACACCTCGCCGACCCAGCCCAAGTCCGACCTGAACCTCATGCCACCACCGCTGCAGGAGCGTGACATGTGGGGCGTGACGCCGTTCGACCAGCTGATCTGCCGGATCGACTTCAAATCCATGCGTTACGACGGCCCGTTCACCCCGCCGTCGCTGCAGGGTTCGATCGTCTATCCAGGCAACTTCGGCGTGTTCGACTGGGGTGGGATCTCGGTCGATCCGGTGCGCCAGATCGCCTTCGTGAACCCGAGCTACATGGCGTTCAAGTCGAAGATGATCCCGGCGGCTGAAATTGCCGCACAGGGCCCGCGCAAGAGCGAAACCGAAGGCGTGCAGCCGAACAAGGGCGCGCCGTACGGCGTAGTGCTCGAAGCGCTGCTGTCGCCGATGGGCCTGCCGTGCCAGGCACCGGCCTGGGGTTACGTGGCGGCGGTGGACCTGACCACCTCCAAGGTGTTGTGGAAACACAAGAACGGCACCGTGCGTGACAGCTCGCCCGTGCCGATCCCCCTGAGCATGGGCGTACCCAGCCTGGGCGGCACCTTCACCACCGCCGGTGGCGTAGGTTTCCTCAGCGGGACCCTGGACCAGTACCTGCGCGCCTATGACGTGAAAAACGGCAAGCAACTGTGGGAAGGCCGCCTGCCCGCCGGCGCGCAGACCACGCCAATGACCTACACCGGCAAGGACGGCAAGCAATACGTGCTGGTCGTGGCCGGCGGTCACGGTTCGCTGGGCACCAAGCAAGGTGACTATGTCATTGCTTACAAATTGGCCGAGTAAGTCTTAGCGCCAGACAAACGAAGGCGACACCCTCACAGGTGTCGCCTTTTTTATTGTCACCCCATCCCCTGTAGGAGCGAGCTTGCTCGCGATGGCGGTGTGTCAGGCGCCATGTTTGCTGACTGATGCACTGCCATCGCGAGCAAGCTCGCTCCTACAGGGGCCGGGTCGAATTAACACCCAAGTATCATTGAAACCACCGCCACCCTGCCCCATCTAAGACCCATACCCATTGCGCAGGTGTCCCAATGAGCGACCAGCAAGATTTTCCCGAAGACCTGAGCGAGTACGCCGATCCGGAAAACGCCCCGAGCCGTTCCACCGGTAAAGGCCTCGCACTGCCCGGCCAGAACCTGCCGGACAAGGTCTACATCATCCCGATCCACAACCGCCCGTTCTTCCCGGCGCAGGTGCTGCCGGTCATCGTCAACGAAGAACCCTGGGCCGAAACCCTGGACCTGGTGAGCAAGTCCGATCATCACTCCCTGGCCCTGTTCTACATGGACACGCCCCAGGAAGACCCGCGTCACTTCGACACCTCGGCGCTGCCGCTGTACGGCACGCTGGTCAAGGTGCACCACGCCAGCCGCGAAAACGGCAAGCTGCAATTCGTCGCCCAGGGCCTGACCCGCGTCCGCCTCAAGACCTGGCTCAAGCACCATCGCCCGCCGTACCTGGTGGAAGTCGAGTACCCGCACCAGCCGAGCGAGCCGACCGACGAGGTCAAGGCCTACGGCATGGCGCTGATCAACGCGATCAAGGAACTGCTGCCGCTCAACCCGCTGTACAGCGAAGAGCTGAAAAACTACCTCAACCGCTTCAGCCCCAACGACCCGTCGCCCCTGACCGACTTCGCCGCCGCGCTGACCTCGGCTACCGGCAACGAGTTGCAGGAAGTGCTCGACTGCGTGCCGATGCTCAAGCGCATGGAAAAAGTCCTGCCGATGCTGCGCAAGGAAGTCGAAGTCGCGCGCCTGCAAAAGGAAATCTCCGCCGAGGTGAACCGCAAGATCGGCGAGCACCAGCGCGAGTTCTTCCTCAAGGAACAACTCAAGGTCATCCAGCAGGAGCTGGGCCTGACGAAGGACGACCGCAGCGCCGACATCGAGCAGTTCGAGCAGCGCCTCGAAGGCAAAGTGCTGCCGGCGCAGGTGCAAAAACGCATCGAAGAAGAGATGAACAAGCTATCGATCCTCGAGACCGGCTCGCCGGAGTACGCGGTCACCCGCAACTACCTCGACTGGGCGACCTCGGTGCCCTGGGGCGTGTACGGCGATGACAAGCTCGACCTCAAGCACGCGCGCAAGGTGCTGGACAAGCACCACGCCGGGCTCGATGACATCAAGGACCGCATCCTCGAATTCCTCGCGGTCGGCGCCTATAAAGGCGAGATCAGCGGCTCCATCGTGCTGCTGGTCGGCCCGCCAGGCGTGGGCAAGACCAGCGTCGGCAAGTCCATCGCCGAATCCCTGGGCCGGCCGTTCTACCGTTTCAGCCTCGGTGGCATGCGCGACGAAGCCGAGATCAAGGGCCATCGCCGCACCTACATCGGTGCGCAACCGGGCAAGCTGGTGCAGGCGTTGAAGGACGTCGAAGTGATGAACCCGGTGATCATGCTCGATGAAATCGACAAGATGGGCCAGAGCTACCAGGGCGACCCGGCCTCGGCGCTGCTCGAGACCCTGGACCCGGAGCAGAACGTCGAATTCCTCGATCACTACCTTGACCTGCGCATGGACTTGTCCAAGGTGCTGTTCGTCTGCACCGCCAACACCCTGGACTCGATCCCCGGACCGTTGCTCGACCGCATGGAAGTCATTCGCCTGTCGGGTTACATCACCGAGGAAAAAGTCGCCATCGCCAAGCGTCACCTGTGGCCCAAGCTGCTGGAGAAGGCCGGCGTGTCCAAGGGCAGCCTGTCCATCAGCGACAGCGCCTTGAAGGCCCTGATCGACGGTTACGCCCGCGAGGCCGGTGTGCGCCAGCTGGAAAAGCAGATGGGCAAACTGGTGCGCAAGGCCGTGATGAAGCTGATCGACGACCCGAAGGCAGTGATCAAACTCGGCCCGAAAGACCTCGAAGCGTCGCTGGGCCATCCGGTGTTCCGCAACGAACAGGTGCTGTCCGGCACCGGCGTGATCACAGGTCTCGCCTGGACCAGCATGGGCGGCGCCACACTACCGATCGAGGCTACGCGCATTCACACGCACAACCGTGGCTTCAAGCTCACCGGGCAGTTGGGTGATGTGATGAAAGAATCTGCGGAAATTGCCTACAGCTACGTCAGCTCGAACCTGAAGTCGTTTGGCGGTGACCCGAAGTTCTTCGACGAGGCCTTCGTCCACCTGCACGTGCCGGAAGGCGCCACCCCCAAGGACGGCCCGAGTGCCGGCGTGACCATGGCCAGCGCCCTGCTCTCGCTCGCGCGCAACCAACCGGCGAAAAAAGGCGTGGCCATGACCGGCGAACTGACCCTGACCGGGCATGTACTGCCAATTGGCGGGGTGCGCGAGAAGGTGATTGCGGCACGGCGGCAGAAGATTTTCGAACTGATCCTGCCGGAGGCCAACCGTGGCAGCTTCGAAGAGTTGCCCGATTACCTGAAGGAAGGGATTACCGTGCATTTCGCCAAGCGGTTTGCGGATGTGGCGAAGGTGTTGTTCAGGTAGTGATGTAGCGCCTGTTCCATTGCTATCGCGGGCAAGCCCGCTCCTACAGGAGGTTCGGTGCCACACAAAATGTGTGCTTACTGAAAAATCTGTAGGAGCGGGCTTGCCCGCGATGGCGCCCTCCCCTGCACCACCAAGCCCCTGTCACAATTTGTCTCATCTTAAGTTATGCTCGCCGTTCGTCGTGAACGCCGGAGCCTATGCCCTCATGTCCCCCACTCGCCTGTTCGTCCCCCTCGCCCTCGCCCTGCTGGCCGCCTGCGCCTCGCAGCCTAAACAGAACGTGACGGTGGAAAAACAGAGTGAATGCCCGGTGAAAATGAGCAACGGGCAAAACCTGATCCTGACCCTGCCCAGCAACCCGACCACCGGCTACCGCTGGGCCATACAGGACTCCGCCGGCGGCGTGCTGCGCGCGCTGGGGCCGGAGGTCTATCGCAACCCTGAAGACGCCGGCGTGATCGGCGCGGCCGGGGTTTCGACCTGGCGCTTCCAGGCCTTCGCACCCGGCACCGGGCGGCTGCGCCTGACTTCGCAACAACCCTGGGCGCCGGAAGTGTTGCCGGTGGACAGCTTCGACTGCGCGATCTCGGTCAACTGATCATGGGCTGGCTGATCCTGGCGCTGATGGGCGCGGTGACCTTTCTCTACGGTCTCAGTGTGCATGCGGCGCTGCTGTGCCTGCTGGTCAAGCCGTTGCCGGTGCTGGCCCTGCTCGGCTGGCTGCACGACGCGCCGCCCAGCGAGTATCGACGCTGGATCAGCCTGGGCCTGATTTTCTCCCTGCTCGGCGATGTATTGCTGGCGTGGCCGGGGGACCTGTTCGTGTTCGGCCTCGGCGCGTTCCTGGTCGCCCATCTGGCGTACCTCAAGGCCTACCTGAGCGATTGCCGGCGGCTGGCGTTGCTGCCGTTGATCATCGCCCTGGTGGTGGGCGCGGTGTTGCTGGGGATTCTGCTGGCCAACGGCCTGGGCCCGCTGACCGTGCCGGTGATCGTCTACGGCGTGGCCATCAGCGCCATGCTCTGGCGCGCACTGGCCCGGCTGTGCACCGATGTGCCCCAGCGCTCGGCATTGCTGGCAGCGGCCGGCGCCGTGGCGTTCGTGTTTTCCGACAGCGTGATTGGCATCAACCGCTTCGTGTCGCCGTTCAACGCGGCGCCGTATGTGATCATCCTCAGTTACTGGCTGGGGCAGTGGGGGATCACGGCTTCGGCGTTTGTGCATAAACCGCGTTGACCCCATCGCGAGCAGGCTCGCTCCCACAGTTACAGCGCCGCACCCTGTGGGAGCGAGCCTGCTCGCGATAGCTCTGTGACTGGCACCGCGTCATTCGCCCCTTGCCCGGCGGTTTATCAGACAACCCGCGCATCCCCTCGCCAACTTGGCTAAAATGCCGGCCTTTTCCACCGACACCGCCGGAACCGCCGTGAGCAAAGAACCCGATCGCCTATTCGCCCAGCCTTTGGCCCAGGTGCCTGACTTCGCCTTCAACGAGGACGTGGTGCGGGTGTTCCCGGACATGATCAAGCGCTCGGTGCCAGGTTATCCGACCATCGTCGAAAACCTCGGCGTGCTCGCTTCGCAGTTTGCCCAGCCGAACAGCGTGCTGTACGACCTGGGTTCGTCCCTGGGCGCCGTGACTCAGGCCCTGCGCCGTCACGTGCGCACCGACGGTTGCCGGGTGATCGCTGTGGATAACTCGGCGGCGATGGTCGAGCGCTGCCGCGAATACCTCAACGGCCAGGACTCGATGTTCCAGGAGCTGCTGCCCGTGCAGGTGATCGAAGGCGATATCCTGGCCCTGGATTTCGAGCCGGCCTCGGTGGTGGCGCTGAACTTCACCCTGCAATTCATCGCCCGGCCGCAGCGCCTTGAGCTGCTCACGCGTATTCGCCAGTCGCTGTTGCCCGGTGGCGCCTTGATCCTCTCGGAAAAACTGCGCTTTGCCGACGAGCAGGAACACGCTTTGCTCACCGACCTGCACGTGGCCTTCAAGCGTGCCAACGGCTACAGCGAACTGGAAATCGCCCAGAAGCGCAGCGCCATCGAAAACGTCATGAAGCCCGACAGCCTCGAAGAACACCGCGAACGCCTGCTGGCCGCCGGGTTCTCCAAAGTCGTGCCGTGGTTCCAGTGTCTTAACTTTGCCTCGTTGATTGCCTTGCCATGATTGATCTGTCCCCTCTCGCCCGCCGCCTGGCGGGTACGCCACTGGCCGAATGGGCCAACACCCTGCAAGCGCAACTCGACAAGAAAATGGAGAAGGGCCACGGCGACCTCGAGCGCTGGCAAAGTGCACTGGACGCCTTGCCGGACGTGCAGCCCAGCGAAGTCGACCTGCAGAGCGGCCTGAAGCTCGACACCGACTGCGACGACGCCACCCGCGCGCAGATGCGCAGCGCCCTGATGGGCCTGTCGCCGTGGCGCAAGGGGCCGTTCGACCTGTTTGGCGTGCACGTCGACACCGAATGGCGCTCGGACTGGAAATGGTCACGGGTCGCCCCGCACCTGGACCTCAAGGGCAAGCGCATCCTCGATGTCGGCTGCGGCAACGGCTACTACATGTGGCGCATGCTCGGCGCCGGTGCCGACAGCGTGATCGGCGTCGACCCGAACTGGCTGTTCTTCTGCCAGTTCCAGGCGGTGCAGCGCTACCTGTCACAGCCGAATGCCTGGCACCTGCCGTTTCCGTTCGAAGACCTGCCGGCGAACCTGGAAGGCTTCGACACGGTGTTTTCCATGGGCGTGTTCTACCACCGCCGCTCGCCGATCGAGCATTTGCTGGCGCTCAAGGATTGCCTGGTCAAGGGTGGCGAACTGGTACTGGAAACCCTGGTGGTCGAAGGCGATCAGCACCAGGTGCTGGTGCCCGAGGACCGTTACGCGCAGATGCGCAACGTGTGGTTCCTGCCCTCCGTGCCGGCGCTGGAGCTGTGGCTGCGCCGTGCCGGGTTCAGCGATGTGAAGTGCGTGGACGTGAGCACCACGACGGTCCAGGAACAGCGCAGCACCGAGTGGATGAAGTATCAGTCGCTCAGCGATTTCCTCGACCCCGAGGATCACGGCAAGACCATCGAAGGACTGCCGGCGCCGATGCGGGCGGTGGTGGTGGCTAAAAAGTAGCCTCCCCTTCAAAGCCTTCAAAACCCTTTGAGAAATACAACTGTGGGAGCGAGCCTGCTCGCGATAAAGTTCTGTCATTCGACATCAATGTCGACTGCCTAGCCCTCATCGCGAGCAGGCTCGCTCCCACAGGGTTAACTCCCACAGGGGTCCGGGTGAATTTCAGGTTTCAGTCTGCAGGCTTCGCCCTCCGCGCCTTGAAAAATTCACTCAACACCGCCCCACACTCCTCCGCCAGCACCCCACCCTCGAACAGCACCCGGTGATTGAGAAAGCCTTGGGTGAAGAACTGCCCCTGGCTCTGCACAATCCCCGCCTTGGGTTCCAGCGCGCCGTACACCACTCGGGCAATGCGTGAATGCACGATCAGCCCGGCGCACATGCTGCACGGTTCCAGCGTGACGTAGAGCGTGCTGCCCGGCAGGCGATAGTTGCTGGCGGCCAGCGCGGCGGCGCGGATCGCCACCATCTCGGCGTGGGCACTGGGGTCGTGGCCGCTGATCGGGCAATTGAAGCCGCGGCCGATGATTTCACCGTCCTGCACCAGCACCGCGCCCACCGGCACTTCGCCCAGCGCCGCGCCTTGCTCGGCCAGGGCCAGGGCTTCGCGCATGAAGTCGCGATCACGGCTGCGGTCGATGATCGCAGCGGGTCGAATCTGGCGCATCACGCCACCTCGATGGCGGCCATCAGGCCGGTTTCCATGTGGTCGATCACATGGCAATGGAACATCCACACCCCTGGGTTATCCGCCACCAGCGCCACTTGCGCGCGCTCGTTCTTGCCCAACAGGTAAGTGTCGGTGAAGTACGGAATCACCTTGTGCCGGTTCGAGGCGATCACCTTGAAGCTCATGCCGTGCAGGTGAATCGGGTGCTGGTACTGGGTCAGGTTCTTCAATTCGAAAATATAGCTCTTGCCCTTTTCCAGCTTGGCAATCGGCCGGTCGGCGCAGGTCTTGTCGGTGATGTCCCAGGCCTTGCCGTTGATCTGCCAGAGGCTCGGCGGCTTGCCGTTGTCAACGTTGACCGACACCGAACCAACCCATTCGAAATTGAAGTTGAGTTTCTCGGCATTGGCCAGGTCCGGCTCGGCCACCGGGTTGGCGGGCAACGCCGGCGGCCAGGTGGTCGGGGCGTCGTCGTTGGGCACCGAGCGCAAGGTGCCCAGGCGCACGGGACCGTTGCGCAGAGACAGTTCCTCGCCGGCCGGCGGCGCCTTGATCGCCAGGCAAATGCGCATGCCCGGGCCCAGCCAGTATTCCTTGCCCATCGGGCGCGGCTCGATGGGGTTGCCGTCCAGCGCGTAGATCTGCGCCTCGACCCCGGGAATGTTCAGGCGATAGGTCAGGGTGTTGTCGAGGTTGAGCAGACGCACGCGGGTGATCTGCCCCGCCGGCAGGTCGATGACCGGCGATGGCACGCCGTTGATGGTCACCAGGCGCCCGGCCGTACCGCCACGGGCGGCCTCACGGGGAATGCTGAACTCGACGAAATTGCCCTGCTCGTCGATGTGCCAGTTTTTCAGGCTCAGGGTCTTCTCGTACTTGAACCCGGTTGGCTCGCGTTCTTCGACGATCAACGGCCCGACCAGCCCGCGCCCCAGTTCCTCGCTGCTGTTGACGTGCGGGTGATACCAGTAGCTGCCGGCGTCCGGCACGCGGAATTTGTAATCGAAGTATTCCCCCGGCAACACCGGCAGCTGCGACACGTAAGGCACGCCGTCCATTTCCAGTGGCAGGCGGATGCCGTGCCAGTGAATGGTGGTGGCCACTGGCAGGTGGTTGATGAAGCGCACCCGCAGCCATTCGCCCTGGCGCACGCGCAGCTCGGTGCCCGGTGCCGACGGGCCGAACGCCCAGGCCGGGGTCTTGTGCCCGGCGACCAGTTCGACGTCCAGGGGCGCGGCAATCAGCTCATAGTCGTGGCCCGCGTCGGCGTCGGCCATCTTGCCCAGCCAGTAGCGCGATGCGCCGCCCGCACCGACACCAACGACAACAAGACCGGCCAGGCCACCGAGGATTTGGCGACGGGTAAAGGACATGAACTCAACTACCTCACGTATCAGCGACAGGCACTCGCCTGCAAAAGGCAAATACGATACACCTGCAATTGCGAAACGGTAAGGGCAGCGCGGCGGATGGACGCAGGCGCAGGATTTTGTGCGGTACATATGTAGCGCACCCGCCCAGACGGCTTGGTTCACGCTCGGGGTCCCTATTCTCATGGAACCGAGTCAATGAATACGCTGCAAACCCGCCCTTTACCCAACGCCGCCGACAAAGCGGCGCTGAAGATGATCGCCGCCCACGTGGTCAAGGCCTGCCCGAGCCTGCACGACGCTGCCTACGAGGTCGCCGCCGACCTGCTGGCCAACGCCGGCATCAGCCATCTCGACCCCGATCAGGTGTATTTCCACCGTTTCAAGAGCGCACAAAGCCTGGAATCGTCCTTCACCGGTTGGCAGCATTACGGTGAAAAGCCCTACGAATCCCTGACCCTGACGCAATTGGTGATCCACCGATTCCGCGCCACCGACCAGGACAATGCCGACCTGCTGGACACCTACGCCGGCTTCTACACCGCAGGGCCCGAGGCGGAAAACTTCGACGCCAGCAATGAAGTGCAACTGCACGGCAACGAAGTGCTGAAGCATTTCTGGGAGATCAATTTCAGCGATCTCTATCGCAACAAGCTGCAAACATTTTGGGACCACTATGCCGGTGATTTCCGCACCCTGGCCAAATCCACGTTCCTCGGCAAAGCCATCGAGGCGCGCGACAACGGCCAGTTAAGCGACGAGGACTTCAAGACCGCGCTCGACGCGGTGATCGGCCCGATCACCTGGCCGGTCACCCTGAAGATGCTGCAAGCCGATGCGCCGCCCGGCCCGCACCTGCGCGTCGGCGCGCTGGACATCGCCGGGCATGTCACTACGAACATCCTGCGCATCACGACTGCCAACGGCCGGCAGATCCTCTATCTGCCGGGTGAAGACAAATCGTTCCAGGTGTTCGAGAGCCCGACGGACCTGCATTGGTGGGCCCTGACGCAAATGAACGATGAGGCCGATCGCCGCGCCCTGATGAATCATTTCCCACTGGCCGAACGCCAGGCCATCAGTGAAAACCTCACCGACCTGATGAATCGCCTGACAAGCAGCTGGGGTCGCTCCGACCATCACTTGATCAATCAGAAGGACGTGAGCATCGCCGGTGATGCCTTCGGCTGGCTGCGCGATTCGACCCGTACCGCCATGACCCATGAAGCCGACCTGACGCTGACCTCCAATGGCGACCTGCGCAAAAAACTCTGGATCGGCTACCTGAGCGCCGGTCTCAAGGTACTTGGCCCGATGGCGGTGGTGGGTTGGCCGGTGGCACTGCCGGTGATTGGCGCCAGCATCGCCAGCATGGGCCTGAACATCGACCAGGCGGTGAACGGCAAGACCGCCAGCGAACGCAAGGAAGGCGTGATCGGGGCGATCTTCAACGCCATTGATGCGCTGTTCAACCTGCCGTTTCTCAAAGGTGTCGGCTCGGTGGCGGAAGTCGGTGCCGAGGTCGATGCGGCAGAGGCTGCCGAATGGAATGAGTATGCCGAGGCATCGCAAAAACCCGGCGAGCCGGCTGAACCCGATGAGCAAACGACAACGCCCACCTCGCCCGTCACCGGAGAACTCCCGGCACCGACGCCGGCTCCCCGCGTCGACATACCAGAGAAGTTTCAGACCAACGAGCTGCTGGACAGTAAACGACCGAGCAGTGAGCCCGGCAAGTTCCGCGGTATTTACCAGCTCGACGGCGATCCGCCCTACGCCATCATGATCAAGGACAACGCCTACTACGTGCGCTACTTCCCCGATTCCCGTGGCGGCGGTTACTGGGCCATCGTCGATCCAGCAAGGCCCAACCAGTTCATCCACTCCTTGCCTGTGCGCCTGAATGCAGAGGGGCAATGGGAGCGGATGCCCAAGCTGCGCCTGGCGGCGGGCGGGCAATGCATGGGCAAGGTTGCCTGTGCGGTTGAACTGGAGCTGACCGAGCAAGCCGCCGCCCAGCCCGCAGCGCCAGCGCCTGTCAGGCCACACCCTAGCGCACTGCCGCCCATTTCCGTGGGCCCGAGACGAATCGCCACTGCTTTTGACGTGGACCCGCATAAATTGTCTGGCCTCAAGCGTTGGGCCCTGGGCCTGCGTGAAACCCACATTCGGGTCCAGCGGGGCCCCGGCGGCGAATTGATTATCCCTGATCGTTACGCCGATAATCTCGCGCACAAGAGCCAGTCGCTGCTGGAGTCTGCGCGGCGTTTCTATCAAAATTTCGATTGGCGCTCATTGCCCTCGCGCCCGCACATTCCGGCAGTCGACAGCACCATGTCCTTTGGGTCGCTGATCAAGCAAACCTTCCGTGCCTTTCCCGGACTGGTGGTGGGCGAAACCCTGGACCGGATCACCAGCATGCGGCTGATGATCGAAAACATGCCAACGCTGGCCGCCGAGGGTGTGAAAACCATCTACATGCGTCGCCTGCTGGCCGACTTTGCCCAGCAAGACTTGATTGACTACTTCAATACCGGCGTCATGTCCAACGACCTGGAAACCTACCTGACCCAGCTCGGGACCGACCCGGCCGGCCGGTACAACGAGCTGGAACTGGTCAAGGCGGCCCGCACCCAGCGCATTCGCGTCCAGGCCCTGGACTGCGCCGCCAACTATCGCAAACCCGTCGCGTTGACACCCGTGGATGAACAGATGATGGCCAACCACCTGGCCAGCGACATCATGTTCTCCGACCGGGTGCTCAATGGCCCCAACAAATGGCTGGTGCTCACCGGTGCCGAGAGCACCAACACCTTCAGGGGGCTCGTGGGCCTGAGCGAGCTGGAAGGCGGCCTGGGCGTGCGCATCGAGGAAGTCGATCCTGGGCAAGGGCACAGCCTGGAAGTCGATCCAGGTATCGAGCTGGAACGTGGCCCGTTCGCCACCGGCATGTTCAAGGGCACGGTCGACACCTTGTACAGCGACCTGCGCCTGCAAGTCGAGGCGCCTCCCGTGGCCTGGACCGAAAAGCACATCAAGCAGTTGCTGTTCCGTCGGGGCATGTACCTGTTCGAAAAGGTCGATGACGCGTACACCCTGGTGCATCGCAGCGGCGACGGTTCAATCGTGCGCACCGCCGTGGAGCCCCTGGCCCACGGCAACGTGTGCATCATCCGTCCATCGTGGGCGCAAGTCAGCGGCATACCGTTCCCCAGCGTCGAACTGCTGTCGCGGGCGCTCAATGGCATCGGCCTGGTGCTGCAGAGCCGCATTCCGACCTGATCCCTCCTGACCAAGCCATCACCCGGCGGGCCGACATCGGCTCGCGCGGGTTCATGATTCGCTCATTCGTGGCGGTGTTTTCCCATGGGCGCCATCCCGAATCCGACACCGCACCGCCCTGTCGTCTGACAGACCCATTAGCCACTCGCCTGCAATGATCGCGGCTGTTTTCAACCCACCACGATCAAGGAAAGCTTGTGGACACTCAAAAAGACATCGAATTACCCAACTCCGCCGACAGAGACGCACTCAAGGCACTGGTGCCGACATTGGTCGAAACCTGCCCCGACATGTACGAAATGGCCCTGGCTATCTCCCGGGACATTCTCGCCAAACACGGCCTCAGTGACCTGGAGCCCGAACAGGTTTACTTCCACCGGTTTCGCGCGGCGCAAAGCAGCCCGCTGACGTTCACCGGCTGGGAGCATCGCGTGGAAATACCGCGCGAGTCCATGACCCTGCCGCAACTGGTGATCCAGCGCTTCAGCGTGCACGACCAGGACAACGCCGACCTGCTCGACTCCGATGCGGGCTTCTACACCGCCGGGCCCGACGCCGGTAACTACGACCAGACCAACGAAGTGCGCCTGCACGCCAGCGATGTGCTGAAAGACTTCTGGAACATCAATTTCGCCGATCAGTACCGGCAGAAGGTCAAATCGTTCTGGAACAGCCAGAGCAAGACCTTCCGCACCCTGGCCAAATGCACCTTCCTGGCCCAGGCCATGGAAGACCGCGAGAGCGGACGGCTGTCCGACGACAACTTCAGGACGGCGGTGAACGCGGTGGCCGGCAACGTGCGCTGGCCGGTCACGCGTGAAATGCTCGAAGAGGAAGTCAAACCGGCCAAGGACATGCGCATCAGCCTGCTGAAGGTCGGCGGTTTCATCGCCACCGACATCCTGTGCATTGTCGACGCCAACGGCCGGAAGATGATCTACACCCCCGGCGAAGCCTGGGGCGTGCATGCCTTGCAGTCGGATCGTCATGTGCACTGGTGGATATTGTCGAAGATCAAGACGCCGTCCGGTCGCAAGCGTTTCATGGCGCACTTTCAGGTGGCCGACCACGACATCATGGAGGACACCGCCTCGCGCAAGGCGGCGAAAAAGAGTTTCTGGGACCTCTCCAATCCGGGGGACAACCTGGTCGCCGCGCTGTTTCGTGAGCCACACATCGAAAACGTCGGGCTCAATCACGTGCTCGACCTGCTGACGACCACCTGGCACACCAACGATCACAAACTGGTGGCTGTCTCGGCTGAAGCCCTCAAGAAGGATGCGTTCAGTTTCCTGGCCAGCGCCACCCACGCCAGAATGATCTGCGATGCCGAGTTCATGCTGCATTCCAATGGCGAGCTGCGCAAAAAACTGTGGATCGGTTACCTGAATGCCTTCAACCGCATGTTTGGCCCGATGGCGGCGGTGGGCTGGCCGGTGGCGCTGGCGGTGGTCGGGGCCGGCATCGCCAACGTCGGTCTGGAAATTGATGAGGCGGTCAACGGCAAAACCGCCATCGCTCGCAAGTCGGCGGTGACCACGGCGATCTTTACCGCCATCGACACATTGTTCAATGCCACGTTCCTGGCGGGCGAAGGCGCGCTGCCGGAAATCGCCGAAACTTCGATCCTCATTGAGGAGGAAGAGGCACAGCTGTTTGAAGCGGTGCAGGCGCGCACGCCGCTGCCACCCATTGAAGAGATCGCCCCCCAACAAGTGCTGCCCAAGGCACCGGAAAACTTCCTCGACTCGTTTAAAACCACCATCACCGAAACCACCCTGCTGGCGCATGAAGACCCCAAACTCCAGGAAATCATCAAGACCCCGTCCGGCAAGACCTACATCATGATGCGCCGTGGCGGCGTCGACGCTTTCTATGAAGTGCGTTACGTCGAGCAGATGCGCGGATGGGTGATCATCGACCCGGTGCACCCGTTCTCGTTTTATCGCAACGTGCCGGTGCGCCTGAACGAGGCACTGAAATGGGAACCGGTGGCCCGCCCAGGGCTGCGCGGAGGCATGAAGATCTTCGGCGAATGGCCCTGGGGGCATACGTCCAGTCCGTTACCGGAAATCCCCACCAGTCCCATGCCATATGACATGGGGCAATCATCCATCGCCGAGTTGCGTTCGGTGGCAGAGGCCAGTACCGACGATTTCCCGTTGGATATCGGGGCCGGAAACGACAGCCTGTACATGGACTTCAGAACCCTGCGTCGCAGCCTCTACGACGATGCCATGACGTTCTACCGCGAGCCAAAGGTACCGGCACGCCCGCCAGTGCCCTCCGTGAAGTCATCGACCACGTTTGCCGACCTGAGCAAACGTGCATTCAAGGAAGCGCCTGGCCTGGTGCTTGGCCAGGGCAATGCCAGCACGGGCGCCCGAAGCACGCTAATCAAGAACTTCAAGGTGCTGAACAAGCAGAAGGTCAGGACTCTGTACGTGGATCACCTGCTGAGCGACTTCCATCAGGCCGACCTCGACCTGTTCCATCGGGTCGGCGAAATGTCGCCCACGCTTGAGGAGTCACTCAAAGCCATTGACCTGCAACTGGGCACCGACCCCACCGGCCCGCACAGTTATATTGAATTGGTGAAGGCTGCGCAGAAAAACCACATCCGCGTGCAGGCCATCGACTGCATGGCCAGCCGGCGCTTCCCGAACATGGACCGAACCAGCGACATCAGCAGCCGCAAGATGCTCAACTACTTTTCCGACACGGCGATGCGCGCCGACCAGGCGACGTATGGCAGCAATCTGTGGGTGGCGCTGGTGGATGAAGAACGCATCGCCACCGTCAACAACGTCGCCGGTATCGGCGACCTCCAGGGGGCTTTCACCCTGCGCGTCGAGGATGCCCCAACGGGCCAGGCGACGGGCATTTCAGTCGATCCGGGCAAACCCGTACTCAACCTGATGGACCGACCGGTTGATCTGCTCAAAGGCGACTGGCGCCTGCAAGTAAAAAGCAAGACCCCGGTTGTCACTTTCAAGACCGTTGAAAAAGCCCTGCCCCACGCCGGCCTGTTCATCATCGAAGACAACGCCACGCTGATCCATCACAGCAGTGACGGCACCCTGGTGCGCACACCGCTGCAGCACGATGCCGGCGGCTACTTTCTGGTGCGTCCACGCTGGCGGATAGTCAGCGGGCGGCACTTTCGCAGCATCAATGAACTGGCCGAGGCTCTGGCAGATGAAGGGCTGACGCAGGTCCACGCGCGCATCGATCCATTGGCCAAGGAGTCGTCGGCGATCCTGCCACTGCCCAGAGCAGCGGGCATGGAGACGGTGCCCAACCCGGACATCGAGTTGCCCGATCAGCCCCTGATCAGTTCGCCCTACGAAATTCCAGCGCAGTACCGCGGGCGGCTCAAATCCGCGGTCAACAACCCTGACGGCAGGATGCTGGGGGATCATTTTGGCACCCTGGATGAACAGTCCGCACTGCCGGTGTTTCAGGATGCCCGTCGACGGCTGCACCAGGCCACCAAAGCGTTTTTCGACGACCTGGCCCTGCTCGACCGTCCGCCCACTCCCGCCGTCGGTATTGGTTGGGACGACGAGACGTTCATCACCTGGTGGCTGGAGAATTTTGACGGCCTGGTGATTGGCGAAAGCCATGGCGAAGTCGGCAGCAAACAATGGCTGATCGAGAACATGGAAACGCTGGCACGCAAGGGGGTGAAAACCCTTTACATGGAGCATCTGCTCACGGACTTCCACCAGGTACCCCTGGATAATTTTGCCAGGACGGGCGTCATGCCCAGGGATCTTGAAACGTACCTCAAAGCACTGGACGAGGGCCATAAAACCGACCCGGCGCGACGCTTCAACTTCCTTGAGGTGGTGCGCGAAGCCACCCGCTATGGCATCCGCGTCCAGGCCATCGACTGCATGGCCAGCTACCGCCTGGCCGGCATGCAGGGGCTGCAAAAGACCACACGTCAGGCGATGATGAATTTCTTCGCCAAGACGGTCATCGAAGCCGACCAGGCTGCCCGTGGGCCTGGCAAGTGGGTGTCATTGATGGGTAACTCCCATGCCAACACCTTCGAAGGCGTGCCCGGTGTCAGTGAACTGGAAAATGCGCTGGGGCTGCGCATCGAGGATGTACCCAGGGGCGAAACCAATGGCTATGAACCCGACACGGGCCGGACCTTTGTCGATATCGCCGGCAAGCCGCAAGGGACGGTGAAAAGCGACCTGCGCTTGCGCATGGAAAACCCGTGGCCGGCCACCACCGACGAGGAACTCGAACAACTGTTGAGCCGGCCCGGCATGTACACCCTCAAACGCGAGCTGCATGGCGTATCGCTGGTGCACCGGGCGCGTGACGGCAGGATCCTGAAAACGCAGATCAACGTTGAGTCCGGACGCTACTACATCGAACGCCCGTCCTGGCCGACGCTGCATGAAAAACGCTTCGACAGCATGACGGACCTGTTAAGGGCATTGCGCGAGCGAGGGTTGAAAGAGGCCGTTTAACACTCCCTGTACGAGCGAGCTTGCTCGCGATGAACGCCCAGACAACGCGGGCATCCAGACAGCCCGCATCATCGTTCACCACCATCGCGAGCATGCTCGCTCCTACAGGTATTGCGTACCCCCTGTGGGAGCGGGCTTGCCTGCGATGGACGCCCGGGCAACGCAGGCATCCAGACACCCCGCCTCATCGTTCACCACCATCGCGAGCATGCTCGCTCCCACAAAAATCCCTCACTTGCCCGTGCTAGAGCCTTCCCCTACCGGCAAAATGGGATGTCACAAAATGTTTCGTTGTCATTTTTGATGTTGTACGATGACGTACCTGTGCTTCACGACAGTCCCACAATGTTATAAAAAATGGGCAAGGAGCGACCTTTGATCATTCGCAGTATCGAAGTAATCCGCATCAGCATCCCGTTCAGCGCCGGCGCCAGCCAGCGGCAGAACCATGGCCAGGCCAAGGATGACGACGCGTTCAATGCCGCCTCGCCAAGCCATCAGCGCATGCAGAGCCTGATGCTCAAAGTCACCACAGACACGGGCCTGGTGGGCTGGGGTGAAGCATTCGGCCACGGCTCCAACCCGGTGACGTTCCAGGCGCTGACCGCCGTGGTCGGCCCGATGTTCATTGGTACTTCGCTGGCCGACCGCGAGCAGACGATGGAAAAGGTCCGCCGCGCCGTCCACGGCTTTGGCTCGACCGGCGCGATGGTCTACGCCCTTTCCGGCATCGACATCGCCCTGTGGGACCTCGCTGCCCAGGTCGCCGGCGTTCCGCTGCATCAACTGCTGGGTGGCACGCCGCGCACGCTGGAGCTGTACGCCAGCCTGGTCAGCTACGGCAACGATCCGGACGAGGTGTATCGCCAGGTCAGCCGCGCCCGCGATCTGGGCTTTCGCAAGATCAAGCTGCACGAAACCCACGTCGAGGCGATTGCCGCCGCGCGCAGGGCCCTGCCCGTATCTGCCGGCGAGTTGATGGTGGACGTCAACTGCCCGTGGTCCGTGACCGAGGCCAGCGACATCGCCGAACGCCTCAAACCACTGCAACTGACCTGGCTGGAAGAACCCGTCTGGCCACCCGATGACGTCGCCGGCCTGGCACAAGTGCGCCGCCAGGGCGTGCCGTTGTCCGCCGGTGAAAACGCCGCCGGGGTGCAGGGCATCAAGACCCTGCTCGAACAACAGGCAGTCGATGTGGTGCAACCCAGCGTGGCGAAAATCGGTGGCATCGGCGCCATGCTCCAGGTGTTCGCCCTGGGCCAGCAACATGGTGTGAAGGTCGTGCCGCACTGCTTCTACTTCGGCCCTGGCCTTCTCGCCGTGGCGCACCTGTGCACGTTGCTGCCCGAAGACGTGGCGGTGGAAGTGCCGTTCATCGAGTTCGAGCGCCTGCTCTACCCTGCCCTGGCTTTCAAACCCCGCATGGAACTGCCGACTGCCGCGGGCCTTGGCTTCAACCCGGATCTGCAAGTGATCGAAGACTACTGCCTGGAACGTACCTTGATCGACTGAGCACTACCCGTTTTCTGTCAATAATAAAGGCCATAAAAGAATGAAAGGCTATTACCGCTGGAACATTGCCGGTCTGCTGTTTTTCGCCGGCATGCTCAACTACCTGGACCGCGCGGCCCTCTCGGTGGTCGCGCCACTGCTCAAGACCGAATTGCACATCGACGATGCGCAAATGGGCTTCATCTTCAGTTCGTTCTTCTTCGGCTATTGCGCGCTGTGCTTCATCGGCGGCTGGGCGGCGGACAAGTACGGGCCGAAAAAAGTCTTCGCCTGGGCCGCTGGCAGCTGGTCGGTGTTCTGCGGCCTGACCGCGGTCATCACCGGTTACCTGCAACTGCTGATCTTCCGCGTGCTGTTCGGCATGGGCGAAGGGCCGATGGGCACCACCACCAACAAGGCCATCACCAACTGGTTCCCGCGCCAGGAAGCCGGGCGGGCGCTGGGCTTCACCAACTGCGGACAACCCCTGGGCGCCGCCCTGGCCGGCCCGATCGTCGGCCTGGTGGCGTTCAACTTCGGCTGGCGCATTTCCTTCGTGGTCATCGCCGTGCTGGGCGCGTTGTGGCTGCTGGCCTGGCTGATGATCTTCAAGGACACCCCGGACCAACACCCAAGCGTCTCGCAGGCCGAACGCGAACTGATCCGCGCCGGCCGCGAAGAAGTGCTGGTGGAAAACGTTGAAGAAGGCCGCAGCCTGTTCAGCTACATCTTCTCCGCCCCGGTGCTGGCGGTGGCGACGGCATTCTTCTGCTTCAACTACGTGCTGTACTTCTTCCTCACCTGGCTGCCCAGCTACCTGATGGACTACCAGCACCTGGACATCAAGAGCATGAGCATCATCGGCGTGATCCCGTGGCTCGGCGCTGCCGTAGGCTTCCTCGGCGGCGGCTTCCTCACCGATGCCCTGACCAAAAAGCTCAACAACGTGATCCTCGCCCGCAAGGTCATGCTCACCATCGGCCTGGGCGTCGCCGCCACCTGCGTACTGATCACCACCCAGGTGACCTCGCTCGGTATGGCCGTGGCCTGCATCACCGTCTCCAGCGTCTTCCTGTTCGTCACCCCGCAAATCTGCTGGGCGCTGATCCAGGACATCGTGCCGAAAAACCGCGTCGGCGGCACCGGCGGCTTCGTCCACCTGCTGGCCAACCTCGCCGGCATCATCGCTCCCACCCTGACCGGGCTTGTCGTGCAGTACGGTGGCGGCTACAACGTCGCGTTCATCATCTCGGCGGCCGTGTGTGGTTTGGGGATGTTGGTGGTGGTTTTGGCGGTGCGGGGGCAAAGCCATCACGGTTCTGCTGCGGCGATGATGCGCTGAGGGCTTTGAATTATCTCGATGCAACAAGGGCGCCTTCGGGCGCCCTTGTTGTCTAGCGGTTTACGAGCTCACAAAAACAGTCACTCCGAGTGACCCTTTTCTTCAATCCGTAAACCAAGCGATCATCAACTTGGCACGTATGGGCATACCGGATAAAAAACCGCCGATAGCAAAAGTTTCAGGGGAGACGGACAATTAATCTGCATGGCCATCACTTACGACTTCAGCCAGCAACTCAGTCACATATGATCGATCAGTTTGGAAAGGCTCAGGCATTGCCTCATCAGATCTCGGCGAACCCAGCAAGTAAACGTGATGGGCCTTACTAGTTCTAGATCTGATTTTTAGACGCGATGAAACAGGAGTAAAGAATATCAGCGAAATCAGGCTCATTGATATCGCCGATGACCAAATCCCTAACGGCATCCGCTAGCAGATCATTGTCTATTGTAACTTCATAATCGTTTAGCGAAAGATACTCCAAGCCGACTGCAAGCCCCGTTCGCTTGTTAGCATCAGGCAGCGCATGGCCTCGCGCAATACTGGAGGTGTACTTGGCAGCAATTTCAAATATATCATCGAGGCCATTATAGGCGATAGCATTGTCGATTCGTGCCAGCGCACCTTGCAAGATCGGAATATTTACCGCGCCCTTCAAGCCCGGCTCGGTAGATCAAGATCTGAGTGTTTATCTCAATGACTCGTTCAAATGGAAAGAGGATCAATTCCATTACATGTCAGCCAGCTTCTGAAAAGTCTTCTTGTGAGTTCTGAGAACGAGCTTGGTTTCTGAATAAAAGATCTGCTTACCCAAGTCGCCACCCAAGTCCAGCTTCTTGGTGGCTTTAATTTTTGGCCTCTCTACTATGGATACGCCATAGGTGTTCAGCTTGTGGCTCATGGCTTAAGTACCCCAAACGGTTTGATCAATTTCTGCTCACAAGGTAGCACACTGAAAGGCAAGATACATCGAGCCATCGACAGTGTCGGCTCCGCCTTACCCACTCGCCCGCGTTGCAGGAGTCGGCTTGTAATAAGATGTGCCGGCTTCGCAAGGTGACAAATGCAAGATGCAAAAAAGCCCGCACTCAGCGGGCTTTTTTAGTCAGCACAGGCCCTTCAGAGGCGCAGGCTTATTCCCACCTATTATCAATGCATATAATAACATCATGTATTAATTGGAATTTTTACGACTCACCATAAGCCTATACCATTCACGATACCATCCCTCAGATGACCAACCGAATCACCTTGGTTCGTCCCGTAATACGCCCCACGGTGAACGTCTTAATCAGACAATGGAGCGCGTCTCGAACGTAAAGCTGCCAACCAGCGGGATCCAGTACTTCAGCAAGGCGGCTTCCTTCGGGAAGCTGTCCTCCATGACGATGTGTTGGATTCGCTGCCACAACCGCTCGCGGCAGGGCACCGTAGCGGTACTTCTGAAGGCCTGCTCCAGAGAATTACGCTGCCTCTGCTCGGCCATCAGGTCAAAGAACCAAGCTGCCGCCGCGGGAGCGTCGCAGATCTGTATGGCCAGCAAAAGCAACGGGATCTGAAACTGGCCAGGCGCTGTCTCCGTGCCCTCAAACGCCTGTAACTGGACGCCGCCAACGCCCGCCTTCAGCACGCGATAGACATTGACCAGCCGCTTAGCAGCGCGCGGCGAGGGTATCAGCGGGTAGAGGCTCGCGGCAAACGACTCCTCCCAGCCGTGGATAATCAGTGCGCGCTCCTCGACCGCTGCTGGTTCCGGTGCCAGTGCCGACTGCTGCGCGGTCACGGTGGCATCGGGAGTGGACTCGGACCCAATCGCGGCGGACGCCAGCATAGAAGACTGCCCGACTGCCGGACCGGACGAAGGAGCAGCCGCGGCGGCTAGATGTGCCACAGGCACGCGCTTGTCGCCCGCCGTGAGTTCGCCCACCAGCTTGCTATAGCCCGCCGCATTCATCGGACGGAGCGAATACGGAATCTGGAAAATCTTTTCGAGATAGTGTTTGGGGCTAGCTGCTGCCTCCGGCGCTTCGGTAAACGCCGCGCCGAGCTCTTTGTAGTGCATGGTGAGCGAATTCGTCAGCCAACGTGAATCGACGCCGACTACGACGACGAACAGCGGATAAGCGAGCAGCAGATGCACCGCCTGCAGGACGTTGACGACCTGCGAAGCCGGGCATCGGTCCAAATCATCGATGTACAGGACGATGCGTTCGACTTTGCGCCCGCCGTCGGCCGCTGTTCCGTGGTTCCGAATCCGCTCCGAAAGCGCTTCGAAATCCTGGCGCACGAGGGACACGATGCCCAAGTGCTTGCGATAATCGGCCGAATCATGGCGGTCGGCAATGAAGCGGGCTAAGTCACGACTTTCTTTCAGCTCGCGCAGGCGTTCTTCGGTGGCAGCCACGCGTGCAGCAGCGTCGGCCACGCGGCGTCGCGCATCCTGCTCCTTCACCTTTAACACCTCGACTTTGGCCGCGAGCGTGAGTTCGACATCCGCAGGTTCCGTCCGGATCCTCTCGAGTTCCGCGTCAGCCTTTTTCCTTGCCTCCATGACGGGGGCCAGGATTACGTTCACCTCTTTCATGCCGCGCCGGACAATCTCGATGGCCGCGGTCGCGAACGTCACTACGCCCCCGAATACAGTCCCGATCGCTGTGAACAGCTTGTTCTCGGATGGGAGCAACTCATGGACAGCATAACCAGCGGCGGGCACCGCCAGCGCCGCGACGAACAAGGTCAAATACAGCGGACTGCGGCCCTTGGCGGATAACACCTTGAGCAATGCAACGGTTTGGCTGGAAAGCTTGCCAGCGTCCGCCACTGCGTGCTTGAAATCATCAACTCGGTCGAGCACTACAGGCAGGCCCAGCTGTTCAAATGCCTGTTCGGCCTTTTTTTTCAGAGCGCTGTCGTCGAGCAAGTCGATCAGGTAGGTCGGGGTGAACTTCGCGAGCTTCTGCTCCTCCGTCAGTCTCTCCTTGCGCAGCACGTCAAGCCGGTCCTCCTCTTCCTGCAACTGCTCGCTGGCGCGTCTCTCTTCCGCACGCACCTCGTCTGTCAACGCCTTGGCAGTTGCCAGCTCAGAGAACAGCTGGGCCTGCTGAAGTTCAGTAGGCGTGCCTCCGAAAACGTGAATAGCAAGCTTTTCGAAGATAACGCTGACCAGGCTGGCCCACAAATTGGTCTCGGCGTAATGCCACGCATTGAATGTGATCTGTACGACTTCAGAACAATACGGTGACGCGATCTGCTGCGGTGGACGTTGAGCGAGCATATTCACAGTCTTGCGCATCTGCGACATGAAAAAGCTTTTGCCTGAGCCCCATTCACCGAAGAGGCCTATCGCGAGCGGGGGCGTTACATCTCGCGCCGTAATGATAGCGGCCAGAGTTTGCACCTCGGCCTGGATGCCAAGTTGGTCGTTCTGTTCGTCGATCGTATCGGCGGCGAACCCCGGAAGGTGGTAGGGTTCCTCTGCAGTTCCGGGTACAGAGTCCATGCCTTCCAGCAGGCGTTGCGCTAATGTGCGGACCTGTGGGTTTCTGGATCGCTCATTCAGAATGTCACGGGATCGTGTCGCATCGAGCGTTGCGAGGAACATGGAAAAATCGCGGGCTACCGAGTAGTTTGCATCGTAGGCGGCCTCGATGACCCGATCAACGACTGCATCGATCCCTGGCGTTGCCGCAAGAAGCGGCGCCGCAAGGGTGGCAGCCTCGGGCGTGGCTAGCGCACAGAAGACGTCGTACATCGGCACTTCCGCCCGGTTCTGGCCGGCCGCGAGCGCGCAGACATCGCCAATGACTTCGGGAACGTGGACGATTCGCAAGGCACGCAGAACGCCTCGTATTGTCCAATGGTTGCCGTTGCGGAACGCGGCTTTAAAAAGGTTCAGCACTTTGGGAGAGCCTGGATTCAACATCGCCACACCGGCAAAGCTGACGCTCGTTGTCTGATCAACTGCGGCCTTTTCAGCAAGGGCAGGTAGATATGACGCACTCGCTCGCCGCGCTGCCGCAAGGCTCCAGAATCTTGCGAATTCCGCTGGCTCCGCATCCGGCATGATGTCACGCAGCGCGATCTCACGCGTCTGCGGGCTCTCGGGATCGCAATGAATTAGGGCCACGCGCAGCCAGCTCCGCGCTGCGGCACTCGGATCGGAAGAACGCTCGCCCGACGACGATGACGTTGGTACGCTGGTTCCTTGTCGTGCCAGCTCTTCTCGCAACTTAGCAGAGATCAGCGCGCGCTTGCTCTTGGCTCGCTCCATAAGCCTGTCGAGCGCCACTTGCCTGCGGTTGTCGTGGCCGGAGACCAGCATGCCGATCTCGGTGTTGACATCCGGATCATATTGGTCCGAAACATCGAGTATCAACGGCAGGAGCTTTTCCAGCGGCTCCAGTTCTCCCATACGCAAGTCGAGCCACTGAAATTTAACAAATAGCCCCTGCGCCATGTCGCGTTCAATGGGACTGGTATCGCCGATAAGGACAGGGAACACGGGCTTGTTCATTTTTAGCGCCCGTTCGACAAGCCGCAGGTGGTTCTCACCCCAGCCCTCGCTACCTAGGAACGCAATCACTGTTGCGGCCTCGTCCAAGTTTTCGGTGTCGTCGATAGGCTCCCCATACTGCTTATCGCGCGCAAAGAAATGCGTCTGCACCTTATGGTTAGTAAGCCATTGTGCGATAGGTTCTACAATTGCCTTCTCACGCTCGTTATAAGCGAGAAAAGCATCGATAACTCGGTGCATGTTCGGTCCGCAGAAAATTTGAATCCAGTGCTAAACGACGCCCAAGGGAACACACAGGCGATAAGTTAACTTTCGCATATAGTGGGGCAAGGGAAAAACTAGCCACCTGCCCGCGACTGACTGCGCAACGACTCTACAGCTGCCTCTAGGAGCTTTTCGTCCGGCATGAGCGCGCCCCATTCCCTCCAAAAATCTCGTGTTGCGCTGTCAGGTTTCACTTGAGGTTGATCCAGTTTGATCCGCGTCGGGAGAAGTACAGCATCACCCAGCAGGAGGGCTTCGCCCGTGTCGAGCAGAGGAAGCATGGCCGTCAAGCCAACTAAAGAATCTGGCATAAGCCTCTTGATGACATTCTGATCGCTGTCATTCGTCAACCTGAGAGCTAAGAAATTATTACACTGAGACAGAATCGTGCGGCTGACATCAGATGGCCTCTGGCTCACTACAAGTAAAGAGAAACCATACTTCCGACCTTCCTTAGCGATGCGTTCAAATGACCATAGGGCCTGTCGCTGAACCACGTCAGCATCATCCTTAACTGGCAAATAGAGGTGCGCCTCATCGCAAAGCAATGTGATCGGTGTGCGGGCATCCGCGCTCATCCAAAACTGGACGTCATAAAGCAGCCGGGCCAGAGTCCCGGTGACAACCGGAAGCACATCAGCCGGTACCTCGGAGAAATCAATAATCTTAATGCCGTTATTTGAGTCGGCGCGAAGCAGTTTCACGATCTGCTTGGCGAGCCATCCGTAATCCAATGACTCCGGTGGTGGCGAGAACATAAAGCCGTATCGGCGATCGTCAAGCTTTGCCACGAGCCGGGAGATGAAACGCGTCAGCTTATCTTCCCATTCGCCTTTTACAGCGGCGCCTTTAGCCCCAATCCCTTTCGTCGTATTGTCGACCTTCAAACGAGCGACTAAATCCGCTACGGCATAAGGGATCGGCGAATCGACTGTGAAGGTCTCTTTAACCTTGGCCTTACCCGAATCATCGAGGGTCATTCCCTTTAGTTCACGCACGTGGCGGGTAAAGCGAGAGGCTTGGTTGGGGGCGTTCTGATCGCTTCGGTCTAAGACCATCGACAGCATTTCATCGCGGTTTAGCAGCCAATATGGGAGGAACAACGCATCATCCTTGGGCGCGGCTAAATCGCCAGGTCCGGCGATGCGAAACCGCTGTGCAAATCCGCCTTTGCTTCTGTCTGCAAGTGGTTGATATTCGCCATGCATGTCGAAAACCACTATGTTGGGAAACTTGAGTTTGGCTGCCCTTTCAAGAATAAGCGCAACCGCCCAGCTTTTTCCTGACCCGGTACTGCCGAGAATCGCAGCATGCCGTTGAAAAAATTTGTCGCCGCTCGCTATAGCTTCCGCGCTCCGGTCGGCGACGAACGTGCCGAGCTTTAAGCGTTCGTTCTCCGAGAGGCCTGCACCCAGGATGCCCATAAACCGTTGCAGATTGGCTGCTTCGATGACGAAGCACTCCCGATCAATTTGAGGGAAGCTATCTGCCCCTCGCTTAAAGGTGTCGGGTTTGTCGCCATCAACCGTTCGATATGTGCCAATGACAAAAGCTTGCATATGATCAGAAGGCGAAACTGTCAGCGTTCCGAACTCACCATCTGCGGGGTCAGGAAGCTCCTCACGGAGTGAGCGGGTAACCCGATCAGCCATTGCGATTAGGAACTCAGCCTGCGTTACGCCTCTAATCGCAATAAGCTGCCCAATACCAACGCGGGTCAGCATTTCGGAGTTGGTGACGTCAATGGCTACGCGGCTGGTGTCGACACCGGCAACGCGTCCAATTTGGTCGTTATCTGTAAAGTCGAGCGCTGCACCAGTCATACGGATAGAACTCCTTTCACAAATCCGTCTAGATCCCAAAAATCAATATTGGGATAAAATTTTTCCGTTCCATCGATGATGAAGTGGGTACCGACAGTGTCACCCTCTTGATGCAGCTCTGCCGCAATCACATTCTTGTTCTCAAAGGCCAATGCACGCGCCTTTGGAGATAGCCAAAACGTTAAAATCACCGTCTTCACTCCTGACTTGATACGAGGGGTCAGATGAGTTTCTAAGTGATCATCGTTAAAGCCATACCCAATAATGAGAAAATAGCGAGCCTTGTCGATAGCATCGTTTGCTTTTTCACGATGCTTATCGAACGGACTTTCGTAACCGCTTCTGAATTTGTTTAGACCTGGCGTAATGATGAGTCGAGGAAGTGGCAGTGATCCAGCGTAGCGTACCGGATTGCCTTCGCGGTGATACCAGTCAAGGCTGCCGTGCGGTTTGAAAACGTTTGCCTTCGAAGCGAAGTTATACCGCACATGCTTGCCCACTAGCTTGACGCTACGGCAGAAGCTCCAGTAGCTATCCTGAGGATCAAGCCGCGCGGCGAAATGGCCGGAGAACATCGTATCGACCCCTAGTTTGGCCTCCTCGCATGCAAGTTCGACAAGACGGTCATAATTTGTCGTAACGATTGGAATGCCTGTATCCGGCTTCAACAAATGGGGGATAAGGCTTGTCAGGCGAAGAGTTCTCGTGTTGCTGAATACCTCGGAAATAATGCGCGCTTCGGCAGAAGCAATAAAATCGCCTGTGCTCTGAACAATAGCGGCCTCAAGGGATGGCGTTGGAGCATGCCTTAGCAAGGCTGCCTCCAACCCATCAGTTTCAATGAGAGGATAGATATCCTCCCACAGCTTGTTATCGTCTGGAGAAAGGTTCGCAGGAATATGCGTGACGAGATGCCGCCCAAGCGGGCCCATCCCAGGCACACCTTCCGCGCAAGACAATCCGGAGCCAATGACCAACACCAGGCCGTCACCAAGGTGTTTCTGCAGCCGTTTCTTTAACGCACTCAGTTCCATGTGCCCCTACCAATGTCATCGCGCCGACTCTCCGCAAAAGGTAGCACGGGCCGCGCCCATCCGACAGATGACCACTCTGACCTAGCGCGAGCATGATCACACGTGTGCCTCAAAGCATGGTGGCAAGAAAGGTGCGATCACTCGGGCAAAGGCGGTAACATCCCACTTTGCAAACACGCATTCAACTATCAAGGATGAACACCATGATCATCACGATTGCTTTCAGCGTAAAAAATTATGTTGAGGTTATGGAAAGTTGGCCAATAAAGATTGATGACGTCATATTTACTCTAGAGCGAAAAGACAATATCGTTCAGAACGTATGTGTTTCTTTCCCCAATATAGCCATCGAGAACGCCCCCCAAATTGTGCGACCTGCAAAAAAATCGGGTGTACCTCAAATAAACATGAGAGGCGATAAGTTTCTAAAAATCGCTTTGAAAAAGGTATTAAACTGGCAAGCCGTAGTTATCAGCCAGCAGCTATTTGATTTAGACTTCGATAGCTACGAGATGCGATTCATTGCGGAAAATCCATCAGAGCAAAGTCAAATTCATATAAAATCATTTCGTAGCTTTGAAAATAACGCAATGAATAAATGTTGTGATTTCGAACAGATAGGTAGATCATTCTGCGTTGGCAGCATTGATGAGTTTCGCATCGAATCGACTTCTCACTTTCGCGAGGGCCGTATCGCCTATGAGGCAGGTCGATACATCGACTCATACAATCAAATGTTTCTTTTTTTAGAAACTCGCTATTGTGACGGCAAAACCAAAAGCGCACAACAAGTGGACTTGCTATCCAAGAACAAAGTCTTTTGCAACCATTTGGAACAATCAATTCTAGAAATAAAAGACAAACAGATCACCGATTCGGAACACCTGAAAAACTTATTCAACACATGTACAACACTAAAAGAAAAGATCAATCTTATCATCCTATTGCGAGGTAAGCTTAGACACCATTCTCTGAAAAGCTCACAGCGCTGGAACCCAAACCAGCAAGACGAGTACGAAGCGCCCGCCAGATTCCTTAGCGCAGTTGTAGGCGGCATCGTACTTACAGAGTCCTTAGATGATATCTATGCACCTGAAACCCTAGAGAAATTTCGAAAAATATCGATTGATACCGGCTATGAATCAAACATTAAAGTGGCGACAACTCGTCTAGAACGGGCACCAGCGTTGTCTCTTGAGATGAGTTACCCTGTTACAGTGATTTCAAGTAACCTCTGTAGAGCCACCGTCGTAAATGCCTTAAACTCCTGCGAAGGCGGAGGTCAACTAGCAGACACTGTAAGGCTTGAGGCAGAAGACATAAAAACGGGACTTGAACTTTTCACGCTTGAGCTCGGAGTCTGGGCATATACCAAATCAAGAGCCGTAGAGCATCTCGCGGAAAACACATTAATACGCTGTCAGTTTGAACACCTTCAATCAAAAACATGCATTAAGCATGATTTCTCAATGCCGCTAAACAATAACGAAATTGACATTCCTACCGCTTGGCACGTGCTAAAACTATGCCTTGACTGGATAGAAGAAAAAGATCCCACAACCAGAATTTTAAGTTTGAAACTTTTCATCGAAGGCCAATCTGCTGCTTTTTTAAGATATAAAGTAGGAGCACAAGTCAAAAACTAAATCTGCATATGTTGTAGCGAAATGAGATGGGACCTGCAGCGGTGACGGCCACGTACAACCCGTCACGATCGTTCACCTGTAGAGTTTTTCTTTCGGTTTGAGGTTACGCAGCTTGGTATCATTAAGCATGGCAGTCGCGGATTCCACGTAAAAAATACCATGCTCAGAAAATCACTCATACACCACGTTAAAACCCAATAAAACCGGGCGAAGCATGAGATTTGATACCATGCCCTTACCTACTAAGGCGACATGGTATCGAGCACCAAGCACGGCATTGGGCTCAGTTAATGCACCGTACCATGCCACACAAACACGGTGCTTGGCATGCACAGAGCTGCCAGAAATTGCCAGACCCAAAAAGCCGAAAGCCCGCAGTTACGCGGGCTTCAGGGTGTTTCTTACTAGTTGATGCCGGTCAGTGCCGGACATCCAATCACTCCCACTCAATCGTCGCCGGCGGCTTGCTCGACACGTCATACGTTACGCGCGAGATGCCTTCGATTTCGTTGATGATACGGCCGCTGACGGTTTCCAGCAGTTCGTATGGCAGGTGGGCCCAGCGGGCGGTCATGAAGTCGATGGTTTCCACGGCACGCAGGGCCACGACCCAGGCGTAACGACGGCCGTCGCCGACCACGCCGACCGATTTCACTGGCTGGAACACCACGAACGCCTGGCTGACCTTGTGGTACCAGTCGGCCTTGCGCAGTTCTTCGATGAAGATGTGGTCGGCGCGACGCAGCAGGTCGGCGTATTCCTTCTTCACTTCACCGAGGATGCGCACGCCCAGGCCCGGGCCCGGGAATGGGTGACGGTAGACCATGTCGTACGGCAGGCCCAGTTCCAGGCCCAGACGACGGACTTCGTCCTTGAACAGTTCGCGCAGTGGCTCGACCAGTTTCAGGTTCATCTCTTCCGGCAGGCCGCCCACGTTGTGGTGCGACTTGATCACGTGGGCCTTGCCGCTTTTCGCGCCAGCCGACTCGATCACGTCCGGGTAGATGGTGCCCTGGGCCAGGTACTTGATGTTGTCCAGCTTGCAGGATTCGGCATCGAACACGTCGATGAAGGTACGGCCGATGATCTTGCGCTTCTTCTCCGGGTCGGCTTCGCCGGCCAGGTTGTTGAGGAACTGGTCTTCAGCGTTGGCGCGGATCACCTTGACGCCCATGTTCTCGGCGAACATGGCCATCACTTGCTCACCTTCGTGCAGACGCAGCAGGCCGTTGTCGACGAAGACGCAGGTCAGCTGGTCGCCGATGGCCTTGTGCAGCAGCGCGGCAACCACCGAGGAGTCGACACCGCCGGACAGACCCAGCAGCACGTTGTCGGTGCCGACCTGGGCGCGCACCTGGGCGATGGCGTCTTCAGCGATTTTCGATGGGGTCCACAGGGCTTCGCAGCCGCAGATGTCGAGGACGAAACGCGACAGGATGCGACCGCCCTGCTTGGTGTGGGTCACTTCCGGGTGGAACTGCACGCCGTAGTAAGCGCGCTCGTCGCTGAACATGCCGGCGATCGGGCAGCTCGGGGTGCTGGCCAGGATGTGGAAGTCGCCAGGCATTTTGGTGACCTTGTCACCGTGGCTCATCCACACGTCCAGGCCGAACAGGCCGTCGGCGTCGACGTGGTCTTCGATGCCGTCGAGCAGGCGGCTCTTGCCGACCACGTCGACACGGGCGTAGCCGAACTCACGCAGCTCGGAACCTTCGACCTTGCCACCCAGTTGCTCGGCCATGGTCTGCATGCCGTAGCAGATACCGAAGACCGGTACGCCCAGGTCCCAGACCGCCTGTGGCGCGCGCGGGCTGTCGGCCACGTGTACCGACTCCGGGCCGCCGGCGAGGATGATCCCCTTCGGCGCGAATTCGCGGATCGCTTCGTCGTCCATGTCGAACGGATGCAGTTCGCAGTACACGCCGATTTCACGCACGCGGCGGGCGATCAGCTGGGTGTACTGGGAACCGAAGTCGAGGATCAGGATGCGGTGAGCGTGAATATCGAGGGCCATGATTCAGTCTCGTCTAAGTCATTCAGATGATTCAGAAACAACTCGGGGCTGAATAAAACAGCCCCGGTCGTTAACTTTTTGCTGGAAGGCTCAACCTACGCGGTAGTTTGGCGCTTCCTTGGTGATCTGTACGTCGTGTACGTGGGACTCGGCCATGCCAGCGCCGGTGATCCGCACGAATTCAGGGATGGTGCGCATCTGCTCGATGTTGGCGCTACCGGTGTAGCCCATCGAGGAACGCAGGCCGCCCATCAACTGGTGGATGATCGCGCTCAGGGTGCCCTTGTAAGGCACACGGCCTTCGATGCCTTCCGGAACCAGTTTCTCGGCGCCGGCCGAGGAGTCCTGGAAGTAACGGTCGGAGGAGCCTTGAGCCTGGGACATGGCGCCCAGCGAACCCATGCCACGGTAAGCCTTGTACGAACGGCCCTGGAACAGTTCGATTTCGCCCGGCGCCTCTTCGGTACCGGCGAACATCGAGCCCATCATCACGCAGGAAGCACCGGCTACGATGGCCTTGGACAGGTCACCGGAGAAACGGATGCCGCCGTCGGCGATCAACGGCACGCCGGTGCCTTCGAGGGCAGCGGCGACGTTAGCGATGGCACTGATTTGCGGGACGCCGACACCGGCGACGATACGGGTGGTGCAGATCGAGCCAGGGCCGATACCGACCTTGACCGCGTCAGCGCCCGCTTCGGCCAGGGCCTTGGCGGCAGCGCCGGTGGCGATGTTGCCGCCGATGACCTGCACTTCAGGGAAGTTCTCTTTGACCCAGCGAACGCGGTCGATCACGCCCTTGGAGTGACCGTGTGCGGTGTCGACCACCACCACGTCCACGCCGGCATTGACCAGGGCGGCAACGCGGTCACCGGTGTCTTTACCGGTACCGACGGCAGCGCCTACGCGCAGGCGACCTTGGTCGTCCTTGCTGGCCAGCGGGTAAGCCTTGGCTTTTTCGATGTCGTTGACGGTCATCATGCCCTTGAGGGCGAACTTGTCGTCGACGATCAGTACGCGTTCGATGCGGTGCTTGTGCAGCAGCTCGCGAACGTCGTTCTTGTTCGCGCCTTCCTTAACCGTGACCAGACGCTCTTTGGGCGTCATCACGTCGCGGACGCTGGCGTCCAGGCGGCTTTCGAAACGCACGTCACGGGAAGTGACGATGCCGACCAGGTCGCCATCGTGCAGCACCGGAACGCCGGAAATGTTGTGCAGGCGGGTCAGTTCGAACAGGTCACGTACCGTGGCGTCTGCCTCGATGGTGATCGGATCCTTGACGACACCGGCTTCGAACTTCTTGACCTTGCGCACTTCGGCAGCTTGCTGCTCGATGGTCATGTTCTTGTGGATAATGCCGATACCACCTTCCTGAGCCATGGCGATTGCCAGACGGGCTTCAGTGACGGTGTCCATGGCGGCAGAAACCAGAGGAATGTTCAGCTCGATGCCACGGGTAAGGCGGGTTTTCAGACTGACTTCGTTAGGAAGCACCTCGGAATAACCGGGCACGAGGAGAATGTCGTCGAATGTCAGAGCTTCTTGGCTGATACGCAGCATCGCGGGGGCTCCCGAGCGGGAAAATGGAAGCGCGCCATTATAGACAGACACCCCGCGCGGTTCAATGTAAAACTCTGTCTATGAGCGATGCGGTGATCGACGGAGCTTTTCCCCGGCAAAAGCGCCGGCTAAAGCTCGACCCTGACGCAACTGACGGGCTGGTCCAGCCAATCGGCAAACTCGTCGAGAAAGGCCTGCTTGAACCCGGCCTCGGCCCAGTTGTTGAAGATGAAACCGAGGTTGGAAAACCCGCATTCCTGCAGGAACAGGAACCCGTTGATGTCGTCTTCATGGCCGCATTCGGGGCAGGTGAAGTTGTCGGTGCGCCCCGGCATCCAGTCTTCCAGGCTTTCGAACAGCGCTTCGCCGACCTCCTGGCGACATTCGGCGCAGCCCGCCTCCCCCAGAAAACCCTTGGCTGGCGTATAGATGCAGCGCTTGGTGATGATCTCCAGGCCATTGATCGGCTCGCCGAATGGCAGCGCCTCGGGGTGCAGCACCACCGCCCGCGCACCCTCGGCGATGGCATGGCCCATGCGGTTGCCGGTGCGCCCGCAGGTGCTCAGTTGCTCCTCGACGATGTTCTTGCGCACCAGCCAGCGCACGATCGCCCGGGCCCGGGGTTCGTGGACCGGCAGGGTGGAGATTTTCGGGACGATGATGCTTTGGGAGTTCATGGGGTGAGCCTGCACAAATACTGAAAATACCGCTTCCCCTGTAGGAGCGAGCTTGCTCGCGATGGCGGTGGGTCAGTCAAAGATGTGCTGGCTGATCCACCGCATCGCGAGCAAGCTCGCTCCTACAGAGTAAAAAGATGGCCGGCAGCTTAATCCCTGACACCCACAGGTCAAGTGCTCAGGTACCGCCCGATCAAGGCAATCCCGCTGGCCAGCACCAGCCAGGTGACCAGCCGCACGAACGCCTCGCGGGACAGGCGCATGGTCAGCCGCCGGCCGATCCACAAACCCAGCGCCATGGCCGGCAGCAAGCACACCGCCAACACCAACAAGCGTAGCTCGGCATACACGCCCGCGACGACGAACAGGCTCAGGCGCACCACCGTGCTGCAACTGATCAGGGCGCTCTGGGTCGCCCGCGCGGCGTCCTTCGACAAGCGGCTGTTGAGGTAGATCGCATAGAGAAAGCCGCCACTGCCGAACAACGCGCCAAACATCCCGCCCACGGTGCCCATCGGCACCGCCCACGCCGCAGAAAGCTGGCTCGGACGGCTTTTCACCCACAGGCTGTAGATCGCATAGGCGCTGATGAACAGCCCCATCAACAGCAGCAACACATCGGAATGCAGGTTGAGCAGGAAAATCACCCCCAGCGTACAGCCGATCGCCATGCACGGCAGCAGCCTGAGCAACTCCGACCGCGCCACATCCCGGCGCGAGGGCAACAGGTTGCCGAACGCCGCAATGAAATCCAGCAGCACCAGCAGCGGCACGATTTTCGACAGCGGCATGAACAGGATCAGGATCGGCCCGGCCACCAGCGCGGTGCCGAAACCGGCGATGCCGAACACGATGTAGGCCAGGGCAATGCCCAGGCCGATCACCAGCCAGTCCGTCAGGCCGAAGGGCCATTGCTGTAACAGTTCGAACAGATTCATTGGGTGTCTTCCTTGAGTTCGGCGCCTACTGTACCCGTTCACCGAATCCTGTAGGAGCGAGCTTGCTCGCGATGGGTTGTGTCAGCCAATACATCATTCGCCTGATACATCGCCATCGCGAGCAAGCTCGCTCCTACAGGATTTGCGTTAGCCTCGGATCGGCGAAAGCCTTTAAACTGCGCCCATGATTAAAGATCCCTTTGCAAGACTCGGCCTTGACCGGGAAGTCCTGACTGTCAGCCAGCTCAACGGCCGCGCGCGGGTGTTGCTCGAAGACGTGTTCAGCAATATCTGGGTCGAAGGCGAAATCTCCAACCTCGCCCGCCCGGCGTCCGGCCATGTGTATTTCACCCTCAAGGACAGCGGCGCCCAGGTGCGCTGCGCCCTGTTCCGCCAGAACGCCCAGCGCGTGCGCCAGGCGTTGAAGGATGGCCTGGCGGTGAAGGTGCGCGGCAAGGTTTCGCTGTTCGAAGGGCGTGGCGACTATCAGTTGATCCTCGACACCGTCGAGCCTGCCGGTGACGGCGCGCTGCGCCTGGCCTTCGATGCCCTGAAGGAAAAACTCAGCGCCGAAGGCCTGTTCAGCGCCGAACGCAAGGTGCCGCTGCCGGCGCACCCGCAACGCATCGGCATCATCAGCTCGCCCACCGGCGCGGTGATCCGCGACATCATCAGCGTGTTCCGCCGCCGTGCGCCGCAAGTGCAACTGACGCTGATCCCCACCGCCGTGCAGGGTCGCGAAGCCACCGCGCAGATCGTCCGCGCCCTAAAGCTGGCGGACGCCCGCGGTTTCGACGCCTTGATCCTGGCCCGTGGCGGCGGTTCGCTGGAAGACCTCTGGTGCTTCAACGAAGAAGCCGTGGCGCGTGCGGTGGATGCCTGCGTGACGCCGATCGTCAGCGCCGTCGGCCACGAAACCGACGTGTCGATCAGCGACTTCGTCGCCGACGTTCGCGCCCCGACGCCATCAGCCGCCGCCGAACTGCTGGCCCCGGACTCCAGCGACCTGGTGCGCCGGGTCGAAAGCCTGCATCGCCGGCTGGTGATGCGCATGCGTGACCGCCTGATGCGCGACCGCCTGCGCCTGGAAGGCATTTCGCGCCGCCTGCGTCACCCCGGCGAACGCCTGCGCCAACAGGCCCAGCGCCTGGATGACCTGGACATGCGCATGCGCCGCGCGTTCGAACGCAGCCTCAACACCCGGCGCGAACGGCTGATCCGCCTGGAAACCCGCCTCGCCGGGCAGCACCCGGGACGCCAGTTGGCGATGTTGCGCCAGCGCCTGGACAGCCTCGCCGAACGCCTGCCTCGAGCCATGCGCGAAGGGCTCAAGGACCGTCGCCAGCAGTTGCACGCGCAGATGCAGACGTTGCACGTGGTCAGCCCGCTGGCGACCCTGGGCCGTGGCTACAGCATTCTGCTGGATGAACGCGGCAACGCGATTCGCAACGCCGCGCAAACCCACAACGGCCAGCGTCTGAAAGCCAAGCTCGGCGAAGGCGAACTGCAAGTGCGGGTCGAAGACAACCACCTGACGCCCGTCACCCTTTCTTTACTGGACTGATCCATGCCGCGTTTTTTCGCTTCGCTGCTGTTGTTGTGCCTGACATTCAACGCCCATGCCGACAGCTACATCACCCGCCTGTTGAACAAACCGGTGCCCGGCGGCGTGGCCGTGATCGACCTGGGCAGCGCCGCGCAGGCGCCGACCGCTTCCTACCAGGGCAAGCCGGTGCTGGTGGTCAAGGAACAGAATAATTGGCGCGCCATCGTCGGTGTGCCGTTGACGGTCAAGCCAGGCGTGCAGTCGATCAGCAGCGGCGGTCGTACTCTGAACTTCAGCGTCGGCAGCAAGAAGTACCCGGAACAGCGCATCACCCTGAAAAACACCCAGCAGGTCAACCCGGACCAGAGCAACCTCAAGCGCATCGAGCGCGAGCTGGCCGAGCAGATCGCCGCCTACCGCACCTTCAGCCCCAATACCCCGAGCAACCTGCTGCTGGACAAGCCGGTCAACGGCCCGCTGTCGAGCAAGTTCGGCGTACGTCGCTTCTTCAACGGTGAAGAACGCAACCCGCACTCGGGCCTGGATTTCGCCGTGCCCGCTGGCACACCGATCAAGACCCCGGCCGCTGGCAAGGTGATCCTCATCGGCAATTACTTCTTCAACGGCCAAACCGTGTTCGTCGACCATGGGCAGGGCTTCATCAGCATGTTCTGCCACATGTCGAAGATCGACGTGAAGGTCGGCCAGCAGTTGGCCCGAGGGGCTGTGGTGGGCAAGGTCGGTGCCACCGGGCGGGCGACCGGGCCGCATATGCATTGGAATGTCAGCCTGAATGATGCGCGGGTGGATCCGGCGATTTTTATTGGGGCGTTTCAGCCTTAGTTTTTTGTTGAGGCAAAAGATCGCGAGCAGGCTCGCTCCCACAGTGATCAGCGTTGAACGCTGATTTTGTGTACACCCGCCCCCTCCCCTGTGGGAGCGAGCCTGCTCGCGATAGGCCTTGAACTTCCCCCAAAAACTCAAATTGCGGACGCCAGATCATCAGCGCAATCATCCCCGCCCCAAACCCACCAAGCCGCGATAAAATCGCGACAAAAACCGAAAAAGCAGAACTTCTCCCAATTTTTTCGCACTGCTTGCCATCCTTTCCCCTCGCGGTTAGGGTTGAAGGCATGAAAACCTCTCACACCCTCATTCAGCTTCGCCAGCACCGCAGCCTGTGCCTCGTCAGCGCACGACTGCCGGGCTGAATCGCGTCGCCTCGTCCCCCGCTTTTCCCCAAGAACAGTTCCAACCGGCAGGCCGCCTCTTTTCGGCCCACACAATAAGGATTCTCCCGATGAGCATGCTCAAAGACCCGTCTTCGAAATACCGCGCGTTCCCGGCCATCGACCTCCCGGACCGTACCTGGCCGTCGAAAACCATCACCGAGGTGCCGATCTGGTGCAGCTCCGACCTGCGTGACGGCAACCAGTCGCTGATCGAACCGATGGACTCGGCGAAGAAACTGCGCTTCTGGAAGACCCTGGTACAGGTCGGCGTGAAGGAAATCGAGGCGTCGTTCCCGGCTGCTTCGCAAACCGACTTCGACTTCGTGCGTACCCTGATCGAAGACGGCCACATCCCGGACGACACCACCATCCAGGTGCTGACCCAGGGCCGTGAAGACCTGATCGCGCGTACCTTCGAATCCCTGCGTGGGGCGAAGAAAGCCATCGTTCACCTGTACAACGCCACCTCCCCTTCCTTCCGTCGCATCGTCTTCAACCAGGACAAGGACGGCATCAAGGAAATCGCCGTGAGCGCGGCCAAGCTGTTCGTCAAATACGCCGCCCAGCAGCCGGAAACCGAGTGGACGTTCGAATACTCGCCAGAAACCTTCAGCGCCACCGAGCTGGAATTCGCCAAAGAAGTCTGCGACGCGGTGATCGAAGTGTGGAACCCGACGCCTGAGCACAAGATGATCCTCAACCTGCCGGCCACCGTCGAATGCGCTACCCCGAACGTGTATGCCGACCAGATCGAATGGTTCGGCCGTCACATCAACCGTCGTGACAGCGTGATCATCAGCCTGCACACCCACAACGACCGTGGCACCGGCGTTGCCGCCACCGAGCTGGGCCTGATGGCCGGCGCCGACCGCGTCGAAGGCTGCCTGTTCGGCAATGGCGAGCGCACCGGTAACGTCGACCTGGTCACCGTGGCACTGAACATGTACACCCAGGGCCTGAACCCTGAGCTGGACTTCTCCGACATCGACGGTGTGCGCAAAGTCGTCGAAGAGTGCAACCAGATCCAGGTGCACCCACGTCACCCGTACGTCGGCGACCTGGTTCACACCGCGTTCTCCGGCTCGCACCAGGACGCCATCCGCAAGGGCTTCGCCCAGCAGAAACCGGACGCCCTGTGGGAAGTGCCATACCTGCCGATCGACCCGGCCGACATCGGCCGCAGCTACGAGGCGGTGATTCGCGTCAACAGCCAGTCGGGCAAGGGCGGTATCGCCTATCTGCTGGAAGCGGAATACGGCATCAGCTTGCCGCGTCGCATGCAGATCGAGTTCAGCCAGGTCGTGCAGCGTGAAACCGATCGCCTGGGCCTGGAAATGACCGCCCAGCAGATCCACGCCTTGCTGCACAGCGAGTACTTGCAGGCCAACAATCCGTACGCGCTGGTCAGCCATCGTCTGCAGGAAGAAAACGGTCACAGCGCTGTGGAAGTGGAAGTGTCGAGCAAGGGCCAGGGCGAGACCAACCTGCACTGGCGCGGCAAGGGCAACGGCGCCCTGGAAGCCCTGGTGGCCGGCCTGCCGGTACCGGTGGAAATCATGGACTACAACGAACACGCCATTGGCGCGGGCACCAACGCCAAGGCAGCGGCCTACATCGAACTGCGGGTCAATGGTGAGCGTGCGGTGCATGGCGTTGGCATCGACGAAAACATCACCACCGCCAGCTTCAAGGCACTGTTCAGCGCGCTGAACCGTTCGCTGAGCCAGACTGAGGCGAAAGCGGCGTAAGCAGTCGCTGTAATGCAAAAGGCCCCTGGGTGTGAACCTTGGGGCCTTTTTGTTGGGCTGTATTTTTGGGGTGATGCTGATGGCCCCATCGCGGGCAAGCCCGCTCCCACAGGTTATGTGAACACCTTGTATCCCTGTGGGAGCGGGCTTGCCCGCGATGGCAGCCTGTCAGGCAACCAGAATCTCAGGTGAACTCAAAGGTATCGGCATCCAGGTTCGCCGGAAACCGTGTCCGGTACGCCTGCAACTGCGCCGCATCCAGCACCACCTTGAACACCCCGTCGGCATCACCGGCGCTGAGCAGGGTCTCGCCCTGGAAGTCCAGCACCTGGCTGTCGCCGGTGTAGGCAAAGCCCTTGCCGTCGGTGCCAATGCGGTTCACCGCCGCCACGTAACACAGGTTTTCGATCGCCCGGGCCGGCAGCAAGCGGTTCCAATGCTGACGCCGCGCGCCTGGCCAGTTCGCCGTGTACAGCAACAGGTCGGTGTCCTGGGCGTCGCGGCTCCACACCGGGAAGCGCAGGTCGTAGCAGATCAGCGGTCGCACCCGCCAGCCCTTGAGCTCGAACTGCACCTGGCGCTCGCCCGGGGTGTAGTGGTTGTGCTCGCCTGCCATGCGGAACAGATGGCGCTTGTCGTAGTGCCAGACTTCGCCGTCCGGGCGTGCCCACAACAGGCGATTGCGATGGCTGCCATCGGCGGCCTGCACGATCACGCTGCCGGTAATCACCGCATCGAGCCTGGCGGCCTGGGCACGCAGCCATTTGCTGGTGGGGCCGTTCTCCGGCTCGGCGAGGGTTTCCGATTCCATGGAAAAACCGGTGGTGAACATCTCCGGCAGGATGATCAGGTCTGCACCGCGAGCCTGCTCCAGCAGCGGCTCGAAGTGTTCCAGGTTGGCCTGGCGGTCATGCCAGGCGAGGCTGGTCTGGATCAGCGCGATGTTCAGGTTGGGCAATGCACTCAGATCACGCATAGTTTTGCCGCTGCTTCACGCAGGGTCTCCTCACGCTTGGCGAAGCACAGGCGCACCAGGCGCTGGCCTTGCGGTGGCGTCTGGTAGAACACCGAGATCGGGATGCTCGCCACGCCATGTTCGCGGGTCATCCACAGGGACATCTCGACGTCATTGAGGTCCGGGCGGATCTGCGAGTAATCGACCAACTGGAAATAGGTGCCGGTCACCCGGTTGAAGTTGAAACGCGAAGGCGCCAGCAGATCACAGAACAGGTCGCGCTTGGCCTGGTAGAAACCGGGCAACTCGTCGATGTGTTCCGGGTGCTCGGCCATGAAGTCGGCCAGGGCGAACTGCAACGGCGTCACGCCGCAGAAGCTCACGTACTGATGGACCTTGCGCAGCTCCGCGGTCAGGGCCGGTGGCGCGACCACGTAGCCGGTTTTCCAGCCGGTGACGTGGTAGGTCTTGCCGAACGAGCTGACCACGAAGGCGCGCTGGTACAGCTCTTCATGGTTCAACACGCTGACGTGGGGCACGCCATCGAACACCAGATGTTCGTAGACTTCGTCGCTGACCAAGTAGATGTCGCGATCGCGAATCAGCGCCGCCAACTGGTCCAGCTCGGCACGGCTGATCAGCGCGCCACTCGGGTTGTGCGGCGTGTTCAGCACGATCATCCGGGTGCGCGGGGTGATGGCCGACGCGAGTCGTTCAAAGTCGATGGAAAAATCATCCAGCCCAAGCTGCACGTGCACGCAGCGGCCACCGGCCAATTCCACCGACGGCTCGTAGCTGTCGTAGGCGGGGTCGAACACGATCACTTCGTCGCCGCTGTGGATAACCGCCTGGATCGCGCAGAAGATGGCCTGGGTCGCGCCAGGGGTGATGGTCACTTCGTGGTCGGCATCCACCGCCACGCCATAGCTGCGAGCGATCTTGGCCGCGACCTGCTGGCGCAGCGCCGGCAAGCCGGTCATCGGCGAATACTGGTTGTGGCCCTGGGCAATGTGCCGCCCGACCGCATCGCACAAGGCCTGCGGTGCATCGAAATCGGGAAAACCCTGGGACAGGTTGATCGCCCCGGTTTGCGCCGCGAGCTGAGACATCTGCGTGAAAATAGTGACGCCGACATTCGGCAGCTTACTGGTGATCATCGGTGGTTCCCTGCTCTACACCCGGCTCTGACGCGGCGCGGGAGAGCCCGAGGATAGCCCATACGGCGCCCATAAAAAAAGGGCGCACAGGGCACCCTTTTTTCCAACTAGCCCCTGTAGGAGCGAGCTTGCTCGCGATAGCGCCTTCTGGTCCAACATCAGTGTGTCAGACAAATAGCCATCGCGGGCAAGCCCGCTCCTACAGGTGGAATATCAGCGCTTGTCGCGGCGCTTCTTCTCGGCCTTCTTGTGGTGCGACATCAAGCGACGCTTCTTGTTGACCTGGCGGTCGGTCAGCGTGTTCTTGTTGCCTTCGTACGGGTTCTCGCCGCCCTTGAACTCGATGCGGATCGGCGTACCGACCAGCTTGAGGACACGGCGGTAAGTGTTTTCCAGGTAACGCACGTAAGACTTCGGCACCTTCTCGATCTGGTTACCGTGAATCACGATGATCGGCGGGTTCGCGCCACCCAGGTGGGCATAACGCAGCTTGATCCGGCGACCGTTGACCATCGGCGGCTGGTGCTCGCTGACGGCGTCTTCGAGGATCTGGGTCAGGCGGCTGGTCGGCCAGCGGGTGACCGCCGACTTGAACGAGTTCTGCACCGAACCGTAGAGGTTGCCCACGCCGGTGCCGTGCAGCGCCGAAATGAAGTGGATGTCGGCGAAGTCGACGAAGAACAGCCGGCGTTCCAGCTCGGTCTTCACGTAATCACGTTCGCCCGGAGTCATGCCGTCCCACTTGTTCAGGGCGATGACCATGGCGCGACCGGCCTCCAGGGCGAAGCCCAGCAGGTTGAGGTCGTGGTCCACCACACCTTCGCGGGCGTCCATGACGAAGATCACCACGTTGGCGTCTTTGATCGCCTGCAGGGTTTTGACCACCGAGAACTTTTCGACTTCCTCGTGGATCTTGCCGCGCTTGCGCACACCGGCGGTGTCGATCAGCGTGTACTTCTCTTCGTTACGCTCGAAGGGAATGTAGATGCTGTCGCGGGTGGTACCGGGCTGGTCATAGACGATCACGCGGTCTTCACCGAGCATACGGTTGACCAGGGTCGACTTGCCGACGTTCGGGCGACCGATGATGGCGATCTTGATGCCATCTTTTTCGCTCGGGCCAGGAATGCGCTTGGCTTCTTCGCCCTCAGCGACTTCTTCCTCTTCCTCGCCTTCTGCCGGCTCGTCTTCGTCCTTGGCGAAATTGCCCAGTGCCACTTCCAGCAACTGGGTAATACCACGGCCGTGGGCACCGGCGATCGGAATCGCGTCACCCATGCCCAGCGGGGCGAATTCGGCGCGGGCCATTTCCGGGTCGATGTTGTCGACCTTGTTCGCGACCACGTGGGAGCGCTTGTTACGCTTGCGCAAGTGCTCGGCGATCATCTGGTCGGCGGCGGTGAAACCGGCCTTGGCGTCTACCAGGAACAGGACAACGTCCGCTTCTTCAATGGCGAGCAGCGACTGCTCGGCCATTTTTTCGTCCATACCGTGCTCGTCACCGGAGATACCGCCGGTGTCGATCAGAATGTAGGAACGCCCTTGCCACTTGGCCTCACCGTACTGGCGGTCGCGGGTCAGACCGGACAAGTCGCCGACGATGGCGTCGCGAGTCCTGGTCAGGCGGTTGAACAAGGTGGACTTGCCGACGTTCGGTCGACCCACCAGGGCGATTACGGGAACCATGCGGCTCTCCACTTCGTTATTTCAGAAAATACAAAAGCCGCTGCTAGGCAGCGGCTGGTGCTCGAGGGCTTCCCTGGCACGTCTGCGATCCCTGCACCTGTAGGAGCGAGCTTGCTCGCGATGAACGCACAGACACCGCGTTCATCCAGGACGCCAGCATTATCTTGACGTCCATCGCGAGCAAGCTCGCTCCTACAGTGACAGTTACAGCTACAGTCGTGCCGACAGGTATAGCCGCCTGGGGTATCACCCCCAAGCATAGTTGTTACTTGATGGACAGGGCTTCCAGTTTGCCGCTGTTGCCATACACATAAATCATGTTGTCGACCACCAGCGGACGGGCACGCAGGCCGTCGCTGTCGATACGCTCACGGCCGACGAAACGACCGTCCACCTGGCTCAGCAGGTGCAGGTAACCTTCCAGGTCACCGACGGCAACGTAGCTGGAGAACACTTCTGGCGCCGACAACTGACGGCGGGCCAGAGCGTCGTTGCTCCACAGTGCGGTGGTCGAACGCTCGTCGATGCCCTCAACGGTGCCCGACGACAGGCTCACGTACACGTTGCCGAAACCCTGGGCGACACCGGCATAGCTGGAAGCATCACGCTGCCAGAGCTGACGACCGCTTTCCAGGTCCAGTGCCGCAACGCGGCCCTGGTAGCTGGCGACGTACAGGGTTTCACCGGACAGCAGCAAGCCACCGTCGATGTCGACCACACGCTCCAGTTCCGAACGACCTTGCGGGATCGCGACCCGTTGTTCCCACACCGGCACGCCGTTGGAGATGTCCAGGGCGACTACTTTACCGGTCGACAGACCTGCCACCGCCATGCGGTTGGTGACGATTGGCGCACTGGTGCCGCGCAGGGTCAGAACCGCCGGGGTGCTGTCATACAACCAGCGCTGGTTGCCGGTGGCAGCGTCCAGGCCGATCAGGCGATCGTCCTGGGTCTGGACGACGACCACATCACCGTTGTTGGCCGGCGGTGCGAGTACTTCGCTGGACACGCGAGCGCGCCATTTCTCTTCACCGTTGACCGAATCCAGCGCAACGATCTCGCCCTTGGTCGTACCGATCAGGAGCAGACCATAACCCACGCCAACGGCACCGGACACCGGCAATTCGAGGTCTTTCTTCCAGATGACATCGCCATTCATGCGATTCATCGCCTCCACCACGCCAGTGACGTCGGCGGCGTAGATGGTGCTGCCTTCGATCGCCGGAACCAGCATGTTGTAGGTTTCGCCCTGACCGTCACCGATCGAGCGGCTCCACTGCTTCTGCAGAACCACTTCTTCCTTGAAGTCAGTCAGTTCGGCCGGTGGCAATTCTTTCTTGCTGTTGCTGCTGCAACCCGCGGCCATAATGGCCAGAGCCAGCAATGCTGCATGTTTCCAACGGATCACGTCACGCATCCCCTTTGGCCAGGTCGTCCAGCTTGATTTGTAGGCCACCGACTGCCGCTTCATCCGACAGTGCCGCCTTGGCTTTTTGATACGCCGTGTTCGCTTCGTCGGTACGACCCAGCTGCACCAGCAGGTCGCCCTTGAGTTCTTCGCGAGTGGCCAGGAACGCCTTGTCGGCATCGCCTTCGAGCAGTTTCAGGGCTTCATCGGCCTTGTTCTGCGCCCCCAGCACCTGGGCCAGGCGCTGACGGGCGATTTCACCCAGTGCAGCATTGGCCGGCTTGGCGACGATGGCTTTCAGCTCGCTGGCAGCGTCGTCCAGCTTGCCGCTGTCGACCGCGACTTTCGCCACGAACAGGCTGCCGTACTGCGCGTAGGCGCTGCCGCCGAACTCGCTGTTGAGCTTGCCGGCCAGGTCCGAAACACGCGCCGCATCCGGCTTGCCGTCAGGCGTCAGCGTGGTTTCGAGCAATTGCTGATAGAGCATCGAGGCGCCTTGCGACTGGTTGCCCTGATACTTCTGGAACGCCTGCCAGCCGAATACGATGACCAGCGCCAACAGGCCGCCAGTGACCAGGGGCTTGCCGTTGCGTGACCACCATTCCTTCAAATCCGCCAGCTGTTCGTCTTCGGTACTCGACACCCCAATACTCCTTAATCGCTAAATCGGCTGTTTAAGACAGCTTCAACCCTGCACGACGCAGGTGGCCAGGTGTGCAGCAAGCGCATCCCAGGCAATGCTTTGTTGTTCGCCCTGGCCACGCAGGGGTTTGAAACCTACCACTTGCTGAGCCATTTCGTCGTCACCGAGGATCAGTGCATACAGCGCACCGCTCTTGTCGGCTTTCTTGAACTGGCTCTTGAAACTGCCGGCGCCGGCATTCACTTGCAGGCGCAGGTTGGGCAACTGGTCACGCACCTGCTCGGCCAGTTTCAGGCCGGCCAGTTCGGCTTCTTCACCGAAGGCGCACAGGTAGACGTCGACCTGGCGGGAGATCTCTTGCGGGATCTGCTCCAGGGTTTCGAGCAGCAGCACCAGGCGCTCGATGCCCATGGCGAAACCGACACCCGGCGTCGGCTTGCCGCCCATCTGCTCGACCAGGCCGTCGTAGCGGCCACCGGCGCACACGGTGCCCTGGGCGCCGAGCTTGTCGGTGACCCATTCGAAAACGGTCTTGCTGTAGTAATCCAGCCCGCGCACCAGCTTGGGGTTGATCACGTACGGAATGCCGGCGGCGTCCAGGCGAGCCTTGAGGCCCTCGAAGTGCGTGCGGGACTCGTCGTCCAGGTAGTCGGCCATTTTCGGCGCGTCGACCAGGATCGCCTGCGTGTCGGCGTTCTTGGTGTCCAATACGCGCAGCGGGTTGGTCTTCAGACGGCGCTGGCTGTCTTCGTCGAGCTTGTCCATGTGCTGCGAGAGGAACGCCACCAGGGCTTCGCGGTAACGCGCACGGGACTCGCTGGTGCCCAGGCTGTTGAGCTCGAGCTTGACTGCATCACGGATGCCCAGCTCGCCCCACAGGCGCCAGGTCAATACGATCAGCTCGGCGTCGATGTCCGGACCGTCGAGGTTGAACACCTCCACACCGATCTGGTGGAACTGGCGATAGCGGCCTTTCTGCGGGCGCTCGTGGCGGAACATCGGGCCGATGTACCAGAGTTTCTGCACCTGGCCACCGCCGGTGATGCCGTGCTCGAGCACCGCACGCACGCAGGCCGCCGTGCCTTCAGGGCGCAGGGTCAGGGAATCGCCGTTGCGGTCGTCGAAGGTGTACATCTCTTTTTCGACGATGTCGGTCACTTCGCCGATCGAGCGCTTGAACAGCTCGGTGAACTCGACGATCGGCATGCGGATCTGCTTGTAACCGTAGTTATCCAGCAGGCGCGCAACGGTGCCCTCGAAGTGACGCCACAGGGGGGTCTGTTCGGGCAGGATGTCGTTCATGCCACGAATGGCTTGCAGAGACTTGCTCACTATCAATCCTTAAATTCGTTGGGCCGTGGGGCTCAGCCGCGCGCGATAACCGCAGCGTCAGCTTCGACCTTTTCGGCCGCTTTCTCGCGGATCAAGCGTTCAAGCTCATCCACCAGATTGTCATTCGTCAGTTTCTGCGACGGCTTGCCGTCGATGTAAATCAGGTTCGGCGTGCCGCCGGTCAAGCCGACATGGGCTTCCTTGGCTTCGCCCGGGCCGTTGACCACACAACCGATGACCGCCACGTCCAGCGGCACCAGCAGGTCTTCAAGGCGCCCTTCCAGCTCGTTCATGGTCTTGACCACATCGAAGTTCTGCCGCGAGCAGCTCGGGCAGGCGATGAAGTTGATGCCACGGGAACGCAGGTGCAGCGACTTGAGGATGTCGTAGCCGACTTTCACTTCCTCGACCGGGTCAGCGGCCAGGGAGATGCGGATAGTATCGCCAATCCCTTCGGCGAGCAGCATACCGAGGCCCACGGCGGATTTCACCGTGCCCGAACGCAAACCACCGGCTTCGGTGATGCCCAGGTGCAATGGTTGGACGATTTCCTTGGCCAGCAGGCGATACGCCTCCACCGCCATGAACACGTCGGACGCCTTCACGCTGACCTTGAAGTCCGGGTAGTTCAGGCGCTCCAGGTGCTCGACATGACGCAGTGCCGACTCGACCAGGGCCGCCGGGGTCGGCTCGCCGTATTTCTTTTGCAGGTCTTTTTCCAGGGAACCGGCGTTGACGCCGATGCGGATCGGGATGCCACGGTCGCGGGCGGCATCGACCACCGCACGCACGCGGTCTTCGCGACCGATGTTGCCCGGGTTGATCCGCAGGCAATCGACGCCCAGCTCGGCCACGCGCAAGGCGATGCGGTAATCGAAGTGAATGTCGGCTACCAGCGGCACCTTGACCAGTTGCTTGATCTTGCCGAAGGCCTCGGCGGCGTCCATGTCCGGCACGGACACCCGCACGATATCGACGCCGGCGGCTTCCAGGCGGTTGATCTGGGCCACGGTGGCGGCCACGTCATTGGTGTCGCTGTTGGTCATGCTCTGCACAGCGATAGGCGCATCGCCGCCCACAGGCACGTTACCCACCCAGATCTTGCGGGACTCGCGACGTTTGATTGGAGATTCGCCGTGCATGACTTATTGACCCAACTTCAGGCGAGCAGTCTCGCCACTGGTGAACGGAGTGACATCGACCGCCTGGCCGTTGTAGCTGACCTGCGCGCCACGGGCATAACCCAGGCGCACGGCGAACGGCGGCTTGCCGCTGAGGCTGACGCTGTCGCCCTTGCGCTTGAGGCCACTGAGCAGCACTTTGCCTGCGCCGTCGGTGACTTGCGTCCAGCAATCAGCGGTGAATTGCAGTTGCACCTGGCCTTGGCCGGCGGTGGTGGCAGCCGTGGTCTGGGCCGGGATGGTCGGGGTGACCGAAGCCGCCGCCGGAGGTGTGGAAACCACGGGAGCGGTCGGCGCCGGGGCCGCAGGCGCGCTGACGACCGGTGCGGCGTTGTGGGTCGGTGCTGCCGGTGCTGGCGCAGGAACTGCCGGTGCGGCTGGCGCTACCGCAGTGGCCGGGGCTGCCGGCTCGGTGGCAGGCGCAGTGGCGGTCGCGGCGTCGGCTGGCGCTTCAGCCGAAGTCTCGGCCTGCGGCAATGCCAGCGCGGTGGAATTGTCGGTCTGGGCTTCGGCGACGGCCTGGTCTTCCGGCTCGTCCAGCGGGTGGATCTGCGTGGTGCCGTCGGCGCCTTCGACTTCGACGTGCTCCGGGCTCAGGCTGATCAGGTCCTTGGTGCGCAGCGAGGTTTGATCCTGCCACCAGACGAAACCGCCGCCGATCACGGCGATTAGCAGCAACAGGCTGACGATACGCAAAATGGTGTGGGAAACCCGCACCGGCTCTTCGATACGACCCAGGGCGTGGACGTTGCTGCCCTGGGAATCGGTGCCGGTGGACTGGTCGAACTGCTGGACCAGCACGGTCTGGTCCATGCCCAGCAACTTGGCGTAGGCGCGAATATAGCCACGAGCAAAGGTGTGCCCGGGCAGCTTGTCGAATGCGCCCGCTTCAAGATTGCTCAAGGAAGTAACAGTGAGGTTGAGCTTGAGGGCCACTTCGGCCAGCGACCAGCCATTGCTTTCGCGGGCCTGGCGCAAAGTCTCACCGGGGTTAACGCGATTCGCTGCTACAACTTCAGGATGCGCCGCTTTCATCATTGCTCCGACAGGTATTGCTGATATTCCGGCGTACCGGGATAGAGTCGTTTTAGTTGCAGGCCGTAACTGGCGGCCTTGTCGCGATCTTCAAACACTTTTGCCAACCGAACGCCGAGCAATAGACTACGTGCATTTTGCTCGGTCAGCTGGCTAAAACGGTCGTAGTAGTCACGCGCGGGCACATAATGCCTGTCTTCGTAAGACAACTCAGCCATTTCCAGCAAGGCACGGGGTTGTTGTTGGTTCAAACGCAGCGCTTTATCCAGCTGCTGCTGGGCCAATTCACGCTGGCCCATCATGGAAGCGGTCATTCCCAGGTTTTCGAACACCCGCGAACGCTCAGGATACAGGGTATCGGCGGCGGCTTGTTCGAAGCGCTCGTACGCCTCTTTGAAGCGCTTCTGCTCGTAGAGGAAACTGCCGTAGTTGTTGAGGATTCGTGCGTCCTTGGGGCGAGAGGACAGCGCCTTGCGGAAATGCTCGTCGGCCAGTTCCGGCTCACGTTCGGCCTGGAACACCAGGCCCAGCGCCGCGTTGGCGTCCGGGTCCGAACTGTCGAGTTCCAGGGCCTTCTTCAGCGGCACCTTGGCCCGTTCGGTCATGCCCTGCTGCAGGTAGCCAATGCCCAGTTGCACATAGGCCACACGCGCCTCATCGCGTCCCTTGCTGGTCTTCATCGGGTTGTAGTCGCCCGACAGGACGCAGCCAGTGCAAAGACTGGCCAACAGCACAAGCAGCGCGAAGCGCAGGGACATGGAGATCCTCTCTATTTATTTCGCAGCGTTTTGCGCCATATCGCTGTCGGCGCTCGAATTCGCGCACGGCAATATAACGTTCGCTGCGACGGGTGCGATCCAGCACCTGCCCTACCAATTGACCGCAGGCGGCGTCGATGTCCTCACCACGGGTGGTGCGCACGGTGACGTTGAAGCCTGCATGATGAAGCTGATCCTGGAAACGACGAATCGCGTTGTTGCTCGGACGCTCGTAACCGGAATGCGGGAACGGGTTGAACGGGATCAGGTTGATCTTGCACGGGATGTTCTTGAGCAACTCGATCATTTCCACAGCGTGCTCAAGCTTGTCGTTGACGTCCTTGAGCAGGGTGTACTCGATGGTCAGCACGCGTTTCTCGCCCAGGGCGGACATGTAGCGCTGACAGGATTCGAGCAACATCTTAAGCGGATATTTCTTGTTGATCGGCACCAATTGGTTACGCAATGCGTCATTCGGTGCGTGCAGCGACAACGCCAGCGAGACGTCGATATGCTTGGACAGCTCATCGATCATCGGCACCACGCCGGAGGTCGACAGGGTCACGCGGCGCTTGGAAATGCCGTAGCCCAGGTCGTCCATCATCAGGTGCATGGCCGCAATGACGTTGTCGAAGTTCAGCAGCGGCTCACCCATGCCCATCATCACCACGTTGGTGATGGCACGGTCGACGGTCGCCGGGACGCTGCCAAAGGATTTGTTGGCAATCCATACCTGGCCGATGACTTCGGCGGCGGTGAGGTTGCTGTTGAAGCCTTGCTTGCCGGTGGAGCAGAAACTGCAATCCAGGGCACAGCCTGCCTGGGACGAAACGCACAAGGTGCCGCGTTTGCCCTGGGGAATGTACACGGTCTCGACGCAGCTGCCGGACGCCACACGCACCACCCATTTACGGGTGCCGTCGCTGGAGATGTCCTCGCTGACCACTTCGGGGCCGCGAACTTCAGCAACAGCCTTGAGCTTTTCGCGCAAGGCCTTGCTGACGTTCGTCATGGCGTCGAAATCATCGACGCCAAAGTGGTGAATCCATTTCATTACCTGACCGGCACGGAAACGCTTCTCCCCGATTGAGTCGAAGAATTTTTCCATTTCCGACTGGGTGAGACCCAGCAGGTTGGTTTTAACAGTCGATGTCGTCATGGATTCACCTTCACTCTTTAAGCCAATGCTTAGCGAGTGGTTACTTCGGTAGCTGCGAAGAAGTATGCGATTTCGCGAGCAGCAGCGGCTTCGGAGTCCGAACCGTGTACAGCGTTGGCGTCGATCGACTCCGCGAAGTCAGCACGGATGGTGCCGGCAGCAGCTTCTTTAGGGTTGGTAGCGCCCATCAGTTCACGGTTGCGAACGATGGCGTTTTCGCCTTCCAGAACCTGAACAACAACCGGACCGGAAGTCATGAAGGCAACCAGGTCGCCGAAGAAGCCACGAGCGCTGTGCTCAGCGTAGAAGCCTTCGGCTTCGGCTTTGGACAGTTGCTTCAGTTTCGAAGCTACAACGCGCAGGCCGGCTTTTTCGAAACGAGTGGTGATCTCGCCGATCACGTTTTTAGCAACGGCGTCAGGCTTGATGATGGAGAAAGTGCGTTGAACAGCCATGGTGTAACTCCAGAAACGATAATTTGTGAAAAATTAAACCCGCGAATTATACGCGGGTTCTTGGGTATTGCCTAACCTGCAGCGTGGCTCAGTCGCGTTCTTCGATCCAGTTGGCCTGGATGGCCTCGAGGATCTTTTCGCCACAGTGTTCAGGCTTGTCGTCGAACTCGGGCAATTCCATCACCCATTTGCGCAGATCGACGAAGTTGACCGACATTGGATCAACTTCAGGTTTGCTTTCAGCCAGCTGGATCGCGATCTCCAGCACATCAGTCCACTTCAGACTCATGAGAGTTCCTTGAATCAGTGCGGCGCTTCGGCTGCGTGGTTGAGCGAGTATTTCGGAATTTCGACAGTCAGGTCTTCAGTCCCGACGATCGCCTGGCAGGCCAGGCGCGATTGAGCTTCCAGACCCCAGGCGCGATCGAGGAAATCTTCCTCCAGCTCGTCGGCTTCTTCCAGCGAATCGAACCCTTCACGGACGATGCAGTGACAAGTGGTGCAGGCGCAGACGCCGCCACAGGCGCTTTCCATCTCGATGTGGTGTTCGTGGGCCAGATCGAGGATGGACGTACCGGGCTCAGCCTCCACAACCATGCCTTCCGGGCAAAACTTTTCGTGTGGCAGAAAAATGACCTGCGGCATCGTTATTCCTCAATCTCATTCAGGTTGCGCCCCGCCAGCGCGGCTTTCACCGTCGAATCCAGGCGGCGGGCAGCAAAGGCATCGGTGACTTGCGACAGACGCTTGGTCTGCTGCTCGATGGCAAAACCATCGGTACCTTTCATCAGTTCGGTCAGCTCCTGCACTTGCAGCTCGATGACCATGCGCTCTTCGGCATCGAGCAGGCGCTCGCCGTCGGCTTCGAGGGCGGCCTGCACCGCCTCGATCAGGCGCTGGGCGTCGACCTGCTGCTCGCGCAGTACACGGGCGACCTTGTCGTCGTTGGCGTGCTGGAACGAATCCTTGAGCATCTTGGTGATTTCGCCGTCGGTCAGGCCGTAGGACGGCTTGACCTGGATGCTGGCTTCAACGCCCGAACCCATCTCACGGGCCGAGACATTGAGCAGGCCATCGGCGTCGACCTGGAAGGTCACGCGGATCTTCGCCGCACCGGCCACCATCGCCGGGATGCCGCGCAATTCGAAACGCGCCAGGGAGCGGCAGTCGCTGATCAGCTCGCGCTCGCCCTGCAACACGTGAATAGCCATGGCCGACTGGCCATCTTTGTAGGTGGTGAAGTCCTGGGCGCGGGCAACGGGGATGGTGGTATTGCGCGGAATCACCTTCTCCATCAGGCCGCCCATGGTTTCCAGCCCCAGGGACAACGGAATCACGTCGAGCAGCAGCAGCTCGCCGCCATCGCGCTTGTTGCCAGCCAGGGTATCGGCCTGGATCGCGGCCCCGATGGCCACCACTTGATCCGGGTCGATTTCAGTCAGCGGCTGGCGACCGAAGGCTTCGGCGACCGCTTCACGCACGCGAGGTACGCGGGTCGAACCACCGACCATGACCACGGCGTGTACGTCTTCGAGCTCGACACCCGAATCACGCACGGCACGGCGGCAGGCCTTGAGGCTGCGGGCAACCATCGGCTCGATCAGCGCATTGAAGGCTTCACGGGTCAGTTGGGCTTTCCAGTCGCCAAACACGACCTCGACGGAGGCGGCATCGGTCAGCGCTTCCTTGGCCGCGCAAGCGGTTTGCAGCAGATGGCGTTGCGCACCCGGATCGAGGTCGGCAGACAAGCCGGCACTGGTGATGATCCAGCCGGCGATGGCGTGGTCGAAGTCATCGCCGCCCAGGGCGCTGTCGCCACCGGTGGCCAGTACTTCGAAGACGCCGCCAGTCAGGCGCAGAATGGAAATATCGAAGGTGCCGCCGCCCAGATCATAGATCGCCACCAGGCCTTCGGCATGCTGATCCAGGCCATACGCCACGGCAGCAGCAGTCGGCTCGTTGAGCAGGCGCAGCACGTTGAGGCCGGCGAGTTTCGCCGCGTCCTTGGTGGCCTGGCGCTGGGCGTCGTCGAAATAGGCTGGAACGGTGATCACTGCACCGACCAACTCGCCACCCAGGGTCGCTTCGGCGCGCAGGCGCAGGACCTTGAGGATGTCGGCGGAGACTTCGACCGGGCTTTTCGGCCCCTGAACGGTGTCGATGAACGGCATGTGCGACTCGCCGCCGACGAAGCGGTACGGCAGCTGCTCGCCCAATTGCTTGACGTCGGACAGACCACGACCCATCAAGCGCTTGACCGACAGCACGGTGTTCAACGGGTCGGTAGAAGCCGCCAGCTTGGCCGATTCGCCGACTTCGACGCGATCGGCGTGGTAGCGCACGGCGGACGGCAGGATGACCTGCCCGTCGGCATCGGCCAGCGGTTCGGAGAGACCACTGCGCAACGCAGCGACCAGCGAATTGGTAGTACCCAAGTCGATCCCCACAGCCAGGCGACGCTGGTGCGGTTGAGGACTTTGGCCGGGTTCGGCGATCTGCAGTAGGGCCATCGTGATCAGGACTTATCTGTATATCAGGCGTGCGACCGGAGCGGCACTGGGTTAATCGTCGAGGCGCTCTTCTAACTGGCGCACTTCGTAGGTCAGCTTGTCGAGGAACTGCATGCGCCGCATCAGGCGCTCGGCCCGTTCGCGGTGCGCGGCATCGTTCCAGCAAGCGGCAAAACTCTGGTTCAGGTCTTCCTGGGCGGACTTGAGGCGGCGCTTGAACGCAGCAACACCGTTCAGATCGGCGCTGTCCTGCAGGTCTTCAAGCTCTTCGCGCAACTCCATCTGTTGCAGGAGAAACTCCGGATCGTGCACCGTGACTTCAAGCGGCAGCTCGCCACCATTCAAGGCGAGCAGGTAACGCGCGCGCTTGGGTGGGCTCTTGAGCGTCTGGTAGGCCTCGTTGAGGCTCGCCGACTGCTCCAGCGCCAGGCGCTGCTCGCGCTCGGAAGCGTCCGCGAAACGGTCCGGATGAACACTGCGCGCCAACTCACGGTAGCGCGTAGCCAGCTGATCGAGGTCCAGGTTGAAACTCGGTTGCAGCTCGAATAAAGCGAAATGACAAGGAGTACCCACGACAAGCCTCAGATGTTGAAGCTTTCGCCGCAGCCACATTCACCGCGCACGTTGGGGTTGTTGAACTTGAAGCCTTCGTTCAACCCTTCCTTGACGAAATCGAGCTCGGTGCCGTCCAGGTAGGCCAGGCTTTTCGGGTCGATGATCACTTTCTCGCCGTGACTTTCGAATACCTGATCGTCCGCCACCACCTCGTCGACAAACTCCAGCACGTAGGCAAGGCCGGAACAGCCCGTGGTGCGAACACCCAGACGAATCCCTTCACCTTTGCCGCGCCCGTCGAGGGAGCGTCGCACGTGTCGAGCAGCCGCTTCTGTCATGCTGATAGCCATCGGTGACTCCTTACTCGTCGCAAAACCTTGAAAATCAGATCAAGCCTTTCTTCTGCTTGTAGTCGCGAACGGCGGCCTTGATGGCGTCTTCGGCGAGTACGGAGCAGTGAATTTTCACTGGCGGCAGGGCCAGTTCTTCGGCCAGCTGAGTGTTCTTGATGGTCTCTGCTTCATCCAGAGTCTTGCCTTTCATCCACTCGGTCGCCAGGGAGCTGGAGGCGATGGCCGAACCGCAGCCGTAGGTCTTGAACTTGGCGTCTTCGATGATGCCTTGCTCGTTGACCTTGATCTGCAGGCGCATCACGTCGCCGCACGCCGGAGCGCCGACCATGCCGGTGCCGACATCCGGGTCTTCGGCGTCCATCTTGCCGACGTTACGCGGGTTTTCGTAGTGGTCGATGACCTTTTCGCTGTAAGCCATGATACTTATTCCTCACTCATCAGAGAGTCGCTCTTTGGGCCCCGCTACATCAGTCGCGGGGCTGGTTCGCGGCGACTTGAAATCAGTGTGCCGCCCACTCGATTTTCGAAATGTCGACACCGTCTTTATACATGTCCCACAGCGGCGACAGGGCGCGCAGCTTGGTAACAGCCTCGCAGACCTTCTGCGCGGCGTAGTCGATCTCTTCTTCGGTGGTGAAACGGCCGAAGGTGAAGCGGATCGAGCTGTGTGCCAGTTCGTCGTTGCGGCCCAGGGCACGCAGTACGTACGAAGGCTCCAGGGACGCCGAGGTGCAGGCCGAACCGGACGAAACCGCCAGATCTTTCAGCGCCATGATCAGCGACTCGCCTTCAACGTAGTTGAAGCTCAGGTTCAGGTTGTGCGGAACGCGCGAGGTCAGGCTGCCGTTGACGTACAGCTCTTCCAGGCCTTCGACCTGCTTGAAGAAACGGTCGCTCAGGGCCTTGATCCGTACGTTCTCGGCGGCCATGTCTTCCTTGGCCACACGGAATGCTTCACCCATGCCGACGATCTGGTGGGTCGCCAGGGTGCCCGAACGCATGCCGCGCTCGTGACCGCCGCCGTGCATGGTCGCTTCGATGCGCACGCGTGGCTTGCGGCTCACGTACAGCGCGCCGATGCCTTTAGGGCCGTAAGTCTTGTGCGCCGAGAACGACATCATGTCGACTTTCAGCTTCTGCAGGTCGATCTCGACCTTGCCGGTGGACTGAGCGGCGTCGACGTGGAACAGGATGCCCTTGGAACGGGTCAGCTCGCCGATGGCGGCGATGTCGTTGACGGTGCCGATCTCGTTGTTCACGTGCATGATCGAAACCAGGATGGTGTCGTCGCGCAGGGCGGCTTCGACCATGGCCGGGGTGATCAGGCCGTCTTCGCCTGGCTCGATGTAGGTGACTTCGAAGCCTTCACGCTCCAGTTGGCGCATGGTGTCCAGGACAGCCTTGTGCTCGATCTTGGAGGTGATCAGGTGCTTGCCCTTGGTGTGGTAGAAATGTGCCGCACCCTTGATTGCCAGGTTGTCGGACTCGGTGGCACCGGAGGTCCAGACGATTTCACGCGGGTCGGCGTTGACCAGGTCAGCCACCTGGCGACGGGCGTTTTCCACCGACTCTTCGGCTTTCCAGCCGAACACGTGGGAGCGGGACGCCGGGTTACCGAAGTTCCCGTCGACCAGCAGGCATTCACTCATCTTTTGCGCAACACGCGGATCAACCGGGGTGGTCGCGGAGTAATCAAGGTAAATCGGCAATTTCATGGACTGTCTCCTAAATCAGGCTGGCTGGCACGCCGTTAGCTCTAATGGCTGTCATTCGACGGCGGACGCTTCAATCTTGTCCAGGCGTGGCGCCTTGCTGTTGCAACGGCGTTGGTCCTGACGCATGGCTACTTCTTGTACCTCACGGCGAGTGACAAGATCAGCCAAGCTGATACCGCTCAGAAATTCGTGAATCTGCAGGCTCAGGTCGCACCACAGGTGGTGAGTCAGGCAGGTGTCGCCGGAATGGCAATCGCCCTGGCCCTGGCACTTGGTGGCATCTACCGATTCGTTGACCGCATCGATCACCTGGGCGACCTGGATGCCCTGCATATCGCGGGACAGTTGGTAGCCGCCGCCTGGACCGCGGACGCTGGAGACCAGATTGCTGCGGCGCAATTTGGCGAAAAGCTGTTCGAGGTAGGACAGGGAGATGCCTTGGCGCTCGGAGATATCGGCCAGGGACACGGGCCCGTGCTGCGCGTGCAACGCCAGGTCAAGCATGGCGGTCACGGCGTATCGGCCTTTTGTAGTCAGTCGCATGGACAATTACCACGGAGTTTCGGAATTGAGGCGAGTATGCGATTCCCGAGTATTTAAGTCAACTATAAGACCTAGTACTTTAGTCAGGTTTACCCGCAAAAGAGCGCGCGAATGATAGCAAAGGGTGGGGGTGTACGGCCAGTTATCCTTTTCCCGCCCCCTGCCCCGCCGGGCGCAAATGCCGGCTGACATCGAAACCTGTAGGAGCGAGCTTGCTCGCGATGAGGCCAGCACATCCACCATACTGGGTGCCTGACACACCGCATCGCGAGCAAGCTCGCTCCTACAGGACCAGGGTGTCAGCTTGCCTGGGTTTGGTCCTTGTCTTTTACGCAGGCGAAGTCTTCTTCGCGCAGTTCAGGCAGGTCTTTCGCACAATAGTTGCTGCCCAGCTCGGTCAGCGCGCCGCACATACCCTCCAGGCGCCCATCGACCGCTTGCAGGTGATCAAGCAGTTGGTTGATGGCACGCGCCACCGGGTCAGGCATGTCTTCGCCGCCGACGCCGTAGGCATCGAAGCCGATCTTCTCGGCCATGGCCTTGCGCTTGGCGTCCTGCGCTTCGTCGGGCTTGACGATGATCCGCCCCGGAATGCCGACCACGGTCGCCCCCGGCGGTACCGCCTTGGTCACCACGGCATTGGAGCCGACCTTGGCGCCGGCGCCCACGGTGAACGGACCCAGCACCTTGGCGCCCGCACCCACCACCACGCCGTCTTCCAGGGTCGGGTGACGCTTGCCCTTGTTCCAGCTGGTGCCGCCCAGGGTCACACCCTGGTAGATCGTCACGTCGTCGCCGATTTCGGCGGTTTCACCGATGACGATGCCCATGCCGTGGTCAATGAAGAAGCGCCGACCGACCTTGGCCCCCGGGTGAATCTCTATCCCGGTGAGGAAACGGCCGAAGTTCGACACCAGGCGCGCCAGCCATTTGAGGTCCGCACGCCAGAGGATCGCCGACAAACGGTGAATCCAGATGGCATGCATGCCCGGGTAGCAGGTCAGGACTTCAAAAGCGTTACGCGCCGCCGGGTCACGATGGAAAACACTCTGGATATCTTCACGCAAACGCTCGAACATCTTTCAATCCTTCCGCTTCAGAAGCTCGCCACGGGCCGCTTTTTGGGTTTCCGTGAGGATGCCACGCAATATATTCATTTCCGCCCGGCTGACCGAGCTGCGTCCGTACAACCGACGCAGGCGCGCCATCAAGTGCCGTGGTTTTTCAGGATCGAGGAACTCGATGGCCACCAGGGTCTGCTCCAGGTGCTCATAGAATCGTTCCAGCTCATCCATGGTCGCAAGCTCCGTGCTTTTGACCGATGCCACTTCTTCCTTTTCAACCTTGCTCGGCTGCCCTTGGGCAGCGAGAAAGGCCATGCGCACTTCATAGCTCAACACCTGCACCGCCGCCCCCAGGTTCAGCGAACTGAACTCGGGGTCGGATGGGATGTGCACGTGATAATGACATCGCTGCAGCTCTTCATTGGTCAGGCCGGAATCTTCACGACCGAAGACCAGGGCAATTTCTGCGCCCTGCCCGGCTTCCTCGACCACTTTCGTCCCGCACTCGCGAGGGTCAAGCAATGGCCAGGGGATGCGACGGTCGCGGGCGCTGGTGCCGAGCACCAGGTTGCAGCCGACCAGGGCATCTTCCAAGGTGGCGACGACTTGCGCTTTTTCAAGGATATCGTTGGCGCCGGAGGCACGGGCGTCGGCCTCGTGATGCGGGAACACCCGTGGATCAACCAGCACCAGCCGCGACAGGCCCATGTTTTTCATGGCTCGCGCAGTCCCGCCGATATTGCCTGGATGACTGGTATTGACCAGTACGACACGAATGTTTTGCAGCAAGGGAGGCGCTCTCGAACACAGAATGGGGGACCGGAATCTTACAGATCATCCTACCGTTAAGCCATGAAAGCGATTACCGACCTTCACCTGTAGAAAGTTTCTGATAGAATGCCCGGCTTTCTTTAACAACCTTAGGTGACACATCCATGCAGCCCATGCTGAATATCGCGCTGCGCGCCGCCCGCAGCGCCAGTGAACTGATCTTCCGCTCCATCGAGCGCCTGGATACCATCAAGGTCGACGAAAAAGACGCCAAGGACTACGTGTCCGAGGTGGATCGTGCCGCCGAACAGAAAATCATCGACGCCCTGCGCAAGGCGTACCCGAACCACTCGATCATGGGTGAAGAGACCGGCCTGCACGCTGGCACCGGGATCGAGGGTGAAGAATACCTGTGGATCATCGATCCACTGGACGGCACCACCAACTTCCTGCGCGGCATTCCTCATTTTGCTGTCAGCATCGCCTGCAAATACCGTGGTCGCCTGGAACACGCCGTGGTCCTGGATCCGGTTCGCCAGGAAGAATTCACCGCCAGCCGTGGCCGTGGCGCCCAACTGAACGGCCGTCGCCTGCGCGTCAGCGGCCGCACCAGCCTGGACGGCGCTCTGCTGGGCACCGGTTTCCCGTTCCGTGACGACCAGATGGACAACCTCGACAACTACCTGGGCATGTTCCGCGCCCTGGTAGGCCAGACCGCCGGCATCCGCCGCGCAGGTTCGGCGAGCCTGGACCTGGCCTACGTGGCCGCTGGCCGTTTCGACGCCTTCTGGGAGTCGGGCCTGTCCGAGTGGGACATGGCAGCAGGCGCCCTGCTGATTCAGGAAGCCGGCGGCCTGGTGAGCGACTTCACCGGCGGTCACGACTTCCTGGAAAAAGGCCACGTCGTTGCCGGCAACACCAAATGCTTCAAGGCCGTCCTGACCGCCATCCAGCCGCACCTGCCGGCTTCGCTGAAGCGCTAAGCGTTCGGCGACACAAAAAAGCACCCTTCGGGGTGCTTTTTTTATGCCCCCAAATCCCCACACCCCTCCCCTGTAGGAGCGAGCTTGCTCCGGGCGGCGTTCCGACGATAGCGGCCCAGACACCGCAGGGCACCAGATTCCCAGCGTCATCGTTGACGACCATCGCGAGCAAGCTCGCTCCTACAGGGACGGCGAAAACCTTGTGGGAGCGAGCCTGCTCGCGATAGCGGTGTATCAGCCAAAGCAGATGTTGAATGTTTTACCACATCGCGAGCAGGCTCGCTCCCACAAGGGCCAATGCCTGCAATATCCAAATCGCGGGCACAAAAAAAGGGGCACCCCAATGGAGTGCCCCTTTTTCATCCAACCCTGAGCCTTACTGCCCCGGCTGCGCCTGCGACAGGATCAGCTTGCCTTCCTTGTCCACAGGGATCTGGTTCCCCGGATCGCGATCCATGCGCACCTTGCCTTCCTTGCCGTCCAGCGAGTAACGCACGTCGTAACCCACGACCTTGTCGCTGATGTCATTCACAGTGTTACAGCGAGTCTGGGTGGTGGTGTAGGTGTCACGCTCCTGCATGCCCTCCTGCACCTTGTTACCGGCGTAGCCGCCACCGACCGCACCAGCCACGGTGGCGATCTTCTTGCCGGTGCCGCCGCCGATCTGGTTGCCCAAGAGGCCGCCAGCCAGGGCACCGACCACCGTACCGGCGATCTGGTGTTGATCTTTGACCGGCGCCTGCCGGGTGACCGTCACGTCCTTGCACACTTCACGTGGAGTCTTGATTTGTGTCTTGACCGGTTCAACGGCCAGTACTTGCGCAAACTCAGGGCCGCTTTTAACCAGGCTGTAGGTAGCAACAGCACCCCCGGCAGTGACACCGACAGCACCCAATACCGCACCAACCAGCAACGACTTGTTCACATGAACCTCCTGACCATCACATGCGGGACATGCCCGCGCTTCTCCCAGCCTTGGAGCACAAAAAAAGGCGCGAGTTCAACTCGCGCCTTTTTTGGACTACACCGCTGACGGAAATTTCAGTCAGGGACGGTCGTCAACTTCCTTCTCGCTGGTCGTCGGCGGAATCAGGTCTTCAGAGCTCAGATTCAGCCAGATCAGCACCACGTTGGCGATGTAGATCGACGAGTAGGTACCCGCCAATACACCCACCAGCAGCGCCAGGGAGAAGCCGTACAGGTTGTCGCCGCCGAAGAACAGCAGTGCAGCGATCGCCAGCAAGGTCGACACCGAAGTCGCGATGGTGCGCAGCAGGGTCTGCGTGGTCGAGATGTTGATGTTCTCGATCAGGCTGGCCTTGCGCAGTACGCGGAAGTTCTCACGAACCCGGTCGAATACCACGATGGTGTCGTTGAGCGAGTAACCGATGATCGCCAGTACCGCCGCCAGCACCGTCAGGTCGAAGGTGATCTGGAAGAACGACAGGATACCGATGGTCACGATCACGTCGTGGATCAGCGACACGATGGCGCCGACAGCGAATTTCCACTGAAAGCGGAACGCCAGGTAGATCAGGATGCCGCCCAGCGCCATCAGCATGCCGAGGCCACCCTGGTCACGCAGCTCTTCACCCACCTGCGGGCCCACGAACTCGACGCGCTTGACGGTTGCCGGGTTGTCGCCGCCAACCTTCTGCAGCGCTTCCGCTACCTGATGGCCCAGCTGCGGGTCTTCACCCGGCATGCGCACCAGCAAGTCGGTGGTCGCACCGAAGTTCTGCACCACGGCTTCGTGATAGCCGGACGAAACCAGCTGCTCACGCACCTTGGAAACATCGGCCGGACGCTCGTAGGTCAGCTCGATGAGCGTACCGCCGGTGAAGTCCAGGCCCCAGTTCATGCCCTTGTGCCAGCAACTGAACAACGCCAGCAGGGTGAGAAACACTGTGACGCCGAACGCAACGTTGCGGACGCCCATGAAGTTGATAGTACGTAACATGGCAGCCCCTTAAATCCACAACTTCTTGAAGTCACGACCGCCGAAGATCAAGTTGACCATCGCGCGGGTGACCATGATGGCCGTGAACATCGAAGTCAAAACCCCGAGGGACATGGTGACCGCGAAGCCCTTGACCGGCCCGGTACCCATGGCGAACAGGATCCCGCCCACCAGCAAGGTGGTCAGGTTGGCGTCGAGAATCGCCGTGAACGCACGGCTGAAACCTTCGTTGATTGCCCGCTGGATGGTCATGCCCGCCGCGATCTCTTCACGAATCCGCGAGAAGATCAGTACGTTGGCGTCGACCGCCATACCCATGGTCAAGACGATACCGGCGATACCTGGCAGGGTCAGCGTGGCACCCAGCAACGACATCAGGGCCAGCAGCAGCACCATGTTCACCGCCAGTGCGACGGTGGCGATGATGCCGAAGAAGCGGTAGATGGCGATGATGAACAGCGACACGAACAGCATGCCCCACAGGGACGCGTCGATACCCTTGGTGATGTTGTCGGCACCCAGGCTCGGGCCAATGGTGCGCTCTTCAGCGAAGTACATCGGCGCTGCCAGACCACCGGCACGCAGCAGCAGCGCCAGTTCGGACGATTCGCCCTGGCCGTTCAGGCCGGTGATACGGAACTGCGCACCCAGCGGCGACTGGATGGTCGCCAGGCTGATGATTTTCTTCTCTTCCTTGAAGCTCTGCACCGCGACGTCTTTTTCGACGCCATCGACCACTTGCTTGGTGTAAGTGGTGACCGGACGCTGCTCGATGAAGATCACCGCCATGCTGCGACCGACGTTGGAGCGGGTCGCGCGGCTCATCAGCTCGCCACCGTGGCCATCCAGGCGGATGTTCACTTCTGGTGTGCCGTGCTCACCGAAGCCAGCCTTGGCGTCAGTCACCTGGTCACCGGTGATGATCAGGCCACGCTCGATCTGCGCTGGCGGACGCTTGCCTTCACGGAATTCAAAGGTTTCGGAAGTGGCTTTCGAAGCACCCGGCTCTGCGGCCAGACGGAACTCCAGGTTGGCCGTCTTGCCGAGGATACGCTTGGCTTCTGCAGTGTCCTGCACGCCCGGCAGCTCAACCACGATGCGATTGGCACCCTGACGCTGGACGATCGGCTCGGCAACACCCAGCTCGTTGACGCGGTTACGCACCGTGGTCAAGTTCTGCTTGATGGAGTATTCGCGGATTTCCGCCAGCTTGGCCGGGGTCATCGCCAGACGCAGTACCGCCTGACCATTGAGGTCGGCCGGCACGATGTCGAAATCGGTAAAGCTCTTGCGAATCAGCGCACGGGCCTGTTCGCGGGAAGCTTCGTCAGCAAAGCCCAGCTGAATGGCACCATTGAGTTGCGGCAGGCTGCGATAACGCAGTTTCTCTTTACGCAACAGGCTCTTGACGTCGCCTTCGTAGACTTTCAGGCGCGCATCGAGGGCTTTGTCCATGTCCACTTCGAGCAGGAAGTGCACACCACCGGACAAGTCCAGACCCAGCTTCATCGGGTGCGCGCCCAGGCTGCGCAGCCATTGCGGGGTGGTTTGTGCCAGGTTCAGCGCGACGACGTAGTCATCACCCAACGCCTTGCGCACGACATCCTTGGCTGGCAACTGGTCTTCAGCCTTGACCAGGCGAATCAAGCCGCCCTTACCACCGGCTGTCAGCGAAGTCGCCTTGACCGCCATCCCGGATTCCTTGAGCGCAGCGCTCACGCGATCCAGGTCGCCCTGATTGACCTGCAACGCCGTGCTGGCGCCGCTGATCTGAATGGCCGGGTCATCAGGATAAAGATTGGGAGCGGAATAAATCAGACCGATCGCCAGCACCGCCAGGATCAGAATGTATTTCCACAGAGGGTATTTGTTCAGCATCACGCCGCCCGTTTAGAACGCGGGGCGCCTTGCGCGCCCCGTCGATTGAGTAGAAGTTGGAACTTAGATCGCTTTCAGCGTGCCCTTCGGCAGGGTGGCGGCGATTGCGCCTTTCTGGAACTTCATTTCCACGGTGTCGGAAACTTCCAGAACCACGAAATCGTCGGCCACTTTGGTGATCTTGCCGGCGATGCCGCCAGTGGTCACGACTTCGTCACCCTTTTGCAGGCTGCTCAGCAGGTTCTTCTGCTCTTTGGCGCGCTTGGCCTGTGGACGCCAGATCATCAGGTAGAAGATGACCAGGAAACCGACCAGGAAAATCCACTCAAAACCGCCACCCATTGGGCCGGCAGCAGCCGGTGCAGCAGCGTCAGCCATGGCATTCGAGATAAAAAAGCTCATTTAGCACTCCAGTTGCAAATGTTGAATCTTGGGGTCAGAAAACTCAGTCCAAAGGCGGAACGGGTAGCCCGCGTTTGGCGTAGAAGGCATCGACAAAGGCGGCCAATGTACCCTGTTGAATAGCCTCGCGCAAACCAGCCATAAGCACTTGATAATGGCGCAAGTTATGGATGGTATTGAGCATGCTCCCCAGCATTTCGCCGCACTTGTCCAGGTGATGCAGATAAGCGCGGGAGAAGTTCTGGCAGGTATAGCAATCGCAGGTCGGATCGAGCGGCGAATCATCATGGCGATGGAACGCGTTACGGATCTTCAGCACGCCAGTATCAATGAACAGATGCCCATTGCGGGCATTACGGGTTGGCATCACGCAATCGAACATGTCCACACCGCGGCGCACACCCTCAACCAGATCTTCCGGTTTGCCAACGCCCATAAGGTAACGAGGTTTGTCAGCGGGCATCTGCCCCGGCAGATAATCCAGCACCTTGATCATTTCATGCTTGGGCTCGCCCACCGACAGACCGCCGATGGCCAGGCCGTCGAAGCCGATCTTGTCGAGGCCTTCGAGCGAGCGCATGCGCAGGTCCTGGTGCATGCCACCCTGGACGATGCCGAACAGCGCCGCGGTGTTGTCGCCATGGGCGTTCTTCGAGCGCTGGGCCCAACGCAGCGACAATTCCATGGACACGCGAGCGACGTCTTCGTCGGCCGGGTACGGCGTGCATTCGTCAAAAATCATCACGATGTCGGAGCCCAGGTCGCGCTGGACCTGCATCGACTCTTCCGGGCCCATGAACACCTTGGCGCCGTCGACCGGGGAGGCGAAAGTCACGCCCTCCTCCTTGATCTTGCGCATGGCGCCCAGGCTGAACACCTGGAAACCACCGGAGTCGGTCAGAATCGGGCCTTTCCACTGCATGAAATCGTGCAGGTCGCCGTGTTTCTTGATCACTTCGGTGCCCGGACGCAGCCACAGGTGGAAGGTGTTGCCCAGGATGATCTCAGCGCCAGTGGCCACGATATCGCGCGGCAGCATGCCCTTGACCGTGCCGTAGGTGCCGACCGGCATGAAGGCCGGGGTCTCGACGGTGCCACGGGGGAAGGTCAGGCGACCACGACGCGCCTTGCCGTCGGTGGCCAGCAACTCAAACGACATACGACTTTGGCGACTCATTCTTTGTCCTCGGGGCCACGTGGTGCGGGGTTACGGGTGATAAACATCGCATCACCGTAGCTGAAAAAGCGGTATTGGTGCTCGACGGCGGCTTTATAGGCGGCCATCGCTTCCGGATAACCGGCAAACGCCGAAACCAGCATCAACAGCGTGGATTCGGGCAAATGGAAATTGGTCACCAGGGCATCGACCACATGAAACGGCCGGCCGGGGAAGATGAAGATGTCGGTGTCGCCACTGAACGGCTTGAGCACGCCATCGCGCGCGGCGCTTTCCAGGGAACGCACGCTGGTGGTCCCCACTGCCACCACCCGCCCGCCGCGAGCGCGACAGGCTGCCACGGCATCCACCACGTCCTGGCCGACTTCCAGCCATTCGGTGTGCATGTGATGGTCTTCGAGTTTCTCGACCCGCACCGGCTGAAACGTCCCCGCCCCCACGTGCAAGGTCACGAACGCCGTCTCGACGCCCTTGGCGGCAATCGCCTCCATCAGCGGCTGATCAAAATGCAGCCCTGCCGTCGGCGCCGCCACCGCGCCCAGGCGCTCGGCGTACACCGTCTGATAACGCTCGCGGTCCGAGCCTTCGTCCGGGCGGTCTATATAAGGAGGCAGCGGCATGTGCCCGACACGGTCGAGCAGCGGCAACACGTCTTCGGCGAACTCCAGCTCGAACAACGCATCATGCCGCGCCACCATCTCGGCTTCGCCACCGCCGTCGATGAGAATCTTCGAACCCGGCTTGGGCGACTTGCTGGAACGCACATGGGCCAGCACGCGATGCGAATCGAGCACCCGCTCCACCAGAATCTCCAGCTTGCCACCGGAAGCCTTCTGGCCAAACAGCCGCGCCGGAATCACCCGGGTATTGTTGAACACCATCAAATCGCCCGGGCGCAAATGCTCAAGCAAATCAGTGAATTGACGATGTGCCAGGGCACCGCTGACCCCGTCGAGGGTCAACAGCCGGCTGTTGCGACGCTCCGCCAGCGGATGGCGGGCAATCAGCGAATCGGGAAGCTCAAAAGTAAAGTCGGAAACACGCATGATGGGGTTCGTCTAGCAGGGCCGGGAAGTCTAGCGGAATTACGCAAAATTCTCCATGTACCTGATTGACCAGCGGTATTCACCTCTCTATACTTCGCCGCCATTGAGCCCTGATGGCGGAATTGGTAGACGCGGCGGATTCAAAATCCGTTTTCGAAAGGAGTGGGAGTTCGAGTCTCCCTCGGGGCACCATATAGCAGTAGACGAAAGCCGTTACCGGGCTTTCGGAATGAAGAAACCGGCCTTTTGAGCCGGTTTTTTTGTGTCTGGAAATCGGCTTTTACCTGGGGTTTACGCCGTTTCATCAATCTCCATGCGCGCCAGCAACCAGTCCTGGTAGTCCGCTACGCTGTTGGTCGACACTCCGCCATTCGTAGCATTGATGGTTTTGCCATAGAGGCGCCCGATTCCCATCAAGTGCTTTAGGCCGTTCAATATGTGCGAAGCATTGCTCTTGTTGAGGGACTGCACATCCGGCAATTCGACAGCGTTGTTCTGGCCATCGAACGTCGCCCTGCGCAGGTTAGTTTGAAAACTTTGTGTCTGCTTCTAAACCGAGCTCAGTATCAAAAGAAAGCTTAATCGACCTTTGCTTGGGTTTCCAACATAGTGTTGCCGACTTCAAACCGGGTGGCGGTTGCCGTGCCATTTTGCAGAGACCTTTTGAGCTCGTTGATATCGTTTGGCGAGGTAAGTTGCTTACGATAACTTTGCCGTTGCTATGTGGGTGTTGAGCGGTTAGGTAAAAGGTCGGCCAATCGACTGGCGCACTTGATTGCTGAAGTACTGGAATATGGAGAGGCGGTTAGAGTCATGGATTCGCCGCCAGAGTCAAGACTTCACTGAAAGCTGAATACACCCACTTCCGCACTTAGAAAACAAGAGGATAAATTCGAGAAATAACACACCTAAATTACGACCGTGAATTATTATCCCAGGTTACATTTCTCGCATCGACTTTTTCTAATTACTCCGCTAAACAAAATAAGTTCCCCACCACCATGAAACAGGGGATGGCGATTAGAAATGCACCAACCTATTCGGAATTAAAGGCTAAAGAAATAAATAACGAGATCAGGCCTACACCGAATGCACGCCGTGCGAATTTATATCGACCTAAAGTTTCTTTAATTCTGAACACTGGTAAGCGGCATACTCCCTGCCACGGCCATTACACGGAATCCTTTATCATCAACAACTTGACAGCCCTACAAAAGCCCAGCAACTAACTCTGTCGCTCTAAAAACATGCTCTGCAAATAACCCGCCACCCCATCAAGATCAGGATAAATAGATGCCTGATGTACACCAAACAACCTCAATTCTCGCCGTATCTCCTCCCGCGCAGCACAAGGGATTCTATACTTCCGAACTGCGCGACTTTTAAGCCTTTCATTAAGTGGCTCATGAGGATCGGGCTGTATCGTGAACAGACCAGACTGAGCCCTAATTCTATGCGTAACATGAGGTGGTTTAAAGACGCCAACATATTTATGCGCTAGCGGATTCCGAACAATACTTGTATCTATAAATGCAGATTTTATTGTAAGGAAATAGAATGCTGCATCGCCTTGATATGCCGAAATCGTCACCTGCTCTCTCTTGAGATCCACGTTGCCCATTGGCTCCGCAACTGCAAAATAAAGCGCCACTAATGGATTAGTTGACCAATCTAATAACCGCGTAGGTAAGCCGTGATGCTGGGCTAACGCGAGCCACTCCCACTCGCTCGATGGTATAGATTCCACCAAGCCAATAGCTTGATTTTTGAACCGATCAAAAATTGTCTTTTCGTCATAGTAGGCCAGCGGCAGCAGCGACCGTCCAACCCTCCCCACTTTAGGGATCAATGAATAATAATCACGCCCTTCCCCGCGAAAAAAATACCTTTCATCAGGCGTTATCCCTCGAACAATTGCGCGAAAATCATCAAAAGAATTTATTTCGCCTGAAAATCTCAACTTACACTCCTTCCGTGCGCACACGACAACACAAGCTTAATTTAACAATCTAGCACACTGAATGCACAGACCAATTTCTAAGCAAAAACTGGAATTTCGTAACGTTTAAAAACTTGAAGTTTTGCCACAGACGAGTGGTAACTAACAAAATTATCGGCCATGACAGGATCTACAAAGATGGTCGAGTACTGCATATCACCCGATTTAGAAAGAAGAGACTCTGACATCACAATCCTGTTAATCTCAATAAAATTTTCAACAATATCTCTGAACCTAGGATCAGTATGCCGATAGTCAGAAGTAGTAAAGGTCGTTGACACTCCAGTTTTAAAACAAGGAATTTCGCCTCCCGCCGATTCAAATGCAAGTTTCTTTTGAGCAGAAACGGTACTCGCGATAGATCTCTGACAAGCTTCATAGAAACGCGCCTTCAAACTAGGCGCAGAGGCTCTGACACAAGCTTTGTAGGAAAAATCCGTCTTGGAACCGTCAACTCTATGCACGTGAAAACAGCTAGATGGGTGATCCGCTGAGCGATCGCGATAAATCCCAAGGGCTCCGCATCCAATTTTTGATTCAGATTCAGGGTGCCTCTGAAGGAGCTCGTAGACATACTCCTCATCTGTACTTTCTAAGTATTCTCCATCTTCATATCGGTCAAGAATTGCCTTAAAAAACACATCCGCGTCACCCTGCTTTTTAAAAGAAATACTTGGCAACACAACCGGCTTAGACACTCCCATCTCTCACCTCAAAAATCCAGAAATTAAGAATAAAAAACTTCAAATGAAAGCACTGAAAATTTATGTCTAACCATTATAAATCCCACACCCAGACAACCAAAATTTTACCCTTCAGAAATCATAAGCCCATCATATTCTATTTTTTACCGATCTAATGTTTGACCCAATGCCCTCTTGAAAATCCTCAATGACACGCTTTTCAAAAACCCCGTCAGCGTAACCGCCCAATTCTCTATCCTTCAATGTATTTACTACAAACTCAAGACCATCATCTTTTGAAAACACACGACCATTCATAAGTTTTTCAGATATTTCTGTCGGAAGCCCGTACTCCTCAAGTGTAGAAAACGAACTAGGTTGAAATAAGTGCTCAATTAATGCAGCGAACGCAGTGTAATTCGCCCCTTTAAGACCTCGCTTATTCAAGACAACATTTAAAACCTCATTCAAGGCAATCAGATACTTCGGATAGTTGAAAGATGCCCAACCACGAAGGAAGGCAAGAACATTCTCTACAGCATCATCAGGTGAAGTACCAAATTTGATCTGGCTGTTTATCATTTCTTTTCGAAACCGAGGAACACTTCTAAGAGCGTACAGCCTCCAGACATACATAGTCATCATTGAAGATGAGCGCATTGAGCTCTGCCGAGCAACACTACCCCCACCCAGTTGCTTCCATATAATTTCTGAGGTAGCCTTTATATCATCATATTGAGGCCTACTCGACCAGACCAACTTTTGTAACTCTCTAACATCTAAACCATACAAAAAATTTGCCGTTTCCAGCAAATACTCAGGCTCCACACCTGACAACTTTCTTAAAATAGCCAGCGGCAGCAAATCCTGCTTAGTGAATAATTCAAGTTTACTAAGCAACCCAGCCGGAACGATCTCACCCGGAATATTAATCAGTATGCTACCCGGAGTAGTATTCGTCGGATTAAATGACGGTATATCTACAAATGGCAAATCTTCCTCAGGAGGAGAATCGAAACAATAAACACTTCCTACAAAGTGCTTAAACATCCGTCCCGAGCGCCCTTTGATATTATTGAAGGTAAAAAAATCTAAAGGTTTTCTATTCAGAACCCCGTCATAAACCACGACATTTTTCGCAGCCGTATTTACTCCCTCAATCAATGTAGAAGTACAGAGAAGCATCTTCAACTTCCCCTCTTCAAAAGCCCTGATCATAAATCGACCCAACGATCTTGGAAGCCTACCATGATGTATCCCTATCCCATGCTGCAATGCAACCGAAACCAACCATTCATCATGATAGTGTTGTGACGTCCATTTCGCAGCTTCAAGCAACTCTTCATCTTCAGAAACTCCCACAGTCCTAATTTGCAAGTACTTACTTAATAATTTTCTAGTACTTGCAGGAGACTGACAATAAACTAAAGTCTGCCCAGTCAGACGGTCTAAAAGCGCCGCGAATGCCTCCTCTCTATAAGGTTCCTTGCTTATGACATTCAGTTCCACTGCAACAGTCTGAAAATCTTCAACACAAAATGTACATCTCAACCGTTCTTTAACGACTTCAGGTATAGATCTAATCGAAGGGCCGAGCATATAAAACTGAGCGCCAGTTTTAACGAGTTTTAACAGTGCCTGGTTGAGGAGTGTCGCTCTATCACCCTCGCCAGAAATCGACAATTTGTAAAATTCGTCAATTGCAAAAAAATCAACACTAGGTATTTGCGCCTCAATGGCCAAATAACGTTCCTGAGTCAAAACAAAAATATTTCGCTCGCCTACGGCTTGGTTTCCCGTAGTGATAATATTGTATCGACCACCGAACCTTGACATTCGACGGCGAGTCTCCTCAACTAAGGCCAATGTAGGTAAAATCAATACAATATTTGAAAAGTCTTTCTCGGATATAACTACGTCGATGAGCAAACTTTTCCCAAACGACGTAGGAGCGCTTAGAATAATTGATTCACCACCTATAAGCCGCCTTAGAATTCTACTCTGCGAACTGTGAAGTACATACTTTTCCATCTCCCTTTCTGCTCGGTTACTTGCATGAATAATAGCGCTACGCAATGATAACCCCTCAAGATCTGAGGCATAGGGATACAGTCCGACCTGCATGGCTAATTCATCGACAATATTCTGATATTCAATCTCCAACAACTCTCGCTTTTCAAGTGCTCTGATTACAAACTCACGCCCCAGTTCCAAATCTCTAGAGCAAACCGTGGATATCACTGAAAGCATTTTGAACGGCTTATTTACCCATTCATCCTCTCTCAACTCTTTCCGCATAGCTTGATTATCCATCATATCTGCAATGCCTTTAGACGTTTATCTAGAGCCGAAACCAGTTCTTTCTTTTCTTTTAATGGAATGAGAATCACATGAACAGTGATCGGTAAAGCCGTGGAGAACCTCGCTAGGTATTGCTCATTTAGCTTACTTCGCATAGAGGTATAAGCTTCAGCTACTTCATTCTGGATGTTTTTCTCATACTCCTTGTCAGCCCCACCTTCGCTCACAACTTTGCTATCATAAGTTAAGAGAACCGGGATACAAGCCCGCTCAAACACCTTATCCAGAGACGTATTTTCATGCAGTAGCTCTTTAAGTTCAGTTGCCTCAGGCCACTGGGGGTCTATCTTATTCCTAATTAAAATAAATTCAGATTTAAGATAGTCCGTCTCTAAATGCTCTATTATTTCCTTGGAAACATCATATATTGCCTTAGAAACAGTATTATAGAACTTAGTCTCCCCTACCCAGAGCTCCAAACCACTTTCTTTTTTTACAACATGAACAGCATCAAAGCCCTTGACAGTTTCATTCACTGAGCTTTTGTAATAAATTTTATTAATTGCCGGCAAAGTCTGATAAACCTGTCGTATTGCTATATGCAGCAAAACTTCACCAAACTCACCACGAGAACCATACTTTGCCGTATCATAAACTATTTTTGCTGCTCTTTTTATCAATCGCAACGCGTTATGATGACCTATTTCATTTATTTCAGAGTAGCTCAGCGCAAACTCGGGCAGCCACTCAATCACATGATCGGCGAATTGGTCACTTCTCCACTCCCCTCTTTCAAACCCCGCACAAAGTGCAAGATCATCGCCAACATCAGCTGAACGATGAAAAACAATGCTCAAAAAATTATCGGGGTGCTTCATGGCAACACACTCCTCCTTGAAACTTCACCTTAATCTAAATTTTATATGCCTAGAGATTGAAAAACCTAAATTATAGTTTTCCGTTCGAGTTATAAGCATTCCCGAGAATTCGTTACGCGTACTATTTTCGACAATTTCAATATCTAGAAGTACGTCAATACAGGCTAAGAGGGGGTAAGCACGCATGCCGTCTTCCTTCACGAAATGCAAATGGAACTCATAGATCAACACCGATAAAAGCGCTCCACCATGAAGCTACTATTTTGCCATCTCGCCGTCCACTACACATCATCATCCTTTAGTATGATTTCGACTTATGGGCGCATGACGCTGAAAATTTTGAGGTTTTTTATGTGGTTACCTTCGGCGCGGGATGTTAGACGGAGTCGCAGCCTCACGTCCTAGCTCTAGGCTTTTGCAATGAACAAATCGGCCAGTTGGGCCGGCTTTTTGCGTCCGATTTTTTATTCAGTTTTCCATTCAATCTCGATGAAAATCATCAGCAATGGAAGACCTGAGAAAACTCAAAGCATCCTTGAAAACCTGATGCCATTTTTCAGTAGGCTCACTCATCAGTGGATGCCAAAAAAACCTGAATTCATGGCCTCCATCATCGTTGGCAAAATGCACCCAAGTATCGGGAAGGTCTAGGGCAACATGGCATTCATGAAATGCCCACGTGTGCCCCGTTTCCATGGCACGCCACTCACCCAAATTTCTCAATACCTCGGATTGAATCCCAGCTTCTTCCATGAGCTCTCGCACGGCAGCCATGTCGGTTGACTCACCGGGCCCCACACTGCCTTTGACCAGTTGCAGGCCGGCTAACGGGTGCTCAAACGCCAGGACTTCCAGAGTTTCACGAGAACGCAGAATCACAGGACAGGCTATATCTGCCGCCATGTCGTCACACCTTTTCCTGTTTGAATTGACCCAAGGCCAGTCCGGGCGCTTAGTGAAAGCGAACTGACAACGAAACTGAAGGCTCGAAAGCGTCCGTTTACTTTGATGATTGGCTTCTGCCTCGGGGCTTACGCCGTTTCATCCACCCCCATACGAGCCAACAACCAGTCTTTATAGTCCGCTACGTCGTTAGTCGACAGACCGCCATTCGTAGCGTTGACGGTTTTGCCATCCAAACGCCCGATGTCCATCAGGTGTTTTAGGCCACTCAGTATGTGCGACGCATCGCTCTTGCTGAGGGACTGCACATCCGGGAATTCGACGGAATTGTTCTGGTCATCGAACGTTGCCCAGCTTGGATTCGCCTGATGGTGTTTTATCAGCTGTTTTAAATCTATCTCGTCCTGGACGAATCGCTGATCGAGCTTTGCCTGGATTTCCGGGGTCGCGTTGTCGAGCACGAATCGGGCGGTCTTTACTGTGCCGTTTTCCAGTGACTTTCTGAACTCTTTGACGTAGTCCAGCATGGGGAGGTTGCTTCCGATCATTTTGCCGCTCCTTTGTGGTTAATGAGCGGTTGAGCAAAAGGCAGGCCAATTGGTTTGAGCGCTGTTTTGCGGGGTGTTTGCTGATTAGCTGGGGGGTTAGGTGCAGCGATTTGCCGGCAGAGGCAAAGTGTTGCCACCTGACAGAGGTTTGTTTCAATGGTTTTCGTGATATACACCCGCATGCCTACAGAAGTGCTGTTGTGCCTTGATTCCTCTGAGTTTTTCCGGCGAAGGGCTGATTTATCACCCGTAATGCTGACGGTTGCGGGAAAGCCTTCCGGGCGATAACCTCCTTACGTCGCTGCCAATTCAGCGGCCGGGCTTGGTAACCCGAGGTAAATCACTGCGCAACAGTGCTCTGCGTTCGCAGGCGCTTTTTTTCGCCTGCGATCTGCGTTATGGCGGCTGTGCGTGGGACGTCTTCGGACGTGCCGGTTTCCTTGATTTCCCGGTTTACCAACCTGCGCACAGCTGCCACCCATTCGCTTGGTAACGAATTGTGGCGGCTCTTGAAATTAAGGAGCTTCACTATGTGCAGTACAAATCCGTCTGTAATCTGGCTCTCCCGTCCACGTTCCACCCTCCCCCACCACCCCTGCATCTGCGGAGGTGTCCAATGACCGAGCAACCCGAACTCAAAACCATCGGTTTGACCCCGGCCATTTACTCTACCGGTTCTGACGATCCGCTGTTCCATGTCACTCGCGGTGTGCCGCTCGTGGATGCGTTGAGCATGGCCTCTGATTTTCTGTTTCTCGCCAAGGCGCTGAGCAAGGATGCGGCTTATGCGCGGGATTTGGATTATCACGCCTGGGCTGCGCATTACCTGACGTCGATGAGTAAGGCGTTGGTGGATGATGCGGTGAAGGTGTTGGAGTGGGATCGGGGGGCTGCGGCTAAGCGGGCGGCTGAGACAGAGGCTGCGGGTTAAGGCTGGTGTTGGGCTGTGGGGGTGGGTTTGGTTGGTGACGGTGGCATGTCTGGGTATTGGCGTTATCGTTGAAGACCATCGCCAGCAAGCTCGCTCCTACAGGGAGAGGGGGTAACAGAGAAACCGGCTTGTTGGCCGGTTTTTCTGGGTTTGGCTTTTTCTATTTTTTACGCGTTTCTCGCCGGCGCACCTAAGACCGCGCCCTTCTCTTCCGTCGCCACCTCGTGCAGGGAAATTCGCGACGTCTCCGGCAACGCCAATCCACCAGCCAGTGCCAACAACGAAATCGCAATGAGGTAGAACGCCGGTGACAGGTTGCTGCCGGTGGTGGTGATCAGCCAGGTGGCGACCAATGGCGCGGTGCCGCCGAAGATTGTGTAGGCCATGTTGTAGGTGATCGCCGAGGCGGTGTAGCGGGTGCGGGTCGGGAAGACTTCCGACAGCAGGGCGGCCGTGACCACGCCGCACAGGACGGCGCCGATCGCCAGCAGCATCACGCCGACGATGGAGGCGACGAACGAGCCGGAGCTGGCCATCAGGAACGACGGATACACGACCACAATCAGCAGGATGCAGGCGGTGGCCACGGTTTTTCGCCGGCCAACCCGGTCTGAATATAGCCCGGCCAGTGGGCAGATTGCCGCGGCGAACAGCAAGGCGATCAGCGACACCAGCAACGCGGTGGCGCGGCTCAGGCCGCCGGCGACTTGCCGGTAGGTGGCGAAGTAGGTGGTGAACATGTAGAACGACAGCGCCGTGAGCGACACGAACGCGCCCAGGTAGCAAATGGCGGCGCCGTGGTTGCGCAGGGTTTCCTTGAGCGGGGAATGTGCCACGGCGTGTTCTTCGGTCACGGCCTGGAAGGCAGGCGTCTCATCGAGCTTCCAGCGCAGGTAGAGGCCTACCAGCCCCAGCGGCGCGGCGATCAGGAACGGCAGGCGCCAGCCCCAACTGCCCATGGCTTCCGCCGACAGCGATGCCTCCAGTGCATAGGCCACCACCGCCGCCGCGGCGAAGGCGGAAAACGTCGACACCGGAATGAAGCTGCCGTACCAGGCGCGTTTGTCGCTCGGCGCGTGCTCCATTAAATAAGCACAGGCCCCCGCGTACTCGCCCCCGGCGGAAAAACCCTGGGCGCAACGGATCAGTGATAGCAGGATCGGCGCCATGACCCCAATCGCGGCGTAGGTGGGCAGCAGGCCGATCAGCGTCGTCGCGCCGGCCATCAACAGGATCGTCATCGCCAGGGTGCGCTTGCGACCGATCTTGTCACCCAACATGCCGAAGAACAGCCCGCCCAAGGGCCGAAAGGCAAACGCCACGGCGAACACGGCAAACGTCTTGAGCAAGGCGGCACTGGCGTCGCCACTGGGAAAAAACTGCTGGGCGATGGTCGTGGCCAGGAAGCCATAGACTGCGAAGTCGAACCACTCGACGAAATTGCCGATCCCGGCGGCCACGATCACCCTTCTCAACGTCTGCGGGCTGACCTGCTCTGTCGTTACGCTCGTCATGCTGCACCTCGCCAATTCGTCCATTAGCGACCGATTATCGGGGTAGCCATGGGCGCGGTTCGGCTCAGATATGTCGTCGACGTAGTCAGTAGCGACCTGTTATGGGCGAGAAAGGCCGGTTTTGGGGTTTTCAGTGGTTGTGGATAACCCAGTGCCGGGTTTTATCCACAGCGGTACAATCGCGCGCCCAAACCTCGCTGGACCATTTCACAAGGATTCGCCCATGGAATCGCAGCTGGAAACCGTCGCCCTCTTCTCCCTGAAACTGGCTTATGAGTCGGAAGACCAGAGCCCGATTTTGCGGGATGATTTGGTGATGGGGGATTACCAGCGGGATGTGTTTGAGCTGTTGGTGAAGCGTGGGGATGTGGCGGGGATTCAGGTGAAGGTGGGGGAATGTGTGGGGTTGGCGATGGCGGCTGTGGGTGGGGTGGAGAAGCCTTTGGGGCGGGAGTTGCAGCGGTTGGCTACGGAGTTTGCCGATGGCAAAACCATGGAACACCTGGGTGCGCCGCTAGTTGCTCTTAAGGCTTATCTGAAAGACATCGTGTGAAAATCGCTGGTGTGTGGACGGGCCTGAGTAGGTCGGTTGCGCGTTGGTGATCGGTGGAGAGTCTGGATTGCCGCGTTATCGTTGACGGTTTATCGCGAGTAAGCTCGCTCCTACAGAGGGCGGTCGTGCGGGGTGTCTGGTTTTCAGCGTGATCGTTGAAGTCCATCGCGAGCAGGCTCGCTCCCACGGAGGGTGCGAGCTAATTTGTTTCAAGACTTTTTGACGGATGCGTCTGCACCGTAAATTTGCGGGCCCTTCTGAGCCTGTTTTGCCCCTCTAGCCCTTGCTATACATCCCTCATCGACAAGCCCTGTGGGCATTGGATCGGTGGGGGAACGCCCTGGGCTACTCTCATCTAGACTCAATGGATAGTCGTAGACAGAACTGAACACGTCGCTTTGGTGCAGGTAAACCCATGGCGCCGTGGCAATCTGCCTTTTATGCCCTTTGGAGGCGCGGCGAAGACCGTGTCGGGCACAACAAGATGCCCTTTAGGGTGCCCTGGCCGACGGCCTGAAGATGCCGCGAATCGTGACGTGGCGAGTGCCGCAGCCGACACTTTCGGACAACCGACAACCCGCTGGTATGTCCGTGACCGTGAGGATTGCTGTATGCCTGATGAGAGTTTGCACCTGTCCGTGGTCAACAGCCTGCTGGAGCGCCATGCGGGCTCTGCGGGTGCGCTGTTGCCGATCCTGCATGATATCCAGGAGCGCATCGGGTACATCCCGGATGCCGCTGTCCCCGAAATTGCCCACGCGCTGAACCAGAGCCAGGCCGAGGTGCGCGGGGTGATCAGTTTCTACCATGATTTTCGCACCGCACCGCCGGCGCGGCACATTCTGCGTTTGTGCCGTGCCGAGTCGTGCCAGAGCCGCGGCGCCGAGCAGTTGGCGGCGCAGTTGCGCGAACGCCTGCAACTGGACGATCACGGCAGCAGCGCCGATGGTCGGATCAGTTTGCGCCCGGTGTATTGCCTGGGCGCCTGTGCCTGTTCGCCGGCCCTGGAGCTGGATGGCCGGGTGCATGCGCGGCTCAGTGCGCAGCGGCTGGATGCGCTGCTGGATAGCTGCCGGGAGGACGCGTGATGCCCACTCTCTATTTGCCGGCCGACTCACTGGCCCGCGCCGTGGGTGCCGATGAGGTGTCGACGGCGCTGATCACCCAGGCCACCGAACGCAATCTGCCGCTGGAACTGCAACGCACCAGCTCCCGGGGTTTGTACTGGCTGGAGCCACTGCTGGAAGTAGACAGCCCGCAAGGTCGGCTCGGCTTCGGGCCGTTGACCGCCGACGATGTGCCGTCGGTGCTCGATGCCCTGCAAAACCCTTCTTCCAGCCATCCGCTGGCCCTGGGGCTGGTGGAGGAGTTGCCTTACCTGAAGACGCAACAGCGTTTGCTGTTCGCCCGCGCCGGCATTACCCGGCCGTTGTCGCTGGACGATTACCGATCCCACGGCGGTTTCGAAGGCCTGAAAAGGTCCGTCGAGCTGGGCGGTGAGCAAACCGCGACGGCGGTGTTCGATTCCGGGCTGCGTGGTCGCGGTGGCGCGGCGTTTCCGGCGGGGATCAAGTGGCGCACGGTGCGCAGCACCCAGGCCGAGCAGAAGTACATCGTGTGCAACGCCGACGAAGGCGACTCCGGCACCTTTGCCGACCGCATGCTGATGGAAGGCGACCCGTTCCTGCTGATCGAAGGCATGGCGATTGCCGGCCTCTGCGTCGGCGCGACCTATGGCTACATTTATGTGCGTTCGGAATACCCGGATGCGATAGCGGTGTTGCGTCAGGCCATCAACCTGGCGCGGGCTGCCGGTTACCTGGGCGCGAATGTCGCTGGCAGCGGGCAGACCTTCGATATGGAAGTGCGTGTCGGCGCCGGCGCCTACATCTGCGGCGAGGAAACCGCGCTGCTGGACTCCCTCGAGGGCAAGCGCGGCTACGTGCGCGCCAAGCCGCCGATTCCGGCACTCAAGGGCCTGTTCGGCCTGCCGACCCTGGTGCACAACGTGCTGACGCTGGCGTCGGTGCCGCTGATCCTGGCCAAGGGTGCGCCGTTCTATCGCGATTACGGCATGGGCCGTTCGCTGGGCACCATGCCGTTCCAACTGGCGGGCAACATTCGCCATGGCGGCCTGGTGGAACGCGCCTTTGGCCTGACCCTGCGCGAGCTGGTGGAAGACTACGGCGGTGGCACCGCCAGTGGCCGGCCGCTGAAGGCCGCGCAGGTCGGTGGCCCGCTGGGCGCCTGGGTGCCGCCGGGGCAATTCGATACGCCGCTGGACTATGAAGCGTTCGCCGCCATGGGCGCGATGCTCGGCCACGGTGGCGTGGTGGTGGCGGACGACAGCCTCGACATGGCGCATATGGCGCGCTTCGCCTTGCAGTTCTGCGCCGAGGAATCCTGCGGCAAGTGCACGCCCTGCCGGATCGGCTCGACCCGTGGTGTCGAGGTCATCGACCGCCTGCTGGCGGCCAAGGACCAGAGCGGTCGCGATGAGCAGGCGATCATCCTCAAGGACCTGTGCGACACCCTGCAATACGGTTCCCTGTGCGCATTGGGCGGCATGACTTCCTATCCGGTGGCCAGCGCCCTCAAGTATTTCCCTGCCGACTTCGGTCTGCAAACCTCGGAGGCCGAGCAATGATCACTCTCTTCGACCCGAAAACCGATATCGACCTGGGCACGCCCGCCCGTGATAGCCAGGTGCAAATCACCCTGAACATCGACGGCCGCAGCATCAGCGTGCCCGAAGGCACCTCGGTGATGCGCGCCGCCGCGCTGATGGGCACCACCATTCCAAAACTCTGCGCCACGGACAGCCTGGAAGCCTTCGGCTCCTGCCGCATGTGCCTGGTGGAGATCGACGGCATGCGCGGTTACCCGGCGTCGTGCACCACGCCGGTCACCGAAGGCATGACCGTGCACACCCAGACGCCCAAGCTGGCCACGCTGCGCCGCAACGTCATGGAGCTGTACATCTCCGATCACCCGCTCGATTGCCTGACCTGCTCGGCCAACGGCAACTGCGAGCTGCAAACCGTCGCCGGCCAGGTGGGCCTGCGCGAGGTGCGTTACGGCTACGAAGGTGAGAACCACCTGGCCGACGTGAAAGATACGTCCAACCCGTATTTCGACTACGACCCGAGCAAGTGCATCGTCTGCAACCGCTGCGTGCGCGCCTGCGAGGAAACCCAGGGCACCTTTGCCCTGACCGTTACCGGGCGCGGTTTCGACTCGCGGATCTCGGCGGCCGGTGGCGAAGACTTCCTCGATTCCGAATGCGTGTCCTGCGGCGCCTGCGTGCAGGCCTGCCCGACCGCCACGCTGATGGAAAAAAGCGTGGTGAAAATGGGCCAGCCGGAACGCGCGGTGATCACCACCTGTGCCTATTGCGGCGTGGGCTGCTCGTTCCGCGCCGAAATGAAGGGCGATCAACTGGTGCGCATGGTCCCGGACAAGAACGGCCAGGCCAACCACGGCCACTCCTGCGTCAAGGGCCGTTTTGCCTGGGGTTACGCCACCCACCCCGATCGCATCACCAAGCCGATGATCCGCAAGCACATCAGCGATCCATGGCAGGAAGTCAGCTGGGATGAGGCGGTGACCTACGCCGCCAGCGAATTCCGTCGTTTGCAGCAAAAGTACGGCCGCGATTCCATCGGCGGCATCACTTCCAGCCGCTGCACCAACGAAGAAACCTACCTGGTGCAGAAGCTGGTGCGCGCCGCGTTCGGCAACAACAACGTCGACACCTGCGCGCGGGTCTGCCACTCGCCCACCGGTTATGGCTTGAAACAAACCCTGGGCGAGTCCGCCGGTACCCAGAGCTTCGATTCGGTGATGAAGGCCGACGTGGTGCTGGTGATGGGCGCCAACCCGAGCGATGCGCACCCGGTGTTCGGCTCGCAGCTCAAGCGGCGCCTGCGTGAAGGCGCCAGGCTGATCGTCATCGACCCACGACGCATCGACCTGGTGGACTCGGTGCACGCCCGCGCCGAGCTGCACCTGGCGCTGCGCCCCGGCACCAACGTCGCCATGCTCAATGCCCTGGCACATACGATCCTCACCGAAGGCCTGCAAGACCAGGCGTTCATCGACGCCCGTTGCGAGGCCAGCGATTTTGCCCGTTGGAGTGAATTCGTCAGCCGTGCGGAAAACTCGCCGGAAGTGCTCGGTCCGATCTGCGGTGTGCCGGCGGCCGACATCCGCGCGGCGGCCCGGCTGTATGCCACCGGCGGCAACGCGGCGATCTACTACGGCCTGGGCGTGACCGAACACAGCCAGGGCAGCACCTCGGTGATGGGCATCGCCAACCTCGCCATGGCCACCGGCAACATCGGCCGCGAAGGCGTGGGCGTGAACCCATTGCGCGGGCAGAACAACGTGCAGGGCTCCTGCGACATGGGCTCCTTCCCCCATGAGCTGCCCGGTTACCGACACATCTCCAACGTCGGCGTGCGTACCCAGTTCGAGCAGGCGTGGAACGTCACCCTGCAACCCGAGCCGGGGCTGCGTATTCCCAACATGTTCGAGTCTGCACTGGCCGGCAGTTTCAAGGGCCTTTATTGCCAGGGCGAGGACATCGCCCAGAGCGACCCGAACACCCAACACGTAACGGCGGCCCTGTCGGCGATGGAGTGCGTGGTGGTGCAGGACATTTTCCTCAACGAGACCGCCAAGTTCGCCCATGTGTTTTTGCCGGGCAGTTCGTTCCTGGAAAAGGACGGCACCTTCACCAACGCCGAGCGGCGTATCTCGCGGGTGCGCAAGGTCATGGAACCGCTGGGCGGAAAGGCCGACTGGGAAGGCACCGTGGCCCTGGCGCATGCGCTGGGTTACCCGATGAACTACAAGCATCCATCGGAAATCATGGATGAAATTGCCAGTCTTACGCCGACCTTCACCAACGTCAGCTACGCCGAACTGGACCGCCACGGCAGCCTGCAATGGCCGTGCAACGAAGCGGCACCGGACGGCACGCCGACCATGCACATCGAGGAGTTTGTGCGCGGCAAGGGGCGCTTCATGCTCACCGGCTATGTGCCCACCGAAGAGAAGGTCAACAGTCGTTATCCGCTGCTGCTGACCACCGGGCGCATCCTGCGCCAGTACAACGTGGGCGCGCAGACCCGGCGCACCGACAACGTGGCCTGGCACGACGAAGACCGCCTGGAAATCCACCCGACCGACGCCGAGAGCCGTGGCATCGACGAAGGCGACTGGTCGTCGCGCATCGGCAGCCGCGCCGGGCAAACCGTGCTGCGCGCGCGGGTGCGACCGAGCGAGTGGCGCCGGGCGTGGTGTACACCACGTTCCACTTCCCGGAATCGGGCGCCAACGTGATCACCACCGACAACTCCGACTGAGCCACCAACTGCCCGGAATACAAGGTCACGGCGGTGGAAGTCAGCCGCGTCTACCACCCTTCCGAGTGGCAGAAACGCTACCAGGCGTTCAGCGACGAACAACAACGACTGCTCAAGGAACGCCGTCAGGCACGGGGCGATAAAGTGGAGGCGCGCCGATGAGCACCAGCAACCTGATCAAGATGGCCAACCAGATCGCCCAGTACTTCGCCAACGAGCCGGACCAGCAACAGGCGGTGCTCAGTGTGAGAAATCACCTGCAGATGTTCTGGACGCCCGGCATGCGCAAGGAGTTGCTGGCCTGGCAGACCGAGCACCAGGGTGCAGAGCTGCACCCGCTGGTGCAGACGGCAGTGAGTGGGGCGGGTTGGGAGGCTTAGGGTTCGCCGAACTCAGTGAGCCCCCCTACCACTGTGGGAGCGAGCCTGCTCGCGATTGCAGTCTACCAGTCACTTATGGGGTGCCTGACAGATTGCTATCGCGGGCAAGCCCGCTCCCACAATGTTTGCGGCGTTTGCTCAACCTCATGAATATCGTAATCCCCTGTAGGAGCGAGCTTGCTCGCGATTACCGTCTTCCAGTCACTATTGCAGTGTCTGAGAGATTGCTATCGCGAGCAGGCTCGCTCCCACAGAATTCTCGGCAAGTGATTCAGGACTACTTATCCCCCACCCGTCACCCGCACCGCCGTCTCGATCGCCCTGACACTGATCGCCGCAAATATCGCCGTCAGCAGCACGCCATTGAACCCCAGCAGAATCGCCAGCACCCGCGACAGCGGCAGCTTGGGCACCAGTTCGCCGTAGCCGATGGTCAGGCCGGTCACAAAGCCGAAGTAGATCCCGTCGAACGGCGCCCAGCCTTCCAGTAGGCGATGATCAAACCCACCGAGATAATCACCACCAGCATGGTCGAGAAGATCGGCCAGGCCAGTCGCAGGTAAAAGCCGACCGCCTTGTAGAACTCTCGACGAATGTGCGACGTGTGGGCATGCGTCATGTGCGGGCTCTCCTGGGGTTTGGCACCCCATCAAGCTTGGCACAGGATTGGAAAATCGAACGCCGGGGCTCGCGATGCACCGGCAACACCACCCGCGCCTGCAACCCGCCCTTGTAGCGATTGCGCAAGGTCAGCTCACCGCCGTGCTCCAGCACGATCGCCCGCGCCGCCGACAGGCCCAGGCCTACCCCGCCGGTGCTTTTGTTACGCGAACCTTCCAGGCGGAAAAACGGCGTGAACACCTGTTCAAGGCTCTCCTGCGCAATCCCCGGCCCGCGATCCAGCACCTTGATCCGCACTTCCCCGGCATCGGCCACCAGCTTCATTTCAGGCTCCACGCCGTACTTGATCGCGTTGTCCAGCAGATTGGTCATCACCCGCTTGAGCCCCAGCGGCCGGCCGAAATACACCAGGCGCTGCGGGCCATCGAAGGCGATCTCGATGCCCTGGTCGCGGTAATCGTCCGTGAGCGTGTGCAGCAATTCGGCCAGATCGAACTGGGTCGCCGGCTCCAGCCGAGCATCATCGCGGAAGAACTCCAGCGCCGAGTTGATCATGGCCTGCATTTCATCGACATCGCGAAACAGCCGCTGTTGTTGCTCGGCGTCTTCGATGAACTCACCGCGCAGGCGCATGCGCGTCAGCGGTGCGCGCAGGTCGTGGGAAATGGCGGCGAGCATCTGCGTGCGGTCGCGGATGAAGTGTTGCAACTGCGCCTGCATGGCGTTGAACGCGAGGATGGCCTGGCGGATTTCCTGGGGGCCCAGCGGCTCGATGGGCGGCGCGCGGAAGTCCACGCCAAACCGCCGGGCGCCTTCGGTGAACTGTTGCAAGGGCCTGGCCAGGCGCCGGGTGGCGATCAGCGCGACCAGGGCCGTAGAGATCAGCACCAGCAGGATGACGATCAGGGTGCGCGGCGTTTCATCCAGGCCCCAACTGCGCGAGGGCGCGGAAAAAGTCAGCCATGAGCCATCGGCCAGTTCGATCACCAGCACATAACGCGCATCCGCCGAGCCCTCGGGCCACTCGCTGGGTTCATAAGCCTCGATACGCCGATTGGTGGCGTGCAGCAACGGTAGGAGGATTCTGGAACCCTCTTCGGAAATGGCATCGTCCACCTCCGGTAACCGGAGATCGTGCCGGTCGGCGTGCCAGCTGACCTCGAAGCCGTTTTCCGTCACCGTGCGCGCCAACTGCGGCCGCAGCGCTACCGGCGATGCATCAATCAGCCGGGTGATGGTCGCGGCGTTTTCCAGGATGCCGACCTCGGTCAATGGCGGGCGCGCCCAGACCCCGGCCAGTTGGATAAACAGGCCGTTGAGCGCCAGGGAAATCAGCATGGCCAGGATGATGGTCAGTGCGACCCAGCGTGCCACCGTGTCGCGGCGAAATCGCTTGAGCCAGTTCATCGCCGCGACACGCTGGGGGTGAACAGGTAGCCGCCGTTGCGCACCGTGCGAATCATCGCCGGGCGCTTGGTGTCGGACTCCAGCTTGCGCCGCAGGCGGCTGACCTGCACGTCGATGCTGCGATCGAAGGCGTCGTGGCTGTGGCCCCGCGCCAGGTCCAGCAATTGCTCGCGAGTGAGGATCCGTTGCGGGTGCTCGACGAACACCAGCAACAGGTCGAACTCGCCGGCCGACAGCGGGATCATCACGTTGTCCGGCGAGCGCAGTTCACGGCGGGTGACGTCCAGGTGCCAGTCGGCAAAGTCGATCAGCGGCCGCGGCCGTTCTTCGGCCAGCGGGCGACGGTCATCGACGCGGCGCAACACCGCGCGCACTCGGGCCAGCAGCTCGCGGGCATCGAAGGGTTTGGTCAGGTAATCGTCGGCGCCCAGTTCCAGGCCGACCACGCGGTCGCTGAGTTCGCCCATGGCGGTCAGCATGATCACCGGTATGGCGTGGCGGATGCGTAGTTGCTGGCAGAGGATCAGCCCGCTGTCGCCCGGCAGCATCACATCGAGGATGATCAGGTCCGGCGCCTGGCGCTCGATCGCCGCCCACATCGACGCGCCGTCGGTGGCGACTTCGACGCGGTAGCCGTGCTGGACGAAGAATTTTTTAAGCAGGTCGAGGACTTCAACGTCGTCATCGACAATCAACAGGCTGTTCACCAAGGATCACTTTCACGGCGCGAATAGAGCCGTCATTCAAAACCATTCGCGGCGGCGCGTCATTTATTTCAATCGTGCAACAAAACGACAGCGACGCAATAAACCGGACATCTTTGCGCAAGGCTCTGGGCCCAGCATCTCGGCGAATTTCCCACGAGACTCGCCCCTATGTCGCGTTATACCTGTGCCCCCTGGATGGCCCGCAACACCTCCATTGCCGTGATCGCCGTGGGGCTGGCCGGTTGCAGCAGCCAGTCACCCGCGCCCACCACGGACGCGCCGGCGGCCGACGTGCGTTGCGCCGATGCGAACTATTCGGTGTATGACCCGGCCGAACCGGTCAACCGCGGGATCTTCGCCTTCAACCGCGTGGTGGACGACTACGCCTTGGCGCCCGTAGCCCGTGGTTACCGTCACCTGCCGGATTTTTTCCAAACGGGTGTACATAACTTCGTCAACAACTTCGGCGAGCCCAAGGTGTTCATCAACGACCTCTTGCAGGGTAATGCGCGGCGCTCGGCCAACACCCTGGGGCGTTTCGTGATCAACACCACGGTGGGCGTGGTCGGCCTGATCGACGTGTCCGGCAAGCTGGGTATCGCCCGCCACCAGGCCGACTTCGGCCAGACCTTCGGTGTGTGGGGCATCGGCAACGGGCCGATCGTCGAGCTACCGTTGCTCGGCACCTCCAACAGCCGCGACGCCGCCGGGCGGGTGCTGAGTTTTGTCGTCGATCCGTTCGGCGACAACAGCGACACCGTGGACACTCTGTCGACCGTCAACACCGTGGGCGACATCGTCGATGGCCGCGCCGAAGCCCTGCCGCTCACCGACAGCCTGCAAAAACTGCCGGACTACTACAGCGCGTTGCGCAACGTGGTGGCCGAGCATCGCGCCGGTTTCGTGCTGGACGGCAAACAGGGTTCGCCAGAGGCGTCCAAGGCACAATGCACGGGAGCATCGAGCGATGGTTTTTGAACTGCTGCAACAACGCACTCAACGCGACAATGAAGCATCGCTGCATTGCCGGGAAATCACCCTGCGTTTCTCCCCAGACTGCCAGCAACTGGTGCTCAGCCGCTACAGCGAACATTACGGCCCGGCGCTGGTGCGCTGGATCGAGCGCAGTCATACGGTGTCGGTCAGCGAGCTGTTCCGCTGGCTGGTGGCCAATGGCGAAACGGCGATCCGTCGCGAAGAAACCCAGGCCAATCCTGCTGTTACAGCAAAGCCCTACCTGGCTCATCCACGCTCTGCGTTATCATCGGCCACCCGAGCGCCAAGAGTCTTGAACCCGGATGTCTGTATCTCTGCCATTACCTGACGACTGCCCACCCCTGCCAGCGGTTCTCGCCGGGCCCATGCTGCGCCGGCTGGAGCCTGCGCGGCTGGTGATGTGGCTTGTAGGAAGTCGGCCGTTGTCGCTGACGCTGCGGCTACAGGGCGTTGGCGATATTGCCCTGGATGCCGGGCAATGCACGGTGGTCGCGGTGGGGCGCCATGCCCACGTGCATTTGATTGATGTGCCGCTGGACAACGCCCTGCCCTGCGACACGCTGATCGAGTACGACCTGCTGATCGACGGCGCCGGCATCGCCGAATGGGCGCCGCATCTGTTGTACGGCGAGGCGACAAGCGCGAATTTTGTCCTGCGCTCGCGCGTCGATCAGTTGCTGCATGGTTCCTGCCGCAAGCCGCACCATCCGACCGTGGATGGTCTGCTCTGCGTGGACGGTTTGCTGGCGACGGCACATGAACCGACGCAACGCCCGGCGCTGCTGATGATGAGTGGCGACCAGGTGTATGCCGACGACGTGGCCGGGCCGATGCTGCGGGCCATTCATGCCTTGATCGAGCGACTCGGCCTGTTCGGCGAGCACCTCGACGGCGCGGTGGTCAGTGACAGCGCCAGGCTTTACGAGCACCCGGCCAGCTATTACCACCGTGCAGATTTGTTACCGGCGCTGCGCAGCAACGAAACCCTGCGCGAGCGATTTTTCGGTGGTACACGTAAGCCGATTTTCACCAGCAGCAGTGCCGACAACCATCTGGTGACGTTCGCCGAGGTCATGGCCATGTACCTGCTGGTCTGGTCGCCGACACCCTGGACGCTGATCGCGCCGAAACCGCCGAAACTGATCCCTGAACGCCGCGAGCGTTATGCCCTGGAGCAGACGCGCATCGACGCGTTCAAGGCCGGTCTGGGCGGTGTCGCCCGGGCCTTCGCCCATGTGCCGTGCCTGATGATCTTCGACGATCACGACATCACCGATGACTGGAACCTGTCTGCGCAATGGGAGGAAACGGCCTACGGCCATCCGTTCTCCAAGCGCATCATCGGCAACGCGCTGATTGCCTACATGCTGTGCCAGGGCTGGGGTAACAACCCGGATGCCTTCACTGCCTTGCTGGAGAAGGCCGACGGCTTCAGTGCCACCGGCGAGGATGGCTACCTCGACAGCCCGGTGCAAGACGCCTTGATCGACGAGTTGCTCAAGTTCCAGCACTGGCATTACGTGCTGCCCACCACCCCGGCCCTGGTGGTGCTCGACACCCGCACGCGGCGCTGGCGCAGCGAGATGACACTCAAGCAACCCTCCGGCCTGCTGGACTGGGAAGCCTTGTGTGAGCTGCAACAGGAACTGCTCGATCACCCGTCGGCGATCATCGTTTCGCCGGCGCCGATCTTCGGTGTGAAGCTGATCGAGACCGTGCAGCGGGTGTTCAGCTGGCTGGGTTACCCGCTGCTGGTGGATGCGGAAAACTGGATGGCCCATCGCGGCGCAGCGCAGGTGATCCTGAACATTTTCCGACACTCGCGCACGCCCGGTAACTACGTGGTGCTGTCCGGCGACGTGCATTATTCCTTCGTCTACGAAGTGTTTATCCGCCACCGCAAGGGCGGCCCGAGGATCTGGCAGATCACCAGCAGCGGCATCAAGAACGAATTCCCGCCCGCCTTGCTGGAATGGTTCGACCGCCTCAACCGCTGGCTCTACAGCCCGCGGTCACCGCTGAACTGGCTGACCAAACGCCGGCGTATGCGCATCGTGCCGCACGTCCCGGAACACGCCGAAGCCGGCGAACGCCTGTGGAACTCGGCGGGCATCGGCCAGGTGTTCTTCAACGAACAGGGGCAACCGCAGGAGATCTACCAGCACAACGCCAACGGCACGCCGAAAACCCGGATGATCCCCCCAAACCCCGAGGACCTGTAGGAGCGAGCTTGCTCGCGATGGCGGCAGAACATCCAACATCGAAGTCGGCTGACCTGGCCCCATCGCGAGCATGCTCGCTCCTACAGTGTTTTACGTCGACCATGGGATTTGTGAAACACCGCCAAACCTTTGTGGGAGCGGGCTTGCTCGCGAAAGCGGCAGAACATTCAACATCCAAGTCGGCTGACCTGGCCCCATCGCGAGCAAGCTCGCTCCTACAGGGTTCTGCGTCGACCATGGGATCTGCAAACAACCACCAACCCCTTGTGGGAGCGAGCCTGCTCGCGATAACGGCAGAACATCCAAAATCGAAGTTGACCGACCTGGCCCCATCGCGAGCAGGCTCGCTCCCACAGTTATCCCTGTTGTTTGCTTGATCACGCTCAGATCCGGACTACATCAGTCACAGAAACGTCTCGAATCGGCTTGAGCAATACTTCAAGGTGAACGCAGATACGTCATCTGCGAAACACCACTGGTAGGTATCGCCTTGTCAACCTGTACTCATTTCTGTACGTTCTTTGCATCAAGCGAGGACGACAACATGCAAACCATTAACTACACCACTGCACGCGCGCACCTTGCCGAAACCATGGATCGGGTAAACGAAGACCGAGCGCCATTGCTGGTGACGCGCCAGAAAGGCGAGCCGGTCGTGATGATGTCCCTGGCGGAATACAACGCCCTTGAAGAGACAGCGTATCTCCTGCGCTCACCGGCCAACGCTGAGCGTCTGATCAAGTCGATCGGCAACCTGCGAGCAGGGAAAACCAAAACCAGACAACTTATCGAAGAATGAATATCGAATTCACTCCTGAAGGTTGGGAAGACTATTTGTGGTTCCAACAAAACGATAAGGCGGGGTTAAAGCGCATCAATCTGTTGATCAAATCCATTCAACGCGAACCGTTCGATGGCCTCGGAAAGCCAGAACCGCTCAAACACAACTTGAGCGGTTTCTGGTCACGTCGGATTACGGCAGAGCACCGATTGGTCTACGCCGTCGAAGGCGGTGAAATCTGCATCCTCATGTGCAGATACCATTACTGACCTTCAACCCTCCCGCACCACCCGCCCCACCCCTCTGACAATCATCTCCACCTCACGCTCATCAATCGTCAGCGGCGGCAGCAGGCGGATGGTCTTGCCGCGGGTCACGTTGATCAGCAGGCCGTGGTCCCGGGCGGCGATCAGGGCCAGGTCGCGGATGGGTTGCTTGAGTTCGATGCCAATCATCAGGCCGCGACCGCGAATCGCCAGGACGTTGGCCGCGTCGGCCAGTTCAATGCGCAATTTTTCCAGCAGGCGTTCGCCCTGCACCTTGGCGTTTTCCCGCAGACCTTGTTCTTCGATGATGTCCAGCACGGTGCAACCCACCCGGCAGGCCAGCGGGTTGCCGCCGAAGGTGCTGCCGTGGCTGCCGGGGGTGAACAGCTCGGCGGCCCGCCCCCGGGCCAGGCAGGCGCCGATGGGGACGCCGTTGCCGAGGCCCTTGGCCAGGGTCATTACGTCCGGGACGATGCCTTCATGTTGAAAAGCGAACCACTGGCCGGTACGGCCGATGCCGGTCTGGATTTCGTCGAGCATCAGTAGCCAGCCGTGCCGGTTGCAGCGCTCACGCAGGCCCTGGAGATAACCGGGCGGTGCCGGCTGTACGCCGCTTTCGCCCTGGATCGGCTCCATCAGGATCGCCGCAATGCGTGGCCCCTCGGCCTTTTGCACGTTATCCAGCGCCTTGAGGTCGCCGAACGGCACTTTGATGAAATCCCCCGGCAATGTGTTGTAACCCAGCCGCACCGCCGGGCCGTCGCTGGCCGACAGGGTGCCGAGCGTACGGCCATGGAAGGCGTTCTCCATGACCACCACCAACGGCTGCTCAATACCTTTGTGCCAGCCATGCAGGCGCGCCAGTTTCAGCGCGGTCTCGTTGGCTTCGGCACCGGAATTGTTGAAGAACGCACGCTCCATGCCCGCCAACTGCGTCAGTTTCTGCGCCAACTGCTGCTGCCAGTCGATGCTGTAGAGGTTGGAGGTGTGCAACAACAAGCCGGCCTGCTCGCTGATGGCGGAAACGATTTTCGGGTGGGAGTGCCCGACATTGGTCACCGCCACGCCCGCCACTGCGTCCAGGTACTCTCGACCCGCCTGATCCCACAAGCGTGTGCCCAGCCCTTTGCTGAAGCTCAAGGCCAGTGGTTGGTACGTGCTCATCAGGCAGGTGGCGGTCATGACATCAGGCTCCATCAAGGTCGGTGTTTTTGCCAGTATGGTTAGCCACCTGAACTGGATAAACTCTGTAAAACTTCATTCATTTAAAAGCTGGGCTTGATAATGGATCTGTTCCAGGCAATGACCGTTTACGTCAAAGTGGTGGAAACCGGCAGCATGACCGCCGCCGCCTTTCAGTGTGAAATGTCCACCACCATGGTCGGCAACCACCTGCGCGCGCTGGAGCAACGCCTCGGTGTGCGCCTGCTCAACCGTACGACACGGCGCCAACGGCTGACGGAATTTGGCACCGCGTACTATCAGCGTTGCCTGGAAGTCCTGGGGTTGGTGGCCGACTCCGAGCGCCTGGCCGAGCAGGCGCTGGACGAGCCCAGCGGCACCCTGCGCATTACCGCGCCGCTGACATTCGGTACGGAAAAACTGGCGCCGGCCCTCAGCGAGTTCACCCTGCTCTGCCCACGGGTCAAGCTCGATGTGGTGCTGACCAATCGCCGCCCGGACCTGTTGGAAAACGGTTTCGATGTGGCGTTTCGCCCTGGGCTACACGGAACAGACCAACCTGATCGCCCGCCCATTGATCGACTACCCGCTGACCATGTGCGCCTCACCGTGCTATCTGGCACGGCGTGGCAATCCGCAAACCCCGCAAGAGCTGCAACAGCATGACTGCCTGTCCTTCGCCTACCCGGCCGGCGACGACTGGCACTCGGTGGAAAAACAATGGCGCCTGAGCGGCCCCGATGGCGAGGTGGCCGTCGCGGTCAACGGGCCGATGCTGATCAACAGTTCCGCCGGCCTGCATCAGGCTGCGCGCACCGGCATGGGCATCGTGATGCTGCCCGACGCCCTGGTGGAACAGGACCTGCTGGACGGCAAGCTGGTGGCGCTGATGCCCGACTTCTGCCACCCAGCCGGCCCATGAGCCTGATGTACGCGCAAGATCGTTACCGATTGCCGAAATTACGCAGTTTCGTCGACTTCGCCATGGGGATGTGGGGCAAGCACTAGCCGGCTGAATACGCCATCGACTACTCTGCGGGCACGCGGATCACTTTCGTCAGGGGGAACGTTGATGGATGGGGCGTCGGAAATTGAATCGCTGAAGTTCAATCTGTCGGATTTGAACGAAGACATGCTGCACACCATCATGGAGTTGGTGAGCGACGGCATCTGGGACTGGAACGCCAATACCGGCTTTGTCTACCGCAACCCCGGCTGGTACGAGATGCTCGGTTACGCGCCACATTCCCTGGAAAACACCGTGCTGACCTGGGAAAGCGTGATGCACCCTGACGACTACTCGCGGGTGATGGCGCTGTTCGACGCCTATCTGGAACAACGCTCGGACGGTTACCAAGCCGAGTACCGTTGCCGCACCAAGGACGGCAGCTATATCTGGATCGAAGACCGCGGCTACGTGATTGCGCGCAATGACGATGGTTCGGTTGCACGCATGGTTGGCGCGCATCGCAGCATCGAAGACAAAAAGCGTCTGGTCGAAGCCCTGGAGCGACGCAACGAATCCCTCGAAGCCATCGTCGAAGCGCGCACCCAGGAACTGTCACGCGTCAACGAGCAGTTGCAGGCCCAGCTTGAGGAAAACCGCAAGCTGGCGCAAACCGATGAACTGACCGCCACCGCCAACCGCCACTTGCTGAGCACCGCGCTGCCCCAGGAATGTGAGCGCGCCCAACGCTTCCGCCAGCCGCTGTCGCTGATCGCCATGGACATCGACGACTTCAAGCCGATCAACGACCACTACGGCCACGCCCTCGGTGATGCGGCGCTGGTGCGGGTGGTCGAAAAGGTCAAACAATGCGTGCGCGAAGGCGACCTGCTGGTGCGCTGGGGTGGGGACGAATTCATCATGATCCTGCCGAACACGACCCTGGCCGATGCCAGGGCCCTTGCCGAAACCATTCGTCATAATCTGGCCGACCTGCCCCCGGTGGGCGACTTCCAGCTGACCCTCAGCTTTGGCGTGGTCCAGCGCTTCGACGAAGAGCAGCAGACCGGCCTGCTGGCCAGGGCCGATCAGGCCCTGTATCGCTCCAAGGTGGCCGGCAAGAATGTCATTTCCGGTTGAACTCTCCCGTCAGAGCCCCGCCTTCACCAGCACCGGTTTTTCCTGATAGTGCTGTGGATACAGCTGCTTCAACTGCGCCACCTTCGGTAGATCGTTGATCACGATGTAGGGATAGGTCGGGTGCTCGGTCAGAAAATCCTGGTGTTCCTCTTCCGCCGGATAAAAACCGTTGTAGCTTTCCAGCCGGGTGACGATCGGTTGCTCGAAGGATTTCGCCGCACTCAGTTGCGCGATATAGGCCTCGCTGACACGCTGTTGCTCGCTGCCCTGCACGAAGATCGCCGAGCGGTATTGCGTGCCATGGTCCGGTCCCTGGCGGTTGAGTTCGGTCGGGTTATGCGCCACGGAAAAGTAGATTTGCAGCAGGGTGCCGTAGCTCACTTGCGTGGGATCGAAGGTGACCTGGACTGACTCCGCATGGCCGGTATCGCCCTCGCTGACCCGCTCGTATTGCGCGGTGCTGGCCGCCCCGCCGGCATAACCGGACACCGCGCTTTTCACGCCTTTCACATGCTGAAATACGCCTTGCACACCCCAGAAGCAGCCACCGGCGAAAACCGCCGTTTCGCTGTGGGCCTGGGTGTTTTCATCGAGGGCCGGTGGCGGCAGCAACACGCCCTCTTCCGCCCCGCCCAGGGAGAAGGCCGAACATTGCCCGATGACGCCAGCAGCGGCCAGGCCCAACAGGGTACGGCGCCAGGTGAACAGAGTTTTCATGGGTAGCACTCCTGAAAAATTGAAGGGGCTGTCAACCGAAGGTGAAGGCGTAAGCCGATGCACCGGGGTCGAGAAACTCGATACTGAACGTGCGGTCCTGCACGCTGCCGTTCTGGCGCACCAGTTGATACAGGCGCTGCTCGGTCACGGTGCCGCTGCCGTCGGGTGCCACGTCCATGCCATGGTCGTTTTCCGGGGCCTTGCCATCAATCAGCACCTTGAAGCGCACCGGTTTGCCGTCCGCCCCTGGGCCCAGCACCAGGTGCAGGTCACGCGCATGGAAGCGGTAGACGATGCGACTGGCCGGCCCACTGGCCGTGGCCTGCTCGGCACCGACCCGCCACTGGCCGCCCAGGCTCCACTCATTGAGCGCCAGTTTGGTCGGTGCCTGATAGGTCGAGACCTTGTCCGGGACCATGCCCACAGGCGGTACGAAATTTTCCGCGCGGTCGTAGCCGACATAGGTCTCGGGCGACTGCACTTCCTGGTTGTCCGGGGCCATTTGCACACCGTCGGCCTTGGCGCTGATCAGCCCGTTCGACACGTTGCTGGCACCGGCCTCGCGCAGCAGTTGCTGGATGACCTGCTCCGATTCGGCGTACTCGCCTTCGCCGAAGTGGTGGTAGCGAATGCGCCCCTGGGCATCGGCAAAATAGTGCGCCGGCCAGTATTCGTTGTTGAAGGCGCGCCAGATGCTGAAATCGTTATCGATGGCCACCGGGTACTGGATACCCAGGTCCTTCATGGCCTTGGTGACGTTGTCGACGTTGCGCTCGAAGGCGAACTCGGGCGCATGCACGCCGATCACCACCAGCCCCTGGTCGCGGTACTTTTCGGCCCAGGCCTTCACGTAAGGCAGCGAGCGCAGGCAGTTGATGCAGGAGTAGGTCCAGAAGTCCACCAGCACCACCTTGCCCTTGAGCGCCTGGGCATCCAGTGGCGGCGAGTTGAGCCACTGCACCGCACCGTCCAGCGACGGCAGGTTGCCTTCGACCGGCAAAGTGCTGGCGCCGGTGTCCGCCGCCTTCATCGCGCCAGCGGCTGAGGTTTTTTGCGCCATCATCGCCGAGCTGTTACGCGGTGATTTGCCCGCCAGACGCTCTACCAGTGCCTGTTCGATGCCACCCGTCGATGCAGTGGAGACCCGCGCCAGCAGGCCGGTGTCGAGCCCCAGGGCGATGGCCGCCACACCGGCCAGAATCGCCGCACCGAGCCCGCGACGCAGCCATTCGCCGGCACCGATCGAGCGTTTCATCGCGGCGAATACCTTGCCACCCAGCAGCAATGCCACGGCGAGCGAGGTCGCCGCACCGGCGGCATAAGCCAGCAACAGCAAGGTGGTGGCGACGCTCGCGCCCTGCAAGGCAGCCCCCGTCAGCAGCAGGCCCAGAATCGGCCCGGCGCACGGCGCCCACAACAGGCCGGTGGCCACACCGATCAGAAACGACGCACCGGGACGCGGCTGCGCATCAGCCCCGGCAGCCTCGGACAAACGGCTCCCGGCTGCCACCAGTGGTCGGGTCAGCCGTTCGGCCAGTTGCGGCAGCAACAGCGTCAGGCCGAACAGCGCCACGAACACCAGCGCCAGCCAGCGCCCGTACTGGTTGAGCTGCACCACCCAGCCCCCGCCCACCGCCGCCAGGGTGGCGACGAAGGCGAAGGTCAGGGCCATGCCTGCCAACAGCGGCAAGCCACTCTTGACGAACGGCTGGCCGGTGCGGGCGAAGACGAAGGGCAGGACCGGCAGGATGCACGGGCTGACGATGGTCAGCACACCACCGAGATAAGCGAGAACCAGAAGCCACATGGTGTTTACCTGAAAAGTGAAGTCAAAGGCCTTGGGTCAGACCGGTTGGAAGGTCATCGCCAGGCCATTCATGCAGTAACGCAGGCCGGTGGGTTTCGGCCCGTCATCGAAGACGTGCCCCAAATGCCCACCGCAACGCCGGCAGTGCACCTCCTCGCGCAACATGCCGAAGGTGCGGTCCTGGCGAGTGGCAACGGCCTTGTCCAGCGGCGCCCAGAAACTCGGCCAGCCGGTGTGGCTTTCGAACTTGGTCGCCGAGGAGAACAGCGCCAGCTCACAACCGGCACAGGCGAAGGTGCCCTCGCGATGCTCGTCGTTGAGGGCACTGCTGTAGGCCCGTTCGGTGCCCTCTTCGCGCAGGATCTCGTACTGCTCGGCACTGAGTTTCGAGCGCCATTCGCTGTCGCTGTGGGTCACCTCGAACACCTCCTCGGCATTGGCCTCGCTGAGCAGTGCGCTGGTCGTGGCAAATTTTGGCAATACACCCGCCACCACCGCTGCAACCCCCAGCCCACCGCCCGCGAGAAGAAAATGTCGTCGTGAAAACATGGCCGCCTCCAACAATCCAAAGTGCCTTTCGTGGAACACAGCCTAGGCTTGGGTTGATCGCCAAATCCTCACGAGAAGTTAAATAATTCGTGATAACTCTGGCGTTGGAAAACCCGCACAATGTGCCCATTGCGTCGAAGGATTGAACTGGATGGAACAGACCAAACGCGTTCTCGTGGTCGAGGACGACCTGCATATCGCCGACCTTATCTGCCTGCACCTGCGTGACGAGCAATTCGAGGTGGTGCACTGCGCCGATGGCAACGAAGGTATGCGACTGCTGCAGCAAGGAAGCTGGGACGCATTGATTCTCGATTTGATGCTGCCGGGAGTCGACGGCCTGGAAATCTGCCGGCGCGCCCGCGCCATGGCGCGCTACACACCGATCATCATCACCAGCGCACGCTCCAGCGAAGTGCACCGGATTCTCGGGCTGGAGCTCGGCGCCGACGACTACCTGGCCAAACCCTTTTCCATGCTCGAGCTGGTGGCCCGGGTCAAGGCCCTGCTGCGCCGGGTCGAGGCCATGGCGCGCAACCTGAAGATGGACGCCGGCAGCCTGATCCTGGATGGGCTCGGCATCGACCCGATCACCCGCGAAGTCACCCTCGACGGGCGGCGCCTGGACCTCACGCCCCGGGAGTTCGACCTGCTGTTTTTCTTCGCCCGCCAACCCGGCAAGGTGTTCTCGCGCATGGACCTGCTCAATGCCGTGTGGGGCTACAGCCACGAAGGCTACGAACACACGGTCAACACCCACATCAACCGCCTGCGCGCCAAGATCGAGGCCGACCCGGCAGACCCGGTGCGCATCCTCACGGTATGGGGGCGCGGCTACAAATTCGCCGCACCGGAGGAACAGCCATGAGGCTGACCCTGACGCAGCGTCTGTCGCTGGTGTTCGCCGCTCTGTTGCTGGTGTGCTGCGGCACGTCGGCGTGGATGCAGGTGCGCTCCAACCAGATGCACGAGCAGGAAGTGGTGCAGGGCCTATCGCGCGACCTGGCCCAGCACATCGCCCGTGACACCGTGCTGATGGACACCCAGGGCCTGATGCCCAATGCCGTGCGCGATCTGTTCAGCAAGCTGATGCTGGTCAACCCGAGTGTCGAGGTGTACCTGCTCGACACCGAGGGCAAGATTGTCGGCAGTGCGGCCCCTGAAGGGCGGATTCACCGTGACCGTGTCGACCTCGCGCCGGTCCAGCGCCTGCTCAGGGGCGATGCCCTGCCGATCCTCGGTGACGACCCGCGCAGCCTCGACGCCCACAAGGTGTTCAGCGCGGCGCCGCTGAAGGTCAATGGCCAGCCTGCCGGTTACCTGTACGTGGTGCTGCTGGGCGAAGACCACGACCGCCTGGCCCAACGCGGTGCAACCAGTGCGGCGCTCGATACCGCATTGCTGTCCATCGCCCTGGTGGCGCTGCTTTGCCTGATTGCCGGTCTCACCGCGTTTGCATTGATCACCCGGCCCTTGCGGCGCCTGACCGAGACAGTCAGCCAATTCGACATCGACGGCGTCCCGACGGCGCCCGTGGTGGCTCCGGCGGAAAAAATCGCCAGCCATGACGAAATCGCCATCCTCGATGCGACGTTTCGGCAGATGCAGGCGCGGCTCAGCGACCAATGGCGTTCGTTGACTCGCCAGGATCAGGAGCGTCGCGAGCTGGTGGCGAACATTTCCCATGACTTGCGCACGCCGCTGGCGTCGATGCACGGTTACCTGGAGACCCTGTCGCTCAAGGACGCAACGTTATCGGCCGACGAGCGGCGGCGTTATCTGGGCATCGCCCTGGATCAGAGTCGCAAGGTGGGTGGACTGGCACAGTCGCTGCTGGAACTGGTGCGCCTGGAGCATGGTTTTGTGCAGCCGGTGCTGGAGCGTTTCTCCCTGACCGACCTGGTGCAGGATATTTTCCAGAAGTTCGAGCTCACCGCCGAGGCGCGCCAGGTCGAACTCAAGGCCAGCTTCGCCCCCAGCGTGGCGGCAGCCTGCGCGGACCTGGGCTTGATCGAACGGGTGCTGACCAACCTGTTCGACAACGCCCTGCGCCATACGCCGCCAGGAGGGGAAATCGAGCTGAGCCTGCGGCCACAGGGGGCGTTCGTCGAAGTGACCGTCAGCGATACCGGCCCCGGCATCGCCCCGCAATTGCGCGAAGGCCTGTTCCTGCGCCCGTTCAACATCGGCGGCGCACGCCGCGATGGCGGGCTGGGGCTGCGGATCGTGCACCGGATCCTGCAATTGCATGGCCGGGATATCCAGTTGGTCGAGCTGCCAGGGCGCGGCGCGACCTTTCGCTTCAGCCTGCCGGTGGATCAACAGACTGCGGAACAGTGGGCGGTGCGCTCGATGAACCTCAATTCGCCGCAACTATAAGACCCTGTCGCTCCTGCTGGCTCGCGTTATCGTTCACGACCATCGCGAGCAGGCTCGCTCCCACAGGAAACGCGATCCACTGTAGGAGCGAGCTTGCTCGCGATGGACTCAAGTACACCGCGGGGTGTCAGGTTTCCAGCGTTATCGTTGACGACCATCGCGAGCGTGCTCGCTCCTACAGGAGAACGCGATCCACTGTAGGAGCGAGCTTGCTCGCGATGGACTTGAGGCCACCGCGGGGTGTCAGGTTTTCCGCGTTATCGTTGACGACCATCGCGACGGTTCGACGTTTCGACAAGCTCGCTCCTACAGGGTGACAACCCCGCCTCTGTCCAATAGGCTAGTCGGCCGGAAAAAGCCCCCGCGCTTTCTCGTCTCTATTCAAGCTGAAAAAAGTAGTGAAATTTCAATGTCCGATTCCAATACCGCTGAATCCGTAGTCACCCTGTCGTCCAAAGCGGAATACGAAAACTCCATCAATCTTTCACAACATGTGTCCCAGGCCAAAACCATCAGCGAGATGGTGCTGGACGCTTTCCAGTCCACCCGGGAAAGCGAGCAGATCCGCGAGCTGCGTGCCGCGATCCGCCAGGCGCATGACCGCTTTGATGACGATACCGCCTACGAACTGATGGGCCAGCTCAAGCAGCTCAAGGACGCCGAAGCCGCCGACACCGCGGCGCTGGAAGACCTGAGCAGCCGGTTCCCGATCAGTCGCATCCTGTCCAGCTTCAAGGACGACCCGGCCTTCCAGGAAATCGTCTACGGCCTGGCGCTGAAAGTGCTGAACCAGACCCATCAGGCCATCAGCAATCCTGGCGGTGGCAAGGGCAAGGCCGCCCGCGCCAAGAAAGAAGCCGAAGTGTTCACCATCAGCAAGGATGGCGTGAGCGTCACCCTGCCGCTGCGCACGCCGCGTTCGCGCCTGAGCGTTGACCGTGAAGCGCTGGAGTTCCTGGGTTTTGCCTTCGTTGGCGAAGGCGATGAAGCGGAGCTGGAAAGCGAGACCTTCCTGGACAATGCCGGTACCGAACAGGCGGTCAATCGCAAGAACATCATCACCGCGCTTCAACAGCAGACAGCCTTCGACGGCTACAGCATCGCCGCGCAATAACAACCCCGCGACACCGTCGCTACCGGCCTGAAAGCCCCGCCCTAGAGCGGGGCTTTTTATTGCCCGCGATTCCTGCCAAAGCCCGATTAATCTCACAGTATCGACACATGTTTAAACACTTCCCTTCACCCCTGAGCACCACGGGTCCGCCTGCGGGGAACATCGACTTTCTTTCCAGCCCAAGACTTCAGTGGTGCAATTGCTGAGGTCATCATGCACACGCTTCCCCTGTACCGTCAGTTGGCCAACCACTACCTCGACGCGATCCGCAGCGGTACCTTGAAAACCGGTGAACGTTTCCCCTCGATCAGGCTGATGATGGAGAAACACGCGGTCAGCCTGTCCACCGCCGTGCAGGTTTGTCGCGAGCTCGAGGACTGCGGCGTCCTTGAAGCCCGACCGCGCTCCGGCAACTACATTCGCCTGCCCGACACTGCGCCCAAACCGGTTCCCCTCACTCCCCCGCCCTTCGACACCAGCGTCTACCTCGGCCTTCACCCTCCCATTTCCTCGGTACTCACGGCCGGACAACGCGCGGCGATCCGGGTCAACCTGGCCAGTGCCTACTGCGCACCGTCGCTCTACCCGTTGAAGACCCTGCAAGATCACATGGCCAAGGCTTTGCGCCGGGACGCGCATTTGCTCGATGCCGAAGGCTCGACAAACGGCTGCCTGGCGTTGCGCAACCTGCTGGCTCGCCGGGCACTGGCGGCCAAGACGCAACTGCCGGCAGAAAAAATCGTCATCACCCACGGCGCCACCGAAGCCCTGACGCTGGCGCTGCGTGCGGTCACTCAACCGGGCGACACCGTGGCCGTGGAATCCCCGACCTTCTACGGGCTCCTGCAGATTCTCGAAAGCCTGCACCTGCGTACCCGGGAAGTGCCGGCGACGGCCCAGGCCGGCATCAACCTGCTGGCCCTCGAGCAACTGCTGCAAGGCCCGGAAGCCATCCAGGCGCTGATCGTCATGCCCAACCTGCAAAATCCGCTGGGCAGCATCATGCCGGATGCCAACAAGGCCCGACTGGTGCAACTGTGCGCCGAACACGGCACGGTGCTGATCGAAGACGACACCTATGGGGATCTGGTGGACATCGAACAGCCGCTGTCCACGCTCAAACATTGGGACCTCAGCGACAACGTGATCCATTGCGCATCGCTGAACAAAACCCTGGCACCGGGCATACGCCTGGGCTGGATCAGTGCTGGGAAATGGCACGAGCGCGTGGCGATGCTCAAACATGCCCAGTCCAGGGGCTGCGAAGTGATGTCGCAAATGGCGGTGAGCGAGTTCATGAAAACCCCGTCCTACGAACGTTACCTGCGCCGTTTGAGGAAAACCCTGACACACCAACGCCAGCAGATGAGTGAGTCGATCACCCGCTACTTCCCGGTGGGTACCAGCGTCAGCGAGCCTCGGGGCGGGACGTTGTTGTGGGTGGAACTGCCGCCCCATTGTTCGTCGATACGGTTGTTCCATGAGGCGCTGCAGGTGGGCATCCAGATTTCGCCTGGGGATATCTTTTCCAACAGCCCGCGCTTCAATCATTTTGTGCGGATCGGCTGCGGGATGCCGTATTCGCCGAAGATTGATGAGGCGCTGGCGAGGTTGGGGGGGTTGCTTAAGGCGCAGGTCTAACACCTTACCCTGTAGGAGCGAGCTTGCTCGCGATGCGGTGTGTCAGATACAAATGCGTCGGCTGACACTCCGCATCGCGAGCAAGCTCGCTCCTACAGCGGTTGGGAGCTACGACGCAGGGGGTTGGTGCAGGCAGATAATGTGCGGATCATCGTTCCAATGCGGGAAACGCTCGGCGATCAGCGGGTCGTGGCCGGGGATGACGTGGTCCGGGCCGTCGGCGAGTTCATTGATCAGGCTGAAGGCTTCCAGCGTCTGCGCCAGGTCATCGAGGATCGGGAACGGGCTGCGCTCGCGGATGTTGGCCCACAGGTGCGCAGCATCCGAGGCCAGGACGATCCACCCGCGCGCCGTGTGGACCCGCACCACCTGGCTGCCCGGTGTATGGCCGCCCACCGGGTGCAAGGTCACGCCCGGCGCCACTTCGACCGCGCCGCCGTGCAAACGCAGGCGCCCTTCGAACAGCGGTGGCAGCGCCGACATCACGTCCTCGACCTCGTAGGTTTTGTTCACCGTGCGATGGGCCATTTTCGGGCCGGTGCAGAAGCGCAGTTCGGCTTCCTGCAAATGCACCGTGGCACGGGGGAACAAGCCCAGGTTGCCGGCATGGTCCCAGTGCAGATGGGTGAGGATCAGGTTCTCGACCCGTGCGGGATCAACGTCCAGCTGGCGCAGGGATTGTTCCGGCAAGCAGTACATCTGGCGGTTGCGCCGGTCGGCTGTGGCCGGTTGAAAACAGGTGTCGACCACGATGACCTGCTGCTCGTGGCGAATCACCCAGAAGTAATAATCCAGCGGCATCGACGCGTTCGGATCGCCGCAACAGGCGTCGTAGAGAAAGTTCTCCCGCGCCGTGCGCTGGGCATTGGCGCCCACACGGATGGCAAATACTTCGTACGCAGGAACGGACATGTTCATCTCCTGATCAGGCCACGGCAGCCGGTTTGAGGGTCGGGCGGAAGTCGAAGTCGATCTGCTCGCTGATGCCCAGGTCTTCGGCCAGTCGATGCAAGCCGCTGTAGTCGCGCATGATCGTCGCGTTGCGGTTGCTCTCGCGGGTGTCGGCAATGATCACCGCTGCGTCCTCGACCCCGAGCTGGGTCAGAATGGCTTCCCACATCGAGTAGTCCTGGGCCACGAATGCGCTCAGCGCTACCGACAAGGTCTGTGTGAAAAACGCCCGGCGCTCCGGCGACATGCCGGCGTACATCACTTTCGCCACCTCCGCGAGCACCTTGCTGTGGGCATATTCATCACGGTTGTGCAGTTCGGCGACCCGACGGTTCTGTGGCTGGATGGTCTGGTCGTCGGCCAGCAGGTCCAGGTAGGCATTGACGCTGATCTCGGCCACCACCGCGAAGGTGATCGCCGCCAGGTCACGCTGCCACTGTTGCGCCAGGGTTTCCTGCAAGGCGATCAGGCGCAGGTAGGTGACGGAGGGCGGTAGGTCCAGGTCCTGATCGAGGGCGCGATCTTCGCGGGTGCGCTCGATGGCACGCAGGTGCATCAACGTGTGGTAGTGCTCGTCGATCAGCGTCTGCTGCATCGCCTCGCGAAAATGCCAGTGGTCCTTGCCCAGGTACTGGTTGGCAATGACGCTCAGGGCCGGGTTCACCACATGTTCTTCGGCGGTCACCGTGCGCAGGTTGTAGCCGATCCAGCCCCAGGTCACGACGCTGCTTTTCAGCTCGGCGTCCAGGGCCTGGAATTTCGGGTGATGGAAAAACGGCACCATGCACTCCGGGTAATCCGGGCGTGCCGGGTCGAATGTTTCGTTGACCTGGGCCTTGTCCGGCGAGCACACCGTAGCCCGTTTAGTCCAGGCCTGGTTGAGGCGTACCACCAGTTGATGATCGACCTTGGCGATCTCGATTGCTGTTTGCATGACGCGATACCTGTAGGACGCGTACCCGCCGAGGGGTACGCGCAAGGGAAAAGGAAAGACGAATGAATCAGGCCAGCCAGTAGCGGGTCAGGTTGCGTCCGGGATCGGTGTAGCGGCTGCGGGCGTGGATCATTCGCCAGTTATCCCAGATCAACAGGCAGCCGTCGGGGATCAACACCGGCGTGTTGTGCTCGACGAACCAGGCTTCGCCCAGGGTGGCGAAGCGGGCCAGCGGCGAGTTGCTGTTGGCCACCTTCGATTGCTGCAGGTCCGCCTCGGAAGGGTTCACATCACCGTAGTGAAACTGGTTGTAGCTGAAGCGGAAAATATCCCCGTCTTCCGTAGGCGTGAGGATGTATTCCTTGACCCGCGTCTGTGCCGCCTCCCCGGGCTTGGCGGTGGCCACGAACTCCACGGGGTTTTCCTCGAGCCATTCGCGCAAGTCAGGTTCGGTGCGTCCCAGATGAGCGAGGAACTCGATACCGTCCACCAGCCCGGTATGCCCGCCACCGCAGGTGGCCTGTTGATGACAATGCAAGGCCAGGTAACGCGGCGGCGGCCCGTAGACCGGCGCTTCGGTGTGTGGGCCAATGCCGTTCATGCTCTGGGAATAGGGCAAGGCTTCGTAGCCCGGCTTGCGGGTGATGGGGTAAGCGGTTTGCCCGTTGAACTGCGGAATGATTCGGCCGAAGGCCTGCAAAGTGCCGACGACGTCGTAGGCAAATTCGCCGGCGGTCAGCACCGTCCAGCCACGCGAGGCCAATTCCTCATGGCGATGGCCGAGCGAAACGTAAGGAGTAGACGCAACAATCCCTTGATCTGACATGGTGGTGTTCCTGGTGGTTTATCAGGCGTTAACGGTTTGGGTGTAAGCGGCAATGAAGTCGCGGCAGGCGTTACCCGGTCGATAGCCGTGCTGGTCGATGCTCTGCACGGGGGTGATTTCGGCGGCGGTGCCGGTCAGAAAACACTCCTCGAAATCGCCAAGCTCGGTGGGCAGGATCGTGCGTTCGACCACTTGGTAATCCAGTGCCTGGGCCAGTTCGATGACGGTCTGGCGGGTGATGCCATCGAGAAAGCAATCGGGCGTGGGCGTATACAGCGTGCGGCCGTTGGCGAAGAACACGTTGGCGCTGGTGGCCTCGGCGACATGGCCGCGCCAGTCGAGCATCAGCGCATCGTGATAGCCGTGATTTTCCGCGTCGTGCTTGCTCAGCGTGGCGATCTGGTAATGCCCTGAGGCCTTGGCCTGGAACGGGCTGGTGTCCGGTGGCGGGCGCCGCCATGCGGCCGTTTTCAGGCGAATGCCGGCCATGCGCGCCGCCGGGTCGAAGTAGCTCGGCCATTGCCAGCAGGCGATCGCCACATGCACGCGGTTGAAGCGCGCCGAGGTGGAGATCATCTCACTGCCACGCCACGCCACCGGTCGCAGGTAACCGTCGACCACGTTGTTGCGTTGCAGCAGTTCGCGGCTGGCCGCCTCCAGCTCGGCCCGCTCGAAGGGAATGACGAAATCCATCAGTTGCGCCGAGCGATACAGCCGCTCGCTGTGTTCGCGCAACTTGAACACCTTGCCGCCGTAGACCCGCTCCCCCTCGTACACGGTGCTGGCGTAATGCAGACCGTGGGTCAGCACGTGCAGCCGGGCCTGGGACCACTCGACGAACTCGCCGTCGAGCCAGATGAAACCTTGCCGCTGATCGAAGCCGATACTGCTCATGTCCTTATCTCCAGATGAATCGTCCTACGCCGTTTCGAGCAGGACCGGTATCAATTCAGGCGCGTTCGCCGGCGGCAGTTGAAAGAAGAACGACGCTTCGCCAAATGCCGGCCGCAGCTGATCGAACCAGGTGGCATGCGGGTCGAAGCGCGCATAGAAGGTGCGCAACACCCATTGCGGATCACGGGCCTGGAGGAACTGCAGGACGAAGACCTTTTCCCCGGCGACCACCTCGATGCCGTTGATCAGCACCTTGCCGTAGAACGTGCTCATCGACGGCCCGCGCACCGTGCGCGCCAACCCGGACACGCTGCGATAAGCCGCCTGGAAGATCTCGAAAGCCCGCGCCAGCGGCATCGCGAAGTAGTGACTCGGCCCGGTGTCGCGCTCGACGAACAGGTAATACGGAACCGCCCCGAGCCGCACGCCCTCGGTCCACAGCGCCGCCCAGTCGGCGGGATCTTCGTTGATGTGGCGGATCACCGGCGCCTGTATGCGCAGGGTCGCGCCGGTCGAGCGAATGCGTTCGATGGCCTGGCGAGCGACGGCCTGGCGGATCTCCACCGGGTGGTTGTAGTGGCCCATGATCGACAGGTGCTTGCCGGCCGCGACAATCCGCTCGAACAGCTCCAGCAACTGCGGCGCATCCTTGTCGCTGACAAATCGTTGCGGCCAGTACGCCACCGATTTGGTGCCGATACGGATGCTCTTGAGGTGTGGTAGCGCCAGCAGCGGCTCGATGTACCCCGCCAAGGAACGGGTGTTCATGATCATCGGATCGCCGCCGGTGATCAGCACGTCGGTGACCTCGGTGTGCACCCGCAGGTAATTCACCAGTTCCTGGGATTCCCGAGCGTTGAACTTGAGTTCTTCCTCACCGATGAACTGCGCCCAGCGGAAACAGAAAGTGCAGTAGGCGTGACACGTCTGACCGGCACCGGGGAAAAACAGCACGGTCTCTCGGTACTTGTGCTGCAAGCCTGGCAGCACTTTTCCGTCGAGGATGGCGGCGTTGTGCGTCAGCTGCCCGGCCGGGTGCGGGTTCATGCGCAGCCAGATCGCCTCGATGCGCCGCTTGATGGCGACGGCATCATCCGAGTCGATCAACTGCTTGAGCGACGCGTACTCCTCTTCCAGCAACATGTCCTTGTGCGGGAAGGTCAGGCGAAAAATCGGGTCGTTCGGGATGTTGTCCCAGTCGATCAGGTGGCCCAGCACGTATTCATTGGTGCGAAACGGCATGACCCGCGCCACCACGTTCATGGCCTCCTGCAACGCGGGTGTCAGTTTCTGCCAGTACGGCGTGTCGCGAATGGTGCGTGAGTTGTAGGGTTTGTAACGTTCCTGCTCCGACAGTCCTTGCATGGCAGCGCTCCTGGTGTAAAAGCCTCACGGAATCAAGGTGCAATGGCGGGCGCGATGCGCTCCAGGTCCATCCACGCCCGGACACTGTCGCGATCCCACTGCCCACGCACGTACTTCACCAGGCGCTCAGGCACCGGATCGCCATTGGCCACCAGGCGGTTGAGCATGATTGCCAGGTCGGTGTCGGCGATGCTCCAGTCGCCGAACAGGTTTTCGGCGCCCTCCTCGAGCAGGTGCTCGGCAACGAAGAACAACCTGGCCACCGCAGCCTGGGCTTCGTCGGACAGCGCCGTGTTCTTTTTGCCGAAGTAGATGAGGTCCGCCGGGCGCTCTTTACGAATCACCAGCAGATCACTGCGCAACCAGGCCTGGAGTTGACGGGCGCGGGCGCGTTGCTGGATGCCCAGGGGGAACAGATGCGGATGCCCCGGCGCTAGGTCTTCCAGGTATTCGGCGATGGCCGAAGATTCCGACAGGGCAAAACCTTCATGGACCAGCGTGGGAATTTTGCAAGTCAGCGAAACATCGCGATATGCACTTTGATAATTTTCACGCGCTTTCAAATCCAGTGTGACAAGTTTAAAAGAAAGTTGCTTTTCCTTTAACGCCACAAATGCCGACATGGCAAAAGCACTGACAAAGTCAGCACCGACATACAATTCAATCCTGGTACTTTCCATAGAACGCTCCCTTGCATCAACACAATAATCCGTTGCATTAGAAGCGATCGTATTTAGATGATTAAACGCTGAACAGATACAGAAATTATCTGTTTATACGGATACAGAAAACTGCCACCGGAAACAAAAAGGGAGTCGGCACAATGCGGACTCCCTGGGGGGGCGGGGGTAACGTCGGGTGGGGTGAAATCAGGCGATGGCGTCGGCTGGACCGGCGAGTTGGGCGATCTGCGGCATGTTGCTCATGTTGAGCATGGCCAGCGGCTCTGTGGCGCTGGTGTTGATGAAACCGTGTCGCGTCCAGGCCGGCACCAGCAGCACGTCACCGGGGCTGACGCTGACTTCATCGGCCTCGCCCAAGGTCAAGGCGCCTGTGCCGGACTGGATGATGAACAGATGCCACCAGCAATGGGCATGGCCATTGAGCGTCGTACCGGGCTTCAACCACTGCATCGACACCGCCATGCCGGGCGTCAGCTTGCAGCCTTCGACAGTGTTGTCACGAGCCAGCGAGACGATATCGACCTCGCTGGCATCGAGACTGTGGCGCAGGTCCGACAGCTCGTTGTGCTTCCATACTTGAGCATTGGCCGGTGGATTGCCCAGGCTCTGACGAAAATCCTTATATGAAAAATACCCGCCCTTGAAGTTATTCATCTGTAAACACCGACCTGTCGTCCAATCAAGTAACAAAACATTAGACAAACAATGGTTCAGTGTAAAGCCAGATAAATAACTCTTATAAGACCGAAGGCCGCAGCGCCACAATCATGTCAACTTCGACGGCCGCATTTTTTGGCAACTGATATACACCGACCGTGGTGCGGGTATGTTTTCCGGCATCGCCCAGTACATGACTGAAGACGTCCGAGGCGCCGTTGGCGACTTCACTGAGGTCAACAAAGTCTGCGGTGCACTTCACGTAGACCGTGATGCGGATCAGCGATTTGATCTTGTCCAGCGAGCCGATGGCATCGACGATCAGCGCCAGGCCGCGCATGGCACTGATACTGGCTGCGGCCTGGGCGTCCGCCATGTCGAGCTCCAGCCCCACCCGGCCCGGATACTGGATCCTGCCGTTGGTGCGCGGCACCAGGCCGCTGATGTACAGCTCATCGTGATGCCTGACCAGCGGCGCGTAGTGCCCGCCAACGGTGTTCTCACCGTAAATGTCGTAGTCGAGCTCCTTTGCCAGGGCAATGAAGCGTTCATCGCAAGACATCTTTTTCTGCACAATCATTTAACCCGATCCCCTTGACCCACAAACCTTGAAAAACGTTCTCAATGGCTCAGCCCACGGCTCTCGCCGGTGCTGCCAGAGCGGTGACTTCGACACGGGACTCGATGGCCTCGGCGAGGCGCAGCAAGTTGTCGCTGAGTGCCGTGTAGTGTTCGTTGAACAGCACGATGTGGCCGATGAACGAGGTGTTGTCCTTGACCAGCGCCGTGACCGAATCACTGAGGCGTTTGCTGTACACCGCCTCGACCAGTTCGATGTTCAGCTCCCGGGCCAGCGCTTCGATGTCCGGCACCGCGCGCAATAAACCACCCGACGGCGCCCGCAGCAGGCGGATGCCGCAGTAACCCCGCGCCACCGGATCGTGGGGCTCGACCGACCCCTCCACGGCCCATCTGACCCAGCGCTCCCAGGGGTCGAAATCGACGAAGGCCAGCCGCGCCAGGTCCCAGATGTGCATGCCACCGGGGCGCATGTTGGTTTCCACCGCCGAGGTCAGGCCGTCGCTGCGCAGGAAGACCTCGTTGTGATAGGCGCCGTTGTCCAGTGACACCAGCCCGGCCATATGCTGGCCGGCAGACGCCAGTCGTGCCTGAACGTCAGCGGCCAGCGGTGCTGGCACCACTTGCTGGATTTCGGCGCGATAAGCGCCCTCGGTGGTGGTTTTCTCGGTCACCCAGGTGCTGCCGGCGACGTAGTCCCAACTGTATTCGCGGGCGTTCTGGATCAACTCCTCGAGTACGATGCCGCCCTCGCGGTACGGCTTGAGCGCCTGCCAGGCCTCATCGCATTCGGACGGATGGTGGATGACCCGGCAACCGCGGCTCGCCCCTTCGCAGGCCGGTTTGATGAAGGCCCTTCCGCCCAGTTCGACCACCCGCTGACGCAGTTCGCCAAGGCTCTCGATCCGCGCGGAGAACACCGGGCGATAGTCCGGCGGCGCACTGTCGGCGCTGGCTTCCAGTTTGCGAAAAATCTGTTTATCCAGGCCCGCTCGCGCTTGGCCCGGGCTGATCCCTGGCAGGCCGAAGTGTGTCGCCAGCGCGGCACCCAGCAACACGCCACGGTCGGAAAACGGCAACACGCCGATCAGTTTCCACTGATCGACACTGAGGCAGCCGGCCACCAGATCGACAGAGTCGGCAATGTCCTCCACGGCCATCGACGCCGTGCAGACGTGGTCCGCCACCTGGTCGTCATCGACCTGGATCTGTTCGACCACCAGGATCAGCCGGGCGTTATAGAGTGCCTTGCAAAGGTCGCGCAGCTTGCGGATATCGTGCACCCGGTTGCCGTTGTACCCGACCACTACTACGCATGACGTCGTACTCATGAAACCTCCGACCTGTGGAGTGAAAAACGCAGACGCGCTGAATCAGTCATGCAGCGATGCAACGGTTTTACGGTTGAACCAGTACCACGCCAGGATGCCCGCGGCGCCGATGGCGGCCAGCAACAGGGCGTTGTACGGCATCGGCACCACCCGCATGATCAGCACGGTCAGCCCGGCGCCCACGCCCAGGGAAACTTCCTTGATGAACATGTTGTTCTGCTTGACGGAGAAGTAGTCGAGGTAACTGAACGCGCACTCGGCGAGGGACAGCAGCGCGACCCAGATCAGCGCGCCGACCAGCGTCTGCACGTGGAATGCGGCGGGCGAGGAAAGCACGGCAAAACCGCCGGCGATGATGCCGATTACGGCAAGCACCTTGAAGCGCCCGGTGCGCTCGATCAGTTTCATCATCGGCACCTGGGCGAAGACCACCACCGCGCTGTTGAGGATCAGCATCAAACCGTACCAGGACGGCAGCTCGCCGGTCTCACGCAGGATCGCCTGGGGCAGGATCGAAAACACACCGAACAGCTTGATGCCCATGATGACGCCGGCGATCACCCACGGCAGTTTGTTGCGCCAGCCGCTGCCGTCAACGGTGACCGCAGCGGCGGTCACCGGCTGGGTGGTGAAGGTCGCCCCCGCGGCGATCGGCAGGCACAGCAGGACGAACGCCGCCGCACCCAGGAAAAACATGCTGGGAGTCAGCAGCGGCGAAAGCAGAATCAGGCCGGCCAGCAGGCTGCCCATGTTCATGGCGACGCGGTTGTAGGCAGCCCCTTCCTTGGTCTGCGCCGCTTCGCTCTTGATCAGGTAACCGGCAATCGCGATGCCGTAGGCGAACAAGGCAGCGGCGAACATCACCACGCCCTGGTTGCTGGTCACGGCCAGCAGCACCAGCCCGAGGGCGGCGCACGACAAGGTAACGCTCAGGGAGCGACGCCCCAGCACCAGCAAGGTCAACGGCAGGAGCAACAGCAAGGCCCGGTACCCCAGGGCGAGGATGCTGTTGGTGGCGGTGTCCAGCCACACGTTGGCCTTGCCCAGCACCGCGAACAGCGACACGGCGGTGATAATCCGGATCAGGAACAGGCGGACGTTGATCACCGGCTTGGCGACGGCGGCCGTTGTTTGCACACTCATGCAACACCTCTGGAACCAGCGATTGCACAGGCGACGAACGCCGACAATCTGGGTAGTCTGTGAGGTGATGGTAGAGAGAGCCGTTTGTTTTCATCAGAGTAAGTTCGTATAGAATCGAACGAACTTTACTGCCAAAAGGACCAGTAAAATGCAGGTGCAGCGCGCGGTGATCGCCGCCTTCGAGTTCCAGCCGGGGGTGCCGCTGGTCCAGCAGATCGTCGATCAATTGACGGTAGCCATCAGCCAGGGCGGGCTGCCTCACGGCTCGCGACTGCCGCCGATTCGCGAACTCTCCGAGCTGATGAACGTCGGCAAATCCACGGTGGTAGATGCGCTGGATCGCTTGCGGGCCAAGGGCCTGGTGGTGTCGCGCCAGGGTTCAGGGCATTACGTGCACCGCTCCACACTGACGATCAAGCCTGATGCCGGCCCGGACCTGCAACCCCAGGACACCTTGAGCGTGGTGCGCCGCGCGGTGCTGCAGGACACCGGCGCCCTGCGTCCCGGCGCAGGCTTCCTGCCGTCTTCCTGGTTGCCCGCCGAAGAACTGCTCAAGGCGGTGCGCGGCACCCTGCGCGCCGCTTCGCTGCAAATGGGCGAATACGGTGTCGCCGCCGGTTACCTGCCCTTGCGCGAGGCATTGCGGGTCAAACTGGCGGCGATCGGCATCGAAGTGCCGGTGGACCAGATCGTCACCACGGCCAACACCGTGCAGGCCATCGACATGCTCATGCGCCTGCTGGTCAAGCCCGGCGACACGGTGCTGCTCGATGACCCGTGCTACATCACCATGCACACCAATCTGGCGTTGCACGGTGCCCGCGTCATCACCATCCCCCGCGGCGCCGACGGCATGGACATGGAGGCCTTCGAGCATCTGGTGAACAGCCAGCGCCCCGTGCTGTACATGACCAATAACGTCCTGCATAACCCGACCGGACACTCGTTCTCCCCGGCCCAGGTGTATCGCCTGCTGGAGTTGAGCCATCGCTATGGCTTCCATATCGTCGAAGACGATTTGTATTGCGACCTGCAACAGCGCATGACCCCGCGCCTGGCGGCGGGCGGGCTGGACAATGTCACTTACATCTCCGGCTTCTCCAAGACCCTGACCGCCAACAGCCGCGTCAGCTATGCCGTGCTGTCACCCCAACTGGCGGCGCGCATGGTCACCCTGAAAATGGCCTGCGGCGGCATGACCTCGGAGCTGGCAGAACAGATCGTCTGCACCATGCTCAGCGATGGCAGCTACGCCAAGCACACCCGACGCACCGTGGACCGGCTCTACGAATCGAGCAGCCGCGTGTCCGGCTGGCTGATCGAGGCCGGTTGCTCGGTGTCATCGCTCCCCCACGAAGGCTTGTACATCTGGACACGCCTGCCGGAGGGGCTGCATGCCGAAACGCTGGCGAGAAAAGGCATGGACATCGACCTGGTGCTGGCACCCGGCACCCTACTGAGCAAGGCCCCGCAGGCGAGCCAGTTCATGCGCTTCAATGTGGCGCACAGTGATAATTTCCAGGTGCGGGAGCGGTTTTTTCGGTTGCTTGCCAGTTGACCTGAATGTTCTTGATCACGGCATAAAGCCCCGCGTTTCTCGATGAAAGCGGGGCTTTCAAGGCGTATTACTTGTTCAAACCACTGCCAGTCGATCAACCATATCCGGGAATTTCTCCACCAGCCTGATCAACAGAGCGGCCTGGGCATTGGGTTTCGATTTTTCCTGCTCCCAGTTTCTCAGCGTACCGGGACTGGTTCTGATTCGTCTGGCAAAAACTGCCTGGGACATATGAAGCCTCTCCCGCAGCGCAACTATCTCCTGCGCCCCGACCTCGGGAGCAGGGATGTCTTCGATGCAGGTATTGCGCAACGTAATCTTGCCTTCGCGTTGAGCTGCCATCTCATCAACGCCCTGCATCAGCTCTGCAAACAGGTCGCGCTTTTTCATGGGGTACCTCGATTTTTCAACTCTGTCTCTATGGCTTTCTTGAGTGCCTTCTCTTGATCGGCAGTCAAGTTCTCAACCTCATCCTTGTCATAAATTGCAAACATCCAGAACTGACCATCATTCATAAGCCAATAATAGATAACCCGCAAGCCACCTCGCTTGCCCTTGCTTCTGCGCTCATCGGCCCACCTAAGCTTGCGAAAACCGCCCGTACGGGGCATGACAACACCTGACTCAGGGTTCTGCAGCATGTGTGTTTGCAGCGCACGATACTCGTCATCAGTCAGATAATTGCCAACTGAAGCCGTGAATGATGAGGTCTCGAAGAATAGGGTTCGCATGCACAAACTATAAGCAAATCGCTTATAGATAGACAAGTGACGATCCGTACATCTGACGAACTGCCCCTCACTGCTACGCGAAGCAATCATCGCGAGCAGGCTCGCTCCCACAGAGGCTTTGCGTCGTGCAAAACAGTTCGGGCATTCCCCCAAGGAACACCCAACAAAAAACCCCGCACCTTCTCTCGAAGGGCGGGGTTTTTCTTTGCCGCTGCCTGCGCTTAGTGCGCGTACGTCAGCAGCAATTCGGTCGGCACTTTGAAGTCCACGGACATCATCACGCTCAACGCGGTAATGGTGAAGATCGAGAACACGAACAGCTTGCGTGCCCAGACCGTGTCATCCACTGCCTTGTAGCCGGTCCAGGCCATGTACAGCCAGTACATGCCCATGGCGGCGGCGACGGCGAGGTAGCTCATGCCGGCGTAGCCGCTGAAGGTCAGCATCAAGGTCGCCACGAGGAAGGCCAGGATGTAGATCAGGATGTGCTTCTTGGCCACTTGAATCCCGCGCTTCACTGGCAGCACCGGAATCGAGGCGGCCAGATAATCGTTGAAGCGGAAGATCGCGATGGCATAGGAATGCGGCATCTGCCACAGGCTGAACATCACCAGCAGGGTCAGCGCGGCCATGTCGAAGGTGTTGCTCACCGCAACGTAGCCGATTACCGGTGGCATCGCCCCCGACAGGCTGCCCACCAGCGTGCCGTGAACCGACTTGCGCTTGAGGTACAGGCTGTAGAAGCCGACGTAGATGATGAAGCCGATCACGGCGAACAACGCCGCCAGTGGATTGGCCACGGTGTACAGCAACGCAACGCCGGCGACACCCAGGACGGTCGCATAGACCAGCGCCAGTTTCAGGGAGATCAGGCCCTGGACCAACGCCCGGTTCTTGGTGCGTTCCATCTTCAGGTCGATGTCGCGGTCGATGCAGTTGTTGAACACGCAACCGGAAGCGACGACCAGGGACGTACCGATCATGGCGGCCAGGAACACGGCCAGATCGATATGCCCCTTGGAGGCCAGGAAAAATCCGCCTGCCACTGAAAGCACGTTACCGAAAATGATCCCCGGTTTGGTGATTTGGATAAAGTGCTTCAAGGACATCCGGACTTACCTCACTTCGCCATCATGAACGTGTGGATGCTGAACATGATCCACAGCGACAGGCCAACCAGCAGGACAATCACGATCGCGGCAAAAACAAACGCGATCACGTTGTTACGCTGCGCCTGCGAACGGTCCAGGTGCAGGAAGTACACCAGGTGCACCAGCACCTGGATCACGGCGAACGCCAGGACGATCATCAGGGTGATCGACTTCGGCAGTGTCGGGTACATCACCAGACCAAATGGAATCAGGGTCAGGATCACCGACAGGATGAAGCCAATGGCGTAGGACTTGACGCTGCCGTGACCGGCTTCGTCGTGGCCATTGTGGGAATGAGCTGGGTTAGCCATTTACATAGTCCCCATCAGGTAAACAACGGTGAATACGCAGATCCAGACCACGTCCAGGAAGTGCCAGAACAGGCTCAGGCAGCTCAGACGGGTCTTGTTGGTCGCCGTCAGGCCGTTTTTCTGCACCTGATACATCATGATCGCCATCCAGATCAGACCGCTGGTCACGTGCAGACCGTGGGTGCCGACCAGGGTGAAGAACCCGGACAGGAAGCCGGAACGGCTAGGGCCGTAGCCTTCGGAGATCAGCAGGTGGAACTCGTTGATCTCCATGCCGATGAAGCCCAGGCCGAACAGGAAGGTCATGCCCAACCAGCCCAGCACCTGCTTCTTGTTGCCACGGAAGAACGCCAGCATGGCGAAGCCGTAGGTGATCGAACTGAACAGCAGCAGAGCGGTTTCGCCCAGTACGTATGGCAGTTCGAAGATGTCGTGGCCCGACGGGCCACCCGCTACGTTGTTAACCAGTACCGCGTACACCGCGAAGATCGACGCAAACAGAATGCAGTCGGTCATCAGGTAGAGCCAGAAACCGAATACGGTCATCTCGCCCGAGTCGTGGTGATGGTCATCGTGCCCATGTTCATCGACATGGGTGTGTCCAGCATTGGTCACTAAGTTCGACATGGTTTAAGCCTGTTCCAACGAGGTTTCAACACGGGTGGCGGTGGCCGGGATTTTCCCTGCCGCAACCAGACGCTTGTGCTGCTCGGCTTCGATGCGCTCGATCACGTCGACCGGCACCATATAGCCTTGATCATCACGGGCCGCGTGGATCGCGAAATAGATCACGGTGCCAGCCAGACTGGCGATCGCCAGCCACCAGATGTGCCAGATCATCGCGAAACCGAACACGGTCAGCAGAGCGCCCATGACCACACCGGTAGCGGTGTTGTTTGGCATGTGGATCGGCGAGTACTTGGCCGGAGCCTGGTACGCAGTACCGTTTTCCTTGGCTTCGGTGAACGGATCGACCACGTCGGCTTTTGGCAGTACGGCGAAGTTGTAGAACGGTGGTGGCGACGAAGTCGACCATTCCAGGGTATGGGCATTCCACGGGTCACCGTGTTCGCACATGTTCTCTGGCTTGTTGCGGTCACGCACACTCACGTAGAGCTGGATCAGCTGGCAGGCGATGCCCACGGCGATCAGGATCGCACCGAACATGGCCACGTACAGGTACGGCACCCACTCAGGGTTGGTGGTGGCGTTCAGACGACGGGTCATGCCCATGAAGCCCAGGACATAGAGCGGCATGAACGCGACGAAGAAGCCGGTGATCCAGAACCAGAACGCTGCCTTGCCCCAGCCTTCGTGCAGCTTGAAGCCGAACGCTTTCGGGAAGTAGAAGGCGAAACCGGCGATGTAGCCGAATACCGCGCCGCCGATGATCACGTTGTGGAAGTGCGCGATCACGAACAGGCTGTTGTGCAGAACGAAGTCGGCACCCGGAATGGCCAGCAGTACGCCGGTCATGCCGCCGATGGCGAATGTCACCATGAAGCCCAGGGTCCACATCACCTGGCTGGTGAAGCGCAGACGGCCCTGATAGATGGTGAACAGCCAGTTGAACAGTTTCACACCCGTCGGGATGGAAATCAGCATCGTCGCCAGGCCGAAGAAGGCGTTGACGCTGGCACCCGAACCCATGGTGAAGAAGTGGTGCAGCCAGACCATGAAGCCCAGGATCGAGATCGCGCCCGAAGCGTAGATCATCGAGTGGTGGCCGAACAGTTTCTTGCCGGTGAACGTCGAGATCACTTCGGAGAAGATACCGAACGCCGGCAGGATCAGGATGTACACCTCAGGGTGGCCCCACGCCCAGAACAGGTTGACGTACATCATCGGATTGCCACCAAGTTCGTTGGTGAAAATGTGGAAATCCATGTAACGGTCAAGCGTCAGCAGTGCCAGGGTAGCGGTCAGGATCGGGAACGAAGCCACGATCAGGACGTTGGCCCAGGTGCAGGTCCAGGTGAAGATCGGCATGTCCATCAGTTTCATGCCAGGGGTACGCATTTTCAGCACGGTGGCCAGGAAGTTGACCCCCGTCAGCGTTGTCCCCAGGCCCGATAGCTGTAGCGCCCAGATGTAGTAGTCCATGCCCACGCCCGGACTGTATTGCAGGCCCGACAGCGGCGGATAGGCAACCCAGCCGGTCTTGGCGAATTCGCCAACGCCCAGGGACAGGTTGATCAGCACCACGCCGGAAACCAGCAGCCAGAAGCTCAGGGAGTTCAGGAACGGGTAGGCAACGTCACGCGCGCCGATCTGCAGCGGCACTGCAAGGTTCATCAGGCCGGTGAAGAATGGCATCGCCATGAAGATGATCATGATCACACCGTGAGCGGTGAAGATCTGGTCATAGTGTTCAGGTGGCAGGTAGCCAGGCGAACCCTCGGTGGCCATGGCCAGTTGGGTACGCATCATGATGGCGTCGGCAAAACCGCGCAGCAGCATGACCATGGCGACGATGATGTACATCACGCCGATTTTCTTGTGGTCGACCGAAGTCAGCCACTCGGTCCACAGGTAGGTCCACTTCTTGAAGTAGGTGATTGCAGCGAACAGCGCCACACCACCGAGCGCGATCATGGCGATGGTCACCATTACGATCGGCTCGTGGAACGGGACCGCTTCCCAACTTAATTTACCAAACATCGTTTACTCCTCTGCCCCGGCAGCTGGATGCGAGTTGTCCATGGCGGCCACTTCTTTCTCTTTCTTCTCGTGGTTCAGTTTCGGACCTGGTTTCATGCCTTCGTACTTGTCGACGATGATCTGGAACAGGTTCGGCGTGACCGAGGAGTAGAGCTCGACCGGGTTGTTCTGGCTCTGCTTGGCCAAGGCTGCGTATTCAGCTTGTTCAAGCTTTTTAGGTGCCTTTTTGACTTCGCTGACCCAGGCGTCGAACTCTTCCTGGGTAGTGGCGGTTGCCTTGAATTTCATGCCGGTGAAACCAGCACCGCTGTAGTTGGCGGAGATGCCTTCCATTTCAGCGTTACGGTCGGCGATCAGGTGCAGCTTGGTCTGCATGCCCGCCATCGCGTAGATCTGGCCGCCCAGGCCCGGGATGAAGAACGAGTTCATCACCGCGTCGGAGGTCACCTTGAAGTTGATCGGGGTGTGCGCCGGGAACACGATCTTGTTAACGGTCGCGATGCCTTGTTCCGGGTAGATGAACAGCCACTTCCAGTCCAGCGCGACCACTTCGATGGTCACAGGCTTGACGTCGGAGTCCAGCGGACGATAAGGGTCCAGCTCGTGGGTCGACTTATAGGTGATGTAACCCAGGGCGATGATGATAAGAATCGGAACAGTCCAGACCGCGATCTCGATCTTGGTGGAGTGGTTCCATTTCGGCGTGTAGGTCGCGTTGGTGTTGGACGCGCGGTACTTCCAGGCGAACAGGAAGGTCATGACGATGACCGGCACCACGACCAACAGCATCAGCAGCGTCGCGGTGATGATCAGGTTTCGCTGTTCCAGGCCAACCTGGCCCGTTGGATTGAGCAAGGTCATGTTGCAGCCTCCCAGCAACAACGTGCCGAGCAGCGGCACTAGGCCTAGTAATCTGGGGTACCTGTTTTTACTCATCTCACGACCTCTAAAGCGCAATGCAGTTGGGTTTTGATCGCCAACACTTCACCCTGCCAAGGGTTGGCATTTTTTCTTGGATTGAATAAGGGCTGGCCCGTCGCGCGTCAGACGCCGTTCGACAAATCCTGGGCTAGCGGTGAGTTCTTATTCGAATACGTGGTCAAAGGCCTTGTTACAGACCAATTCCATTTGGTGCGGATAGTTGGAAGGCACCGACACCAGGGGACTCGTACGAAGCCATCAGGCCTCTCGATGTCCTATTTCAGCCCGCTCACCGGAGTGAAATCGAGCAGTGCCGGGAATTCAGTGCGGGCGATTGTAGATATATGACGACCCATAAACCATGTCTCATCCCGAAATAATTTATCTCGCTACCGACAACAATTCGTGAAGCTTTTTGCAAAAGTGCGCCATGTTATCGAAATTGATTCTCAACAAAAACACCAAAAAATGTAGGTCTATGGTGCGCAGTTCAGACAGTATCCAGGGTGTCGCACACGGTCATGATCATGCCCAAGCCCCTGTATGACGGGGGCTCTGGCCATTCGCCATAACCTGTTAAAACTGCCTGTTCCGTGAACGCACGAGCGAAATCCCATGGCACCGCACACCCGCATTTTTCTTGCCGGGACGGGTGTAAATACGGCGCTCCGAAATGCCCTGCGACACGCGCGCTGTGACAACATGTCGCACATGCGCAGCCCCCGTTCTTGACGTTCATCAAGGACTTCCCGGACATCCCCTGAAATGCAAAACGCCCCGGCCCCCTCATCGAGGGCCGGGGCGTTTTTTACGCGGATGCTGCGATCGGCTCAGCGCAGCGCCTTGCGATTGCGCGAGGTGAGCAGCGGTACCAGCACCACCACCAGCACGAAGGACAGCAGCGCCCACTGCGCCAGCGACAGGCCGAGGACCGGCGGGTACGGCGTCGAGCAGAAGCCGTCGACCTGGAAGCCCAGCGGGAAGATCTTCGCCAGCGGCAGGTCGTCGACAATCGGTTGCAACACGTCGACACCGCAGCTGACCGCCGGGTAGAACTGCGTGTACACGTGATGCCCGGCCACGGCGACGCCGGCCAGGGCACAGATCACCACCAGGGTCTCGAAAACCGTGATACTGCGACGCGTGCGCATCGCCGCGCCGATAAACGCGAAGATCGCGATCAGCAGCAAAGCATAGCGCTGCAGGATGCACAGCGGGCACGGCGCCTCGCCCAGGACGATCTGCATGTACAACGCACCACCGATCAGCGCCAGGCAGATAATGCCCAGCAGCACCAGATAGCGCCGTTCACGGCCCAACCGCATCGTTTCCTCGCTCATTGCGTTTCCCTTCCAGATATCGAATGACCGCCAGTCTACACGCTGCCCCAGGCCTTGGAGAGCCCGGGACGTGTGCAATGGATGTCGGGAATAAACGATAAGTCTGTTAAGAAAGCATTAACCCGAGGTTACCTTGCGCCCCATTCTTCTGTGGGAGCGGGCTTGCTCGCGATGGACTCAAGACCAGCGCGGGGCGTCAGGTAGCCAGCGTCATCGTTGACGACCATCGCGAGCAGGCTCGCTCCCACAGGGGCTGGTGAAGAAGGCTCATCAGTCGCCGTAGATATCGGACTTGAAGTACTTCTCCGAAATCTTCTGGTACTCACCACTGGCCCGGATGCCGTCGATGGCGCTGTTCAACTGGCTGACCAGCTCGCTGTTGCCCTTGCGCACGGCAATCCCGGCGCCCTCGCCCACGTATTTGGGGTCCTTGAGTTCAGGGCCGACGAAGGCGTAGCCCTTGCCGCGCGGCATCGACAGGAAGTCGTTGAGCGGGATGGTGTCAGCAAAAATCGCATCCAGCCGCCCGGCCGCCAGGTCCATGTAGATCTCTTCGTTGTTGCCATAACGCTTGACGGTGATGCCCATGGGTTCGAACACCTCGGTGGCGTAACGGTCGGTGGTGGTGGCGCGCTGCACACCGACGGTCTTGCCCTTGAGGCTGGCGTACTGGTCATCCACCACCGCGCCTTCCTTCATGACCAGGCGCGAGGAGGTGAAATAGTACTTGTGCGTGAAGTCCACCGACTTCTTGCGATCCTCGTTGATGGTCATGGACGACAGTGCCATGTCGATTTTCTTCACTTTAAGGGAAGGAATCAGACCGTCGAACTCACCTTCGACCCACACGCACTTGACCTGCATCTGCGCGCACAGCGCATTGCCGATGTCGTAGTCGAACCCGACGATTTCGCCCTTGTCGGTTTTCGAGGCGAACGGCGGGTAAGCCGCTTCGATGCCGATGCGCAGGGTTTTCTCGGCGGCGAACAGCGAACTGGACGCCAACAGGCCCAGGGCCAGAGCGGTGATGAGGGGGAATTTCTTCATGTTCGTTCTCTCGCGGGTTGTTGTTGGTTTGGCAAGACAGAAGAAAAAAGCAGGTGCACGGAAAGCCTTTTTTGTACTTATAAATCCATACTGGACTTTTATGTACATGCCGTCAATTGGGGGCGCGGGGGATGGTGGGGCCGGTGGTCGGGTGGCGGCCTGGAGAAATTGTGGTGTGGTCGATGGCCTCATCGCGGGCGAGCCCGCTCCTACAGGGGGTACGCATGGCGTTAATTGGGTGCAGGGTCGGGTAATGAGGGTGTTGCAGAGGTACATCTCGCGAGCAGGCTCGCTCCCACAATGTTCGGTGTACACCGTTCACCTGTGGGAGCGAGCCTGCTCGCGATAGGTTTTTACAGGCGCCGCAGAAACTACTGCTTCCAGCGATCCGCCGCCGAATGATCGCTGTCGCGCCCTTCGACCCAACGCGGCCCGTCGCTGGTGTTTTCCTTTTTCCAGAACGGTGCGCGGGTCTTGAGGTAGTCCATGACGAAGTTGCAGGCGTCGAAGGCGGCCTGGCGGTGGGCGCTGGCGGCGCCGACGAAGACGATCGGCTCGCCCGGTTCCAGGGCGCCGATGCGGTGCAGCACTTCCAGTTTGAGCAGCGGCCAGCGCTGCTCGGCCTCGGCGGCGATCTTGCCGAGTGCCTTTTCGGTCATGCCCGGATAGTGTTCCAGGAACATCCCGGCCACATCGAGGCCGTCGTTGAAGTCACGCACATAACCGACAAAACTGACCACCGCGCCGACGCCGACATTGGCGGCGTGCATGGCGTTGACTTCGGCACCCGGATCGAACGCCGTGGACTGCACGCGAATCGCCATGCCTCAGCCCCCGGTCACGGTCGGAAAGAACGCCACTTCATCGCCGTCGCTCACCGGCTCGTCGAGTTGGCACAGGTCTTCGTTGCGCGCGCACATCAGGTTCTGCTCGCTGAGCACGTCGGCACCGTCACGCTGGGCCAGCAACGCACGCACATCGTCGACCGTGGCGAAGGCCCCTTCGACCTTCACCGAATCGACACCCAGGGCTTCCCGGTAGCGCGCAAAAAACTTCACAGTGACTTTCATGGCTGGTCCGCCTGGTAATGGCCGCTCTTGCCGCCGAGTTTCTCCAGCAGACGCACGCTTTCGATGGTCATGCCACGATCCACGGCCTTGCACATGTCATAAATGGTGAGTGCCGCCACGCTGGCAGCGGTCAGCGCTTCCATCTCTACGCCGGTCTGCCCCGACAGTTTGCAGGTCGCGCGCACATGCACGCGGTCTTCGCCTTCGGCGCTCAGCTCGACTTTCACGCCGGTCAGCATCAACGGATGGCACAGCGGAATCAGATCGCTGGTTTTCTTCGCCGCCTGAATGCCGGCGATGCGCGCCACGGCGAACACGTCGCCCTTGGGATGGCCGCCGTTGACGATCATTTGCAGGGTCGCCGGCAGCATGCGCACCCGCGCCTCGGCCGTGGCCTCACGGAAGGTCACGGACTTTTCGGTAACGTCCACCATGTGGGCGCGACCTTGGGAATCGAGATGAGTCAGCACAGGTTCACTCCTGATCAGGAGCCCCGATTGTAAACCCGCCGGTCAATTTTCCGCACACCTGATTGCAGGTTCAGACCAGGTGCCTGGTTAAAATTTGATCTGGATCAAGCACAAAAAAGCCGGGCGACCCTGCGGCCACCCGGCTTTGCTTGAGGTTACAGATGCGATTCGGCGTATTCGGCCAGGATCGAACGTGGCACCCCTTGCAGGGTGATGTGAACGCCGTTCGGGAAATCCTTGAAGCGCTCGGTCAGGTAGGTCAGCCCGGAGCTGGTCGCGGACAGGTAAGGGGTGTCGATCTGTGCCAGGTTGCCCAGGCACACCACTTTGGAACCGGCACCGGCACGGGTGATGATGGTTTTCATCTGGTGCGGGGTGAGGTTCTGGCATTCGTCGATCAGGATCAGGCTCTGCTGGAAGCTGCGCCCGCGGATGTAGTTGAGGGATTTGAACTGCAACGGCACTTTGCTGAGGATGTAGTCGACGCTGCCATGGGTGCTTTCGTCATCCATGTGCAAGGCTTCGAGGTTGTCGGTAATGGCGCCGAGCCACGGCTCCATCTTTTCCGCTTCGGTGCCGGGCAGGAAACCGATTTCCTGGTCCAGGCCCTGCACGCTGCGGGTGGCGATGATGCGGCGATAGCGCTTGCTGACCATGGTCTGCTCGATGGCCGCCGCCAGGGCCAGGATGGTTTTACCGGAACCGGCGGCGCCGGACAGGTTGACCAGGTGGATGTCCGGATCGAGCAAGGCGAACAGCGCCAGGCTCTGGTAGATGTCACGCGGCTTGAGGCCCCAGGCTTCCTGGTGCAGCAGCGGTTCCTGGTGCAGGTCGAGGATCAGCAGCTGGTCGTTCTCGATCTCCTTGATCCAGCCGACGAAACCCTGTTCGTCGATGATGAACTCGTTGATGTGCACCGCCGGCAGGTTGTCGATCAGTTTCACCTGGTGCCAGGTACGGCCATGGCCCTGGCGGGTTTCGACCTTGCTCACCAGGTCCCAGAACGACCCTTTCATCTCGTGATAGCCGTTGGGCAGCAACGAAACGTCGTCCACCAGTTGGTCGGTGCTGTAGTCCTCGGACGCGATCCCACAAGCGCGAGCCTTGAGGCGCATGTTGATGTCTTTGGTCACCAGCACGACGGGCAGCTTGGGCTGACGCGCATGCAGGTCGACCAATTGGTTGATGATGATGTTGTCGTTGAGGTGCTCGGGCAGAATGATGTTCGGCTCTTCACGCTTGCTCATCAGGATTGACAGCAAGCCTTTGGGGCCACTCTTGCCGCGCTGGATCGGCACACCCAGTTCCACGTCTTCCGGGCTGGCTTCGCCCAGGGTCTTATCGATCAGGCGGATCGCCTGGCGACATTCGGCCGCGACGCTGTGATGCCCGCTCTTGAGCTTGTCCAGCTCCTCAAGCACGGTCATCGGGATCGCGACGTGGTGTTCTTCGAAGTTCAGCAGGGCATTGGGATCGTGAATCAGTACGTTGGTATCGAGTACATAGAGGATTGGCTGGTTGGAGGAAGAACTACGTCCGTGGTCATCCATACTCGGTCACCTTATGTGGGAGCCATTCGACGCAATGCCTTGACGGCGCTGCGCCTCGAAGGGACTGCCGAACTCACCTGCAAGGGATCAAGTGAACTGCACACAAGCTGGGTCTTGGAAGACGCCACCTGTGTCGCAGGTTTCGGCGGTCTGTCTTCGTAATACTCCAAAACACATGACAGAAAAAAGCACTTTGACGCTTTTTTGAAGTTTATTTTTCAGAGTGACGAATAGCCCTTGGCGTGCAGGCAATGTGCCGTTAAAGTCGGAAGTCCGCCTGCATCGAATTTCCTCGCAAAATCGCCCCAAACCCAATGTTTACGGGCGTTCTCCAGATTCAGCGAAACGCATCCTGACAGTCTTCCCAACCGATCCCGCTGGGCGCCGTTTGCGTGATCAGCCAGGGCAGCGCCGTTTTTACGCCGTCCTGCTTGACGTTGAAGTTGATCACCCCGTGTCGCCACAGCAGCATCAGGGTCAGCACCCGCTGGGCGCTCTGACTGGCCTTGAGTTTGCCGGCGCCATCCTGGGCGTCGATATCCCACAGCGCCACCTGCAAGCCCTGGGCGCTGAAGAAGCCGGCGGCGTCCGAACGGCGCTGGCCATCGGGTGGACGGAACAGCGGCACATAGTTTTCGGGCAACTTGCTTTTCACCAGTTCGGCGCTGCGCCGCACCGAGTCCTGCCAGTCCTGCCAGTGGCTGTGGGACCGGAACTCCCAGCCTTGCACGCCGATGCATTGCGTGGAATAGGTGGCCTGCAGGCTGCTGACCGAACGGTCGCCCAGGCGCGCCTGAATGTCTTTGCCGAGCACGAAGAATGTACCGGTCAGGTTGCTCCTGCGCAGGTAATCGGCGACCCAGTCGGTGTTGTCCGGCGCGGCGTTGGCGCCGCTGTCGAAGGTCAACAGGAACAGACGGTCGTGCATCGCCTCGCCATTGCGTTCGTAGTCGCCGAAACGATCGACTTCGCTGCTGGTCTGCGGGAACAGCGCGGCCTTGCGCAGTTGTTCGTCGAGGTACTGCGCGTGGAACAGCCGGCTCGGCTCGGCCCACTTGATGTAGTAGCTGTCTTCGCTGATCTGGAACTTCTGCGCCTGCTCGCGCAGGGTGGCCATGTCCTCGACCAGGAAACAGAAAGAAGCGTCCTGGTCGCAGCTCTTCTGCGCATGGTTGTAGTTGTCCAGCAGACGCTGCCAGTAACGCTCGCGCAGGCGGTTGACCGCCTCCATATTAATGGTGCGCAGTCCCAGGCGCTGGGCCAGGCTGGCCTCGTCCAGGGATTCGCTGGCCCACAGCACCCGCGCGAACATGAGGATTTCCGCGCGCGAGGCGACGTCGAACAGCGTCGGATTGCTGAGCTGCTCGGGCCAGGTGCTGCGATCGAGCGTCGCGACATCGCCCGGCGCCGCCACCGCACCGAAACTCAACAACCAGGCGAAAACTACCAAACCGATACGCAATGGGATGTCTCCATAACAAAACCCGCGCGGCACTATAGCTGATAGTGCCCTTATTGCCGCAGCACAGACGAACTCCCCTGTAGGAGCGAGCTTGCTCGCGATGGCATTGGGGCAGCCTCCATTGGTGTGTCTGACACACCGCCATCGCGAGCAAGCTCGCTCCTACAGGGATCTGATTGACTCAGGGATTGTGGCCGATCATCACCTATCACCTCGATAGCTGGAGTCATCCCCCACAACCCCCTAGAATCGCCCCCACGATTAAAGGAGACGATTTCATGCTGATGGTGATTTCCCCCGCCAAGACCCTCGATTACGAAACACCGCCGGCGACCCAGCGCTTTACCCAGCCGCAGTACCTCGACCATTCCCAGGAGCTGATTCTGCAATTGCGCGAAATGACGCCGGCGCAGATCAGCGAGTTGATGCACGTTTCCGACAAGATCGGCGGCCTCAACGCCGCGCGATTCGGCAGCTGGACCCCAGCATTCACCCCGGAAAACGCCAAGCAGGCCCTGCTGGCCTTCAAGGGTGATGTGTATACCGGCCTGAACGCCCAGACCTTCAGCGAAGCCGATTTCGACTACGCCCAGCAACACCTGCGCATGCTCTCGGGCCTGTATGGCCTGCTGCGCCCACTGGACCTGATGCAGCCGTATCGCCTGGAAATGGGCACCAAGCTGGCCAATGCCCGTGGCAAGGACCTGTACGCCTTCTGGGGCACACGGATCAGCGAATGGCTGAACGAAGCCCTGGCCGACCAGGGTGACGATGTGCTGCTGAACCTGGCCTCCAACGAGTATTTCTCGGCGGTCAAACGCAACGCCTTGAACGCACGCATCATCAACACCGAGTTCAAGGACCTGAAGAACGGTCAGTACAAGATCATCAGCTTCTACGCGAAAAAGGCCCGAGGCATGATGAGCCGCTTCGTTATAGAAGAGCGCATCAACGATCCGGCGCACCTCAAGCAATTCGATGTCCAGGGCTATCGCTACAGCGCCGAACAGTCAAAACCGGACAGTCTGGTGTTCCTTCGCGATCACGCCGAAGAATAACGCACCAACCTGGCGCACGACCGCGAAATCCCCGTCGTGCGCCCTCTTCTCCTCCTCGCGAAATCCTTCCCGCCGCTCGTCAGCATTTTGACGACAAAAAACCGTCTGTCGGCTTTTTAACTTTAGTTTCACTCGACTCAGGGCATTTTTTTCAGTAGTGGCACTGAAAATAATTCTCAGTAGTGGCACAAAAATATCTCACGCATTTATGGCCCCGTGTAACAAGGACGAGACAGCAAGTGCCATCAATTTGAAAGTAGTGCCATCTTTTTCAATATTTCAAGAAATTTCAGAATTCGCGATGGGTGGGTCGGAACTTCATCCAAATGCATAGCTCATACCACCGGTAGCGATTATCTCTGGATATGTACGAGATAACTTACGTAGAGACGCGACGTGAATGGTGAAACTGTCACATCAACTTCGCCACAGTAATAACGGATCTGCGCAAGACCTGCAGCAAAGGAGATAAGGCATCACTGCCATCACCTATATGGCCAAGACTGCGCCCCAGTAAACGTGCTCTCCCGAGCACCACAACCCTTGATTCACGGGCCTTGCGCCTGGTATCGAGTGTTGACGAGTTTTGCCCGAATAACCTCGAACACGAGGACTCGGCTACATAACGGGGCAAGTCATAACAACAAGGCCTAGTTGCGCACACCTTGAGTGCACTTATTTAGACACTCGGAACTTATATGCCTGCACACGGCACTGCGACGCCTGTCAGCCGCACTTCCGAGTGCACTAGTACCGCTGAACACCATTAACTCCGGCCATGTAATGGCTAGATTAAACACAGAGGAAAATGCGATGCGCATCAGCATATTTGGTTTGGGTTACGTCGGTGCAGTCTGTGCCGGTTGCCTGTCTGCTCGGGGCCATGACGTGGTTGGCGTCGATGTCGCCAAGGACAAGATCGACATGATCAACGCCGGTAAATCGCCGATCGTTGAACCTGGTCTTGGGGAACTGCTGGCTAAGGGCATCGAAACCGGCCGTCTGCGCGGTACGACCAACTTCGCCGAGGCGATTCGCGATACCGACCTGTCGATGATCTGCGTCGGCACGCCGAGCAAGAAGAACGGCGACCTGGAACTGAACTACATCGAAGCGGTATGCCGCGAAATCGGTTTTGTCCTGCGTGAAAAATCCACCCGTCACACCATCGTCGTGCGCAGCACCGTGCTGCCGGGCACCGTCGCAAACGTTGTCATCCCGATCCTCGAAGATTGCTCGGGCAAGAAAGCCGGCGTCGATTTCGGCGTGGCCGTAAACCCTGAGTTCCTGCGTGAAAGCACCGCGATTGCCGACTACGATCTGCCACCGATGACCGTCATCGGCGAGTTCGACAAGGCGTCGGGCGACGTCCTGCAATCGCTGTACGAAGAACTCGACGCGCCGATCATCCGCAAGGACATCGCCGTCGCCGAGATGATCAAGTACACCTGCAACGTCTGGCACGCCGCCAAGGTGACCTTCGCCAACGAGATCGGCAACATCGCCAAGGCCGTCGGCGTCGATGGTCGCGAAGTGATGGACGTGGTCTGCCAGGACAAGACCCTGAACCTGTCCCAGTACTACATGCGCCCAGGCTTCGCCTTCGGCGGCTCCTGCCTGCCCAAGGACGTGCGCGCCCTGACTTACCGCGCCGGTTCCCTGGACGTGGAAGCACCGCTGCTGAACTCGCTGATGCGCAGCAACGAGGCCCAGGTACAGAACGCCTTCGACATCGTCTCCAGCCATGACAAACGCAAAGTCGCCCTGCTGGGCCTGAGCTTCAAGGCCGGCACCGATGACCTGCGCGAAAGCCCGCTGGTGGAGCTGGCCGAAATGCTGATCGGCAAGGGCTTCGACCTGAAGATCTACGACAGCAACGTCGAATACGCCCGCGTCCACGGCGCGAACAAGGACTACATCGAGTCGAAGATCCCTCACGTTTCGTCCCTGCTCAACGCTGACTTCGACGATGTCATCAACAACTCCGACGTGATCATCCTCGGTAACCGTGACGAGAAATTCCGCGCCCTGGTGCAGGAAGTCCCGCACGGCAAGCAGGTGATCGACCTGGTCGGCTTCATGTCCAAAGCCACCAGCGCCAACGGTCGCGCCGAAGGGATCTGCTGGTAAAGCAACCTTCCCTGTAGGAGCGAGCTTGCTCGCGATGGTCGCCAACGATGACGCTGGCAACCTGACACCCAGCGGTGTTCTCAGGTTCATCGCGAGCAAGCTCGCTCCTACAGGTTCCACGGATCGAGACGGATGCAAACTATGCACAGGCTAAAGCACGGCCTACTTCAGGCCGCCGGTTGGCTGTTCTACTTGAGTCTCCTGATGGGTATCGCCACGGCGTTGCCCACGTCCACGTTCGACTCCGAGTCGAAGGACTTCATTTTCCTGATCGGTATCGTCGGTATCTGGCGCTACTCGATGGGCGCCACGCACTTTGTGCGCGGCATGCTGTTTCTGTACGTGGTCTACCCGCATCTGCGGCGCAAAGTGCGCAAGCTGGGCAAGGCGGCGGACCCGTCCCATGTGTTCCTGATGGTCACCAGCTTCCGCATCGACGCGCTGACCACCGCCCAGGTCTACAGCTCGGTGATCCGCGAGGCCATCGACTGCGGCCTGCCGACCACCGTGGTCTGCTCGATCGTCGAAATGTCCGATGAACTGCTGGTGAAAAGCCTGTGGAACCGGATGAACCCGCCAGAGCGGGTCAAACTCGACTTCGTGCGTATTCCCGGCACCGGCAAGCGCGACGGCCTGGCCTACGGTTTCCGCGCCATCTCCCGCCACCTGCCGGATGACCGTGCCGTGGTCGCGGTGATCGACGGCGACACCGTGCTCGCCGAAGGCGTGGTGCTCAAGACCGTGCCGTGGTTCCAGATGTTCGGCAACGTCGGCGGCCTGACCACCAACGAATTCTGCGAAGTGCGCGGCGGCTACATCATGAGCGAGTGGCACAAGCTGCGCTTCGCCCAGCGTCACATCAACATGTGCTCCATGGCCCTGTCCAAGCGCGTACTGACCATGACCGGACGGATGTCGGTGTTCCGCGCCTCCGTGGTCACCAACCCGGATTTCATCGCCGACGTGGAAAGCGACTCGCTGCAACACTGGCGCCTGGGCCGCTTCAAGTTCCTGACCGGTGATGACAAGTCGAGCTGGTTCAGCCTGATGCGCCTGGGCTACGACACCTTTTACGTGCCGGACGCGGCGATCCACACCGTGGAACACCCGCCGGAGAAGAGCTTCATCAAGGCCAGCCGCAAGCTGATGTTCCGCTGGTACGGCAACAACCTGCGGCAGAACTCCCGCGCCCTGGGCCTGGGGATGAAACGCCTCGGCGCGTTCACCTCGCTGGTGCTGTTCGATCAGCGCGTGTCGATGTGGACGTCCCTGCTGGGCCTGACCGTGGCGCTGCTCGCCAGCTTCAAGTACGGCACCGCGTTCATCCTGGTGTACCTGCTGTGGATCGGCATCACCCGCCTGATCCTGACCCTGTTGCTGTCCTGTTCCGGTCACCGGATCGGCCCGGCTTACCCGGCGATTCTCTATTACAACCAGATCGTTGGCGCGCTGGTGAAGATCTACGTGTTCTTCCGCCTCGACCAACAGTCCTGGACTCGCCAACCCACTTCTCTGTCCCGTGATCTCGCCAGCTTTCAACGTTGGTTCAACACCTGGTCGTCTCGGACCATGACCTTCTCTGCCGGCAGCATCTTTGTCGCCGTGCTGCTGATGATGGTCTGACCGAACTCGCCTGAATTAACTAGGAAACCGCCCATATGAATACCGCCGTCAACGCCAACGTAGTGCATGAATCCGAAGCCCAGCGCCAGCACGCCCGAGTGAAAATCCCGGCCAAGCTGCGCTTCTTCGGTCCGGACCGGACCCCGGTTGAAGCCCGGGTCATCGACCTCTCCGCTGGCGGCCTGGCATTCAACGCCGGTCAACTGCCGCTGAAGATCGGCGACGTGCACAAGGCACGCCTGCAGTTCGTCATCGACAACCTCGGCCTGGCCATGGACGTGGAGCTGCAAGTGCGCTCCTTCGACCGCCAGACCGGTCGCGCCGGCTGCCAGTTCCAGAACCTGGAACCGCAGGACATCTCGACCCTGCGCCACCTGATCACTTCGCACCTGGCCGGCGACATCGTCAGCATCGGCGAGGTGCTGGCGACCCTGCAGCGCGACAACTTCACCAAGGCCCGCAAGCAAAAGGACGGCGGCAGCGGCATGACCGCATTCGGTCGCCTGCGCGCCGTGACCTTCAGCCTGGCGGTGTTCGTCGTTGGCCTGGCGGCGTTCGGTTTCATTTTCAAATCGGTGTACGGCATGTACTTCGTCAGCCATGCCCAGGCCGGCCTCGTCGCCGTACCCGGCATGAACATCACCATGCCCCGTGACGGCACCGTACAGAGCCTGGTCAAGGCCGACGGCGTCGCCGCCAAGGGCGCGCCACTGGCGACCTTCAGCACCAGCATGCTCGACGTACTCAAGGGCCACCTGGACGAAGACCAGTTGCAACCGGCCAAGGTCGAGGAACTGTTCGGCAAGCAAATGACCGGCACCCTGACCTCGCCGTGCGACTGCACCGTGTCCCAGCAACTGGTCGCCGACGGCCAGTACGCCAGCAAGGGCGACGTGATCTTCCAACTGGTGCCGCGTAACAGCGAAGCCAATGTCGAAGCGCGCTTCTCCTATCGCCAGTTCGGCGACGTGCGCCCAGGCACCACCGTCAGCTTCCAGATCGCCGGCGAAGACGAAACCCGCACCGGCAAGATCGTCAGCAGCACCAGCCTGAAAAGCGCCGACCTGTCGTCCGACATCCGCGTGCTGATCCAGCCTGACGAGCCACTGGACAGCAAATTCGCCGGTCGCCCGGTGGAAGTGAACAGCGACCGTGGCCCGAACGTGAACTGGCTGATCAACAAAGCCATGGCCGCTGGCCTGTAAGCGGAGGACGTGACCGTGATGACGCCCAAACTCTTCAGTACACCGCAGCCCCTGTGGGAGCGAGCCCGCTCGCGATGGGATCAACGCGGTCTGTCTGATGCACCACAGTGTCCGCATCGCGACGGTTCGACGCCTCGACAGGCTCGCTCCCACAGTGGATATGCGTTGTGCGTCCTGGCACTGGCAGTCAGCCTCACCGGCTGCGCCGGCCTGCCCGACCAGCGTCTGGCCAACGAAGCGCTCAAGCGCGGTGACACCGCGCTGGCGCAGCAGAACTACAAGGCCCTGGCCGATCTGGGCTACAGCGAGGCGCAAGTGGGCCTGGCCGACATCCAGGTCGACAGCCGCGACCCGGCGCAGATCAAGCAGGCGGAGGCGACCTATCGCGCCGCCGCCGACGTGTCGCCGCGCGCCCAGGCTCGCCTGGGTCGCCTGCTGGTGGCCAAGCCGGGCTCCACCGAAGCCGAACAGCACGAGGCCGAAACCCTGCTGAAAAAAGCCTCGGCCAATGGCGAAGGCAACACGCTGATCCCGCTGGCAATGCTGTACCTGCAATACCCGCACAGTTTCCCCAACATCAACGCCCAGCAGCAGATCAGCCAATGGCGCGCCGAAGGCAAGCCGGAGGCGGGTCTGGCCCAGGTGCTGCTCTATCGCACCCAGGGCACTTACGACCAGCACCTGGACGAAGTGGCAAGCATCTGCAAGGCCGCGTTGAACACCACCGACATTTGCTACGTCGAGCTGGCCACGGTCTACCAGAAACAGGGCAAGACCGACGAGCAAGCCGCACTGATCAAGCAGATGCAGGCCGCCCATACCCGCGGCACCGTATCCGCGCAGCGCGTGGACAGCGTGGCGCGGGTGCTCGGCGATTCGAGCCTGGGCAAGACCGACGAGAAAACCGCGCAATCGCTGCTCGAAGACATCGCCCCCGGCTACCCCGCTTCCTGGGTCAGCCTGGCGCAGTTGCTCTACGACTTCCCGGAACTGGGCGACGTCGACACGATGATGAAGTACCTGGACAACGGCCGCGCCGCCGACCAGCCGCGCGCCGAACTGTTGCTCGGCAAGCTCTACTACGAAGGCAAATGGGTGCCGGCTGACGCCAAGCTCGCCGAGGCGCACTTCCAGAAAGCCGTGGGCAAGGAAGTGGCCGCCGATTACTACCTGGGCCAGATCTACCGTCGTGGTTACCTGGGCAAGGTCTATTCGCAAAAAGCCCTGGATCACTTGTTGACCGCTGCGCGCAACGGCCAGAACAGCGCCGACTTCGCCATCGCCCAACTGTTTTCCCAAGGCAAGGGCACCAAGCCCAACCCGCTTAACGCCTATGTCTTCAGCCAATTGGCCAAGGTCCAGAACACCCCGCAAGCCAACGAGCTTGCCCAAACACTCGAAGCCCAACTGCCGCCTGCCCAGCTCGCCGAGGCCCAACGCCTGTTGAAACAAGAACAGGCCGTTCGTGGCGCCTTGAGCCAGAACACGCTGGAACTGCATGCCCTGCAAGAAGAAGACGGCGAGGAAACGTTATGAAGTTGAATCCATTCGTGAAGGCCGGTATTGGCCTGACCTGCGCCCTGCTGTGGTCGTGCCCGACGCTCGCGGCACTGACCGAGGCGAAGAATTTCGGCCTGGAAGTGAAGATCACCGGCCAGTCCGAAGACGACCGTGACCTGGGCACGGCCAGCGGCGGCGACGTCAATGGCGTCGGCCTCGACCTGCGCCCCTGGGTGTATGGCGAGAGCGGTGCGTGGAGTGCCTACGCCATGGGTCAGGCGGTGACGTCCACCGACATCATCGAAACCGACACCTTGCAGCAGTCCGATGAGGAAGCGACGCAGACCACCCAGAACAGCGACCGCAAGACCAAGAAGAACTACCTGGCCATGCGTGAGTTCTGGGTCGGCTACAGCGGCCTCACGCCCTACCCCGGCGAGATCCTCAAGTTCGGTCGCCAGCGCCTGCGCAACGACGACGGCCAGTGGCGCGACACCAACATCGAAGCCCTGAACTGGACCTTCGACACCACCCTGCTGCGCGCCAACGCCGGTGTTGCCGAACGCTTCAGCGAATACCGCACCGACCTCAAGGAGCTGTCGCCCCAGGACAAGGATCGCCTGCACGTTTACGCCGATGCGGCGTACCAGTGGACGCCGGGTAACTGGGTCGGCATTCGCGGGCACCACACCCACGACGACGGCAAGCTCGACTACCCGGAACCGGGCGTGGCCGGCGACTCGCTGGACAAGAAACAGAACGGCGACATCAGCTGGCTCGGCCTGACCGCCGACAGCGACGCCTACAACTACCGCAACACCAACACCCTCAATTACTGGGGCAGCATCACCGGCATGAGCGGCGACACCGACACCGTCAACCCGCTCAACGCCGACGGCACGGCGCCTGCGCAAGCCAAGCGCAATGAAGACGTCGACGGCTGGGCCACCGACCTGGGTGTGCGCCTGCGCCTCGACCCGCAATGGCAGGTCGGTGCGGCGTACGCTCGCGCCAGCGCCGATTACCAACAGAACGGCCTGGAAAGCAACCGCTCGAACTACACCGGTACACGCTCGCGGGTGCACCGTTTCGGCGAGGCCTACCGTGGCGAAATGAACAACATGCAGACCGCGACCCTGTTCGGTTCGTGGATGCTCAACGACCAATACGACGCCAGCCTGATCTATCACAAGTTCTGGCGTGTCGACGGCAACAAGCCGGTGGGCAGCAACGGTATCAATGCTGTCGAGAACAACATCGACGACGCCACCGGCGCGATCCTGTCGAGCACCTCGCTGCCGCTGGAAGACGGCAACAAGGACCTCGGCCAGGAGATGGACCTGGTCGTCACCAAGTACTTCAAGCAGGGCCTGCTGCCAGCGGCGCTGAGCCAGTCGATCGACGAACCGTCGGCCCTGGTGCGCTTCCGTGGCGGCGTGTTCAAGCCGGGCGACGCCTACGGCAAGGAAGTCGACTCGTACATGCACCGCGCGTTCATCGACGTGATCTGGCGCTTCTGATGCGAACCGCTAAAGGAGTTCCCGACATGCACAGTCCGAACAGAGGCGCCTTGACCTTGCTGGCCGGTGCGATGCTGCTGGCCAGTGCGGCCGCCTTCGCCAATGTCGAGCCGGCAACCAAGCCTGTGACCACGGCCAAGGAATTGCAGCAAGCCAAGACCTACACCGTCGCCAGCGCGCCCACCGCGCCGCTGGAGCTGAAAAAACCGGTGCCACCGGACATCAGCGGCTACACCGCCGAAGCCATCGAGAAGAAAATCGTGCGCAGCAAGGCCGGCAAGGTCAGCGTGCGCCGCATGATGCAGGAAGACGCGCTGAAGGACTTCATCGGCGGCGACAACAAGATGGCCGAGTGGGTGGTGCGCCAGCACGGCATTCCCCAGGCGATTTTCGTCGACGACGGTTACATGAGCCTTCAGGACCTGGCGAAGAAGCTGCCCAAGCAGTACCTCAACGAGACCTCGCCGGGGGTTTTCCTGGCGAAGCTGCCGATTGTGGTGGGCAAGCACGGCATCCTCGAGATCGACAAGCGGACCCAGGAATTGCGCCTGTCCCAGGAGGCCGGCTCGTTCCTGGTCAACGACGGCAAGCTGTTCGTGCGTGACACCAAGGTCACCGGCTGGCGAGAAAAGGACAACGGCCCGGCGACCTTCAAGTCGCCCAAGGAATTCCGCCCGTTCCTGCTGGCCTGGGGTGGCACCGAGACGTACATCGCCAACAGCAACATGGCCAGTTTCGGCTACGCCAACAGTAAGTCCTACGGCGTGAGTATTTCCCAGTACACGCCGAACATGGCCAAGGTGCTCAAGCGCCCTGAACCGACCGGCTGGATCGTCGGCTCCGAGTTCTCGGACATGTGGTACGGCTTCTACTGCTACGAAACCAGCAACTTCGTGGTCAAGGGCAACACCTACAAGGACAACATTGTCTACGGCATCGACCCGCACGACCGTTCGCACGGGCTGATCATCGCCGACAACACCGTCTACGGGACCAAGAAAAAGCACGGGATCATCATTTCCCGTGAGGTCAACGACAGCTTCATCTTCAACAACCGCAGCTTCGACAACAAGTTGTCGGGCCTGGTGATCGACCGGAACAGCGTCAACAACCTGATCGCCTACAACGAGATCTACAAGAACCACACCGACGGCATCACGCTGTACGAAAGTGGTGACAACCTGATCTACGGCAACAAGGTGATCAGCAACCGGCGCCACGGCATCCGCATTCGTAACAGCGTGAACATCCGCCTCTACGAAAACCTGTCCCTGGCCAACGGCCTGACCGGCGTCTACGGCCACATCAAGGACCTGACCGACACCGACCGCGACATCAAGCTCGACCCGTTCGACGCCCAGGTATCGCTGATCATCGTCGGCGGCGAGCTGGCCGGTAACGGGAGCGGCCCGCTGTCCATCGACTCGCCCTTGAGCGTCGAGCTGTATCGCGTGTCGATGCTCGCGCCGACCAAATCCAGCGGCATCAGCTTCAACGGGATCCTGGGTGAACGCCAGGATGAAATTCTCGACCTGATGGTGCGCCAGCAGAAAGCCGTGCTGATCGACCCTGTCGAAAGCCAGATCGAAATGCAGGACTGAGGATAATTTTATGCACCCACACTTGATCAAATTACTCAGCCTGTCGGCCCTGACCGCCGGTATTCTCGCGGCCAGCGCCGGGGCGCGTGCGGACGAAGTCCAGGCGCCGACCTTCGAGGCCGAGCCGTGCTGCAACCTGTGCCCCGAAGCCCACGACGCGAAAAACTACACCACCCGCTACCAGCAGAACTTCACCACGCTGGTGCAGGCCCAGGGTGACTGGCTGTTCCGTACCCAGGAAGACCTGCGCACCGAGTTCGACACCACCCCGGCCGGCTACAAGCGCATGCAGCAGTTGCACGATGCGTTCAAGAGCAAGGGCGTGGAACTGGTGGTGGTCTACCAGCCGACCCGTGGCCTGGTGAACCGCAACAAGCTCAACCCCGAAGACAAGGCCAGATTCGATTTCGACAAGGCCCTGAAAAACTACAAGACCATGCTCGGCCGCTTCGCCGCCATGGGCTACGTGGTGCCGGACCTGTCGCCGCTGACCAACGAATCGCTGCCCGAAACCCTGCCCGCCCACGACTTCTACTTCCGTGGCGACCAGCACTGGACCCCTTACGGCGCCCAGCGCACGGCAAAGATCGTCGCCGAGAAGGTCAAGCAGATCCCGGCGTTCGCCGACATCCCGAAACGTGAATTCGAAAGCCACAAGTCGGGCCGCATGGGCAAGACCGGAACATTGCACAACATGGCCGGTCAACTCTGTGGCACCAGCTACGCGATCCAGTACATGGATCAATTCACCACCGAGCCCAAGGGCGAAGCGGGCGATGGCGACCTGTTCGGCGATTCCGGCAACCCGCAGATCACCTTGGTCGGTACCTCCCACAGCGGCAAGAACTACAACTTCGCCGGGTTCCTCGAAGAGTCCATCGGCGCCGACATTCTCAACGTGGCGTTCCCCGGCGGCGGCCTGGAAGGTTCGATGCTGCAGTACCTGGGCAGCGAAGAGTTCCAGAAGAACCCGCCGAAGATTCTCATCTGGGAATTCTCGCCGCTCTATCGCCTCGACCAGGAAACCATCTACCGCCAGATGATGGCGCTGCTGGATAACGGTTGCGAAGGCAAGGATGCGCAGATGTCGAGCAGCACCACGCTCAAGCCCGGCAAGAACGAACTGATGGTCAACAGCAAAAACCTGAACCTGCAAAACAGCAGCCACCAGGTCGATATCCGCTTCGCCGATACCTCGGTGAAAACCCTGCAAGCCACCCTCTGGTACATGAACGGACGCCACGAGGACATCAAGATCGAAAAACCGGAAACCTCCGACACCGACGGTCGTTTCGCCTTCGAATTGCGCACGGACGAAGACTGGGCTTCGCAGAACCTGCTGGCCGTCGAAGTCCAGGGGCCGGAAGCCGGCACCGCGCCACAGAAGGTCGAAGCGAAAATCTGCAAACGCAACGTATTCCCGAGCGCCGAGCAACGTACCGCTCAGATCGGGCAATGAGGTCTGCCATGCACAACCGAACGTTGAAACAGTTACTCGCGCCGTCCCTGCTGACGCTGGCCATGTTCGCCGGCGCCACCCAGGCCGCCGCGCCGCTGCGCCCGCCCCAGGGTTACTTCGCGCCGATCGAGAAAGTCAAAACAGGCGACAACGCTGAAAGCTGCGACGCCGTACCGACGCCTTACACCGGCTCGCTGCAATTTCGCAGCAAGTACGAAGGCTCGGACAAGGCCCGCTCGACACTGAACGTGCAATCGGAAAAAGCCTTCCGCGACAGCACTGCCGACATCACCAAGATCGAGCGCGGCACCAGCAAGCGGGTCATGCAGTTCATGCGCGACGGTCGCCCCGAGCAACTGGAGTGCACGCTGAACTGGCTGACCGCCTGGGCCAAGGCCGATGCGCTGATGTCCAAGGACTTCAACCACACCGGCAAGTCCATGCGCAAATGGGCGCTGGGCAGCATGGCTTCTTCCTACCTGCGCCTGAAGTTCTCCGACTCGCATCCGCTGGCCAACCATCAGCAGGAATCGCAGTTGATCGAGGCCTGGTTCAACAAGATGGCCGACCAGGTGGTCAGCGACTGGGACAACCTGCCGCTGGAAAAAACCAACAACCACTCGTACTGGGCCGCCTGGTCGGTGATGGCCACTTCGGTCGCCACCAACCGCCGCGACCTGTTCGACTGGGCCGTGAAGGAATACAAGGTCGGCGTCAATCAGGTCGACGCCCAGGGCTTCTTGCCCAACGAGCTCAAGCGCAATCAACGCGCCCTCGCCTACCACAACTACGCCCTGCCGCCACTGGCGATGATCGCCAGTTTCGCCCAGGTCAACGGCGTGGACCTGCGCCAGGAAAACAACGGCGCACTCAAGCGCCTGGGTGACCGGGTGCTGGCCGGGGTGAAAGCCCCCGAGCAGTTCGAAGAGAAAAACGGCAAGGAACAGGACATGACCGACCTGAAGAAGGACATGAAATTCGCCTGGCTCGAACCGTTCTGCTCGCTCTACACCTGCACCCCGGATGTGCTTTCGAAGAAACACGGCATGCAGCCGTTCAAGACCTTCCGCCTGGGGGGTGACCTGACCAAGGTGTATGACCCGGCGAATGACAAGGGCAAGGGATCTTGATTCGTCTTCTGTAGGAGCGAGCTTGCTCGCGATTGCGGCCCGACATTCATCATAAGTGTCGACTGATACACCGCTATCGCCAGCAAGCTGGCTCCTACAGGGGCCAGTGTCAGGGTTGAGTTTTGTGAGTTACCCCCCGGTTTTTCATGGGGGGTTTGGGGGGGCCGTTGGCCCTTGACTGTTGGTTAAACACGGAGAGACCGGGATGGTATTTTCATCCAACGTGTTTCTGTTCTTGTTCCTGCCGATCTTCCTCGGCATGTACTACTTGAGCGGAATACGCTATCGCAACCTGCTGCTGCTGATCGCCAGCTATGTGTTCTATGCCTGGTGGCGCGTGGACTTTTTGGCGCTGTTCGCCGCCGTCACGCTGTGGAACTACTGGATTGGCCTGAAAGTCGGCGCCGCCGGTGTGCGCACCAAACCGGCCCAACGCTGGCTGCTGCTGGGTGTGGCCGTCGACCTGTGCATCCTCGGCTACTTCAAGTACGCCAACTTCGGCGTCGACAGCATCAACGCGCTGATGACCTCGGTCGGCCTGTCGCCGTTCATCCTGACCCACGTGCTGTTGCCGATCGGTATCTCGTTCTACATCTTCGAGTCCATCAGCTACATCATCGACGTCTACCGTGGCGACACCCCGGCGACCCGCAACCTGATCGACTTCGCGGCGTTCGTGGCGATCTTCCCGCACCTGATCGCCGGTCCCGTGCTGCGTTTTCGCGACCTCGCCGACCAGTTCAACAACCGCACCCACACCCTCGACAAGTTCTCCGAGGGCTGCACGCGGTTCATGCAGGGTTTCATCAAGAAAGTCTTCATCGCCGACACCCTGGCGGTGGTCGCCGACCACTGCTTCGCCCTGCAGAACCCGACCACGGGCGATGCCTGGCTGGGTGCGCTGGCCTACACCGCGCAACTGTACTTCGACTTCTCCGGCTACAGCGACATGGCCATCGGCCTGGGCTTGATGATGGGCTTCCGCTTCATGGAGAACTTCAAGCAGCCGTACATCAGCCAGTCGATCACCGAGTTCTGGCGGCGCTGGCACATCAGCCTGTCCACCTGGCTGCGCGACTACCTGTACATCACCCTGGGCGGTAACCGCAAAGGCACGCTGATGACCTATCGCAACCTGTTCCTGACCATGCTGCTCGGTGGTCTGTGGCACGGCGCGAACATCACCTACATCGTCTGGGGCGCGTGGCACGGCATGTGGCTGGCCATCGAGAAGGCCCTGGGCCTGAACACCTCGCCACGCAGCCTCAACCCGATCCGCTGGGCGCTGACCTTCCTGCTGGTGGTGATGGGCTGGGTGATCTTCCGCGCCGAAAACCTGCACGTGGCCGGTCGCATGTACGGCGCCATGTTCAGCTTTGGCGAGTGGTCACTGTCGGAACTCAACCAGGCCAACCTCACCGGCCTGCAAGTGGCGACCCTGGTGGTGGCTTACGCGACCCTGGCGTTCTTCGGTCTGCGTGACCTGTACAGCAACCAGCCGCCAGCGAAGGCCAAACCGGCCGTCAATGTCGAGGCCGACGGCCCGGCTACGGCGACCCCGGGAATGATCAAGGCCGTACCGGGCGACAACCCGGCCAGCATCCACCAGCCGGGCTACACGGTGGGCACTGAAGCCAGCGTGCAACCGGCCTACTGGACCGCCGACTGGTCGCGCTACGTGATGCGTGCACTGGTGCTGCTGCTGTTCATCGCCTCGATTCTCAAACTCTCGGCGCAAAGCTTCTCGCCGTTCCTTTACTTCCAGTTCTGAGGGATCTGACCATGACCCGCTCATTACGCATTTTCTACATCGCCCTGTTCATGGTGACCTTGATGGTCCTGGGCCTGTGGTCGGTGCGCAGCTTCTTCGGTTTCAGCACCAACGCCGACGCGACGGTGCTCAATGGCCGCTGGGCCAAGGCCGTCGAAACTCACTACGACGACGAGTTCCCGATCAAGCGCCTGGGCACCAACCTCTGGGCAGCGCTGGATTTCAAGCTGTTCAACGAAGGTCGTCCGGGCGTGGTGCTCGGCCGCGACCAGTGGTTGTACAGCGATGAAGAGTTCAACCCGATCGTCAACGAAGAACTGAACCTGCAAGGCAACTACGCGCTGGTCGAAGGCGTGCGCCAGGAGCTGAAAAACAAAGGCGTGAAACTGGTCATGGCGATCGTGCCGGCCAAGACCCGCCTGTATCCGGAACACCTGGGTGAAGTGAAGCCTTCGAGCATCCACGCCAACCTGTACGAGGACTTCCACGCCCGTGTCGCCGCCGACAAGATCCTCGCCCCGGACCTGCTGATCCCGTTGCAGAAAGGCAAGCTGGACGGCCAGCAAGTGTTCCTGCGTACCGACACCCACTGGACCCCGGAAGGCGCGCAGATTGCCGCCGAGACCCTGGCCAGGACCATCGCAGAAAAAACCCCGCTGAGAGGCGAGCCCCAGCGTTTTGTCACCGAGCCTGCACAGACCGTGATCCACAAGGGTGACCTGCGCCTGTTCCTGCCGCTGGACCCGTTGTTCGAAAACATGATGCCGGCCACCGAGCCCCTGCAAAAACGCAACACCGTGGCCGCAGGCGGCCAGGCCAGCGGCGACGACGCCCTGTTCGCCAATACCGAAGTACCGGTGACCCTGATCGGCACCAGCTACAGCGCCAACCCCAACTGGAACTTCGTCGGGGCACTCAAGCAGGCACTGAACAGCGACGTGGTCAATTACGCCGAAGACGGCCATGGCCCGATCCTGCCGATGCTCAGCTATCTCAAGAGCGACGCTTTCAAGAACAGCCCGCCCCAGGTGCTGATCTGGGAGTTTCCTGAACGTTATCTGCCCGTCAACAACGAAATCGGCGACGCCGACCCGCAGTGGGTCGCAGCGCTCAAAGAAGCCGGCGCTCGCCAGCAAAACGTAGCTGTAAACACTAAATCCGAGACGCCCGATCGGGCGCAAAACTGAAAGAGAGGTATTCCCATGACTTTCACTACTACTCCGCGTCGTCTCGCCGCTGACTCCTTGAAGGCAGTCGCTTTGGCCGCGACCTTCAGCGTGCTGTCGATGAATGCCTTCGCCGCCGGCGACTCGGCACTCTACGGTCCGACCGCACCCAAAGGCTCGACCTTCGTGCGGGTCTACAACGCCAGCAACGCCGAAGTCAGCGCGACCGTCGGCAGCACCAACCTGAGCGACGTAGCGCCACTGGCCAGCACTGACTTCAGCTTCATGCCGGGCGGTGACTACAGCGCCAAGGTCGGCAGCCAGTCCCTGCCGGTGAAACTGGCCGGCGACCATTATTACACGCTGGTCAACAACGCCAGCGGCGCGCCACAACTGATCGAAGAGCCGCCGTTCAAGAACAAGCAGAAGTCCCTGGTTCGCGTACAGAACCTCAGCGACAAGGCCCTGACCCTGAAAACCGCCGATGGCAAGACCGAAGTGGTGCCGTCCGTGGCCGCCAAGGGCCGTGGCGAGCGTGAAATCAACCCGGTGAAAGTCAGCCTGGCGCTGTACGATGGTGCAACGAAAGTCGGCGATGTGAAGCCAGTGGCGCTGGAGCGCGGTGAAGCTGCCGTTCTGTACGTCACCGGCAATGGCAGCAGCCTGTCGCCAGTGTGGGTCAAGCGCCCGGTGTCGACGCGCTGATCAATTTTTCCGACTGACACCGCCCTGTAGGAGCGAGCTTGCTCGCGATGAGGCCCTTGAGACCGCCATCGCTGGCAAGCCAGCTCCTACAGGAACCTCGGAGTCAGGTCGGGTATGAAACAAAAACAAGAGTGAAACGACACAACGTTCGTGCTCTGACCCATTCGATTTTCAAGGAGTAACAACATGATTCCGGTGATCTTGTCAGGTGGTAGCGGCTCACGTCTTTGGCCGCTTTCCCGTAAGCAGTTCCCTAAACAGTTCCTGGCCCTGACCGGCGAACACACCCTGTTCCAGCAAACCCTGGAGCGCCTGGTGTTCGAAGGCATGGACACCCCGATCGTGGTCTGCAACAAGGACCACCGGTTCATCGTCAACGAGCAGCTCGCCGCTCGTAAACTGGATACCCAGCGCATCCTCATGGAACCGTTCGGCCGCAACACCGCGCCAGCGGTCGCCCTGACCGCGATGATGCTGGTCAACGAAGGCCGTGACGAGTTGATGCTGGTGCTGCCGGCCGACCACGTGCTGGAAGACCAGAAAGCCCTGCAACGTGCCCTGGCCCTGGCCACCGTCGCGGCTGAGAACGGCGAAATGGTGCTGTTCGGCGTGCCGGCCACCAAACCGGAAACCGGCTACGGCTACATCAAGTCGGCCAACGATTCGCTGCTGCCCGAAGGCGTCAGCCGCGTCTCTCACTTCGTGGAAAAACCGGACGTCAAACGCGCCACCGAGTACGTCCAGTCCGGCGGCTACTTCTGGAACAGCGGCATGTTCCTGTTCCGCGCCAGCCGTTTCCTCGAAGAACTGAAAAAACACGATCCGGACATCTACGACAACTGCCTGCTGACCCTCGAGCGCAGCGAACAGGACGTCGATACCGTGATGATCGACGAAGCCACCTTCGCCTGCTGCCCGGACAACTCCATCGACTACTCGGTGATGGAAAAAACCCAGCGCGCCTGCGTCGTGCCGCTGACCGCCGGCTGGAGCGATGTCGGTTGCTGGTCGTCGCTGTGGGAAGTGAACGAGAAAGACGCCGACGGCAACGTCACCAAGGGCGACGTGGTGGTGCAGGACAGCAAGAACTGCATGATCCACGGCAACGGCAAACTGGTGTCGGTGATCGGCCTGGAAAACATCGTGGTGGTCGAAACCAAGGACGCCATGATGATTGCGCACAAGGACAAGGTCCAGGGCGTGAAACAGATGGTCAACACCCTCAACGAGCAGGGCCGCAGCGAAACCCAGAACCACTGCGAAGTGTACCGTCCGTGGGGTTCCTATGACTCGGTGGACATGGGCGGCCGCTTCCAGGTCAAGCACATCTCGGTCAAGCCGGGTGCCTGCCTGTCCCTGCAAATGCACCACCACCGCGCCGAACACTGGATCGTGGTCAGCGGCACCGCCGAAGTGACCTGCGACGAAAACGTGTTCCTGCTCACCGAAAACCAGTCGACCTACATCCCGATCGCGTCGGTGCACCGCCTGCGCAACCCGGGCAAGATCCCGCTGGAAATCATCGAGGTGCAATCGGGCAGCTACCTGGGCGAAGACGATATCGAGCGTTTTGAAGATATCTACGGCCGGTCCACCCCGATCGAACGCGGCGTGTCGGTAAAAACCATCGCGCAGTAAGCATCTGGCAGTTTGAAGCCCCCTTCCAGCCCACTGCGTCCCCTATCCGCAGTGGGTTGGGTGGGGGCTTTTTTCTTTGGATCTTTGTTGACTGTACTGGCCTCTTCGCGGGCAAGCCCGCTCCCACAGGGTTCGGTGTGCACGGGCAAAATGTGGGAGCGGGCTCGCCCGCGAAGAGGCCGCCACAGGCCTCGCAAAATCCAAGCCCATCGCCAACCGCCCCCGCGCTTAGGTAGGATGCTCTCCTCTGCTCATGAGGTTGCACGACATGTTCATCGGCGTCCTGCTGGTCATCACCTGGTTGATTCTGCTGGTGCGTTACCCGGCCAAGGCCCTGCCCGTTTCGGTGGCCGCGGTGATTGGCCTGGGCCTGGTGGCGACCTGGGTGATCTGGATGGACAACCGCGAGGTCAAGCAGCTGGCGCGCCTGGAGTTGCGTATCACCTACGCGCCGGATCAGTGCCCGGCGGATCGTCCGCTGCAATTGACCATGAACAACGGCAATGACGTGCCGCTCACCGAATTGCGTTGGCGCGTTGCCGCCTATGCGCCGGGCGACACGGTCAACCTGGCCGACAACCAGTACACGGCGCCACGCTACCGGGGCCCCGGCGAGTTGCAGGCCGGGGCGAACTGGGAAGACTGCCTGCCGATGCCGCCGCTGCGCCCTGGCTATCGCCCGCAAACCCTGGAGTTTCGCGCCGAGCATTTGCAGGGCAGTTTCTCCGACTGACTTTTCCTTCTTCTTGCACAAGGACCGCGCCATGCCTGTTGCGTTGATTACCGGTTGTTCCAGCGGCATTGGCCGCGCCCTGGCCGATGTGTTCAAGGCCGCAGGCTTCAAGGTCTGGGCGACCGCGCGCAAGCCCGATGATGTGGCGGCGCTGATGACGGCGGGGTTTAACGCCGTGCAACTGGACGTCAACGACGGTCAGGCGCTCGAGCAATTGGCCGAGCAGATCAACCAGCAGCACGGCGGCCTCGACCTGCTGATCAACAACGCCGGCTACGGCGCCATGGGGCCGTTGCTGGACGGCGGCGTGGCGGCCATGCAGCGCCAGTTCGAAACCAACGTGTTCGCCATCGTCGGCGTGACCCGCGCGTTTTTTCCGGTGCTGCGCCGGGCCAAGGGCATGGTGGTGAACATCGGCAGTGTCTCGGGGGTGCTGGTCACACCGTTCGCCGGCGCCTATTGCGCCTCCAAGGCGGCGGTGCATGCCTTGAGCGATGCCCTGCGCATGGAACTGGCGCCGTTCGGCGTGCGGGTGATGGAAGTGCAACCGGGGGCGATCGCGTCGAGTTTCGCCAAGAATGCCGGGCAGGAGGCCGAGCAGTTGATCAGCGAGCAATCGCCGTGGTTCGCCTTGCGCGAAGGCATCCGTGCCCGGGCCAAGGCCTCCCAGGACAAACCGACCCCGGCCAGCGAGTTCGCCGCCGGGGTGCTCAAGGCGGTGCAGCAGGGCAAGCCACCACGGCTGGTGCGCCTGGGCAACGGCAGCCGGGCGTTGCCGTTGATGGCAGGGCTCTTGCCCAAGGGGTTGCTGGAGTCGGCGTTGATGAAGCGGTTTGGGTTGCGGGGGCAGCTTTGAGACCGAGTTGACGCCATCGCGAGCAAGCTCGCTCCTACAGGGAGGTGGTTTGCCCACAAAATATGTAAACACCACTGAACCTTGTGGGAGCGGGCTTGCCCGCGATGGCGGCGGTACAGACACCAAAGAATCTCAGGAATACAGCATGACCGACTACACCGACTACTTCGAAGAGGTGATCCAGGCCCACGTGCTCATCGAGCAATGGCTGGCCGAGGAACGCGACGCTGCCGAACTCGAGCGTCTGCTCAGCCGTTTCTCACCGCAGTTTTCCATGGTCTCGCCATTGGGCCGGCAACTGGATTTTGCCGCGCTGAACGAGTTGTTCCTGCTGGCCGGCGGCAAGAAGCTCGGTTTTCGCATCGAGCTGAGCGAGTTGTGTGGCATTGCCCTGCACGATGGCGGCGCGACCGTCAGTTACCGCGAGCAGCAGACCGATGCCACCGGCCTGCATTCCGATCGCCGCTCGACGGTGGTGTTCGAGCGGGTGCAGGGCCGGATTCTCTGGCGGCACCTGCACGAGACGTTCTGTTAAGGCTTATTCGTTGACGATCACCGTGCAGGTAATCCCCGCCGCCAGCAGCACACCCTCGGGCACTTCATCAATGTGAATGCGCACCGGCACCCGCTGCGCCAGCCGCACCCAGTTGAACGTCGGGTTGACGTCGGCGATCAGCTCGCGGCTTTCCGGGTTGTCGCGGTCGTAGATCCCGCGGGAAATGCTCTCCACGTGGCCCTTGAGCACTTCGCCACTCATCAGTTGCATGTCGGCCTTGTCGCCAACGCGCACGTGCGGCAGCTTGGTTTCCTCGAAGAAGCCGTAGACCCAGAACGAGTTCATGTCGACCACGGCCATTTTCGCTTCGCCGATGCGCGCGTAGTCACCGCGATGGACGTTGAGGTTGGTCACGTAGCCGTCCACCGCCGCCCGCACTTCGGTGCGCTTGAGGTTGAGTTCGGCCGCTTCCAGTTGTGCCTGCGCATGCTGGTAATCGGCCAGGGCCGAGTCGGCGATGTTGCTGGCGTCGTCGCGGTTTTCCCGGGAGATCACCAGGTTGTCCAGGTCGGCGCGGCGATGGGCGTTGACCTTGCGCATTTCCCAGGTGGCCTTGCGTGACGCCACCAGCGACTGCGCCTGCTTGACCGCCAGGCGGTAATGCTCGGGGTCGATGCGCATCAGCAGGTCGCCCTTCTTCACCAGCTGGTTGTCGCGCACCGGCACGTCGACCACCTCACCGGTGACGTCGGCCGCGACGTTGATGATGTCGGCGCGCACCCGGCCATCACGGGTCCAGGGCGTGTTCATGTAGTGCTCCCACAGGGTCCGCCCGACCCACAGCGCGAGGGCCAGTACCAGCAGGGTGGCGAGCAGGCTGAAAAGCTTTTTCATCGGGACCTCAACGGTAGACAGTCAGCGCCAGCGCGCCGAACAGACAGGTAAATAGACTCAGGCGCAACAGCGCCGGGTGCCAGAAGAAGCGGTACAGGTCGAACCCGGACAGGAAGCGGTCCAGCGCCCAGGCCACGACCGCGGCGATCAGAAACATCAGCGTCATGGTCGGCATGTACACGCCGTGGAAAGCGATTTCACGAGGCATGGGCAAGTCCTTGCGGTGAGGTTTTCACGTAGGCGGCGAGCGGCGATTGCGGGTCGAGCAGGGAACTGCGGATGAAGTGCAGGTAGCTCTTGACCCGGCGCAGGGCCGAGGTGTCGAAGTGCGGGGCGAAGGGTTCGTCGGTGGCTTGCACGCGACTGATGGCGTGGTCCACCGCGACCAGGCCGCGTTCCAGGTTGCTCGCGCTCGGTTGCAGGAACAGCCGCACCAGCGAACGGCCCATCACCCGGATCGCCTGGCGCCATGGCTGCGACTCGGCATAGGCCGGGTGCACCGGCAGGATCGCCTGCTCCTTGCGCAACTCGATGATCGCGTGGCCGACCTCCAGCACCACGAACATCCAGCGCAGCAACTCGCGCTGCACCTGCGGCTGGCCGGCGGCAAAACCGTAGGCCTGGTGCAGCAGGTCGCGGGTGCGGCTTTCAAAACTCGACGCCAGGCCCTTGAGCTTTCCGCTGATGGCATACACCACTTGCTCACGCAGGTCTTGCTCCAGGCGCCGCCACAACCAGCGGCTGTTGGGCGGCATGATGATCGCCCCGGCGGCGGCACAGACCAGCATGCCGAGGACCATGGCGATGTAGTCGTTGATGAAGGTGTAGGGGTTATAGATGGTCAGGTTGTCGGGCACCGAGCCGGTGCTGAAAAAAATCAGCAGGCCCAGGCCCACGCCGACATATTGCGGGCGCGAGGTCAGGAACGAACCGAGCACGATCACCGGCGCCAACATCACGCACAGCAGGGGAAAACCGTCGATCCACGGGAAGATGAAAAACATCTCGACGAAACCGATCAATGCCCCGAGGAAGGTGCCGCAGGCCATCTGGAACGCCATGCGTTTGGGGTTCGGCGTAGCGGCGGACAAACCCACCGTGGCCGCGGCGATCAGGGTCATGGTCGCCCCGCTCGGCCAGGCCGTCGCCACCCAGTAACTGCCCAGCACCACCAGGATGAACGCCGCGCGAATGCCCGACGCCGCCGAGGCCATCCAGTTGGTCTGCGGGGTGAACGGCTCGTCCCACTGCTCGCGCTCATGGCGGTGATCGGCCAGGGAGGCGTGGGTCTGTGCATAACCGTGCAGGTCGTCGACAAAGCGATAAAGCAATTCGTAGGCGGTGTGGAAATCCAGCAGGTCGGCATCGCTCGGGTCGCGTTCCTGGAAGGTCGCCCGCAGGCTGCGCACCCGCGCCGGCAACGCTTCCTTGTAGGTGGCCATGGCCAGCACCAGGCGCGCCGCATCCGGGCTGGTCAAGGCGCGACCACTGAAGCCGTCGAGTACTTCGGCGAGGTCCTGCAAACCGGGCTTGATCGCCGCCACCACGTGATCCGCGGCGCTGGCGCGCAGGCGTTCGAGCAACTGGTGCAAGGCGTTGAAGCGTGTGGTCAGGCCCATGAATTCGCTGTTCAGGCGGCTCAGCCGACCATTGCGCCGGCGCATGTGCGGGTCTTCGAACACAGTGACGCTGCGCAGCCCTTCCAGGCCCACCGCCTCAGCACTGAAACGCACGTTGCCCGCTTCGAATGCCTCGCGCTGGCTGCGACCGCGCAAGCCATCGGTGACGAACAGGGCGAACACGCCAAAGCGCTGGTACAAGGCGTTGCGCATCGCCGCGCTGGCGGTCTGCGGCAGGATCGCGGCGCTGACCACGGTGGCGCAGAGAATCCCCAGGGAAATTTCCAGCACGCGCCACACGGCGGCCATGAACGCGCCGTCCGGATGCGCCAGGGCCGGCAGGCCAACCATCGCCGCGGTGTAACCGGCCAGGACGAAACCATAGGCGCGGAAGTTGCGATAACGCGCCGCGCCCGCCGTGCAGATGCCGACCCAGATCGCCAGCGAGCCGAGAAACAACTCGGTGTTCTGCGCGAACAGGGCGATCAGCGCCACCATCACCGCCGACCCCGCCAGGGTGCCAAGGAAACGATAGAAACTCTTGGCGAACACCTGGCCGCTCTGGGGCTGCATGACGATGAACACGGTGATCATCGCCGTGCGCGGCTGCGGCAGTTCCAGGCGCATCGCCAGCCACAGGGTGAGGAACGCAGCCAGCAACACCTTGAAGATGTAGACCCAGGTCACGCCATCACTGCGCGCCCAGTCGAAGAAACCGCGACGCCAGTCGAGGGAGTAGAGCCAGCGCAGCGGTGCGGGCAAGGGAGTCATGGTTTTTCTGCTCAAGGAAATTTCAAATAAACCTGAAACCTGCGGAGGTTCACTGTGGGAGCGAGCCTGCTCGCGATAGCGGTCTGTCAGTCACGGCACATGTCGCCTGAGACATCGCCATCGCGAGCAGGCTCGCTCCCACAGGGGGGCAGTCCCATAAAGGGCCGGTTCCACAGGGGTCCGTGTTCAATTGCGCAGCAGCACCGGCGTCTTCGGCGCTGCCGTCCTGTCAGGCGCCGGCACATCGTCACCAGCCCCCAGCCCGCCACCCAGCGCCGTCACCAGTTCGGCATGGGCGCTGAGCCGTGCCGCCTGGACCTGTTGCTGCACCTGCTGCTGCTTGAACAGCAGGGTCTGGGCGTTGAGCACGTTGAGGTAGTCGGTGAGCCCGCGCTGGTAGGCGATCATCGCGATGTCGTAGGTCTTCTGCGCAGTGGCCACCGACTCGGCGGCGAAGGCCTGCTGCTTGTCCATCGACTCGCGGCGGATCAACTGGTCAGAGATGTTCTTCAGCGCATTGACCAGCGTCTGGTTGTAGCGGGCAATCGCGATGTCGTAGCCGGCCGAGGCTTCACCCAGCTCGGCCCGCAGGCGGCCGCCGTCGAAGATCGGCAGGGAGATCGCCGGGCCGACGCTGTAGTTGAGTTTTTTACCGGTCAGGAACTCCAGCGCGCCGCCGCCAGTGGCCATGAAGCCCAGGCTGCCAACCAGATCGACATTGGGGTAGAAACCGGCATGCGCGACTTCAATGCCACGCGCCTGCGCCGCCACTTGCCAGCGACTGGCAACCACATCCGGGCGCTGGCCGAGCAACTGCGCCGGCAACGACGAGGGCAGTTTCAGTGGTGCACCCAGTGCCAGTGTCGGCCGTTGCAACTGCGCGCCCTCGCCCGGGCCCTTGCCGGCCAGCGCTGCCAGTTGATTGCGGCTCAGGGCGATTTCTTCATCGAGTGCGTCGAGCTGGCGATGGGTTTCCGGCAGTGGCGTCTCGGCCTGACTGACTTCGAAATGCGTGCCGATACCGCCGTCGAGGCGCTTTTGCGCCAGGTCGAGAATCTGTTGCTGCTGTTTCAGCGTCGCCGCGACGATGTCGCGCTGCGCGTAATGCAGCGACAGTTCGATGTAGGTGCGCACGATGTTGTTCTGCAATTCGAGCTGGGCCTGGCGGCCTTCGGCCACGCTCATGTGCGCCAGGTCGACAGCACGCTCGGTGTTGTTGCTTTCGCGGCCCCACAGGTCCAGGGCGTAGCTGAAGCCCAGCGCGGCGTTGTTGTCCCAGGTGGTGCTGTTGGCCAGCTCGCCTGGGCCATAGAACTGGTCGGTGGGCCAGTTATGGCGTTTGAGGGTCGACTCGCCATTGATCTGCAGCGACTCGGCCGATTCGGCGATCCCCGCCATGGCCTTGGTCTGACGCACTCGCGCCGCCGCCATGGCCAGGGTCGGACTGCCTTGCAGCGCGAGTTCGATCCAGTGGTTCAGTTGCGGGTCGCCATAGGCTTGCCACCATTGCACCCTGGGCCAGTTGGCGTCTTGCGCGGCGCTCTGGATCGCTTCGTCGGTGGCCAGCGTATTGGCCTGCAGTGCCTTGCCTTGCGGGGCAATGCCTCCGGTTCCGATGCAGCCGCTGATTGCCAGGGTTAAAGCCAGAACATTGAGCGCTTGAAACGCTCCTTTGATGCGACGCGGCACTGCTGCAATTTCCTGAAATAGGGAGAGGCACAAAGACCGGCGCAATTCTATGGGTGGGCCCGAACGGCGATAAGCTGGGATTCTTGTGAATCTTTATTACCGTTCGCGCGATAATCCCTAAGTCGGGGGTCTCAGACCCTGAAACTTCGTGTCACAATTTGCCATCGCACCCGAGAGCACTCCATGGACACCCTGCAAAACATGCGCGCCTTCAGCTACGTGGCCGAAGCGGGCAGCTTCACCGCCGCCGCCGTGCAACTGGACACCACCACGGCCAACGTCTCGCGCGCGGTTTCCAACCTGGAAGCCCACCTGCAAACCCGCCTGCTCAACCGCACCACCCGGCGTATCGCCCTGACCGAGGCCGGCAAGCGCTACCTGTTGCGCTGCGAGCAGATCCTGGCGTACGTCGAGGAAGCCGAAGCCGAGGCCAGCGACGCCCACTCGCGCCCGGCCGGGCAGCTCAAGGTGCACACCATGACCGGTATCGGTCAGCATTTCGTGATCGACGCCATCGCCCGCTACCGCAAGACTCACCCCGACGTGACCTTCGACCTGACCCTGGCCAACCGTGTGCCGGACCTGCTGGACGAGGGCTACGACGTGTCCATCGTCCTGGCCAGCGAGTTGCCGGACTCGGGGTTCGTCTCCCAGCGCCTGGGCATTACCTACAGCATCGTTTGCGCGTCGCCGGCCTATGTGAAGGCCAACGGCTGCGCGCAAAAGCCCAGCGACCTGCTGAATCACGCGTGCCTGCGCCTGGTCAGCCCGGTGATCCCCCTGGAAAAGTGGACCTTCGACGGCCCGGAAGGCCAGGAGATGGTCACCATCAACAGCTCGCCATTTCTGGTGAACTCCGCCGATGCGATGAAAACCGCGATCATCAGTGGCATGGGCGTGGGCGTGTTGCCGGTGTATGCCGCGATTGAAGGCCTGCGCAACGGCTCGCTGGTGCGGATGATGCCCAACTACCGCTCACAGGAACTGAACCTGTACGCGATTTACCCGTCGCGCCAGTACCTGGATGCGAAGATCAAGACCTGGGTCGAATACCTGCGCGGCTCCCTGCCGGAAATCCTCGCGGCGCACCAGGCGGAACTGGCGGCGTACGAATTGAGCGGCAGCCTGAGCGGTGCGCGGCTGGCGACCTGAAACCACCTGCGTCCTTCTTTCGTTCATCGCGAGCAAGCTCGCTCCTACAAAAGCCAGAAATTGTCACCGATTCTGTAGGAGCGAGCATGCTCGCGATGGTCTTCAACGATGACGTTGGCGGCCTGACACACCGCGGTGTTTTTTCGTCCATCGCGAGCTTGCTCGCTCCTACAGAGGGTGGCGTTGGTGGCCTGACAGCCTGTGGGGTTCTTTCTTGCATCGCGAGCAAGCTCGCTCCTACAGGGGGTGGCGATGTTGGTGTCGCAATGTGCTTTAACATATCTGTCAGTTCTGACAGTGGTTTGGTTTGATGATCCATGACATGTTGATCCCTCACCAAACAGCGAAGGATTCGCATAATGAAGAAAGAAACACAGGAAGCACCATCCGCAAAAGGTACTTGGAAGCTGTCAATTCCGGGATACAGGGAGGATCAAACCACTTGTCAGATCTACAACTTCTACACTAACGGCGACGTCGTGTTCATCGAAGCTGGCGAGCCAGAAGGCGGACGCGCGCTGCTCAGAATCCGGATGAGATTCCCCGCCAACATTGCGAACAAAATGTACTTTTACGGAGAGGACGGCACGCCTGCACCACCGCTGCTGTCAGTCCTGCGCGGCAGCACCTCCATGTCCTACATTTCCAAAAGCCGCGAGGGGCACATCACTTTCGAGGATTTCAATTACGCGAATGGAACCCTGCGAGCGAAAGCCAATTTCTCATTCATTGACCACGAACACCCGGAGAAAAAGGTGTACCAGGCCATCATGGAAGTCGATGCTGAAGGCATGATCGAGAAGTAAGCGTACAGATTCCCGCAGACAGGCCGGTTCAAGCGCAATGACTGGCCTGTTTGCACAGAAGAATGTTAGCGTGCTTGGCATTCTCCATGCCCGACGAGCACCCTTCCAATGACCTCTCCAAGCAAAAAGACCGTCCTCGCCTTCAGCCGCGTCTCGCCTGAAATGATCGAAGTGCTCCAGCAGGATTTCGATGTCATCGTGCCGAACCCCAAGACCGGCGATATCAATGCGCAGTTCAATGAAGCCCTGCCCCATGCCCATGGCCTGATTGGCGTGGGTCGCAAGCTCGGACGGGAGCAACTGGAGAGCGCGGGCAAGCTGGAGGTGGTGTCCAGTGTTTCGGTCGGCTACGACAACTATGACCTCGCCTACTTCAATGAACGCGGGATCATGCTCACCAACACCCCTGACGTACTCACCGAAAGCACCGCCGACCTGGCCTTCGCCCTGCTGATGAGCAGCGCCCGCCGGGTGGCCGAGCTGGACGCCTGGACCAAGGCCGGCCAGTGGCAAGCTTCGGTCGGTGCGCCGCTGTTCGGCTGCGATGTGCATGGCAAGACCCTGGGCATCGTTGGCATGGGTAACATCGGTGCAGCGGTTGCCCGTCGCGGCCGGCTCGGCTTCAACATGCCGATCCTCTACAGCGGCAACAGCCGCAAGACTGCCCTGGAACAGGAACTCGGCGCGCAATTCCGCAGCCTCGACGAGCTGCTGGCCGAAGCCGATTTCGTCTGCCTGGTGGTGCCACTCAGCGAGAAGACTAAACATCTGATCAGCCGTCGCGAACTGGCGCTGATGAAGTCCAGCGCCATCCTGATCAATATCGCCCGTGGCCCGGTGGTGGACGAGCCGGCGCTGATCGAAGCCCTGCAGAACAACCAGATCCGTGGCGCCGGCCTGGATGTGTACGAAAAAGAGCCGCTGGCCGAGTCGCCGCTGTTCCAGCTGAAGAACGCCGTGACCCTGCCGCACATTGGCTCAGCCACCTTTGAAACCCGCGAGGCCATGGCCAACCGTGCCCTGGCCAACCTGCGCAGTGCCCTGCTGGGTGAACGACCGCAGGACCTGGTCAACCCTCAAGTCTGGAAAGGCTGATCCTCTGCGCTGCGGATCGAGGATTCGATCCGCAGCGGTTCACGCCAGTTTGCCATTGCCCTGCGCCATCGGCGCCCTGGGCTTGCGGAACACCAGCACGTTGCCCAGCATCACCAGTGCCAGCCCGGCCAGCGCCGGCGCGGTCCATTGGTAACCTTCGACCACCGCCGACACATTGAGCGCCACCACTGGAAACAGCACGGTGCAATAAGCCGCGCGTTCCGGGCCCATGCGCCCGACCAGCGTCAGGTAGGCGGTGAAGCCGATCACTGATCCCGGGATCACCAGGTACAGCAACGAGCCGATGTAGCGTGCGTTCCATTCCATATCGAAGGGGATGCCCTTGACCAGGCACCACACCGCCAGCATCGCCGCACCATAGGCCATGCCCCAGGCGTTGGTGGTCAAGGGTTTCAGGCCGGCCTTCTGTTGCAGGCTCGACAGCATGTTGCCCGCCGAAAAACACAACGTGCCAAGCAGCGCGAGCCCAAGGCCAAGCAAGGTTTGCGGGCTGGCGGTGTGGCCCACCAGTTCAGGCCAGAACAGCAGGCCCAGGCCCAGCAAACCCAGGGCACCGCCCAACAGCACGTTGCGAGCGATTTTCTGCTTGAAGAACACCCGCGCGTTCAATGCATTCCACAGCGTGGCCGTGGAAAACACCACGGCCACCAGGCCGCTGGGGATCCATTGGCTGGCGGTCAGGAAGCACATGAAATTGAGGCAGAACAGGCACAGGCCTTGCGCCAGGCAGATCAGGTGCCCGCGGCGGTTCATCACCTGCAACTTGCGGCTGAGCAGCAACAGCGCGAACAGCACCAGCGCGGCGAGACCAAAGCGATAGACGATCGACACCGGGATGGCCACCACGCCCAATTGCCATTTCAGGGCGATCCAGGTGGTGCCCCAGATCAACACGGTCAGCAGGTACAGCGAAAGGTTCATGACAGACACTCCTCAAGAGATGTCCAGTGTCCTGCGCCAGCGCCCTGCGCACTTGCACAATCTTGCGCTTTTGTCGGCCGACGGGCTGGCAGGCCAGCGTCGACGGAGTAGGATGCAAGGCGTTGGAGAATCAAACATGCCCGCACTGGAATCACTGCAAGTCTTTCAAGCCCTCAACCGCTCGCCCAATGCTCTTCTGGAGCACAGCGCCGAGCTCGGTGACGGCATGGCTGCAGCCTTGTGGAGCAACCACCACGATGCCCAGGACTACGAGGCGCCGAGCCACCACACGCTGTCCTGCTACATCGCCGGCGGCACCGGCACCTTTCGCCGCGACCAGCCCGGCACCAAGGGCGGCCCGGACAAGCTGTGCATCCTGCCCGCCGACCACCAGTCGGGCTGGGTGATCAACGGCGACATTCGCCTGGCCCACCTGTATTTCAGCCCGGAACAATTTGCCCTCGGCTGCGTCACCCTGCTGGATCGCGAGCCACGGGAACTGCAACTGCGCGAAGGCACCTTCCTCGACGACCCGCAGCAGGCCCGACGCTTCCGGCAGATGCTCACGCTCAACTGGGATGAGCCCGGCGAGCGCCTGCTCACCAGCAGCCTGGCCCACGAAATGCTCAGCCATGCCTTGCTGGGTCAGGTGGGTCTGCGCGAAGGCTTGCGACTCAAGGGTGGACTGGCGGCGCATCAACGCCGGCACCTGGTGGAGTTCATCGACAGCCAGTTGGCCGAAGCCATCAGCCTGGGGCAATTGGCCGGGTTGTGCGCGTTGTCGGAATATCACTTTGCGCGGATGTTCCGCGAGAGCTTCGGCCTGCCACCGCACCAGTACCTGCTGGCACGGCGCATGAGCCGGGCGCAGCATTTGTTGCGCAGCACCTCGCAGCCGTTGGGGGAGATTGCACTGGCGTGTGGGTTTGCCAGTGCCAGTCACTTCACCAACCGGTTTCGCCAGGTGCTGGGGGGGACGCCTGGGGAGTATCGGCAGGCGTTTTTGCGCTAGCCTCTGGGGCCCTATCGCGGGCAAGCCCGCTCCCACAGGCGGTCGATCAGAACTCCAGGGTACTGGACAGCGACACCTGCCGCGAATCCCCCATCGACACGAAGAACCGGCTCGCCGCCGAGGTGTAGTAGGTGTGGTCGAACAGGTTTTTCACGTTGAGCTGAAACTTGACCTTCTGCCCCTCGACCTTGGTGTCGTAGGTGGCGAACGCATCGGCCACGGTGTAGCTCGGCAGGTCGAAGTCGTTCACGGCGTTACCCGCCCGCTCGCCGACATAACGCGCGCCGGCGCCGACCCGCAGCTGGTCGCCGCCGATGATGGTGCCGAAGTCGTAGACCGCCGACAGCGAGCCGGAATTCTTCGCCACGTTCTGCAATTGCTTGCCTTTGTAGGTCGGGTCCTCGGTGACTTCGGCGTCGGTGTAGGCGTAGCTGCCGATCACACTCCAGCGGTCGCTGAGCTGGCCGGACAGATCCACTTCCAGGCCACGGGAACGCACTTCGCCGGCGGCACTGTAGAGGGTGACGGGACCTTCGGCGTTGGCCACCAGTACGTTGCGTTTCTTGATGTCGAACAGCGCGACGTTACCCGTCACACGGCCCGGCATGTCGAGCCTGGCACCGATCTCCCAGGACTTGGCTTCTTCCGGTGCCACGCTGCCGTCGAGCACGGTGCTGCTGCCGCTCAACGGGGCGATGGTCGAGTTGGGCTTGAACGATTCGGTGTAGCTGCCGTAGAACGACAACTCGTCGGTGTAGCGATACACCAGGCCGGCGCGGGGCACCCACTTCTGGCCGTTGCTGTCGGTGTTGGCCTTGAACGGCACGCCCTTGCCGGCGTACTGGTCGTACTCCTGGAAGCGTGCGCCAGCGACCAGAATCCACTGATCAGTGAGGTGGATCGAGTCCTGCAAAAACACCGAGTCGCTGCGCAGTTCGTCGGTCTGCGCGCTGTCGGCCGGGCTGACCGTGGTGCCTGGAACTTCGCGTCCGTAGACCGGGTTCAGGTAGCTGAAGGTGGTCAGACTCTTCTGGCGGATCAAGTCTTCGCGATAGATCTTGCGGTATTCGTCATCAATGCCGAAGACCAGGTCATGTTGCATGCCCAGCACATTGACCTTGCCTTCCAGGCTCGCGGTGGTGAAGCGGTCGGTGCTGATCGCGTTCTGGGTGCCGTCCATGCTGCGGGTCAGCGTGCCCTTGTCGGTGTTGATGGCGGTGACGCGCACTTGGCTGGCGTCGTAGGTTTCACGGTTCCAGCTGTAGCCGAAGTGGGCCGTCCAGTCTTCGTTGAGCTGGTGATCAGCTTCGAAATGATAGAGGTCCGAACGCCCCTCCATGTTGTTGAACGGCTCGTCGAGACGCCGGTCGCGCGGGATGTCCAACGGGTGGTTGGTGCGTGGGTCGATCAGCGTGCCGCGGTCGAACGGGGTCAGAAATTCGCGGTGCTCGTAGGCGAACAACAGCTTGGTGTTCTCGCCGAACCACGCCAGCGAAGGCGCCACCAGCGTCTCGCGATGGGTGCCGAAGTTGCGCCAGTAATCTTCGTCTTCGTGGTCCAGCACCATGCGATAGGCCAGCCCGGAATCACCGAGGGCGCCGGTGCTGTCCAGGCCGCCGCCACTGCCGTTCTTGCCGTCGCCGTAGGTCGAGCCGCGCAGGGTCAGGGCGTTGTACTGCTCAAGCTCGGGTTTCTTGCTGACCATGTTGACCACCCCGCCCGGGTCCTGGATGCCATACAGCAGGGACGCCGGGCCCTTGAGCACTTCGACCCGGTCGACGGTGGCGTTGAGGCCACGGCCCTGCACGATGGGCATGCCGTCACGCATGATCGAACCGTTGCGGTTGTCGCCGAAGCCGCGGGTCATCACCGAGTCCTGGGTGCTGGCCAGCGTGTTGCCCTGGGTGATGCCACTGACGTTGGCCAGCGCATCGTCGAGGTTGCGCGGGGCCTGGTCGCGAATCACCTGGGCCGGGATCACGTTGACGGTCTGCGGGATTTCCTGCAAAGACGCCGAGGAACGCATCACCGAACTGGTGTCGGGTGGCTGGTAGCTGGTGGACTGATCCATCACCGAGGTAATGGTGGTGGCGCCCAGGCTCAAGGCGCCGGCGGTCGGCACGGGTTCCAGCGCCAGGGTGTGGGCGTCGGTGCGGCGGAAGGTGAAATTCGAACCGCTGAGCAAACGCTGGAGTGCCTGCTCGGCGCTCATCTGCCCGCTGACCGCGGGGGCGGTGATGCCGTAGGGCGCTTCGTCGGTGTAGACCACGCTGATGCCGGTGATCCGGCTGAAGTCGCTCAAGGCCTGGGGCAGCGGTTTGGCGGCCATGGCGAAGCTGAACTGCGCCTGCTGTTGCGCCGTGCCGGCCTCGGCGGCCACCGCCACGCCCAGCGGCAGCAACGCCGAAATACCCAGCGCCGAAGCGCCCAACCACTGTTTGACCGAACCCGATTTTGCCCTGGACTTCATTGCTCAATGACCTGTGTAGAACCGCAACGGATGCGAATGACTCGCAGTTTCAGTCAGTACACGGATGGCGTTCGGGTTTACCTCACCTGTTTTTGAAAATATTTTTGAGTGGGGTGGTGAATGTCAGTGCCTGCTCGCGATGAGGCCAGATGCCTCAGCGCAAAATAACCAGACTCCCCACCCGCGTCTGCTCAAACCCCATTACCCCCTGCAACGACGCCAACACCGCCTGCGGGTCCTTGCTCGGGAAACTGCCACTGACCCGCCGCCCGGCCAGTTCATCGTTGAGCAGCACAATCCGGCCCGGGTAGTAACGCTTGAGGTCGTCGACCACCTCGGCCAACGTCGCCTTGTAGTAATTGAGCCAGCCCTGGCGCCACGCCAACTGCGCTTCGCTGTCCACGGCGTGCATTTTTTCCGCGATGCCGTTGCCGTACGCCACTTGCTGGCCGGCCGTGAGGACTTGCTGATCGGCGTGCCCGTGCGCCGTCACACCCACGCGTCCGGACAACACCGTCACCTGGGCGCCATGGGCTTGCAAACGCACTTCGAACTGCGTGCCCAACACCCGCGCCTGGCCTTTTTCCGCGTCCACCACAAAGGGCTCGCCGGTGTGGGTCACGTTGAAAAATCCGGCACCACGCCGCAGCCGTACATGGCGCTCGCCATTGCTGAAGTCCACCGCAATGGCGCTGTCCGCATCCAGGGTCACTCGGGATTGGTCGGCCAGGGTTACGGTGCGGATCTCACCCGGCGCCGAAACATAATCCGCGCCCAGGTCATCGACCCAGCGCAACGGCTGCCAGCCTGCTCCGACGCCAATCATCAACACCAGACAGGCCGCCATCGCCAATGCGCCGAACCCGCGCCGAAGGTGGCGCCGGCGTGGCGGGTTCATGGCATTGAGATAACCCTGCAGGGCCAACGCGTCTTCATCGGCGAGCCGGCGCGCCGGTCCTTCGCTCAGCTCCCACAGCACCTGCGCCTGGGCGTAGGCCTCGGCGTGGGCCGGGTCCGCTTGCAGCCAATGACTGAACGTGACCTGGTCGCCGCTGGTGGGCTGGTCATGCAACAGGCTCAGCCAGGCCAGGGCGGCCTGCTCCTGGGCGGGCGTCGGGATGACGCGGTCTGGCTGGTTCACTGGGCTTTCCCTGGCATACGCGGTTCATGGTCCCGCAGGCTGGCCTTGCAGGCTTCGAGGGCGCGCATCATATGTTTTTCCACGGCGCTTTGGGACAGGCCCATGGCCCTGGCGATCTCGGCGTACTTGCGCCCATGGATGCGATTGAGCAGGAAAATCTGCCGCGTACGCTCGGGCAAGGCACGCAACGCCGCTTCTACGTGGCGCAGATCATTGCCGGCCTCCAGCGCCGCCTGCGGTTCGCTGCCGTGGCTGTCCGGCTCGTCCGGCTGCCAGCCTTCGTTGACCCGCACCCGCGCACCTTCGCTGCGCAGGTGATCAATGGCGATGTTGCCGGCGCAACGCAGCAGGTAGGTGCTGAGTTCTTCGACCTGCACCAGGGGGCGGCGCCAGAACCGCAGGAACAGGTCCTGCACCAGGTCCGCCGCCGTCGCCCGACAGCCCACGCGACGATTCACCAGCGCTTCCATTTGCGAGCGCTGGGACAAAAACACCTTGAGGAAATGTGCACGGGCACCGACGGGTTCGTCGTCGTGGGCGTCCGGTGGAATGCTGATCATCGCGCCCTACTGCGTCAGAGCGACAACGGGGCTGGCGAGCAGGCTCAAGCCGGCCAGCGACAACACCAGCCGCGGGCGATACGGCAACAGCAGCACCAGCAGCGCCGCACTGAGCATCAGCATTGCACACCATTGCACCAGGCCCAGCCCCCATTCGGTCACCGCCACGGCCGGCCACAATGACAGGGCCAGCAACAACCAGCCCCCAAGCCTCAGGCCCTGGCGGCGACGCGGCGAGGCCTTGCGCCCCAACAGCTCGACGTGATGCCGATCCATCGCCAGACACAGCGCCGTGAAGCCGGCGTAACAAAGCAGCAGAGCCAGCAGCATTCAGTTCGTCTCCTGCTCAAGGGTGATGGCCTGCGTGCGGTTTCGGGAGACTCGCTCGACCTGCCCGCTGCGCTGCATTTTCCAGGCGGCCCAGGCAAAGAAGCCACCCGTGGCCAGGCAGGTCAGATCGAAGCCGGCCATGGCCCAGTCGCCCTGCCCCAGGGAGACGCCCAGGTGATAAGGCGTGGTCAGGGCATTGAGCAGCGGCACCGCGCCAAACAGCAGCGCTGCCAGCGTCAACTGCTCGACCCAGGCCTGGCGGCCGCGCCGGACCATGGCATGCAGCACACTCAACCCCCAGACGATGAAGAAACTGTTCACCTCCCAATCCGCGCGCCCGGCCAGGCCCAGCGGCAACAGGCGATTGGCGCAGAAGAAGGTTGCCACGGCGAGCATCAACCCGGACATGCTGGCAATGTTCAGCACTTGCACCAGGCGCAACTCGAACGGCATCGCCGCACTGTTGGCATGCTTGAGCTGACGCTTGCCCAGCCAGATCACCAGCCCCGTGCCGATCATCGCCGTGCCGGCCAGGCCGAAGATGAAGTACAGCCAGCGCAGCGTCGGGCCGGCAAAATGCCCCATGTGCAAACCGTAGAAACTGCCGGCAATCGCCCTGGGTATCGACGCCTGCGGCGTGCTGCCGAGCAGTTGCCCGCTCACGCCGTCGAAGGTCACCGCGCTGCCGAAGTCATGAACCACTCGATCGGAACCGTCACGCGACAACACCACCGAGGCGTTCGCATCCCCCGGATTGTTGACCGTGAGACGCCCGACCCGCCCGCCGCCCCACTGCTCGCGAGCCTTCTCCAACAGCGGTGCCAGCGGCGCCAGCGCAACCGGATTGCCTGACAGCTGTGGCGTGGTGGACGCGGGAAAGACCTCGTCATAGAACCCCCGCACATCGCCCTTGTAGGAAGCGAGGATGCTGGCCGGCATGACCATGGCCATGAAGATCACCAGGCTGCTGTAGGTGATCATCAAGTGAAACGGCAACACCAGCACCGCCAGCGCGTTATGGCCATCGAGCCAGGAACGCTGCCCCTTGCGCGGACGGAAAGTGAAGAAGTCCTTGAAAATTTTCTTGTGGGTGATGATGCCGCTGATCAACGCGACGAACATCACCATCGCCGCCAGGGTCGACAGCCAGCGACCCCACGGATACGGCATTTGCAGCTGGAAGTGGAAGCGGTAGAAGAATTCGCCACCGGTGGTTTCCCGGCCCTGCACCTCGGCACCGGTCTGCGGGTCGAGGTGTCTTTCCGTGAGTTGGCCGCGCTCGCCACGCTTGGCCGGAGCCTGCTGCCAGCGCACCGACAGGCCCGGCTCGCGGGCACTGGGTAGCTCGATCAGCCAACGCGAGGCGCCCGCCGCGTGTTGCTCCAGATAATGTTGCGCCACGCTCAGGCTGGCTTCGGAGGACACCGCACGGGCCGGGATCTCCGGCTGCATCCAGTGGCTGGTCTCATCCTTGAAATAGGCCAGCGTGCCGGTCAGGAAAATCGCGAACAGCAACCAGCCGAAGGTCAGGCCGGCCCAGGTGTGCAGCCAGGCCATCGCCTGGCGAAAACCCTCTTTCATGTGCGCTCCATCCAATAAGCCAACCCCACCACCGCTGCCAGTATCAGGCTCGGCACGGCCAGCCCGAGCCACGCCCGCAGCGCCGTGCGGCAGGCGAAACACCAGATCACCGCACCCAGGTAGGCCAGGAACGAGGTCATCATGCCGGTGACCACGGCATCGACGCGGGCCATGGGCACCCACAGGCTCAGGCTGACGCTGGCCAGCGCGGCGACGATGTAACCACCCAGCACGGCCGCCAGCACCCGCGAGGTGACGGCCAGCCGGTAGGAAACGGGGAGCGAACGGGTTTTGCCTTTCATGGGAAGTGCTCAGAAACTCAATTCACCACATCCCACATGGGGATTGTGTGATGTCTGGTGGGCCAGCAAGCCTGCAATATTAATGATAAATATTCTCATACGCAAAATATTGCCTGTTCAATATTCGCCCCTTTACAATGCGAACAATTCTTGTTCTCTACAGCATCCGAATGCCCTCGGAGTTCCCGTTGCAGCCAGACAACACCGTCGAAGTCCTTTATCACGCCCATCACAACTGGCTCACCGGTTGGTTGCGGCGCAAGCTCGGCTGCCCTGACAGCGCCGCCGACCTGGCCCAGGACACCTTCATGCGCGTGCTGACCGCGCGGGAAATGCCCCAGATCATCGAACCGCGCGCCTTCCTCACCACCCTGGCCAAGCGCGTGCTGTTCAACCATTACCGTCGCCAGGACCTGGAGCGCGCGTACCTGGATGCCCTGGCGCAGATGCCGGAAGACGTCGCGCCGTCGGAGGAAGAACGGGCGATCATCCTGCAGACGCTGATGGAGCTGGACCAGTTGCTCGACGGCCTGCCCCGCCTGGTCAAACGAGCCTTCCTGCTGGCGCAGGTCGACGGGCTGACTTATCCACAGATCGCCAGCGAGCTGGGAATCTCTGTCGCCACGGTCAAGCGCCACCTGAACAAGGCAGCCATGCGCTGCTATTTCGCCCTATGAATCGCGCAACGGATTTTTCCCCGCAGGTCGCCGAGCAGGCGGTGCACTGGCTGATGAAAATGCAGCAGGGTCCGCTGAGCCCACGCCAGCAACTGGCCTGGCAGCACTGGCTGGACGGGCACAGCGAACATCAACGGGCGTGGGAACACATCCAGCGGGTCAACCAGCGTCTGCGTGGCCTGTCCTCGCCGCTGGCCCACGCCGCGCTGAACGCACCGACGTCCAACAGCCGTCGTCAGGCGCTGAAGCTGTTGCTGATCCTCGGTGCCGGCAGCGCCGTGGCTTGGGGCATGCGCGAGCAGAATCTGCTGCCGCCGCTGCTGGCCGACTACCGCAGCCCGATCGGCCAGCGCCGCAAGATCGCCCTCGCCGACGGCAGCCAGTTGCAGCTCAACACCGCCAGCTCCGCCGACGTGCACATCGAAGGTGCGCAACGGCTGATCCGTTTGCTGGAAGGCGAAATGCTCCTGACCACCACCAAGGCCTTCCAGGTGCGCACCGCCCAAGGCCTGCTGACGACCGCCGGGGCGCGCCTGAACGTGCGGCAGTTTGCCGACCGCACGCAGGTGGCCGTGTTCGAAGGTTCGGTGCAGTTGACCCCGGACGGTGGCGTGCCGCTCACCTTGGCCGGCGCCCGCCAACTGAGTTTTCGCGCGGGTGAAACCGGCAAGCCGCAACCGCTGGACGCCAACAGTGGCGCCTGGGCCGACGGCATGCTGGTGGCCGCGCACATGCGCCTGGCCGACTTCCTCGACGAGCTTGGGCGCTATCGTCGCGGCCAGCTCAAGTGCGATGCCAAGGTCGCCGACCTGCTGATCTCCGGCACCTACCCGCTGGACGACAGCGAGCGGATTCTCGATCTGCTGGAGATCAGCCTGCCGGTGAAAGTCCGGCGCTTTACCCGCTACTGGGTGACCGTCGAGGCCCGCGCCTGAAAACGAATTTTCATCGTTGAAAAATAAATGAGCCGTTTTTCAAATCTGGCGTGACAGAGAAGGAAAGCCACTTTGATTTCACCTTCTCTGGACCGTCCCCTATGCACCCCATCCGCATCACTCCACTGGCCCGTACCCTGCGTCAACTACTCCTGGGCGCCAGCCTGAGCTTCGGCACGCTGCCGCTGGCCCTGGCAGGCGACGCCAAGGCGTACCACATCGCTCCGTCCTCGCTGGAGAACGCTCTCAACCAGTTCGGCCGCGAAGCCGGGGTGATGATTTCGTTTGGCTCGCAAGTCACCAGTGGCGTGCAAAGCCGTGGGCTGGAAGGCAGCTACACCCCCGCGCAGGGCCTGGACGCCTTGCTCGAAGGCACCGGCCTGCAAGCCCGTGCCGAGGGCGACAACGCGTTCAGCCTGCAACCGGTGGGCGATGCGCCGCTGGAGCTGGACTCGTCGAAAATCGTCGGCGACTGGCTGGGTGATGCCGCACAGGTCAATGTGTTCGAACACCCGGGGGCGCGGGACGTAATCCGCCGTGAAGAATTCGAGCGCCAGGGCGCCACCCAGGCGCGGGACGTGCTCAATCGCATCCCCGGCGTCAACGCCCCGGAAAACAACGGCACCGGCAGCCATGACATGGCGCTGAACTTCGGCATTCGCGGTCTCAACCCGCGCCTGGCCTCGCGCTCTACCGTGCTGATGGATGGCATCCCGGTGCCCTTCGCGCCTTACGGCCAACCGCAGTTGTCGTTCGCCCCGATCAGCATGGGCAACATGGACGCGGTGGATGTGGTGCGTGGCGGCGGCGCGGTGCGCTACGGCCCGCAGAACGTCGGTGGCGTGGTCAACTTCGTGACCCGGGCAATCCCCGATGAGCCGACGGTCAAGGGAGGCTTCCAGACCGAGACCAGCCCGTCTTCCAGCCACGACGGCTTCAAGACCAGCGGCAACCTGCTGGCGGGTGGCACCGCCGACAATGGCCTGGGCGGCGCCTTGCTGTATTCCGGTACGCGCGGTGGCGACTGGCGCGAGCACAGCGACACGCAAATCGACGACCTGATCCTCAAGGGCAAATACCAGCTCGACGATGCCAACAGTTTCAACGCCATGGCCCAGTATTATGAGGGCAAGGCCGACATGCCCGGTGGCCTGAGCGTCGCCGATTACGATGCCGACCCGTACCAGTCGACCCGCCCGAAAGACCAGTTCTGGGGCCGTCGCACGATGTTCAACTTCGGCTATCGCTACCAGCAGGATCGCCGCGAATTCACCGCCAACACCTTCTTCACCAAGACCCTGCGCAGCGGCTACCTGGACCAGGGCACCTTCCTCTCGCTGTCGCCGCGCGAGTACTGGGTGCGTGGCCTGGAAACCCGTTTCGCCCAGGGTTTCGACCTGGGCCCGACCAGCCATGAAGTCGGCATCGGCTACCGCTACATCAACGAGGCGGGCCACGAACTGCGCTACCGCACGCCGATTGCCAGCAACCAGTACCCGACCACCGACAGCCGCAACGACCGCGACACCCGCGGCGGCACCGAAGCCAACGCGGTGTTCCTCGACGACCGCATCGACATCGGCAAGTGGACGATCACGCCGGGCATCCGCTACGAAATGATCGACTCGCAGCAGACCAACAACCTGACGAACCAGAAGTACAAGGGCGACTACAACACCGCATTGCCGGCGTTGAATGTGCTGTATCACCTGACCGACAGCTGGAACCTGTACGCCAACACCGAAGGCTCGTTCGGCAGCGTGCAGTACAGCCAGATGCCCAACCGCGTGACCAGCGGCGAAGTGAAACCGGAAAAGGCGCGCACCTGGGAACTGGGCACCCGCTACGACAACGGCGCACTGCGTGCGGAAATCGGCGCGTTCCTGATTAACTTCGACAACCAGTATGAAAGCAACCAGACCAACGACTCGGTGATCGCCCGTGGCGAAACCCGCCACCAGGGCATCGAAACCAGCGTCAACTACGCGCTGGACGACCTGAGCCCGGCGCTGGCCGGCTTCGATGTCTACGCCACGTATGCCTATGTCGATGCAACCATCCGTGAAGACGGGCCGAACAAGGGCAACCGCGTGCCGTTCTCGTCCAAACACAAGGGCACGCTGGGGGTGGGCTACACAGAAGGCGCGTGGAAGCTGAACTTCGACAGCAGCTACCAGAGCGACCAGTTCGCCGACAACGCCAACACCCGCGCCGAAAGCGCCGATGGCAGCACGGGCAAGGTCCCCGGCTACATGCTGTTCAGCGGCCGCGCCGCCTATGTCTTCGGGCCGCAGTTGTCGGACCTGAACGTGGCGGTCGGGGTGAAGAACATCTTCAACCACCAATACTTCACCCGCTCGTTCGACGATAACAACAAGGGCAAATACGTCGGTGAGCCACGGACGGTTTACGTGCAGACGTCCGTGGCGTTCTGATCGACTTTCGCCTGGCACAAACAGAAACGGGCCTGCAGATGCAGGCCCGTTTTCGTGAGTGTTGAGAAAATCTGAATCAGCCGTTTTGTGCAGCCTGTTCGTTTTCGAGGAATTCGTCTTCGAGCAGCGCATCGGCCCTTCGGTCGATTGGCACCACGGTAGCGCGAGGCTTGCCGCGCAATTTGCCGAACAGATGCTCAAGGGCGTGTTCGAGTTTTTCCGCCGCACCGTCGATCGCTTGCTCCAGGGTGTCGGCTTTATGAGTGACGGACACTGGTTGATGGCCTTTTGGCCGCGCCTCCAGTTGGCAGCGCATATCGTGGGGACCGGGCTTGTCGCCGTTCTCGTCCCGCAGGTGGACCTCGACGCGGGTCAGGTCCTCTTCATAACGTTCGAGCGTGCTCTCAATGGTAGTACGTACCCACTCCTCCAGTCGGATGCTGCTTTGAATATGGTTATCGCTGTTGACTTGGATTTGCATAGTTCATCCCTTATTTCAGCTAGCTCGCGAGAGGCCGCTCGGCTGGCCCTTGGGCGTCATCACCGTGACCTCTTGCTTACACAATCGGTCTGCGCGCAGAACATTTCAACCCCTAAAAAAAGATAATTTTTCAGTAGCAAAAAAAGCCGGACAACGGGCAAAAGCGCTGGTAAGGTCGGGAGTTGGGTCGCTTCACTTACTTGTCATAATTGCTCACATTCGCTGCCCTGCCAGCGCTCATCGAACTCACCTCCTGCCCCGAATCGGGCGTTCACTTCGCGCATCGAATGCCTATGAATCGAGGTAGGCGATGAGTGGTCGAGCCTTGCGTTTGTCCCTTTAGTCCGCGTCGTCCTGGCGTTCATCGCGAGCAGGCTCGCTCCCACAGGGAGTATCAAGGCCGAAGGGCGGCATGGGGCTTGCAGAGTATCCGATGGTCCGGAGTTGCGAACCAACTTGCTCATGACCGGTCAACAACTGCACGTTCAATTCAGGCGGTGACGCATCATGGACAACCCATTTCAATTGATTACCGATGCATTCGCGCCGGACTACCAGATCAACCTGAGCATTCAGGGGCTGGACGGCAGCATCATGCTGACCCTGTCCAACAATGGGCGCATCGTCGCCAAGAGGATGATCAGCAGCGATCAGCGCAATGACCCCAAACGCCTCAAGCGCCTGGTGCAGAGCATTCAGTTCGGCATTGCCATCGAACAGGGCCACAGCGCCCTGACCATCCTTGAAGCCATGACCGACAGTGACAGTCGCAGCCTGCCGCCACCGCCCGCCAAAGGGCAGCAACGGCCAGCCATGCGCTTTTAGAGTTCGCCTTTTTCCACTTCCGGGTGTTCGCCTGAACCCGCACCGACCTTGCGTTGCGGGTGCTCGATCTTCACCGAAGGGAATTGCGACGAGGCGTAGCGCACCACCAGAATCGCGAACGCCAGCAGCAGAATGCCGCCACACAGGTAGATGATCCCCAGGTCCGGCGGGTTGTGATGTGACACGTTGGAAATCAGCAAGCGGGTCAGCGCCGTGATGGCCACATAGATCAGGAAGCGCACGGGCATGTGGTTGGTCTTGAAATAAATCCCGACCATGGCCCCCAATTCCAGGTAGATGAACAGCAACAGAATGTCGTCGATCTTGATGTGCCCTTTTTCGAGCATCCCCAGGAACTCCATCACCGCGGCCCACGCGGTCACCGCACCAATGGCGAACAGCGCCAGGTAGTGAAAGCTCTCGACGAACAGGTTGCCCAGGGACTCGGCCAGTTCATGCACGTTCTGCCGCAGTTTTTCGGCCCAGTTGATTTTCACGATGTTTCTTTCCTTAGCTCGATGGGAGCGGATGATGCGGGTTGGACGTGACGGTTGTTCTGCATGCAGAAAAAAGGCCAGGAACGCCCGCCACATGATGGCGAGCGCCCCGTGAACGCGCGCCGTGGCGTTTGGTCGCACCCATCCTGGTGGCTGACAAATCGAGATTTGGGGCTACATTGAAAAGCCACTGCATTAAAAGGCCACTACTCTGGGGCTATCCAAAACGCAGGGATTGGCTTATGCTTTTCGCTGTATATAGATACAGTAGTCGAAACAGACAACTATCGTGAAGGCATGTGAGGTGGTGAATGGCCGTCGAAGTGGTATACCGCAGCAGCCGAGATCTGGAGCGCTTGTTCATGGATAAAGCCGAAGCTGACCGTCATGACAAAATGCTCGAGCTGGCCGAGTTGCTGGCTGAAGTGTTGCAAAAAGCCGTTCCGTCCCTGAACGAGCAACAGGTGGACGAAGTCGGGATCTACATGGCGAAGAACCGCGAGGTGTTTGCCAAGGCGTTCAAAAGCCAGCCGGACGCCCTCTCCGAGCTGATCCATGCGCCGGTCGAAGTGATTGAAGAACCGGTAACGGTCGCTGAAGAAGCTGAAGCACCCGCGCCAGCCAAGCCGGCCAAAGCCGCGAAAGCACCCAAGTAAGCGACGCGCGAATTGAAAAGGCCCTGAGTCGAATGATTCAGGGCCTTTTTCATGCAGGCGTCACAGGCTGGATTCAGCGGTACAGGACCTTCTCCGCCAACTCGTCCGCCACCCGTGCCGGCGAGCGTTTTTCCGCCTGGGCGTGGGCGAAGACCTCGGTCAGCCGCGAGCTGATTTTCGACAGGTGTGCGGTGATCGTCGCCAGCTCTTCGCCGCGGTGTTTGAGCGACACATAGATCAACCCGCCGGAGTTGATCACGTAATCCGGCGCATAGAGGATGCCCCGCCGTTCCAGTTGGTCGGCCACCTCCAGATGGGTCAGTTGATTGTTCGCCGAGCCGGCCACCGCCGAGCAGCGCAATTGCGAGACGCTGTGGCTGTTGAGCACGCCGCCGAGGCCGCACGGCGCCAGGATGTCACACGGCGTACTGAGCAACGCATCATTGGCAATCGGGTGGGCGTTGAGTTGTTCCATGGCCAGTTGCACCTTGCCGTGGTCGATGTCGCTGACCAGCAGTTCGGCACCGACCGCGTGCAGTTGCTCGGCCAGCGCGTAACCGACATTGCCCAGGCCCTGGATCGCCACGCGCAAGCCTTCGAGATTATCGCTACCCAGGCGGGCCATGGCCGTGGCGCGGATGCCGGTGAACACGCCCATCGCCGCATGAGGTGCCGGATCGCCCGCCGAGGTGGTGCTGGTGACATGCTGGGTCTGCTGGGCGATGCAATCCATGTCCGCCACCGAGGTGCCGCTGTCGATGGCGGTGATGTAGCGACCATCGAGCTGGTTGATGCAACGGCCGAAGGCTTCGAACAATGCGCCGCGGTTCTCCACGTGGGCGGGGCGGACGATCACCGCCACACCGCCACCCTGGGCCAGGCCCGCCAGCGCGGCTTTGTAACTCATGCCCTGGGCCAGACGAATGGCATCCGCGACCGCAGAATCGTCGCTGGGATAGGCAAGGTAACGACAACCGCCCAGGGCAGGCCCCAGACGGCTGTTATGAATGGCAATGACCGCCTTCAACCCGGTCGCCGGGTCGACGCTCAGATGCAGCGATTCAAGGCGAGTGCTTTGCATGAGAGCGAACATCGTAAAGGCTCCCGAATCACTTCTTGTAGTCGCCAGTATAGGCTTGCGCCCAAAAATTGCTGAAGCGCACCGGAATAAGCGGCGCCGCGAACAGGGGATTCGGACATAACCCGGCGAGCCACTGGACGAACGCCGCAGACGAGGCTAAAACGAGGCATTCCCCGGAGATTTTGATGACACCTCGCCAACATTTCTTCGACTGCCTGCAACGATCACCGCCCGCGCTGTTCGAAGCGGCGCTATGGATCGCCGTCGAGCACGACAAGGAGGTGGATCCGGCGACGGTGATGGCCCACTTTCGCGACCTGCAACAGCGCGTCAGTTATGGCTTGCCGATGCTGCCGGTGAGCGAACTGGCGCAACCGCTGCTACGGCGGATGAATGATCTGGGTTTCGCCCAGGACGACTTCTCGCCCTTGCGCCCGCAGGCGGCGTTGCTCGACAAGGTGCTGGAGCGCCGACGCGGGCAACCGCTGGCCCTGGCACTGATTGCCCTGGAGCTGGCCAGGGGCCTGGAAATCCCGCTGGCAGGCGTCAACTTCCCCGGGCATTTCCTCCTGCGTGTGCCGGGTGCCGACCATCTGCTCGACCCGTGCGGCGGGCGCCGCCTGTACCCCAACGATTGCCGCGAACTGCTGCATCGCCAGTACGGCCCGAACATGAAACTCAGCGCCGAGCACCTGGTCACGGCCGAACCGGCGCAGATGCTGCAGCGGTTGTCGCGCAACCTGCGCCAACTGTACCTTTCCCACGATGACTACATCGCCGCATTGATTGATGCCGAGCGCGTGCTCGAACTGGGCGACGGCACGACCGCCGACTACCTGGCCCGGGCCAGCCTCTACCAACGACTGGATTGCCCCAACGCCGAGCGCTTCGACCTGGAGCGTGCGTTGCTGCTCACCGAGGACCCGATCCAGCGGATTCGCCTGACGGAACGGCTGGGGCATTTGCCGCCCAATACCATTGTGCATTGAGCACACATCCCCCTGGGCATGCATCCCCCCTCCTGTGGGAGCGAGCCTGCTCGCGATAATCGTCAACGATGACGCGGGGTCGCTGATACTCCGCGGTGTCCTTGCGTTCATCGCGAGCAGGCTCGCTCCCACAGGGGGAATCAACAAAGTCTGTCAGGGGGTGTCTGGCTGATTCGCCGGATGCGCCTTGATGAACGCTGGATGATGTTCCGCCAAGTCAGCCACCCGCTGGATCCGCGGGTAGGCCGCCAATGACACATTGAAGCGCTGCGCCGCATACAACTGCGGAATCAGGTAGACATCCGCCAGCCCGGGCGTTTCGCCGAAACAGAAGCCCTGATCGCCGATCAACTGCTCCACTGCCGTCAGCCCCTGGCCGATCCAGTGGCCGATCCACTCGTTCACCCGGGCTTCATCCTGCCCCGACTGGCGCAGGCGGTTGAGCACGCTGACGTTGTGCAGCGGGTGCACGTCGCAACCGATCAGCGCCGCCACGCCGCGCGCCCGGGCGCGGGCGACGAGGGCTTGCGGCAGCAACGGCACCTGTGGATAACGTTCCTCCAGGTACTCGATGATCGCCGGTGACTGCACCAGCAGCTCGCCGTCATCGGTGCGCAGGGCCGGCACCCGGCCTTGCGGGTTGATGGCAAGGTACGCAGGCTGGCGGTGCTCGCCACCGTCAGGCGCGATGAGGTTGACCGGCAACGCCTGGTAATCCAGGCCCTTGAGTGCCAGCGCAATGCGCACCCGATAGGACGAGGTCGAACGGTAGTACGTGTAGAGTTCCATGCCCGCTTCCCCTTAACGCGCCGGCAGCACTTTGCCGCGACATTCGCCAAAGCCGATCGAGGCGAAACCCTCGCGGCGGCAGCGGGCGCGCAGGATGATTTCGTCGCCATCCTCGAGGAATTTCCGCACCTCGCCAGAGGCCAGTTCGATCGGCTTTTTACCGCCTTCGGTGATTTCCAGCAGGCTGCCGAACTGCCCCGCTTGCGGCCCCGACAAGGTGCCCGAACCAAACAGGTCACCGGCCTGCAACTGACAGCCGTTGACGCTGTGGTGCGCGACCATCTGCGCCACGGTCCAGTACATGTACTGGCTGTTGCTCAGGGTCAGGCGATGGGCCGGCAGCTTCTGTTCACGCAGGCCTTCGGTGAGCAGCAGTACTTCCAGTTCGATGTCCAGGGCACCGGCGTCCTGATCGCGACGGTCGAACAGGTAAGGCAACGGCTGCGGGTCGCCTTCCGGGCGCGCAGGTTGTGCACAACGGAACGGCTGCAGTGCTTCGGCGGTGACCACCCACGGCGAAACGCTGGTGATGAAGCTCTTCGACAGGAACGGCCCCAGCGGCTGGTATTCCCAGGCCTGGATGTCGCGCGCCGACCAGTCGTTGAGCAGGCAGAAACCGGCGATGTGCTCAGCGGCGTCAGCGATGGCGATCGAGTCGCCCATCTCGTTGCCCTGGCCGATCCAGATGCCCAGCTCCAGCTCGTAATCCAGGCGCGCGCACGGGCCGAAGGTCGGTTCGCTCTGGCCGGCCGGCAGGGTCTGGCCCTTGGGCCGCCGAACGTCGGTGCCGGAGGGGCGCACGGTCGATGCGCGACCGTGGTAGCCAATCGGTACGTGTTTGTAGTTGGGCAGCAGCGGGTTATCGGGGCGGAACAGTTTGCCGACGTTTTGCGCGTGCTCGATGCCGACGTAGAAGTCGGTGTAGTCGCCGATGCTGGCCGGCAGGTGCATTGCACAATCGGCGGCCAACGGCAGCAGCCTGGCGCCCTGGGCTTCGATCTTGCCGTGCAGGGTGCTGCCCTCGCGCAGCAATTCGATCAGGCGTTCACGCAGGGCCACGCGGGCCTCACGCCCCAGCGCGAAGAAGCCATTGAGCTGGCCGCCACGGGTGGCTTCGACGGCGACCTTGGCCGCCCCCTCGAACAGCCCCACATCCAGTGCCGCCTCCAGATCGAAGATGTGCTCACCGATGGCCACCCCGCTGCGCGGCGCCGAACCCTTCACGCTGAACACTCCCAGCGGCAGGTTTTGCAGGGGGAAATCGGCATGGTCGTTGGCGGAAGCAACCCAGCTGCGAGTGATGGAAGTCTGTGTCATGGGTTATCTCCGGGTCGGGTCGAAAGTGGCGGGCAGCGACGCCCAGCAAGCATCGTAACGGGGTTGCAGTTGCGGGCAGTCGAGGGCGAAGCGGCTCGGGCGCAGCACCTGGCTGGTCTCGAACATGAAGGCCATGGTGTTGTCGATCTTGGCCGGGGCCAGCTCGGCGTTGATCGCCCGGGTACAGGTCTCGCCGTCCGGGCCGTGGGCACTCATGCAGCTGTGCAGCGAAGCACCGCCAGGCACGAAGTCCTCAGCCTTGGCGTCGTACTCGCCCTTGATCAGGCCCATGAATTCGTTCATCAGGTTGCGGTGGAACCACGGCGGGCGGAAGGTGTTTTCCGCGACCATCCAGCGTGGCGGGAAGATCACGAAATCGAGGTTGGCCAGGCCATGCACGCTGGTCGGCGAAGTCAGTACCGTGAAGATCGACGGGTCAGGATGATCGAAGCTGACCGTGCCGATGGTGTTGAAGCGCCGCAGGTCATACTTGTACGGCACGTTGTTGCCGTGCCAGGCGACCACGTTGAGCGGCGAATGATCGAGTTCGCAGCCCCACAACTGGCCGAGAAATTTCTGCACCAGGGTGGTGGGTTGCGTGAGGTGCTCGTAGTGCGCGACCGGCGCCAGGAAGTCTCGCGTATTGGCCAGGCCGTTGCTGCCGATGGGGCCCAGGTCCGGCAGGCGCAGCGGCGCGCCATGGTTTTCAGCGACGTAACCGCGTGCCTGCGGGTCGAGCAGTTCGACACGGAATTTCACCCCGCGCGGCAACACGGCGATTTCCAGCGGCTCGACTTCCAGCACCCCCAGCTCGGTGACGATGCGCAGCCGGCCCAGTTGCGGCACCAGCAGCATTTCCCCGTCGGCGTTGAAGAACACCCGTTGCATCGACTGATTGGCGAGGTACTGGTGAATGCTGATGCCCGCCGGTTTGTCGGCGCTGCCGTTGGCGGCCATGCTGATCAGGCCGTCGATGAAGTCGGTCGGCTGGGTCGGCAATTCCAGGGCATTCCAGCGCAGGCGGTTGGGCGTCACTTCCCCCAGCGGCCCGCCGGCCAGTTGCCGCTCGAGTTTGACGAACGCCGGGTGATTGGCCGACGGCTGGATGCGGTACATCCAGGTGCGTCGCGCTTCACTACGCGGCATGGTGAAGGCGGTGCCGGACAGCAATTCGGTGTACAGGCCGTAGGGGGCTTTTTGTGGGGAGTTCTGGCCGACCGGCAGCGCGCCGGGCAACGCCTCGCTGGAAAATTGGTTGCCGAAGCCCGACTGATAAGCCAGCGCTGGCGCCGTTGAATCGAGGTTCATGGAGCCTCCTGAACAGGGAGCAGGCAATGGCCCGTCACTCTGTCGCAGAGGTTCTGGCACGCCTGGGTTGTTTTTATCGTAATTCAATTACGCTTAACGTAATTTGATCGCTATTGACCGTCAAGCTATAAAGACGCCCATTTGTTACGGATCAGACCGCCATCATGGAAACGCCGCGCAGCAACGATAAACAGAAAGTCCGCTCGGCCGAGGTCGGCACCGACATCCTCAAGGCGCTGGCCGAGTTGTCGCCCTCGACGAGCCTGTCGCGCCTGGCCGAACATGTGCAGATGCCGGCGAGCAAGGTTCATCGCTATTTGCAGGCGCTGATCGCCAGCGGTTTCGCCGAACAGAACACCGCCACCAACCATTACGGCTTGGGGCGTGAAGCCCTGCGTGTCGGCCTGGCGGCACTCAACAGTATGGACGTGCTGAAAGTCGGCGCCCTGCCCCTGGCCGAGTTGCGCGACGAACTGAACGAAACCTGCTTTCTGGCGGTGTGGGGCAACCAGGGCGCCACCGTGGTGCACATCGAACCGGCGGTGCGCGCGGTGACGGTGGTGACGCAACTGGGTTCGGTGTTGCCGCTGCTCAGTTCATCCACCGGGCTGGTCTTCGGCGCCTTTCTGCCCAAGCGCGAAACCATCGAATTGCGTGAGCAGGAATTGCAGAGCGCCAAGACCCATGCCCTGGCCGACGAGCAGACCTATGCGCAGTTGGGCGAACAGATTCGCCAGCGTGGCCTGCACCATGTCCATGGCTTGTTGATGCCGGGCGTCGACGCGCTGTCTGCCCCGGTGTTCAATGCCCTGGGTAACGTGGCGGCGGTCATGACTGTCGTGGGTCCGACTTCATTGTTTCACGCAGACGAAAACGGCCCGGCGGCGCAGCGATTGCTGGCGGCGACGCGGGCCGTTAGTTGGCGCATGGGTTATCAGGACCCCATCGGGATCAGACCAGGAATACAGGAATGATCGCGACCACCATTTGGCTGATGTCACTTTTGCTCAATTGAGGATGGCGATATTGTTCTTCAAGAGTGCCGCGCACTGTGTAAACACCGCCCTCACCATAATAGTAAGGAATTTCATTATGTTGAAAGCTGCTGTAAATATCTTCGACGATACTTTTCGATTCAACAGCTATCAGCTCACCGCCGGACATCCCCGACGTCGTCAAGTACACTTCATCAATATTAACGCTGGTCACGTCGCGCAACGCAACGCGAACATCTTCGACCGTGACCGATTTGATATTGCGCTTTAAAGTATTGATCGAAGGTTCCGCGGTCAACGCCTTGACAATATCACTCACGATGCTCTCGAAGACAATGACCGTCAAACCGTCGATCAGGTCCTTGGGCTCCCTGGAATATCGTGCACGGGATATCAACATGGTATTTCGCGCGTAATCAGGAACCGCTTCTTTTTCGACCCAAGCGAGTGCCTCGTCGAAGAGCGAAGTAGCGGCTGTCACCTGATCACTGCTGACATCGATCGAATTCAGGAAGGTAACATGCGGATTGACTCCGAACTTCTGAAGACGCTCAACCAATAACACATAAACCGCAAAATCCGCCCGGGTATTCTTTAACTGCCCAATTTTGCCTTGCGAGAAAAAACTATCACTCATACATACTTCCTGTCATGCCTTCAGCGTCGAACACCCTGTTCGACTCGGCGATAAAATTAGAGGTTCACAATCACAATCGGCGTCGTATTGCCGACTGATTGAAAATATACAACGAGCGACCAGAATTTTAAAACCGACAACTTGTATGCATTCGTAAAGATCAATTCAGCACAACCAAAATTTTAACTTACAACGCCCATCTCCTTAACTTTTGCCACTGCTTGAGTACGCCGCGCCACACCCAATTTCCCATAAATACGCCGCGCGTGGGTTTTCACCGTATGCAAGGAAATAAATAGTTGTTCGGCGATCTGCTGATTGGAGTTGCCGTGGGCAATCAGCGTGATAACTTCAACTTCTCGAGCGCTCAACCGGGTAGTATCGGTGGCCGGCTCGGTCGCTTGCGTATTACAACGCAAGCGGCTTTGGAGGCTCGGCTGGCGCAGGGTCAAATCACGTATCGCTTGCTGTGCATTGCAGCGCTCAACTAATGCGAGGCCTGCGGCCATGGCTGTCCTGGCCTGCTCGGTGTGCCCGCTCAGATCAGCCACCTCAGCGCACGCCAGTTGCAATTCCGCTTCCAGGGACAGCATCGCGTGGTGCCGTGCGTGATCGAGCAGGGGTTGCAAGCGCTCCAGTGGCCGTTGAGTCAATTGCAGTTGCGTCTCTGCGAGCACCAATTGGTACTCGACCCGCGCGACCAACGACAGCGTGGCTGGCGGTGCCTGAAGTGCATTGGGTCCGCGATAGTGACGCAGCAATCTATTCAGGGCTTCTCGAGCCAGTTCCGGGCGGCCCTGCTGCAACCAGAAGTGACTGCTGACCTGCAACAACACGCCACGGTAGACCGTTTCCGGAATCCGCCGCTGCTGCATCAGCCTTTCTGCATCACGCAACAGCACAAATGCCTGGGCATAATCCAGGCGGTTGGCAGCGAGTTGCGCCAAGCCGAGAAAACCGTACAACGCGCGCTTGTCATGACTGCGCAGGGAGAGTTTCAGGCCATTCTCGAACTGCACAGCCGCCAGCGTTTCCTCGCCCTGGGACAGGAGAAGTCGCCCGCAACGCAAGGCAATACGCCCCAACAACGGCTCTGCGCGCGGTTGTTGCTCGATGAGTAATCCGTGCATGTTCGCCAGGAGCTGCTCTGCCCGGGCGAGCGCCCCTCGTTGCTCCAGCAGTTGCGCATGGTCGAGCTCCAGCAAACCTTCGAACACGAGCGAGCCCTGCTCGCGTGCCAGGCACAATGCATCACGGTTGAGCGCTTGGGCGATGTCAAGCTCACCCGTCAGCAGCGCCTGCTGGGTCAGCCCCGACAGGCACATCAAACGGACGCTCCAGAGAGGTGCCCCGAGGACCTCGAGCGCCTCCAGGAAATGCGCCCGCGAAGCCTGCATGCAACCCTGCAAATGCAAGCGCCAGCCCTGCAACGTCTGCCACCGGGCGATCAGTTGCTGCTGCAACAGTACCGATGGCTGGGGCAGAAAACGCGACAGGTTGTCGATGCATTCCCCCGCCTGTTCGAAGCGTCCGGCGATGAGCAAGGCCGAACTGATCAGCCCGACCAGTTGCGGCGACCCGAGCATCAGGGCATCCCCTTTGCGCTCATGCAGACGCAACAGCAGCACCACCGTCTGTTCCTCGAACAGGTGCTCGAAACTGAAATGCTGCAACAGGCTGACGGCCACTTCGAATTCCTCAGCCAGCAAGGCCTGTTCGAAAGCCGCCTTCCAGTCGTGCTCGGCGCTGAACCACTGGCAGGCACGGCGATGCCAGGAGCGTGCCTGTGGCCACTGCTCCTCGCGCATCAGGCGCGTCAGCGGCGCGAAGATCTGCAACCAGTCGGTGGAATCACGCCAGGGTTCGATGAAGCAACCCAGGGCCTGCAAGGTACTCAGGTACTGCGCGCCCTCGCCCGCGCCGAACAGGTGTTCGCACAGGCGGGCATTGAAGCGCGGCAGATGCGCCAGCACTCGCCAGGCTTCACTCAACTCCGGGGTGAGCATGCTGAACAGTTCATGTTCGAGGTAGTTGTGCAAGGTGTCCGCTCGACCGTGCAATTGCTCGTTGCGCGACCAGTCGCACTTTTGCAGCAGGGCGATCCGCACGCCTGCGCACCAGCCGCCACTTAATTCGACAATCCGGCTGGCACGCCTGGCTGCGTGCGCAGGTTCCAAGTGGTGCAGCAGCGCGGCGATCTCGCTGTGGGTGAACGCCAGGGTCTCGCGTTCGCAGTCGTAGAGTTCGTCGGCGAGCAACAGCCGCGGCCAATTGCACGCGGGAAGGCGGCGCGCACTCAACCACCAGGTGACGGCCGGGCTGCTGAACGACAACAGCCGGTCGAGCAACGCATCCAGCTCCGGGTTGGGCGTGCGGCAAAAATCATCCACGCACAGCCAGATCGGCATCGACGGCCGCGCCAGGTACGCGAGCAGGCCGGCTTCGTCCGTCGCGTCTGCTCCCAGCGCCTGGGCCAGGCGCTGGAGAAATTCATCGGCACTGATCGAGGCCCCCGCCAACGGCAACCAACAGACGTGACATGACGCCGGAGCGCGCAGCAGGCACTCGATCAGCAGCGCACTCTTGCCGCTCCCCGCCGGGGCACACAGCAGTTTCACCCGTGCCATCGAGGCCAGCAGCGGCTCGATCAGCCGATCCCGAGAGCGGTGATGGGAAGATAAACGGGGCAGGAATCCAGGACGGTCCGGCCATGCTGTCATGGCGGTCATTAGCACAGGCCTTGTTATTTTTGTTGCACCACCCTAGCCCTGTGCACACGGCTTGTTGAAGAAGTATTCAACACGCTGATCAATGCCAATAAAAAAGGTGACTATTAAGTCACCTTTTTCCGAAGGCTATGTAGGAATCATCACCTGACCCCTGTACTCCGCAGTGCAGCAGGTGTGTAGTCACCCGCTTTAGCTTCGATACCGAACTCGAAACTGCGCTTCTCTTCGTTCTTCATGCCCAGGGCGATATAGCGTCCGGCAATCAGGTCATACAGCGCTTCGACGGTATAGGCCGGCACCTGGTGATCGTAGTAGTTCTGCGCATGCCCTTCGGCAACACGCCACAGTTGCCCGCGACCGTCGTAGTGGTCTGCCAATGCCACCTGCCAGGTGTCTTCGTCGATGTACATGTGGCGCTTGGCATACACGTGCCGCTCGTTGGGCTTGACCGTGGCGACCACTTCCCAGACCCGGTGCAGCTCGTAGCGGGTCAGGTCCTGGTTGATGTGCCCGGCCTTGATCACATCGGTGTATTTGAGGTCGGGCGAGTCGAGCTTGTAGCTGTTGTAGGGGATGTACATTTCCTTCTTGCCGATCAGCTTCCAGTCGTAGCGATCCGGCGCGCCGGAAAACATGTCGAAGTTGTCGGTGGTGCGCAGGCCGTCGGACGAAGTGCCGACGCCGTCATACGCCACCTGCGGCGCACGGCGCACACGACGCTGGCCGGCGTTGTAGATCCAGGCCTTGCGCGGTTCCTTGACCTGGTCGAGGGTTTCGTGGACCAGCAGCACGTTGCCTGCCAGCCGTGCCGGAGCGGTCACTTCCTGCTTGAAATAGTTGAGCACGTTGTCGTCGCTGCCCGGCTTCAGGTCGCCCAGCAGGGACGGCACCGCCACTTCATCCTTGAAGCGGATCACCGTGAAATCGCCGTTGGACTGCGGCGTGGCCTGGGTGATGGTGCGCCGCAGGTTGCCACCGTGGTAACGGGTGATGTGGTTCCAGATCACTTCGACGCCGTTCTTCGGAATCGGAAAGGCGTAGTAACGGTTGCCGGTGAAATTGGCCAGGCCGTTGCCGTCGTTGATCGGCGTCACGTTCAAGGCGCTGCGCTTGGCCGACTCGTAGATCTCCGTGGGCAAGGCTGCCGTGCGGTGGCTTGGGTAGACCGGGATTTTGTAGGTCTGTGGGTAACGCTTGAACATCGCGACCTGGCCGTCGGACAGTTTGTCCTTGTACTGGTCGACGTTCGCCGCGGTAATGGTGAACAGCGGCTTTTCGTTGGCGAACGGGTCGGCCAGAAAGCCCTTGCTGTCCACCGCCCCGGCATTTTTCGGCAGGCCGCCGGTCCAGGCCGGGATCGAGCCGTCGGCGTTACCGGCCTTTTCGGCGCCCAATGGCGTCAGGCTGGTGCCCAGTTTGTTGGCTTCTTCGGGCGACACCGCCGCCATCACATTGGCAGCCAACAGGCCGAGGGCCAGAACGCTGCATTGCAAAATCATCTTGCGCATCAAAATCATCCTTCTCAGCCAGATCAGAAGTTCACGCCAAAGCTCAACGCCAGGAAGTCACGGTCTTCCAGGGTGTTGTAGTCACCACCGAAGAAGTCGGTGTAACTCAGGCTCGCGGTGTAGGTGTTGCGGTAGTCGGCATCGACGCCGACGCTGATTGCCTTGGCGCCTTCGTTGAACAGGCCGTTGGGGCCATAACCGTTGACGTCGTGGGACCACGACAGGTTGGGTTTGAAATTGATCCCGGCGATGACGTTGTTGTATTCGAGGATGGCTCGGGCGCGGTAACCCCAGGACGTCGAGGTGACAAAACCGTCGGTGTCGCCACCGAAGCCGTATTGGCCGTAGACCGAATCGCGGCCGTAGCGCAGCTTGCTTTTATCCTCCAGCCCAGCGACATGCACCACCGCCGCTTCACCCACCAGGGTCAACCGGTCGGCGCCGGCGACCTGATCAATGAAGTGCGTCAGGCTGCTCTGTATCTGGGTCACTTCCTTGCGGCGATAGCCCTTGTTGTCGGCCCCCGGCGCCGTGGCGATCGGCGAGGCCGTGCCGCCGGCAATCGGGTTGACCATGGCCAGGGTCAGGTCGGTGCTGTTGATCTGCACCGGCAGGTTGGGCCGATAGCTGATCTCGCCGGTCCAGGCGGTGCCGGTGGGCAGGGTGGTGGAGAAGCTCGCGCCATACAGACGAATGTCTTCCGGGTATTCGAGGTAGTACTGGCCACGACCGAGCATCACGCTCTGGGCCAGCCCTGCACCACTGCCGGGAGCGATGGCGTTGGCGGCGGCGATGATTGCCGGCAGTCGCGCCAGGGTGCTCAGCCCGGCGGTGCTGGTGCTGACATACGGCGAGCGGCTGTGATAGTTCATGAAGTACAGGCCGTACTCGGTGTCGTCGCCCAGCCAGCGCAATGCCGTGCCCCATTGCCCCGAGTCACGGGCATCGCGGTCGCCGCCACGGGGCACGATCACGCCTTCCCTGCTGACCTGGAAACCCTGGCCGAATGCCGCGGCAATCGGCTGCAACGGGGCGATCGCCGGGCTGGCGACGGTGTAGCCGGTGGTGCAGCCATCGGCCGCCACGTCACCACCGAAGAAGGTGCCGCAGTTGTCGAGGACGGTCTGGTCCCACTCCAGCTGGTAGAAACCTTCCACGGTCAGCTTGTCGGTCAGGCCCTGGGAGGCGAACAGCATGTTCACCGGAATCAGGCCTTCCTTGATCTCGGCGCCCGGCCGGCGAAACGCCGAAACGTCGATGGGGTTGATGCTGTTGATCGAGTTGCCGATGAAGGTGCTTTCCCCCCAACTGACCACCTGCTTGCCGGCGCGCACGGTGCCCGGCAGCTCGCCGATGGAGTAGTTGTGGTAGACGAAGGCATCGAGGATCTCCGCCCCCGCCGACTTGGAGCCTTCCTTGCGGTTGTGGTCGCTGATGGGCTTGAACGGCCGGTTTTCGTCCTTGAGTTCGAAGTCGTACCAGTACTTGCCTCGCACGAATACGCCGGTGTCGCCGTACTTGAGTTCGAGGTCGTGAATGCCCTTGAAAATCTTCGAGAAGGTTTCGCCCTTGGTGAAGTTCTGGCGGCCATCGTCACCGGTCGACGCCTGGCCGCTGCCGCCATTGACTGTCCCCACCAGCGACTGCTTGGCATCGCGCATGCCCCAGCTCGCGCCCACGGACAGCGAGGAATCGAACGTGGCTTCGATCTCGCCAATGTTGAATGAAACGGCCTGCGCCTGGGCACAGCAGCCCAAGGCCACCGCAGCGGCCAGCGCCTGCGGCGTGAAGATGGCGCGCATTGTTGTTTTTGTCATGCGTCTTCCCCGGTGAGTGACAGAAGGCCACACCCTACTGCCGCCGCCAGGAGGCGATAAGCGCACGAAGGAGGTATTTGCGGTGTCGCTCGAAAGGATGAACAGCCTTGCCGCGCAGGGGTTTGAGCGCGGTATGGATGCAGTGGATGGTGGCCGATCAGTCAGGCGCATGATGGAACGGACCCGCTGCAATCCTGCGCGGCGGACTGTTGCTCAGCCTGCAACACTGCTTGTCTGGAATCGCTATTTTTCCTTTCCGCTCAGGGGTTTATTCTTGCCTGGCTTTCACGAAAAGCCGCTGAAAGCCCGCTTCGACGGTGTGTGACCCGCCCACACCGCCGGCGCCAGAATTCAGATGATTCGAAGGTTTCGACTCATCCCCCCGGTGTGCACCTGACGTTGATTTGTAGCTCCTTGATCCAACGTCTTACCTTGGCCGCTGCGTTTGCAGCGGCTTTTTTTTGGCCTGGTTTTTCCTGCTGGCGCGCTTGAGGGCATCGCGAGCACCTACATCACTTGCCGAATGTGACTACGAGAATCGGTAACCATGTGAAATGCCGAATGATGAAAGCTGATGACTGCGCCCATCGCGCCATCAACTGATCATGGAAGAGCATTGTTATGAAACCGATTCTGTACAACAAATCCCGCGCCATCAGAAGCTACAACAGCCGAATCCGCTTTCTGGTTTTTCACTACACCGCCGGTAACTTTTCCAGCTCCCTCAGTGCCCTGACGGGGCCGAACGTGAGTGCCCACTATCTGATCCCCGACGTCACGGACCCGAGTTATGTGAAGGCCGGTTATACCGAGCAGGAAGTCTTCAACCTCGTCGATGAACAGCACCGCGCGTGGCACGCGGGTGTCAGTGCCTGGGGCGATCGGACCAGTTTGAACGACACCTCGATCGGCGTGGAAATCGTCAACCTCGCGTCCTACAAGGATGGCGTGTTCACCTTCCCGCCCTATCACCCGGCGCAGATCATCGCGATCGAGGAGCTGGCGCTGAACATCCTGGGTCGCTATCCGGACATCAGCCCGACTCAGGTGCTGGGGCACTCAGACATTTCCATCGGACGCAAAAGCGACCCAGGCCCGGCGTTTCCCTGGCATGCGCTGTATTTGAAGGGGGTGGGGGCCTGGTTCGATGACGCGACCCGACAGGCTTTCCAGGATCGCTACGCACAGACCGGGATGCCCGAGCGGGCTGAACTGCTCAAGCTGTTCAAGACTTACGGGTATGACGTCAGCAAGGCATCAACGGCACAAGGCTACAACCAACTGGTGCGGGCGTTTCAGTTGCATTTTCGTCCGGCAAATTACAGTGGCGTCATGGATGTGGAGACGGCGGCAAATCTGGCGGCGTTGGTGAGCAAGTATTTTCCATAACCCACCCACGTCCCCCCTGTAGGAGCGAGCTTGCTCCGGGCGGCGTTCCGACGATGCGGTGTGTCAGTTAAGAATCAGTCGACTGACACTCCGCCATCGCGAGCAAGCTCGCTCCTACAGGGGACCGATAGAGCTTTTAGATGGCGTAACGCTGCAAATTGCTCATCATTTCCTTGAGCGCTTCGATGTTGTCCTTCGGATGCGCCGCGCCTTCGAAATCGCAGATCTGTTGCCAATTCGCAGCCACGTCTTCCGGGGTGAACCCGGCTCGTGGGTCGAACCCGGCACCGAGGCTGCGCTCCCAGCGCACCTTGCCCATCCAGCCGCCACCGACTTCGAACAACCCGGAGGTTTCCTGGCATTGCTCACTGGCGAGGTACACCACCAGCGGGCTGACCAGTTCCGGTTTGAGCTGTTCGAACACCTGTGGCGGAATCAGGCCTTCGGTCATGCGGGTGCCGCCGGTGGGGGCGATGGCATTGACCAGGATGTTGTTCTTGCGGCCTTCGATGGCCAAGGTGCGGGTCAGGCCGTAGAGGCCGAGCTTGGCCATGCCATAGTTGGACTGGCCGAAGTTGCCGTAGATGCCCGAGGTCGAGGCGGTGAAGATCACCCGACCGTAGTTTTGCTCGCGCAGGTGCGGCCAGGCGGCGCGGGTGACTTTGTAGGCGCCTTCGACGTGGACACGGTAAACCAGGTCCCAATCGGCGTCGTCCATCTTGTGGAAGGTCTTGTCGCGCAGGATGCCGGCGTTGTTGACCACGACATCGACACGGCCGAAGGCGTCGAGGGCGTTCTGGACGATTTTTTCGCCGTCGGTGACGGAATCATGGTTGGCCTCGGCGATGCCGCCCGCCTCGCGAATTTCCGCGACCACCCGGTCGGCGGCCGACGCATTGGCGCCTTCGCCCTGGGTCGAGCCTCCCAGGTCGTTGACCAGCACCCTGGCCCCCTGCTTCGCGAACAATAACGCGTGGGCACGCCCCAGGCCACCGCCGGCTCCGGTGATGATCACGACTTTATCTTCGAAGCGTACAGACTCGTTCATTGCGGGACTCCAGCAGGCCAGGGACTATGAGTCCGAGTGTCTGCCACGCGAGTGCGCGCCACAATGATCTTGGGCAAGGCTGAATGGTAGGCGATAAGGCCTGAGGATGATGCACGATCACCCTTTTCCTGTAGGAGCGAGCTTGCTCGCGATGCGGTGTGTCAGCTGAGAATCAGTCGACTGACACTCCGCCATCGCGAGCAAGCTCGCTCCTACAGGGGGCGATGCTGGGATTCAGGAGCAAGCGACCTTCAGCGTTGCCGGCGTCAGCCGGTCGCGAAATGCCAGGTAGTGCTCCAGCACTTGCCCTGGTGCCTCGGTCTGCGGGTAGTGGCCGATGCCCGGCAACAACACGGTGTCGGGGTTCGGAATCAGTTGCCGATAACGCTGGACCATGTGCCCGCCGGAGATCGGGTCGACCTCGCCGTCGATCACTCGCAGCGGCACGCCGCCACGCTGCATGGCATGGACCCAGCGGTCGCGCTGGGCCCGTCGTTCCGGGATGTAGCTGATCAGTTTGTGCAGGATCCTCGGGCCACGATTGCTGTCGACCAGACTCCAGAAGTCGTCCATTTCGCTTTCGCTCGGACGGCTCTGCGGGCCGAAGATCTGGCGGAAACTCTTCACCAGCGCGTCACGTGAGAACGCCCGGCCGATCATCCAGCCCAACGGGCTGAGCAACAGTTTCTGCATCAGCACCGGACGATGGGTTTCCGGAAACAGGCCGCCATTGAGGAACACGCAACTGGCCAGGTTGAAACGTGCTTCATAGTGCCGGGCCAGCAGTTCCTGCGCCACGCTGTCGCCGTAATCGTGGGCCAGCACGTGCACCGGTTGCCGGATACTCAAGTGCTCCAGCAATGCCTGTTGCAGATCGGCTTGCTCGAGCAGGCTGTATTCATGGTTCAGTGGCTTGGCCGAATCGCCGAAGCCAAGCATGTCGCAGGCAATCAGGCGATAACGCTGGGCCAGCGGCTGCCACAGGTAATGCCAGTCCCAACTGGCGGTGGGGAAGCCATGGATCAGCAGCAGCGGCTCACCCTGCCCCGCCGTCCAGTAACGCACGGTGTGGCCCTGGAACTGGAACGACTGGGCGCGCTTGCGCCAGACACACAGAGGAATCTCGGCAAGAGGCATCAGAATTTGTATCCCGCGTCTTGTTGATCGAGTTTGCGCAGCAGCGCTGGCCAGGCCAGTGCACCGCCCATCCCTTGAGCACTTTTGGTGACGCCGGCGATCATCGCCCTGGCGCCCGCCAGAATCTGCGGGTCGATGCTGATCAATTCGGCACCGCCGCTCGAAGCCATGACCTGGATATCGCAGGTGCGCTGGAAAATGAACATCATCAGGAAGGTATCGGCAACCGTGCCCCCACAGGTCAGCAGACCGTGGTTGTTCAGCATCAGGAAATTGTTGTCGCCGAGATCGGCCTGTAAGCGCGCCTTCTCTTCGTGGTTCAGCGCAACGCCTTCGTAGGCGTGATAAGCCAGGCTGGAGAGGACGAACAGCGACTGCTGGCTGATCGGCAAAATGCCCTGCTTCTGCGCCGACACGGCAACACCCGAAGCCGTGTGGGTGTGCAGCACGCACGCCACATCGTGACGCACTTCATGCACAGCGCTGTGGATGGTGTAACCCGCCGGATTGATCTCGTAGGGGCTGTCCATCAGCTTGTTGCCGGCCTGGTCGACCTTGACCAGGCTCGACGCGGTGATTTCGTGGAACATCAGCCCGAACGGGTTGATCAGGAAGTCTTCGGTGCCGGGCACCTTGGCGGAAATATGGGTGAAGATCAGATCGTCCCAGCCATGCAGGGCGACCAAACGGTAACAGGCGGCGAGATCGACACGGGTCTGCCACTCGGCGGCGCTGACCTGATCTTTGACACTGTGGGGCGATTGGACGGGGGCTACGCTCACGGCAAGGAACTCCTGTTCTTATTATTTTGCTCACGTGAACCAGTCTAGTCAGGCTAGTAGTTTAGTAGTAGTTGCATTGGCAGCCAGCTTGATGACCGAGCGAGTCAGGACGCGCGCCCGTGTGGATCCAAGTCAGAGAAGCGACGCCAGCAATGGCGCGGCGAACAGATTCAGCAAGCCCGTCAGCACCATCACCAACCCCGCCACCGAGCCTTCCTCGCCGCCCACCTCATGCGCCCGACTGACCCCGGCGCCGTGCGCACCGACGCCAAACAGCGCACCGCGAGCCAGGGCACTGCGCAGCGGTAGCCACTTGAGCAGAATGCCGCCGAGCATCGCCCCGAACACGCCGGTGAACATGACGAACACCGCCGTGAGCTCCGGCACGCCACCCAGGTCGTGGGCCAGGGGCATGGCGAAAGGCGTGGTAATCGAGCGCGGCACCAGCGACATCGTGATCGAACTGTCCAGTGCCAGGGCCCTGGCCAGGCCGAACGAACTGCCGATGGACGCCGCACTGCCGGCCAGCATCCCGAGCAGAAGCGCCGACCAATGGCGCATCAGCATCTGCCGCTGCTGCCAGATCGGCACGGCGAAAGCCACCGTCACCGGGCCCAGCACCAGCATCAACCAATGGGTGTTGCTCGAATATTCGGCGTAGGCAGTGTGCATCGGCACCGCAAGCGCCAGCAGCAAGGCCGGAACCAGAATCAGCGGCGACAGCAGATACCGGCCCGTGCGTGCGTAAATCCAGCGGCTGAACCCGTATGCGAGCAAGGTGACGGCCAGCCAGAACATCGGCATCCACTCAAGCTTCACGGGACCTCCTCAACCGCACCACCAGCTCCACGGTGAATGCGGTCACCAACATCACCATCAAGGTGCTGACGCCGATTACCAGCAGAATCCGCCAGCCTTCGTCGCGCAACAGGCCGCCGTAATCGAGCAGGCTCATCAACGCCGGGATGAAGAACAGCAGCATCTCGGCCATCAGCAGGCCGGCGCCTTTCTGCAACGTCGCCGGTTTGACCACCCCGAGCGCGAACGCCAGCAGCAACAGCGCCATGCCGATGACCCCACCGGGGATCGGCCAGCCCGACCAGACCGCCAACTGACAGCCCAGCCAATAAATAGCCAACAACACCGCCAGTTCAGTGGCCAGGCGGCCCAGGTTCTTCAGGGTAGATGCATTCATGTCTTCAATTCCTCGCCCGATCATTTTACGGAGCGGGCTGTCATCCCCGAAGCGAATTGTTAGACTCAAAGCTATTCCGGAATGGAATTGCACAATGGAATTCAAACAGCTACGAAGCTTCGTCGAAGTCATGCACCAGGGCGGCTTTACCCAGGCCGCCAAAACCCTGCACATCAGCCAGTCAGCCGTGAGCAAACAGGTCGCCCAACTGGAACAGAGCCTGGGTATGCCGCTGCTCGAGCGCCTGGGTTCGCAATTGCGCCTGACCGACGCCGGGCGCGTGGTCCTGCAACGGGCCGAAGGCATGCTGCGCCTGCGCAACGAATTGCTCAGCGAACTCGACGACCTGAGCCATCTGGCCCGTGGCGAATTGCGCCTGGGCTTGCCGCTGCTGGGCAGTGATGCGCTGTTTGCCGAGCTGTTCGCCGAATACCGGCGGCGCTACCCCAACATCAGCATTCATTTGCTCGAAGGCGGCAGCCTGAACATCGAGCAAGGGGTGTTGAACGGTGAGCTGGAGCTCGGTGGCGGCCTTTTGACCAAAGACCCGCAGTTCGCCTTCCAACGGTTTTGCGATGAACCGCTGGATGCCCTGTTGCCCACCGATCATCCCCTGGCGAACCGGGCGGTCATCGGGCTGGAGGAATTGGCCGATACGCCGTTTCTGCTGTACCAACGCAGCTTCGTGCTCAATGACCGGGTGCTGCAAGCCTGCCAGCAGGCAGGCTTCACCCCCAGGGAAGGCGGGCGCAGCGGTCAGGCCGACTTTCTTGCCGCGCTGGTGGCGGCCGGGCAAGGCGTGGTGCTGTTGCCGCGGTTGGTCGCGCGCGGGCTGGAACGGCCAGGCGTGGTGCGCCTGACCCTGAATGCGCCGGACTACCTGCGGTGGGACATCGCCTTCATCTGGCGCCAGGGTGCCTACTTATCGAAAGCGGCACAGGCCTGGCTGGCGCTGCTGCGTGAACGGCCGATCAGCCGCGCAGAGCGCTGATCAGGTCCGCCAGCCAAGGCTCGGCGTCGGTTTCCGGGGTCACGCTTTCGCTGGCGTCCAGGCGCAACATCGGCAGCACTTCGCGAACCCCCATTTCACCCAGCAGCTCGCGCATCAGTTCACCGCCACCGCAGAAGGTGTCGCCGTAACTGGCGTCGCCCAGAGCGATCACCGCGCCCGGCAGACCGCGCCATTGCGCCGGCAGCTGATCGCGGATGGCGAAGTACATCGGTTGCAGGTTGTCCGGCAACTCGCCAAGACCGGTGGTCGAGGTCACGGCCAGGAACGCTTCGGGGCCGAAGGCCTGGACATCGGCGTAGCTGGCGCGAGGGTTGTGGAATACCTCGAAACCCGCAGTTTTCAATAGGCTCGCGGCGTGGCGGGCGACTTCTTCAGCCGTGCCGTAGACCGAGCCGGAAAGGATGGCGACTTTCATCAATCTGATCCTGAAGCTGTGTAAAAGAGTCGGATATTAACAGCACAGCCTCGAATGTTCTTTTAGACTTCAGACGTCCAACCGCCAGGAAAAAACCTTACATGATCAACGCCCAACTGCTGCAGATGGTGATCGACGCGTCCAACGACGGCATCGTGATCGCCGAACGAGAAGGCGAGCACGACAACATCCTGATTTACGTCAACCCGGCTTTCGAACGCCTGACCGGCTACAGCAGCGAAGAGATCCTGTATCAGGATTGCCGCTTCCTGCAATCGGGCGATCGTGACCAGCAAGCGCTGGACACCATTCGCGACACGCTGGCCCGCGACGGTTCCTGCCGCGAAGTGCTGCGCAATTATCGAAAGGACGGCACGCCCTTCTGGAATGAGCTGTCGCTGACGACCGTGAAAAACGCGAACGACGGCCAGACGTATTTTGTCGGTGTGCAAAAAGACGTCACCGTTCAGGTCAAGGCGCAGCAGCGGGTTGCGCAGCTGGAAGCACAGGTCGCCGAGCTGCAACGCGAACTCGCCCAATTAAAAGCGACGAACGGCTAAAACAAAATAAAGAATTGAATGTCATTAACTACAATCACCGTTGAATGCCTTTGTAACTTAATCTTTCGAGCCGATCATGCACCGTGACGCACTCCTGACCCAGGACGAGCTGGATTACATCCAGTCCATGCAACACAACCCGAAACTCAACGTTCGGGATGCGAACTCGAGTCTGCTCGTCAACGGTGGATCGCAAATCCGTGACCTGCTCACACGCCTCGCGGCCCATGAGCAAGTCACCATTCAGGCGAATTTCGAAAACCAGCAAATGACCTTTCCACTGCACCTGGTGGAAGACGAGTTTCATGCGCTGCATTTGCGCCTGGGCGTGCCCAGCATCTATGAAGATGGCCCGTCGGTGCGGCCATGGCGGCTGGTACTCGACGAACCGGTCGCCCTGGAAAACGCCAATGGCCAGCCCGGCACGCTGTGGGTGCACGAGGTGTCTTTCAAAGGCGTTCTGCTGGAAGTGCGCAACAAGACCAAGCCACCCAAGCATTTCGCCCTGTGGTTCAGCCCGTCAGGTTATGAACGCATTGCGATGCGCGGCACCTTCGAGAAAGAAGCCGAAAATGGTTTCTATGCCTATCAACTGAACCAGAGCGACACGGACGAAACCGAGCGCCTGCGCCAGTTCATCCTGCAGCAGCATCGGCTGACCCATCCCGCCCTGCACCTCTGATTCAGGTATCCAGGTTACCCGCAAGGAACTGCCGCAGACGCTGGCGCATTTCCATGCCTTCGTTACCCAGACAGCCGATGGACGTTCCGGCCAGGCTGTCCTCGGCCAGATCGGACGCGTCCCCGGCCAGCATCAACTGACAATCCAGACTCATGGCCAGCCGGTTCAGCCGTCGCGGCAAGTCGGGCGCCGGTGCGTGATTGGAAAAGAGGACCAATGCCTGTGGCTTGATCTTTTCGCAGACCAGCGTCAGTTCATCGAGGGGCTGGCCGATGGTCAGCAAGCGCACGCCCATGTCGTTGCCGCTGAGGAACAACGCCGCCACCAGCAATTCAAGCTCGCGACATTGCCCGGCCAGGGCGCTGATGATCACCCGCCGCGGCGAATTGCGCATCAGCAGCAGCCGTTGCAGGACCCGCGTGCGCAGGTAGCCATCGTAAAACAGCCACTCGCTGGTCTGGCCGAACTGATCCTGACGCTGTAGCAACTGTTTCCACAGCGGGATCAGGATGTCCTGGAACACCACCGACTGGGAGTAGCTGGAAAAGATCTGCCCGTAGACCTGATCGAGTTGAATATCGTCGAAGGCGCTGACCGCGGCATGCACCTGTTGCTGCCATTGCGCGTAGTCGGCCTGCACCAGTTCATCGGGAATGATGTGCGAGAGCGCCTGGAGCGGCGAGACCTTGGCCAGGATCTTGCCGACCTTGCTCACCGCAACGCCACGGTCGAGCCAACCCAGAATGCTGTGGACCCGCTCGATATCGGCCAGGGCATACAAACGATGCCCGCTTTCGGTGCGCGTGGGCTGGATCAGGCCATAACGGCGCTCCCAGGCGCGCAGCGTGACCGGGTTGACGCCAGTGAGCCGGGACACTTCGCGAATCGGAAACAGCTCGTCCTGCGCTGAAGGAACAGCTGCTGGGGAACCCGTGACATCGTCAATCAGTACAGGCATTGGGCGGACAACGCTATTGTGCAAATTGGATCCTATCTTACCTCGCCTACCCCCTCCCTATTCAAGGCATTGCTCGATGACGATTCCCGGGCGCATAACCTGTAGAATCCGGCGTATTCCTTGCTTGTACCGAGACGCAGCCCACCACCCCGGCGCTGCGCCTGGCGAAACTCCTATCCGGAGTGGCGCGATAGACCTACGGAGTTACACAATGACTACCTCACCCGTCACGCTGATGGTTGCCCGCCGCGTCGCCGATGGACGCTATCAGGACCTGATGACCTGGTTGCGCGAAGGCGAACAACTGGCCACCGACTTCCAGGGCTACCTGGGCTCCGGCGTACTCGCCCCGCCACCCGATGGCGACGAATTCCAGATCATCTTCCGCTTCGCCAACGAGCAGACCATGCACGCCTGGGAACACTCCGCATCGCGCACGGCCTGGCTGGCCCGGGGCAGCGACCTGTTCGCGCACAAGACCGAACACCGCGTGAGCGGCATCGAAGGCTGGTTCGGCGCCGCCGGCGCACGACCACCACGCTGGAAACAGGCGGTGGCGATCTGGCTGGCGTTCTTCCCGGTGTCGCTGCTGTTCAATTTTGTCCTGGGCCCGCTGCTCGGCGAGATGAGCCTGCTGCCCAGGGTGATGATCAGCACCCTGTGCCTGACGCCGCTGATGGTGTACTTCTTCATTCCGTTGTCGACAAGGTTGCTGGCGGGGTGGTTGAACGCCACGCCGATCCGCCGCTCGCCCGCGGAAGCTCGCTGACACTGCGACGCCCCCCCCTGTAGGAGCGAGCTTGCTCGCGATGGAGTCACTGACACCGCTGTGTGTCAGGCAGACATCGTCATCGTTGGCGATCAATCGCGAGCAAGCTCGCTCCTACAGGAACGCGGTAGATCTGTGGCCGTGGCGGTTGCGCTGGTATAGTTTTACCCTCACCGCGACGCGAGCCGTTCATGACCTCTTCTTCCGCTCCGATCCTCATCACCGGCGCTGCCCAGCGCGTCGGCCTGCATTGTGCGCAGCGGTTGCTCGAAGACGGGCATGCCGTGATCTTCAGCTATCGCAGCGAACGCCCAGGTGTACAGACCCTGCGCGACCTGGGCGCAACGGCAGTGTTCGCCGACTTGTCCAGCGAAGCCGGCATCCTGGCGTTCATCAACGAACTGAAGACTCACACGCACAGCCTGCGCGCGATCATCCACAACGCGTCGGAATGGCTGGCCGAGACACCGGGCAGCGAAGCGCAGGTGTTCACTCGCCTGTTCAGCGTGCACATGCTCGCGCCCTACCTGATCAACCTGCACTGCGCCGACCTGCTGCACCGCTCGCAGCCTGCCGACATCGTGCACATCGGCGATGACGTCACACGCAAGGGCAGCAGCCAGCACATCGGCTACTGCGCCAGCAAGGCCGGGCTCGACAGCTTGACCCTGTCCTTCGCCGCCCGTTACGCGCCGGCGATCAAGGTCAACGGCATCGCCCCGGCCCTGCTAATGTTCAATACGCACGACGACGCGGCGTACCGCGCCAAGGCACTGGCCAAATCGGCAATGGGCATCGAGCCCGGCAGCGAAGTGATCTACCAGAGCCTGCGTTATTTGCTCGACAACCCGTATGTCACCGGCACGACCCTGACCGTCAATGGCGGGCGGCACCTCAAGTAGGCCACGCAGAGGATCATCATGACGTTAGCCCCGGCTCAAAATGCCCTGTCCCACAGTTATCGCGAGATTCTCGTCGGCCTGGGCGAGAATCCCGACCGCGAAGGCCTGCTCGACACCCCGATGCGCGCAGCCAAGGCCATGCAGTACCTGTGTCACGGCTATGGGCAGAGCGTCGAGGAAATCGTCAACGGCGCGCTGTTCGCCTCCGACAACGATGAAATGGTGATCGTCGACAACATCGAGTTGTACTCGCTTTGCGAACATCACATGCTGCCCTTCATCGGCAAGGCGCATGTGGCTTATATTCCCACGGGCAAGGTGCTGGGCCTGTCGAAGATTGCGCGGCTGGTGGATATGTTCGCCCGGCGCCTGCAAATCCAGGAAAACCTCACCCGGCAGATCGCCGACGCGGTGCAGCAAGTCACCGGGGCGGCCGGTGTCGCGGTGGTCATCGAGGCACAGCACATGTGCATGATGATGCGCGGCGTCGAAAAACAGAATTCGACCATGAACACCTCGGTGATGCTCGGCGCCTTCCGCGAGTCGAGCAACACCCGCCAGGAGTTCCTGCAATTGATTGGACGGAGCAAGTAGTAATGCCACAACTTCAACCAGGCATGGCACGCATCCGGGTCAAGGACCTGTGCCTGCGCACCTACATCGGCATCAACGAGGACGAGATCCTCAACAAGCAGGACGTGCTGATCAACCTGACGATCCTGTACGCCGCCCAGGAAGCGGTGCGCGACAACGACATTGATCACGCGTTGAACTACCGCACCATCACCAAGGCGATCATCGCCCACGTCGAGGGCAATCGTTTTGCTCTGCTCGAACGCCTGACCCAGGAAATCCTCGACCTGGTCATGGCCAACACCTCGGTGCTGTACGCGGAAGTGGAAGTCGACAAGCCCCACGCCCTGCGTTTTGCCGAGTCGGTGTCGATTACGCTGGCCGCGAGCCGCTGAACGCGTCTGGCGCATCGTGCGCCAGGCTTCTATCATCGCCCGCCCCCCAAGAACTCACAGAGCCCATCATGACCGAGCAACAACGCCTCGAACTTGAAGCCGCCGCCTTCCGCCGGTTGGTCGCGCACCTGGACAGCCGCAAGGATGTGCAGAACATCGACCTGATGAACCTCTCGGGTTTCTGCCGCAACTGCCTCTCCAAGTGGTACAAGGCCGCTGCCGACGAGCGCCAGATCGAGGTCAGCCTCGATGACGCCCGTGAAGTCGTCTACGGCATGCCCTACGCCGAGTGGAAAGCCCAATACCAGAAAGAAGCCAGCGCCGAACAACAGGCGGCGTTCGCCAAAGGAAAACCCCATGACTGATCTGAATACCCTGCGCGCCAGCCTCAACAGCGGCGAACACGTCTTCGCCGAGACCCTGGCCTTCATCGCCGCCGGCTACGATTACCAGCCGCAGGCTTTCAACAACGGTGGCGTGGAAAACGCCGCCGGCCAGAACGAAGGCTCGTGCAAGACCCTGGGCCTGGCCCTGCTCGAAGGCCTGAGCGATGAAGAAGCGCTGCTGGCGTTCGGCGAGCACTACCGTTCGGTGCTCGCCACCCCGGAAGGCAGCGACCACGGCAACATCCGCGCCCTGATCGCCCACGGCCTGGCCGGGGTGAAGTTCAGCCAGCCGCCGCTGACACGCCGCTAAGGCGAAAGCTGCACCTGAAACTGTATTGAACCTGTGGGAGCGAGCCTGCTCGCGATGATCGTCAACGATGACGCTGGGTACCTGATACCCCGCGGTGTTCTTGAGACCATCGCGACGGTTCGACGCCTCGACAGGCTCGCTCCCACAGGTTTCAGGTTTCAGGTTTCACGGATTCAAGCGCACATCCCGACTTTTAAGATTGACCCGGCAACTTTATTTCGTTTGCCCGCCACCGCTGCTCGCGGCTTAGATGAACGCCAGTTCTCCACCTTGCGAGCCGGTCCTCCATGAGCAGCGAATCCATCAGTCAGTCGATCAACATCGTGCACCCTGTCACCCTCAGCCACGGCAGGAACGCCGAGGTCTGGGCCACCGATGGCAAACGCTATATCGACTTCGTCGGCGGCATCGGTGTGTTGAACCTCGGCCACTGCCACCCGCGCATCGTCGAAGCCATCCGCGAGCAGGCCACCCGGCTGACGCACTACGCGTTCAACGCAGCCCCGCACACGCCTTACCTGGACTTCATGGAGCGCCTGGCCGGGTTCATTCCGGTGAGTTACCCGGTCAGCGGCATGCTCACCAACAGCGGCGCGGAAGCGGCGGAGAATGCCCTGAAGATCGTCCGTGGCGCCACCGGTCGCAGCGCGGTGATCGCCTTCGATGGCGCCTTCCACGGTCGCACGCTGGCCACGCTCAACCTCAACGGCAAGGTCGCGCCGTACAAACAGAAGGTCGGCGTACTGCCCGGCCCGGTGTATCACCTGCCCTTCCCGAGCAAGGACAACGGCGTGAGCTGCGCCGAGGCGTTGAAGGCGCTGGATCGGCTGTTCAGCGTCGAAATCGATATCGCCGACGTCGCCTGCTTCATCGTCGAACCGGTGCAGGGTGAAGCCGGTTTCCTCGCCCTGGACATCGAGTTCGCCCAGGCGCTGCGTCGTTTGTGCGATGAAAAGAACATTGTGTTGATCGCCGATGAAATCCAGTCCGGGTTCGGCCGCACCGGCGAACGCTTTGCGTTTTCGCGCCTGGGCATCGAGCCGGACCTGATCCTGCTCGGCAAGAGCATTGGCGGCGGCGTGCCGTTGGGGGCGGTGGTCGGGCGCAAGGCGCTGCTCGACACCTTGCCCAAGGGCGGGCTCGGCGGCACCTACTCGGGCAACCCAATTGCCTGCGCAGCCGCACTGGCGACGCTGGACGAAATGAGCGACGCCAACCTGCACGTCTGGGGCGCGCAGCAGGAGCAGGCGATCGTGCGCCGCTACGAAGCCTGGCTCGCGGGCAACGTCTCGCCGTACCTGGGCCGCCTGACCGGTGTCGGTGCCATGCGCGGTATCGAACTGGCCAACGCCGACGGCACACCCGCCCCGGCACAACTGACGCAACTGCTGACCCTGGCGCGGGACGCCGGCCTGCTGCTGATGCCCAGCGGCAAGTCGCGGCACATCATCCGCCTGCTGGCGCCGCTGACCACGGAGCCGGCGGTGCTGGAAGAAGGCCTGGACATCTTCGAGGCGTGCCTCAAGAAACTGGTGTGAACACCCCAACCCTGTAGGAGCGAGCTTGCTCGCGATGGACGAACAGGCACCGCTGTGCGTCAGGTAGCCAGCGTTATCGTTGACGCCCATCGCGGGCAAGCCCGCTCCTACAGGAAACCAGACACAAAAAAACCGGCCTAAGCCGGTTTTTTCATTTCAACACCCTCAGAACGAAGCGTTCTGCAGGCCGTCGAGGTAACGCTCGGTATCCAGTGCCGCCATGCAGCCGGCGCCGGCCGAGGTGATTGCCTGGCGGTACACGTGGTCAGCCACGTCACCGGCGGCAAAGATGCCTTCGACGCTGGTCGCCGTGGCGTTGCCGTCGCGGCCGCCCTGCACGACCAGGTAACCGTCTTTCAACGTCAGCTGGCCTTCGAACAGCGAGGTGTTCGGGGTGTGGCCGATGGCGATGAACACGCCGTCGACTTTCACTTCGTCGAAGCTGCCGTCGTTGTTCTTCAGGCGGGCACCGGTCACGCCCATGTTGTCGCCCAGCACTTCGTCCAGGTTGGAGTTGAGCTTGAGGATGATCTTGCCTTCGGCCACGCGAGCGTTGAGCTTGTCGATCAGGATCTTCTCGGCGCGGAAGGTATCGCGACGGTGGATCAGGGTCACGGTGCTGGCGATGTTGGCCAGGTACAGCGCTTCTTCCACGGCGGTGTTGCCGCCACCGACCACAGCCACTGGCTTGTTGCGGTAGAAGAAACCGTCGCAGGTCGCGCAGGCCGAAACGCCCTTGCCCATGAACGCTTCTTCCGATGGCAGGCCCAGGTAACGAGCGCTGGCGCCGGTGGCGATGATCAGGGCGTCGCAGGTGTAGGTCGCGCTGTCGCCGGTCAGGGTGTAAGGCTTGGCAGCGAAGTCCACGGCATTGATGTGATCGAAGACGATCTCGGTCTCGAAGCGCTCGGCGTGTTCACGCATACGTTCCATCAGCACCGGACCGGTCAGGCCATGGACGTCGCCCGGCCAGTTGTCGACTTCGGTGGTGGTGGTCAGTTGACCGCCGGCCTGCATGCCGGTGATCAGCAGCGGCTTGAGGTTGGCACGGGCGGCATAGACCGCAGCGCTGTAACCGGCAGGGCCGGAACCGAGAATAATCACTCGCGAATGACGGACTTCAGACATGACCTGCTCCTGTTGACCGGCCCAAAACATCTGGCGCGGAACGCCGGATCACCGGCGTGAATAAAAAAGGACCATTGAAAGCACTTGGGGAAGGCTTGAACTCGACAGTCCTGTAAAAGAATGGGTGCAGCGTATCGAGGGGGCGAAGATTAAGGAAATACGGTTTAACAATCCAGCTCATAGGTGGTCTCTATCCTGTTACCGATCGTTTATAGGCGCCTTTGTTACAGCTGATGTCGATCCATACACCGCGCTTTCGCACCTTGGGCAAAGCCGGTAAGGTCGGCGCGTTTCCCCTCTCTCGGAGCACAATATGCCCGCCCCTGTTCTGTCCGGCCCGCAATACCTGCGCGAAGGCCTGAAACTGGTGCTCAGCCCCAGCCTGCGTCTTTTCGTATTGCTGCCACTGGTAATCAACCTGGTGCTGTTCGTCGGATTGGTCTATCTGGCCGGCCATCAATTCAGCCTGTGGGTCGATGCGCTGATGCCGACCCTGCCCGACTGGCTGAGTTTCCTCAGTTACATCCTCTGGCCGATTTTTGTGGTGCTGGTGGTGTTGATGGTGTTTTTCACCTTCACCATGCTGGCGAACATCATCGCCGCCCCGTTCAACGGTTTCCTCGCCGAGAAGGTCGAGGTGGTGGTGCGTGGCACCGATGACTTCCCGGCGTTCAGCTGGGGCGAACTGATCGCCATGGTCCCGCGCACCTTCGCCCGGGAAATGCGCAAGCTCGGCTACTTCCTGCCCCGGGCCATCGGCCTGTTCATCCTGTCGTTCGTGCCGGTGGTGAACATCATCGCCGCCCCGCTGTGGCTGTTGTTCGGCGTGTGGATGATGGCCATCCAGTACATCGACTACCCGGCGGACAACCACAAGCTGGGCTGGAACGAGATGCTCGCCTGGCTGCGGCAGAAGCGCTGGCAGAGCATGAGCTTCGGCGGCATCGTTTATCTGGCGCTGCTGATCCCGCTGGTGAACATCCTGATGATGCCGGCGGCCGTGGCCGGCGCCACCCTGTTCTGGGTGCGTGAACGTGGTGCCGAGAACCTCGTGACCCAACGCTGAGGCGTTCACAAATCCATCATCAAACAGCCACACCGGCGACATGGCCTCAGTCGACACTGAGGTCATGACGACAGCTCTGCATATCACCCTGATCACCGAAACCTTCCCTCCCGAAATCAACGGCGTGGCCAATACCCTTGGCCGTCTGTGCGACGGTTTGCGCGCGCGCGGGCATCAGGTGGAACTGGTGCGACCTCGCCAGGGTTGCGACCAGCAACTGGGCAGCGACGATGAACTGTTGCTGTGCCGTGGCTGGCCGTTGCCGGGCTATCCGGGTTTGCAATGGGGCCAGTCGTCGATGCACAAGCTGCTGCGACGCTGGACGCGCCAGCGCCCCGACGTGCTGTACATCGCCACCGAAGGCCCGCTGGGGTTGTCGGCGTTGCGGGCGGCGCGGCGCCTGGGGATTTCCGTGGTCAGCGGCTTTCACACCAATTTCCAGCAGTACTCCAACCAGTACGGGCTGGGTCTGCTGACGCGCCTGCTGACCCACTACCTGCGCTGGTTTCACAACCGTTCCAACCTGACGCTGGTGCCCAGTGTCAGCCAGCGCATGGAACTGGAGCGTCGGCATTTCGAGCGTCTGGCGTTGTTGTCCCGAGGGGTCGACAGCCAGCTGTTCCACCCAAGCAAACGCATTCAATCGCTGCGTGAACAATGGGGCCTGGGCGAAAAGGACATCGCCGTCCTCCACGTCGGACGCCTGGCACCGGAGAAGAACCTCGGGTTGCTCAAGCGCTGCATCGACACCCTGACGGCGAGTTATCCACAGCGGAACATCAAACTGATCATCGTCGGTGACGGCCCGCAACGGGCGGCACTGGAGAAGGAGCTGCCTGAGGCGATTTTCTGTGGAGCACAACGGGGCGAAGCCCTGGCTGCCCACTATGCGTCGGGCGATGTGTTCGTGTTTCCCAGCCTCACCGAAACCTTTGGCAACGTAGTGCTCGAGGCGCTGGCGTCGGGGCTTGGGGTGGTGGCTTACGACCAGGCGGCTGCGGCCCAGCACATTCGCCATGGCTACAACGGCGTGCTGGCGATGCCCGGCGATGAAGCGGCGTTCTGCGATGCCGCGGTGTGGTTGCTGGAGGAACGCGAGACCTTGCGCTGCGTGCGGCTCAATGCGCGTCAGCATGCCAGTCGCCAGGGCTGGGCGGCGATCATCGAGCAGTTCGAGGGGCAGTTGCGGGGGGCTTGTGTGGGGGAGGCGGTGGTGCCTGGCGCTGCTTCCCTGCCTTGAGATTTTTGTTGGGGCCATCGCGAGCAAGCTCGCTCCTACAGGAGCAATGAGACCCTGTAGGAGCGGGCTTGCCCGCGATGAGGCCCTGACAGGCGCCGCTTAAACCAGCGTCATCAACGCCTCACGGCTGAACGGCAGGATGTCCTGCTCGCGCCCGTCACGCACTTTCTGCGCCCAGTCCGGGTCCACCAGCAGTGCACGCCCTACCGCCACCAGGTCGAACTCGTCGTTGTTCAAACGCTCCAGCAGTTTTTCCAGGCTGGCCGGTTGTGCCACCTTGTCGGTATTGACCATGAATTGCAGGAACTCGCCATCCAGGCCAACGCTGCCCACGGTGATGGTCGGCTTGCCGGTCAGCTTGCGCGTCCAGCCGGCCAGGTTCAGCTCGGAACCGTCGAACTCCGGCTCCCAGAAACGGCGCGTCGAGCAGTGGAAAATGTCCACGCCAGCGTCGGACAACGGCTTGAGGAAGTCACCCAGCGCCTCGGACGTCTGCACCAGGCGCGCGGTGTAATCCTGCTGCTTCCACTGCGAGAAGCGGAAGATGATCGGGAAGCCTTCACCGACGGCGGCACGCACCGCCTGGATCAGCTCGATGGCAAAACGCGAACGGTTGGCCAGGCTGCCGCCGTATTCGTCGGTCCGCTGGTTGCTGCCCTCCCAGAAGAACTGGTCGATCAGGTAACCGTGGGCGCCGTGGATTTCCACGCCGTCCATGCCGATGCTTTTGGCATCCTTGGCGGCCTGGGCGAACGCGGCGATCACGTCCTGGATGTCCTGCTTGCTCATGCCGTGCACCACGACCTGGCCATCCTTGAGTTTTTCCGACGGGCCGTAGCCTGGCACGCTGGCGTCCGGCTCGGTGCCGATGCGCCGCACACTGCCGACATGCCACAGTTGCGGCACGATCTTGCCGCCTTCGGCGTGCACCGCGTCGACCACTTTCTTCCAGCCGGCCAACGCGCCTTCACCGTAGAAATGCGGCACGTTCGGGTAACCGTTGGACGCCTTGTGCCCGACGGTGGTGCCTTCGGTGATGATCAGGCCGACGCCGGCCGCGGCGCGACGACGGTAATACTCGATGACTTTGGAATTGGGCACGCCACCGGGCGAGAACGAACGGGTCATGGGCGCCATGACCACACGGGTCGGCAGTTCGAGGGTGCCAAGGTGGAACGGTTTGAACAGGGCTTGAACGGGCATGGGTGCGCTCCACGGGGTAGACTTTATGACGGCGATAATATGGAGGTTCGCGGGCGCTGGGAAGGATTATTGATTTGCGTGATTAAGGGTCAAAACCTGCGGATACCCCGCCGCACCTGTAGGAGCGAGCTTGCTCGCGATGGAATCACTGACACCGATGGGCGTCAGGCTGTCAGCGTTATCGTTGACGTCCATCGCGAGCAAGCTCGCTCCTACAGCTACAGGGAATGGCTTCAGCCCAGGGCTTTTTCGATGGCCTGGATGACCGAGGGATCATCCGGTGCGGTGCGTGGCGAGAAGCGTGCCAGTACCCGGCCGTCCTTGCCCAGCAGGAATTTTTCGAAGTTCCAGGTGATGTCACCGGGAAACTCGGCGCCCTCGCCGGCCAGCAGGCGATACAACTGATGACGCTCGTGGCCGTTGACTTCCAGCTTGCTGGACAACGGAAAGGTCACGCCATAGTTCAGGCTGCAGAAATCCTGGATTTCCTGCTCGGTGCCCGGCTCCTGTCCGGCAAACTGGTTGCACGGCAGGCCCAGCACACTGAAGCCCTTGTCCTTGTATTGCTGATACAGGTTTTCCAGCGCGGCGTATTGCGGGGTCAAGCCACATTTGGAGGCCACGTTGACCACCAGCACGACGTTGCCCTTGAAAGGCGCCAGTGGAAGTTCCTGACCATTCAGGGCTGTCAATTTCAGGTCGTGAAAAGCACTCATGACGTACTCCAGATTCCCGTGTTTTTCTCGAAACAGCTTCTTGGCGATACTGCCATGGACAGCCGCGGACTAAAAAGGCGCCCTCGGGCGCCTCTCCAGTTCTCTGAGCTTAGCGCAGAAAATCAGTGGTGATGGCCACCTTCGCCATGGATGTGACCATGGGCGATTTCTTCCTGGCTGGCGTCACGGATGGCAACGATCTTGACCTGGAAGTTCAGGCGCTGACCGGCCAGCGGGTGGTTGCCGTCAACGGTGACATCGTCGCCGTCCAGGTCACGGATGGTCACGATCTGCATCTGGCCGTCCGGTGCGGAAGCGTGGAACTGCATGCCCACTTCCAGTTCGTCGACGCCTTCGAACATGCTGCGGTTCAGGGTGCTGACCAGTTCGGCAGCGTATTCGCCGTAGGCATCTTCAGGTTCAACGGCCACGGTCAGCTCTTCGCCGACACCTTTGCCTTCCAGGGCTTTTTCCAGGCCTGGGATGATGTTGCCTGCGCCTTGCAGGTAAACCAGCGGTGCGCCGCCGGCGGAGCTGTCGATGACCTCACCAGCGTCGTTGGTCAGGGTATAGTCGATGGAGACAGCCTTATTGGCGGCGATCAGCATGGGGCGAGACCTTTTGCAGAAGAATATTGAAGGGCCAAGTCTAGCGAAGCCATCGTCCGAAAGCGAACACAACCCGGACAAACGGACCGCGACACCCGACTCGAACATCACAGGCTTTCACCAGGATGAGGACGGCCACTGGGTGGCCGAGCTGTCCTGCGGCCATACGCAGCACCTGCGTCACCAGCCGCCCTGGCAATCGCGGGCCTGGGTGCTGGACCCTGCACAGCGGGCGGCAAAAATCGGCCAGCGCTTTGCATGCGGTTGGTGCGCTCAAGGCGCGGTTAGCGATAATCTTGGCGACTGAATCCCGGTAGAACGTCAGAGATAGACGCTCACCTTTGCCATGCACCCTTACGAGAATCCGCATGCAAACTTTTTTTATCGCGCCCACCGATTTTGGCGTGGGCCTGACCTCCATCAGCCTTGGGCTGGTGCGTACCCTTGAGCGCGCGGGCCTCAAGGTCGGCTTTTTCAAACCGATTGCCCAGCCCCATCCCGGCGACACCGGGCCCGAGCGCTCCACCGAACTGGTGGCGCGCACCCACGGCTTGAAACCGCCGCAGCCGCTGGGCCTGGCCCACGTCGAGCGCATGCTCGGCGACGGTCAGCTCGATGAATTGCTCGAAGAAATCATCACCCTGTATCAGCAGGCCGCCATCGGCAAGGACGTGCTGATCGTCGAAGGCATGGTCCCGACCCGCAGCGCCAGCTACGCCGCACGGGTCAACCTGCACCTGGCCAAGAGCCTCGACGCCGAGGTGATCCTGGTCTCGGCGCCGGAAAACGAAGTGCTGACCGAACTCTCCGGTCGCGTGGAATTGCAGGCGCAATTGTTCGGCGGCCCGAAAGACCCGAAGGTCCTCGGCGTGATCCTCAACAAGGTCAAGACCGATGAAAGCATGGAGGCCTTCGCCGCCCGCCTGCGCGAGCATTCGCCGTTGCTGCGCAGCGGTGATTTCCGCCTGCTCGGCTGCATCCCCTACCAGCCGGAACTGAACGCGCCGCGCACCCGCGACGTCGCCGACCTGATGGGCGCGCAGATCCTCAATGCCGGTGATTACGAAACCCGGCGCATGACCAAGATCATCATCTGCGCCCGCACCATGCGCAACACCGTGGAGCTGCTCAAGCCCGGCGTGCTGGTGGTGACGCCCGGCGATCGCGACGACATCATCCTCGCCGTCAGCCTCGCGGCCATCAACGGCGTGCCGCTGGCCGGCCTGCTGCTGACCAGCGACACCCTGCCCGACCCGCGCATCATGGAGCTGTGCCGTGGCGCCTTGCAGGCCGGCCTGCCGGTGTTGTCGGTGAGCACCGGTTCCTACGACACCGCCAACCTGCTCAACGGCCTGAACAAGGAAATCCCGATTGACGACCGCGAGCGAGCGGAAATCATCACCGACTTCGTCGCCGGCCATCTCGACGCCAACTGGCTGCACCAGCGCTGCGGCACCCCACGGGAAATGCGCCTGTCGCCGGCGGTGTTCCGTTATCAACTGATCCAGCGCGCCCAGGGCGCCAACAAGCGCATCGTCCTGCCCGAGGGCAGCGAGCCTTTGACCGTGCAGGCGGCAGCGATCTGCCAGGCCCGGGGCATTGCCCGCTGCGTGTTGCTGGCCAAACCGGCGGACGTCGAAGCCGTGGCGCGCGCCCAGGGCATCGAGCTGCCGCCGGGGCTGGAAATCCTCGATCCGGACCTGATCCGCGAACGCTACGTCGAGCCGATGGTGGCCCTGCGCAAGAGCAAGAGCCTCAACGCACCGATGGCCGAACAGCAACTGGAAGACCCGGTGGTGATCGGCACCATGATGCTGGCGCTCGACGAAGTCGATGGCCTGGTGTCCGGGGTCATTCACTCCACCGCCAACACCATCCGCCCGGCCCTGCAACTGATCAAGACCGCACCGGGCTGCACCCTGGTGTCGTCGGTGTTCTTCATGCTGTTCCCCGAAGAGGTGCTGGTGTACGGCGACTGCGTGATGAACCCGCACCCGAGTGCCGCCGAACTGGCGGAAATCGCCCTGCAAAGCGCCGACTCGGCCGCCGCCTTCGGCATCACCCCGCGCGTGGCGATGATCAGCTACTCCAGCGGCGAATCGGCCAGCGGTGAAGAAGTCGAGAAAGTCCGCGAAGCCACCCTGCTCGCCCACGAGCAACAGCGGGCGCTGCTGATCGACGGCCCGTTGCAATACGACGCCGCCGCCAACGAAGCCGTGGCCCGGCAACTGGCGCCCAACAGCCAGGTGGCCGGCCGTGCCACGGTGTTCGTGTTCCCCGACCTCAATACCGGCAACACCACGCACAAGGCGGTACAGCGCAGCGCCGACTGCGTCAGCCTCGGGCCGATGCTGCAAGGCCTGCGCAAACCGGTGAACGACCTGCCGCGTGGTGCCCAGGTCGACGACATCGTCTACACCATCGCCCTGACCGCGATTCAAGCCGCCAACCGACCTGTGGATATTTAAATGCTGGACTTTCTTCCTGCACCGGCACGCGGTGTGATCGCGTCTTTGCTGCTGGCGCTGAACACCATCGCGTTGTGCTCGTTCCTGTTCTGCGTGGCCTTGATCAAGGTCCTGCCGTTCGCCTTCACCCAACGCCTCGCCGGCTGGCTGATGAGCCACACCCACGAAGCCTGGATCAGCCTCAACAAGGGCTGGATGAACCTGGTGCGGCGCACCCGCTGGCACATCAGTGGCCTGCAAGGGCTGGACTACCGGCACTCGTACCTGATCACCAGCAACCACCAGAGCTGGGTCGACATCATGGTGCTGCAATACGTGCTCAACCGCCGTATCCAGCCGTTGAAGTTCTTCCTCAAGCAGGAACTGATCTGGGTGCCGGTGATTGGCCTGGCGTGGTGGACGCTGGGCTTCCCGTTCATGAAGCGCTACACCAAGGCCTACCTGGAAAAGCACCCGGAGAAGAAAGGCAAGGACCTGGAAACCACCCGCAAGACCTGCGCGAAATTTCGCAACAACCCGGTGGGCATCTTCAACTTCGTCGAAGGCACGCGCTTCACCGACGGCAAGCACGCCCAGCAGCAGTCACCGTTCAAGTACCTGCTCAAGCCCAAGGCCGGTGGTATCGCGTTTGTGCTGGATGCCATGGGCGAGCAGCTGGAGTCCATCGTCAACGTGACCATCCACTATCCCGGCGGGCGTCCGGGGTACTGGGACCTGCTGTGCGGGAACGTCAAGGACGTGGTGGTGCACTTCGAAGAGCTGAAGATCCCGCCGCAGTTCATCGGCAGGAACTATGACCAGGACGGCGAGTACCGCCTGCAGTTCCAGGGCTGGATCAACCAGTTGTGGCAGGACAAGGATGCTTTGCTGGAGCAGATGCATCGGGAGTATCCGGGCAGGTAATGGGGTTGTCTGGTCTGGCCTCATCGCGGGCAAGCCCGCTCCTACAGGGGTTCGTGCGCACCGCTACACCCTGTAGGAGCGAGCTTGCTCGCGATAGCCATATCAAGGGCACAAAAAAACCCGCCGATGATCACTCACCGGCGGGTTTTTATTTGACCGCGAGGGCCTAGATCGCCCCGTGCTTGCGCAGCAGGTCCAGCACTTGCTTGACGCCCTCTTCCAGCGACACGGACTGGGTGTCGATCACCAGATCGGCATCCAGCGGCACATCGTACGGGAAGGACTCACCCGGGATGTTGTCCCCTCCGGCAGCGTACAAGCCTTGCGGGTCACGCTCCGCGCACACCGCTGGCGAGGCCTGGACGTAGACCGTCAGCAGACGCTCCTTGCCGATCAGGTCCTTGGCCTGCTCGCGACCTTCGGCACTCGGTGCGACGAACGCGGCCAGGGTCAGCAGGCCGGCTTCGTTGAACTGACGCGCCACGTGCGCGGCACGCCGCCAGTTCTCGGTACGCCCGGCGCGATCCTGTGGCAGGCCCTTGTTCAGGTCATGACGCAGGTTCTGGCCATCGAGGACGAACACCGCACGACCGAGGTCGAACAGCTTGCGCTCGACCGCGTAGGCCAGGGTGCTCTTGCCCGCGCCCGACAGACCGCTGAACAGCACGGTGGCCGGCTGCTGGCCGAAGCGCTGTGCACGCTCTTCGGTGGCCACGTGGGCCAGCTTGCCGTGGTGGGTGCTGGTGCCATGCGCCAAGGGTTGCGCGACGATCATGCCCGCGCCAACGGTGCCGTTGGTCAAGCGGTCAATGACGATGAAGGCGCCGGTGGTGCGGTTGCTGTCGTAACCGTCGAGGGCAATCGGCGCATCGAGCGCGATCTTCACCTTGCCGATTTCGTTCAGTTGCAACGCGCTGGCCGAACCTTCTTCCAGGGTGTTTACGTCGACCTTGTTGACGATGCTGGCGATGGAGCCCGGCACGTAACTGGTGGCGCGCTTGATGTCGTATTTCTTGCCCGGCAGCATCGGCTCTTCAGCCATCCACACCAGCATCGCTTCGAAGCTGTCGGTCACCGGTGGGACGTTGTCGGCGTGCACCAGCAGGTCGCCACGGGAGATGTCGATTTCGTCTTCCATGGTCAGGGTGACCGCCTGGCCTGGACCGGCGTGCTCCAGCTCACCTTCGAAGGTGACGATGGACTTCACGCGGCTGCTCTTGCCCGATGGCAACACCACGACTTCGTCGCCTTTCTTGACGATGCCACTGGCCAGGGTGCCGGCGAAACCGCGGAAGTTCAGGTTCGGACGGTTGACGTACTGCACCGGGAAACGCAGGTCGGTGAAGTTGCGATCGCCCGCCACTTCCACGGTCTCGAGAATTTCCATCAGCGACTGGCCGGTGTACCACGGCGAGCGCTCGGACTTGTTCACCACGTTGTCGCCCTTGAGGGCAGACATCGGCACGAAGTGCAGGCTGGTCGGCTGCAGTTTCAGGCCCTCGGCGAACTTCAGGTAGTCGGCCTTGATCGACTCGAACACGTCCTGGTCGAAACCCTTGAGGTCCATCTTGTTGATGGCGACGACGATGTGCTTGATGCCCAGCAAGGAGGCGATGAAGCTGTGGCGGCGGGTCTGGGTCTGCACGCCGTAACGGGCGTCGACCAGGATGATCGCCAGGTCACAGGTGGACGCACCGGTGGCCATGTTGCGGGTGTACTGCTCATGGCCCGGAGTGTCGGCAATGATGAACTTGCGCTTGGCCGTGGAGAAATAGCGGTAGGCAACGTCGATGGTGATGCCCTGCTCACGCTCGGCCTGCAGGCCGTCGACCAGCAACGCCAGATCAATGTCTTCGCCGGTGGTGCCGACTTTTTTCGAGTCGCGGGTGATCGCTTCCAGGTGATCTTCGTAGATCATCTTGGAGTCGTGCAGCAGGCGCCCGATCAGGGTGCTCTTGCCGTCATCGACGTTACCGCAGGTCAGAAAGCGCAGCAGCTCTTTACGTTCGTGCTGGCCCAGGTAGGCGAGGATGTCCTCGCTGATCAAATCAGATTGATGCGACATGACAGCCCCTTAGAAATAACCTTGACGTTTTTTGTCTTCCATCGAGCCTGCGCCATCGTGGTCGATGACACGGCCCTGGCGCTCGGAAGTTCGCGTCAGGAGCATTTCCTGAATGATGTCCGTCAGGCTTTCGGCCTCGGACTCCACCGCGCCCGTCAACGGGTAGCAGCCAAGGGTACGGAATCGCACTTTCTTTTTGACGATGCGTGCTTTGTCTTCCTCGCTCAGGTGCTCAAGGATGCGCTCGTCGTCGATCATGATCAGGGTGCCGTTCTTCTCGATGACTTCACGCTCGGCGGCGAAGTACAGCGGCACGATCGGGATGCCTTCGAGGTAGATGTATTGCCAGATGTCCAGCTCGGTCCAGTTCGACAGCGGGAAAACACGGATCGACTCGCCCTTGTTGACCTTGCCGTTGTAGACGTTCCACAGCTCCGGACGCTGGTTTTTCGGGTCCCAGCGGTGCTTGCTGTCGCGGAACGAGTACACGCGCTCCTTGGCGCGGGACTTCTCTTCGTCGCGGCGCGCACCACCGAAGGCGGCATCGAAACCATGCTTGTCCAACGCCTGCTTGAGGCCTTCGGTCTTCATGATGTCGGTGTGCTTGGCGCTGCCGTGGGTGAACGGGTTGATGTTCTGCGCCACACCATCGGGGTTGATGTGGGTGATCAGGTCCAGGCCCAGGTCGGCCACCATCTTGTCGCGGAAGGCGTACATCTCCTGGAATTTCCAGCGAGTGTCGACGTGCATCACCGGGAACGGCAGCTTGCCGGGGAAAAATGCCTTGCGTGCCAGGTGCAGCATCACGGCGGAGTCTTTACCGATGGAGTACAGCATCACCGGGTTGTCGAACTCGGCGGCCACCTCGCGGATGATGTGGATGCTTTCCGCCTCCAGCTGTTTCAGATGCGTCAGTTTGTCGACCATGGCTACTCACGAAAACTTTCTTATGAACGGCCAGCGGGCCGTGTTCGAGCGAGGAATCCTAGCACAGCGACCTCTTCTAATCAGGACGCCAGCTAGATCGAAAGGGTATATGAATATACCCCCTCGTTTGGGCGGTAAGACCCAATTCCTGTAGGAGCGAGCTTGCTCGCGATAGGGCCGCCACATCCAGCATCATCAGCGCCTGACCTACCGCCATCGCGAGCATGCTCGCTCCTACAGAAACAGAACAGCGATCTCATAGGCGCCGCAGATTGCCCCGTCGGAAGGCCGAGTGGAGGTTCTGCGCAGTGGGCAACCCGGCATGGATGCCGGGTTAGCCGCCCTCGGCCAAGGATGGCCGATGGCGGCGCGCCCACGGAGCAGGACCGGAGCGAGGGAACCCTGAGCGCCAGCGAAGGGCCGTACGTCAGGGGCCGAGCGTTTTGGTGACTTTGGCGCCCAAAGTCACCCGCCGTAAAGGCGGAACCAAAAAGCGGCCGTTCCCGCAGAAATGGATATGTACACCGGAAGGCCGCCATCGCGGGCAAGCTCGCTCCCACACGAACACCACCATACCTGTGGGAGCGGGCTTGCTCGCGAAAGGGCCGGCACATCCAGCAGCATCAACACCTGACACACCGCTATCGCGAGCAGGCTCGCTCCCACAGTATTGAAATTGAAGCGATCTGACTGTCAGATCGGATTCGGACAATCAATAAAGATGTGCTCAAGGGCAAACCGACGAGCCAGATAATCACCCAGCGCCTGCACCCCATAGCGCTCGGTGGCATGGTGCCCGGCGGCGATAAAGCTGATGCCGTTTTCGCGAGCACTGTGGAAAGTCTGCTCCGACGCTTCGCCACTGAGATACAGGTCGACGCCGGCCAGCACGGCCTGGTCGATATACCCCTGGCCGCCACCGGTGCACCAGCCGACCCGACGAATCATCTCGCTGCCTTCGATCAACAGCGGCTCACGGCCCATGACTTCCTGCACACGGCGAGCGAAGTCCCGGGGTGTCGCCGGCTCGCTCAGGGAGCCCACCAGCCCCACCACTTTCAGGTTGTCCGGATCGAGCGGCCCTTCGACCGTTATGTCCAGCTGCCGAGCAAGCTGCACGTTATTGCCGACCTCCGGATGCAGGTCCAATGGCAGGTGGTAGGACAGCAGGCTGATGTCGTGCTTGAGCAGGGTTTTCAAGCGGCGCTGCTTCATGCCGGTGATGCACGGGTTCTCGCCCTTCCAGAAATAACCGTGATGCACCAGCACCAGATCGGCCTGCGCCTCGACGGCGGCGTCCAGCAGCGCCTGGCTGGCGGTGACGCCACTGACGATGCGCATCACCTGCGGGCGACCTTCGACCTGTAACCCGTTGGGGCAATAATCGGCGATTCTGGCGCTGTTCAGATAACGGTCGGCTTCTTCGACGAGTGTGCTCAGGGCGACGGCCATAAAAGACTCCTAAATATCCCGTTCAGAGGCGCGCGCGGCCTCGTATAATGCGCGACATTATCGGCGGTCTCATGCCGCCTGCAAACTCTCAGGACGTGCTTAATGCTCAAGGCGCTGCGTTTTTCCGGCTGGCCGTTGTTGGCTGGCGTGCTTATCGCTCTGTTGATTATCCAGCGTTACCCGGAGTGGGTCGGCCTGCCGAGCCTCGACGTCAACCTGCAGCAAGCCCCGCAAACCACCGCCGTGCAACAGGGCCCGGTGTCCTACGCCGACGCCGTGACCATCGCCGCACCGTCGGTGGTCAACCTGTACACCACCAAGGTCGTCAACAAACCGAATCACCCGTTGTTCGAGGACCCGCAGTTCCGCCGTTTCTTCGGCGACAACTCGCCCAAGCAGCGGCGCATGGAATCGAGCCTCGGCTCCGGCGTGATCATGAGCCCGGAAGGCTACTTGCTGACCAACAACCACGTGACCAGCGGCGCCGACCAGATTGTCGTCGCCCTCAAGGATGGCCGTGAAACCCTGGCGCGCGTGATCGGCAGCGACCCGGAAACGGACCTCGCCGTATTGAAGATCGACCTGAAGAACCTGCCTTCGATCACCGTCGGCCGCTCCGACAACATCCGCATCGGCGACGTCGCGCTGGCCATCGGCAACCCGTTCGGCGTTGGCCAGACCGTGACCATGGGCATCATCAGCGCCACCGGCCGCAATCAACTGGGCCTGAACAACTACGAAGACTTCATCCAGACCGACGCGGCGATCAACCCGGGCAACTCCGGCGGTGCACTGGTGGATGCCAATGGCAACCTGACCGGCATCAACACGGCGATCTTCTCCAAGTCCGGCGGCTCGCAGGGCATCGGCTTCGCCATTCCGGTGAAACTGGCGATGGAAGTGATGAAGTCGATCATCGAACACGGCCAGGTGATTCGTGGCTGGCTGGGGATCGAAGTTCAGCCGCTGACCCAGGAGCTGGCAGAGTCGTTTGGCCTGTCGGGCCGTCCGGGCATCGTGGTCGCCGGGATTTTCCGCGACGGCCCGGCGCAAAAAGCCGGCCTGCAATTGGGCGACGTGATCCTGACCATTGACGGCGAACCGGCCGGTGACGGCCGTCGCTCGATGAACCAGGTGGCGCGGATCAAGCCGACCGACAAGGTCACCATCCAGGTGATGCGCAACGGCAAGGAGCTCAAGCTCACCGCCGAAATCGGCTTGCGTCCACCGCCGGCGCCCATGAAAGAAAAAGAAGAGAACTAAGCCAGTCGCGAGTCATACACGCTACTGGAAGAAATTCTCATTAGGCATGTTATATTATTTCAATTCTCGCAATTGGAACAACATAACATGTCGTCTCGAAAAAGGGCCTCCCTGCTGGGCCTGACCCTTGGATTGCTGGCCGAACCCGCGTTCGCCGAAGAACCGCCAAGCCTGGAACTCGACGCCATCCGCGTCACTTCCGACTACGAATCCCCCACCGGGCCGGTCAAGGGCTATCGCGCCACCCGCTCCTCCAGCGCCACCAAAACCGACACGGCCATCGTCGACATTCCGCAGGCCATCAGCGTGGTGCCGGCCAAAGTGCTCGATGACCTGGGCAGCACCAGCGTCGAACGCGCCCTGGATTTTGCCGGCGGCGTGTCCAAACAAAATGATTTCGGCGGCCTGACGCTCTACGAATACAGCGTGCGCGGCTTCACCACCTCGGAGTTCTACAAGGACGGCTTCAGCGCCAACCGCGGCTACCCGAGCACTCCGGACGTGGCCAACATCGAACGCATCGAAGTGCTCAAGGGCCCGGCTGCCAGTCTCTACGGCCGAGGCGATCCGGGCGGTACGGTGAACATCGTCACCAAGAAACCGCAGCCCGAAGCCTTCACCACCCTGCAAACCAGCGCCGGCAGTTGGGATCGCTACCGCACCGCGCTGGACGTCAACACCCCGCTCGACGAACAAGGCGATGTGCTGTCGCGGGTCAACCTCGCGGTGGAAGACAACCACAGTTTTCGCGATCACGTCGGCAGCCAGCGGGTGTTCGTCGCGCCCTCGTTCAGTTGGCAGTTGAACCCGGACACTCACCTGTTGGTGGAAAGCGAATTCGTCCGCCACAGCTCGACGTTCGATCGCGGCATCGTCGCGCCGAACAACCGCTGGAGCGGCGTCTCGCGTTCGACCTTCCTCGGCGAGCCCGGCGATGGCGACATCGACAACCACAACAACATGCTCCAGGCCGCCCTCGAACATCATCTGAACGACAGTTGGAAGTTGCGCCTGGCCAGCCATTACAAGGAAGGCAAGCTGTGGGGCAACGCCAGCGAGCAGCGTGCGCTGAACGCCGATGGCCACACGGTCAACCGCCGTTACCGCGAACGTGACAACACCTGGCATGACAGCATCACGCAACTGGAACTGCGCGGTCTGTTCGACCTCGGCAGTTGGCAGCACGAACTGCTGATCGGCAGCGAGTACGAGAACTATCGCAAGGATGAGCGCGTCACCACCGTCGCTGGCGGTGCCTACCCTATCGACATCTACAACCCGGTCTACGGCCAGCCCACACCCAACGGCGCGCGCTCGGGAACCGACTTTTTCGAGCACATCCAAAGCCACGCGCTGAACCTGCAGGACCAGATCATCTTCACCGACAAACTGCGCGGGATGATCGGCGCACGCTTCGAGCATTTCGACCAGCGCATCGACGATCACAGCCGTGCGGCCACCAGCCGCCAGCGCCACGATGCCCTGACCCAACGCACCGGCCTGCTCTACCAACTGACCCCGCAGACCGGCGTGTTCGCCAACGCCTCGACCTCTTTCAAACCGAACAACGGACTGGACGCCAGTGGCAAATCCTTCGACCCGGAAGAAGGCGTCGGCTATGAAGTGGGGATCAAGAACCAACTGTTCGACGACCGCCTGAGCAGCACCCTCGCCTTCTTCCACATCGACAAGGAAAACGTCCTCGCCCTCGATCCGGGCACCGACACCAGCCGCGCCATGGGCAAGGCCCGCAGCCGGGGTTTCGACCTGCAAGTCAGCGGGCAAGTGACCGACGCCGTACGCCTCATCGGCGCGTTTGCCTACATCGACGCCGAAGTGACCCAGGGCGATGCGGTGATCCCCACCGGCAGCCGCATCCTCGGCGTGGCCAAACGCAGTGGCAGCCTGCTGGGCGTCTATGAGTTCCAGGACGGCCACCTGCGCGGTTCGGACATTGGCGCTGCGTTCACCTATGTCGGCGACCGCTCGGGTGAAGCCGGTAGCGATTTCGAACTGCCGGCGTATCACACCGTGGACCTGCTGGCCCACTACAAGGCCGGCGACAACGTCACCGTCGGCCTGAACCTGAACAACGTTTTCGACGAGAAATACTTCGAGCGCTCGTACAGCAACTACTGGGTCAACCCCGGCGAGCCGCGCAACTTCACCGTCAGCCTGACCCTCAAACTGTAAAAGGACGTCACCATGCTCCCTCGCAAATCCCTGGCCGTGCTCGGTCTGCTGTTCGCCACCCAGGTCTCGGCCCACGGCCTGTGGACCGAACAACGTCGCGGCAACATCGAAGTGGTCTATGGCCACGGCGCCGAAGACAACGCCTTCAAGGCGCAGAAAATCAGCGGCGCCTGGGCCTATGACGCCAGCGGCAGGATGATCCCGGTGACGGTCCAGCGCCTGGCCGATCACGCTCGCCTGCAACCGCTGAAACCTCCGGCCGTGATGGCGGTAGCCCTGAACAACGGCATGTGGTCGCAGACGGCGGACAAAAAATGGATCAACGAAGGGCGCAGTAAGGTACCAGGGGCGATCGAGTCGACGCAGACCTTCAAGTACAGCCTGGCGATTTACCAGCCCGGGGCGAAGTTGCCGAAACTGGATCAGATCAAACTGCTGATTTTGCCGGAAGTCGATCCGCTGACCGTCGGCCCCGGCAATCCGCTACCGGTCCGGGTGCTGGTGGATGGCCAACCGGCCGCCGGGGTGAAGTTGATCGGCGACTATCGCAACGCGCCGAGCACCTTGAGCAGCGAAACCGACAAAGACGGCCGCGCGCAGGTGGTGGTGCGTAACGAAGGGTTGAATGTGATTGCGGCGCAGGTGGAAGTGCCGGTGAAGGACAGCGCCGATGTCAGCAGCCGGGGGCTGTTCAGCTCGCTGACGTTCCTTGGCGAGCCGCATCACGAATAAATCAGCGGCGCCCCTGTAGGAGCGGGCTTGCCCGCGATGCGATTCAGACTCCAACATTGATGTTGAATTGAAAATGGCATCGCGAGCAAGCTCGCTCCTACAGGGGGGTGTCAGCGTTTAGAGGTCGCCCAGGCCTTCGATCAACGCCTGATTCTGCTCCGGCGTACCGATGGAGATCCGCAGGAACTGCGCAATACGCTCCTGCTTGAAGTGACGGACGATCACGCCCTGCTCACGCAGCTTCGCCGCCAGCCCGGCCGCATCATGTTGCGGGTGACGGGCGAAGATGAAGTTCGCAGCCGATGGCAGCACCTCAAAACCTTTGGCCTGTAGCTGCGCCGTCACCCATTCGCGACTTTCGATGACCAGTCGGCAGGTCTTGTCGAAGTATTCGCGATCGTCGAAAGCGGCGGCAGCACCAACATTCGCCAGGCGATCCAGCGGGTAGGAGTTGAAGCTGTTCTTGATCCGCTCCAACGCCTCGATCAGGTCCGGATGCCCCACCGCCAGGCCCACCCGCAGGCCGGCCAGGGAGCGGGACTTGGACAGGGTCTGGGTCACCAGCAGGTTCGGGTAGCGGTCCACCAGGCTGATCGCGGTTTCGCCACCGAAGTCGATGTAGGCCTCGTCGACCACCACCACCGATTCCGCGTTGGCCTTGAGGATCTGCTCGACCGCGTCCAGCGCCAGCAGGCAACCGGTCGGGGCGTTCGGGTTGGGGAAGATGATCCCGCCGTTCGGCCTGGCGTAATCCGCCGGGTCGATCTGGAACTGTGCGTCCAGCGGCACGGCATCGAAGGCGATGCCGTACAGCCCGGCATACACCGGGTAGAAGCTGTAGCTGATGTCCGGGAACAGCAGCGGTTTGTCGTGTTGCAACAAACCGTGGAAAACATGCGCCAGCACTTCATCGGAACCGTTGCCGAGGAACACCTGGTTGCTGTTCACGCCGTAGTAGCGAGCGACGGCGTTCTTCAACAGATCGCTGTTGGGGTCCGGATACAGGCGCAGGTTGTCGTTCAGTTCGGTCTGCATCGCGGCCAGGGCTTTTGGCGAAGGACCATACGGGTTTTCGTTGGTGTTGAGCTTCACCAGTTTCGCCAGCTTCGGCTGCTCGCCCGGCACGTAAGGCACCAGGTCCTTGACGAACGGGCTCCAGAATTTACTCATGTTCAGTTCCCCTGACCTGGTACGAAGTCTTTATCGAGAATGCGGTATTCGGCGCTGCGTGCGTGGGCGCTCAGCGATTCGCCACGGGCCAGCACCGAAGCGGTCTTGCCCAGCTCCGAGGCACCATCCTGAGAGCAGAAGATGATCGACGAGCGCTTCTGGAAGTCGTACACGCCCAGCGGCGAGGAAAAGCGCGCGGTGCCCGACGTCGGCAATACGTGGTTGGGGCCCGCGCAGTAATCGCCCAGGGCTTCGGAGGTGTGACGGCCCATGAAGATCGCGCCGGCGTGGCGGATCTGCGGCAGCCAGGCCTGCGGGTCGGCGACCGACAACTCCAGGTGCTCCGGCGCGATGCGGTTGGCCACTTCGATGGCCTGCTCCATGTCCCGCACCTGGATCAAGGCACCGCGGCCATTGATCGAGGTTTCGATGATGGTGGCGCGGTCCATGGTCGGCAGCAGCTTGGCGATGCTCGCGGCCACCTGATCGAGGAACGCGGCGTCCGGGCTGACCAGGATCGCCTGGGCGTCTTCGTCGTGCTCGGCCTGGGAGAACAGGTCCATGGCGATCCAGTCCGGATCGGTCTTGCCGTCGCACACCACGAGGATTTCCGAGGGGCCGGCGATCATGTCGATGCCCACCTGGCCGAACACGTGGCGCTTGGCGGTGGCTACGTAGATGTTGCCAGGGCCGACCACCTTGTCCACTTGCGGCACGCTTTCGGTGCCGTAGGCCAGCGCGGCAACCGCCTGGGCACCACCGATGGTGAACACGCGGTCAACCCCGGCGATGCACGCCGCGGCCAGCACCAGCTCGTTGATTTCACCGCGCGGGGTCGGCACCACCATGACCACTTCAGCCACGCCGGCGACCTTGGCCGGAATCGCGTTCATCAACACCGAAGACGGGTACGACGCCTTGCCGCCCGGCACGTACAGGCCGGCGCGATCCAGCGGCGTGACCTTCTGGCCGAGGACGGTGCCGTCGGCCTCGGTGTAGGTCCAGGAGTCCTGCTTTTGCTTTTCGTGGTAGCTGCGCACCCGGGCTGCGGCCTTTTCCAGCGCTTCACGCTGGGGCACGGTGATTCGGGTCAGGGCCAGTTCCAGGCGCTCGCGCGGCAGGATCAGGTCAGCCATGGACGCTACGTCCAGGCCGTCGAACTGGCGGGTGTAATCCACCAGCGCCGCATCGCCACGCTCGCGTACAGCCTTGATGATGTCCAGCACGCGCTGATTGACCGAGTCGTCAGACACACTTTCCCAGCTCAGCAGATGATCCAGATGATGCGCGAAATCCGGGTCAGCAGCGTTGAGTCGGCGAATTGCAGTCGGTGCGGTCATAGCGAGAGCCTCATAGGATTGGCGAAAAACTCAGGCGCCCAAAGCTAACGTTTAATCCGCTTGGGCACCTGAGAATTCTGGCTATGAGGCGGATAGACGGCGCGACCTCGGGTCGCGCAGGTGAATCAGCCGCGGTGTCGAGACTCCACTGCGTTGCGCAGGGTGTCGATCAACGCCTGGATCCGGGCGTGTTGCATTTTCATCGAAGCCTTGTTGACGATCAGCCGGGAGCTGATTTCGGCAATGAATTCCTGTGGCTCCAGGCCGTTGGCCCGCAGCGTGTTACCGGTGTCGACGACGTCGATGATCTTGTCGGCCAGGCCGATCAGCGGGGCCAGCTCCATCGAGCCATACAGCTTGATGATGTCGACCTGACGACCCTGCTCGGCGTAGTAGCGCTTGGCGACGTTGACGAACTTGGTGGCGATCCGCAGGCGCCCCTTGGGTTCCACCGCACCGACCTTGCCGGCCGTCATCAGCTTGCAACGGGCAATCTTCAGGTCCAGCGGCTCGTACAGGCCTTGGCCACCGTATTCCATCAGCACATCTTTACCGGCGACGCCGAGGTCAGCGGCACCATGTTCGACGTAGGTCGGCACATCGGTGGCGCGCACGATCAGCAGGCGTACATCTTCCTGGGTCGTGGGGATGATCAGCTTGCGGCTCTTGTCCGGATTCTCGGTCGGCACGATGCCCGCTTCAGCCAGAAGCGGCAGGGTGTCGTCAAGGATGCGGCCCTTGGACAGTGCGATGGTCAACATGGGAAACGTCAGTCCTTATCAAGGTACTCATGCCCGGTCACAATCGGCGCCGGACACAGATCGAGGGTGCAACCACCCTCGACTGGAACAATTCAACGGGCATGTCCTTATGCCCATGCAGCAGTACTAGCCCGGCACGCGACGGATCTTGGCGCCCAGCATCTGCAGTTTTTCCTCGATGCACTCATAACCACGGTCAATGTGGTAGATGCGGTCGATCAGGGTATCGCCCTCGGCGATCAGCGCCGAGATCACCAGGCTGGCCGAAGCACGCAGGTCGGTGGCCATGACTGGCGCGCCCTTGACTTTCTCGGTGCCGGTGACGATGGCGGTGTTGCCTTCGACCTGGATCTTGGCGCCCATGCGGTGCAGTTCGTAGACGTGCATGAAGCGGTTTTCGAAGATCGTCTCGATCACCGCGCCAGTGCCTTCGGCGATGGCGTTGAGCGAGATGAACTGCGCTTGCATGTCGGTCGGGAATGCCGGGTACGGAGCGGTGCGCACGTTCACGGCTTTAGGCCGCTTGCCATGCATGTTCAGCTCGATCCAGTCGTCGCCGGTGGTGATTTCGGCACCCGCTTCGCGGAGCTTTTCCAGTACGGCTTCGAGGATGGTCGGATCGGTGTCCTTGACCTTCACACGACCGCCAGTCACTGCCGCGGCCACCAGGTAGGTGCCGGTCTCGATACGGTCGGGCATCACTTTGTAAGTGGTGGTGTGCAGGCGCTCGACGCCATCAATGGTGATGGTGTCGGTGCCGGCGCCGGAAACCTTGGCGCCCATGGCGTTCAGGAAGTTCGCCAGGTCGACCACTTCCGGCTCGCGCGCGGCGTTGGCCAGGACGCTGCGGCCCTTGGCCAGGGCAGCGGCCATCATGATGTTCTCGGTACCGGTCACACTGACGGTGTCGAAGAAGAAGTGCGCACCGCGCAGGCCACCTTCAGGCGCCTTGGCCTTGATGTAGCCGCCTTCGACGTCGATCACCGCGCCCATGGCTTCCAGGCCGCGGATGTGCAGGTCCACCGGACGCGAGCCAATGGCGCAACCGCCAGGCAAGGCGACTTCGGCTTCACCGAAACGGGCGACCATCGGGCCCAGTACCAGGATCGACGCACGCATGGTTTTAACCAGTTCGTACGGAGCGACCAGGGTCTTGATGGTGCGCGGGTCGATTTCGACCGCCAGCTTCTCGTCGATCACAGGCTCGATGCCCATGCGGCCGAACAGCTCGATCATGGTGGTGATGTCGTGCAGGTGCGGCAGGTTGGCGACCGTGACCGGGCCATCGCACAGCAAAGTGGCGGCCAGGATCGGCAGGGCAGAGTTCTTTGCCCCGGAGATGCGGATTTCGCCATCAAGACGAGTGCCGCCGGTAATAATCAATTTATCCATAAGAATCTCGACGCCCTTGGGCTCAGGTGCGCTCGGCCCAGGCCGCGCTGCTGAAAAATTTCATAGTGACCGCATGGATGCTGCCATCGGTGATCCACGGGTTCAAATGGGCATAGACCTGCTGCTGACGCTTCACCGGGCTCAACGCCGCCAGTTCATCGCTAATCACGTTCAGCTGGAAATTGCAGCCTTCGCCTTCAACTTCCACTTTCGCGTTCGGCAGCTTTCCTTCAAGGAAGCTCTTAACTTCTACGGCCTGCATGCTCAACCTCAATCGGGCGCCCAGTGCGCGCGGGTCGGACATCATACAAAAAAGCCCCGCGCCTGCGAACCCCGCGAAACAGGACTCTGACGGAGGGCTTCCTTATAGATGCTGTTAGGGATGCGTCAAAAGCTCGGTCAGATCGCTGACCTGGGCAATTTCACGCATGTCTTCGGGCATCGCACGGATGCTCAGCGTCTTGCCGGCTTCCTGTGCGTCACGCATGAAACACAGCAACAGCGACAAGCCGACACTGCTGGACTTCAGCACGCCCGAGCAATCCACCACCAGGGCAGCGGCCTTGCTCGCCTTGATCAGCGCCCGGCCCTGCTTGCGCAGGCCGGGGCCGGTGCGGTAATCCAGCATGCCGCTGAGCATTACCTCGCCGGAATCGGTCATGCGAATCGCCGACACACTCATTGCGGCGACTTCTCGCTGGCTTGCTTGGCCTTGGCGACTTCACCGGCCCAACCATTGATGGTCTTGTCCAGGTCGTTGCCATTGCGCTGCATCGCATCCGCGAACTGATCGCGGAACAGCTTGCCGATGTTGATGCCGTTGATGATCACGTTACGCAGCTTCCACTCGCCGCCGATCTTCTCCAGGGTGTAGGACACCGGATAGATCGCGCCATTGTTGCCTTTGACGGTCATGCCAACGCTGGTGCGCTCGCCCGACTCATCCTTGGGCGGATCGACGACGATCCCCTGGTTGTTGTACTCGAGCAGGGCGTTGCCATAGAACTGGAACAGGCCGCGCTTGAAGTTCTCCTCGAAGGTCTTCATCTGCGCCGGCGTAGCCTTGCGCGAGTACTTGACCGTCATGATGCTCTTGGAGATGCCTTCGGCGTCCACGACCGGACCGACGATTTCATTCAGCGCCGCGTAAAAGTCGTTCGGGTCCTGCTTGTACTTTTCCTTGTTGGCCGACAGGTCTGCCAACAGGCGATTGGTGGTGTCCTCGACCAGATCGTGCGCGGAAGGCGCCGCCACCGCATGTGCCATCAGCGGCAGGGCCGCGAGTAATACCAACAGGCCGCGTCGTAAGGTGGAAATCATTCAAAAGCTCCTCATTTAGCGTCTTTGCTAACGGTATTGAGCAGGAATTTACCGATCAGGTCCTCGAGCACCAGCGACGACTGGGTGTCATGAATGGTCCCACCCTCCTTGAGCAGGGCTTCTTCGCCACCCACGCTGATGCCGATGTACTTCTCGCCCAACAGGCCAGCCGTCAGAATAGATGCAGTAGAGTCAGCCGGCAGGTTATCCACGCGCTTTTCCAGCTGCATCGTCACCCGACCGGTGAAACTGTCGCGGTCCAGATCAATTGCCGTCACCTTGCCGATGGTCACACCGGCCATGGTCACTTTAGCTCTGACCGTCAAACCGGCGATATTGTCGAAATACGCATAAAGTTTATAGGTTTCGGTGCTCGGGCTCGGCGACAGGCCACTGACCCGCAAGGCCAGCAGCAGCAAAGCCAGGATGCCAGCCAGCAGGAAAAGGCCGACACCGATTTCCAGGGTGCGGTTTTGCATCAGAAATCTCCAAACATCAAGGCGGTCAAAATAAAGTCCAGGCCGAGTACAGCCAGCGAGGCATACACCACGGTCTTGGTAGTGGCACGACTGATCCCCTCGGATGTGGGCTCGCAGTCATAGCCTTGGAATACGGCGATCCAGGTCACGACAAAGGCAAAGACGACACTTTTGATGATGCCGTTGAGCACATCGTCGGTGAACGTCACGCTGTTTTGCATGTTGGACCAATAGGAACCTTCATACACACCCAGCCAGTCGACGGCTACCCACGAACCGCCCCAGATACCCACCACGCTGAAAATCATCGCCAGCACCGGCAGGGAAATGAAGCCGGCCCACAGGCGCGGGGCGATGATGTACTTGAGCGGGTCGACACCGATCATTTCCAGGCTGGACAACTGCTCGGTGGATTTCATGTTGCCGATTTCCGCCGTCAGGGCCGAACCGGCACGACCGGCGAACAGCAACGCCGTGACCACCGGGCCCAGTTCCCGCAGCAGGGTCAGGGCGACCATCTGCCCGACCGCCTGCTCCGAACCGTAGCTGGAGAGGATGTTGAAGCCTTGCAGCGCCAGCACCATGCCGATGAATATCCCGGAGACGACGATGATCACCAGGGACATCACACCCACCGAGTGCAGCTGCCGGACCAGCAGGCCGAACCCGCCGCCAATGCCGCCGCGCCCCAGCAGGGCGTGGAACAGGAAAATGGTCGAACGACCGAACGCCGCCAGCACGTCGATGCCGGCGTGGCCGAAACGGCGAATGCGTTCCAGGAGAGAAGTCTTGCGCATCAACGCTTCCCCAGAAGATCTGCGCGGTAATCCGTCGCTGGAAAGTGGTATGCGACCGGGCCGTCGGGTTCGCCGGTCATGAATTGGCGAATCCGTGGCTCCTGCGAGTTCAGCAACTCTGCGGGCGTGCCCTGCCCCAGGACCTGGCCCTCACCGACGATATAGATGTAGTCGGCGATGCTCGCGGTCTCGGCCAGGTCGTGGGAAACCACGATACTGGTGATGCCCAGGGCATCGTTGAGCAGACGGATCAGGCGCACCAGCACGCCCATGGCGATCGGGTCCTGGCCAACGAACGGTTCGTCATACATGAGGATCTGCGGGTCCAGGGCAATCGCCCGGGCCAGTGCGACACGACGCTTCATGCCGCCGGACAGTTCCTCGGGCATCAGGTCGATGGCGCCGCGCAGGCCGACTGCCTGCAATTTGAGCAGCACGATGTCGCGGATCATTTCTTCCGGCAGCTCAGTATGAACCCGTAGCGGAAAGGCGACGTTCTCGAACACATCGAGGTCGGTGAACAGCGCGCCACTCTGGAACAGCACACCCATGTGCTTGCGTGCATCGAACAGATCGCTGCGCGACAACTTCGGCAGGTTCTGACCGTTGACCCAGACTTCGCCCTTGGTCGGCCGCAACTGGGCCCCCATCAAACGCAACAGTGTGGTCTTGCCACACCCGGAAGGCCCCATGATGCCGGTGACCTTGCCGCGCGGAATGCGGATATCGACGTTATTGAAAATGCTGCGCGCACCGCGCTTGAAGGTCAGTCCCTTCAGCTCGACCGCGTAGGCGTTATCGGCACTCATCTAAACTCCTTGCGATGCAGCCTTTCACTCGGACGCCTGTGTTGCTGACCACAGCACAAACCTACCGGGCGGGCCGAACTGGCGGCGAACTATATCACTGCAAAGGTCGGCCCCCCAAGCGCCAAGCCGGCCATGTTCAACCACCGGGTAGAAAAATTGACGTCAAATGTAGGCAATCGGTTACAAGGAATGACAAAGCGTGACGAACTTGCGTGAGGGTTTCGCTCATTGTCGCTATAATCGCCGCCTTTTCATCAGGCTAAACGATTTCTGACATGAGCCAATCCAGCGACCTGATTCAATCGGCACAACGCACCATCCGCCTCGAAATGGAAGCCGTACAAGGCTTGCTGCCCCACATCGACGCGGATTTCGTACGCGCTTGCGAGATGATTCTGGCCAGCAAAGGCCGCGTGGTTGTGGTCGGCATGGGTAAATCGGGGCACATCGGCAACAAGATTGCCGCCACACTCGCCAGCACCGGCACCACTGCGTTTTTCGTGCACCCGGCTGAAGCCAGCCACGGTGACATGGGCATGATCACCCGTGACGACATCATTCTGGCCCTGTCGAACTCCGGTTCCACCAATGAAATCGTCACCCTGCTGCCCCTGATCAAGCGCCTGGGCATTCAACTGATCAGCGTCACCGGCAACCCCGACTCGCCGCTGGCCAAGGCTGCCGAAGTCAATCTCAACGTGCATGTCGAGCACGAAGCCTGCCCGCTGAACCTGGCGCCGACGTCCTCGACCACCGCCGCGCTGGTCATGGGCGACGCCCTGGCCGTTGCCCTGCTCGAGGCCCGTGGCTTCACCGCCGAAGACTTCGCGTTCTCCCATCCGGGTGGCGCACTGGGCCGGCGCCTGCTGCTGAAAGTGGAAAACGTCATGCACGCCGGCGACGAGTTGCCCAAGGTCCAGCGCGGCACGCTGCTCAAGGATGCGTTGATGGAAATGACCCGCAAGGGTCTGGGCATGACCGTCATCCTGGAAGCCGACGGCAAGCTGGCCGGGATCTTCACCGACGGTGACCTGCGCCGCTCCCTGGACAAGTCGATCGACGTTCACCACACGACCATCGACGCCGTGATGACGGCGCACGGCAAGACCGCCCGCGCCGAGATGCTCGCCGCCGAGGCCCTGAAAATCATGGAAGACAACAAAATCAGCGCCCTGGTCGTGGTTGACGGTGACGATCGTCCGGTCGGCGCCCTGAACATGCACGACTTGCTGCGTGCGGGAGTAATGTAATGAGTGCGGACCTGCTGCAACGCGGCAAACAGATCAAACTGGCCGTCTTCGATGTCGATGGCGTGCTGACCGACGGCCGCCTGTACTTCCTTGAGGATGGCAGTGAATTCAAGGCATTCAGTACCCTCGACGGCCAGGGCATCAAGATGCTGATGGCCGCCGGCGTGCAGACAGCCATCATCAGTGGCCGCAAGACCCCGGTGGTCGAACGTCGGGCGAAAAACCTCGGCATTCCCCATGTTTTCCAGGGGCGCGAAGATAAACTGGTGGTGCTCGACGGACTGCTCGCCGAGCTCAAGCTGAGTTACGAAAACGTTGCCTACCTGGGCGACGACCTGCCTGACCTGCCGGTGATCCGCCGTGTCGGCCTGGGCATCGCGGTTGCCAATGCCGCCAGCTTTGTCCGTGAACACGCGCACGGCGTGACCCAGGCCCGTGGTGGCGAAGGTGCCGCTCGCGAATTCTGCGAACTGATCCTGCGCGCCCAGGACCGCCTCGACGCGGCCAACGCCGCGTACCTGTGAGCCAACTATGCTGAGCAAGAAAATTCGCAATACGCTGATATTCGGTTGCATCGCTGCGATCTTCGCTGCGGTCGGCTACTGGAACATCAGCCCGGAACGCTTTCTCGACAAGCCGGTGGCCAAGGTCGAAGACAGTCCCATCGACTGGTACGCGACCAACACGCACACCCTGCAATACCTTGAAGACGGGCGCGTGCAGTACGAGATGACGTCCGACAAGGCCGAGCACGTCAAGGCCACCGATATCACGCTGGTCACCAAGCCCGACCTGAACATGTACCGTGGCACCGATTACCCCTGGCACGTGACCAGTGACCGTGGCGAAGTGAACCCCGGCGGCACCGAGGTCGAGCTGATCGACAACGTACGCGTCAAGCGCACCGACGAAAAGAACCGCGACACCCTGATCACCTCCACTCGCATGACGGTGTTCCCGCAGGAGCAATATGCGCAGACCCAGCAACCCGTTAGAATCGACGGCGCTGGTGGCGTATCGACTGGCGTAGGAATGAAAGCCTATTTGAAGGACAGCAGGATTCACCTGCTATCGAACGTAAGAGGACAGTATGAGGCTCGTTAAAACCCTCCCTATTTTGCTCGGTCTGAGCGCAGCACTGGGAAGCGTGAGCGCCTGGTCTCTGCCGAACGATCAGCAGCAGCCTATCCGTATCCAGGCCGACGATGCCCAACTGGACGACAAGAATGGCGTTGCCACCTACACCGGCGACGTGATCATCACCCAGGGCTCGATGAAGGTGACCGGCAACAAGGTGACCATGACCCGTGCTCCGAACGGCGACATCGACGTGGTGACCTCGGTGGGCAACCTCGCCTACTTCGAACAACTGCAGACGGCGGGCGACACCAAGCCGGTGCAGGGCTACGGCGTCACCATCCAGTACCACGCCCAGCAGGACCGCGTCGTCCTGATCGACCGCGCCAAAGTGATCGACAAGGACGGCAACGTGACCCAGGGCGAGAAAATCGTCTATGACACCAACAAGAAGCTTGCTACCGCCGGCCGCGCCACAGGCGCCAACGTGACCGAATCGCGTCCGCGTATCGACATGGTGATCCAGCCGAAAAAGAAAACCGATGAGCAAAAGGCCCCGTAAATGGCAACTCTGAAAGCTCAGCATCTGGCCAAGAGCTACAAGAGCCGCCAGGTCGTGCGCGACGTCAGCCTGTCCATCGACAGCGGTCAGATCGTCGGCCTGCTCGGCCCCAACGGCGCCGGCAAGACCACCTGCTTCTACATGATCGTCGGCCTGGTGCAGGCCGATCAGGGCCGCGTGCTGATCGACGACCTGGACGTCAGCCACCAGCCGATGCACGGTCGCGCCAAGGCCGGTATCGGCTACCTGCCGCAGGAAGCCTCGATTTTCCGCAAGCTCTCGGTCGCCGACAACATCATGGCGATCCTCGAGACCCGCAAGGAACTCGACAAGGCCGGTCGTCGCAAGGAACTGGAAAGCCTGCTGCAGGAATTCCACATCAGCCACATCCGCGACAACCTCGGCATGAGCCTGTCCGGTGGTGAACGCCGCCGCGTGGAAATCGCCCGCGCCCTGGCCACCAGCCCGAAATTCATCCTCCTCGACGAACCTTTCGCCGGCGTGGACCCGATTTCCGTCGGCGACATCAAGCAGATCATCCATCACCTCAAGGCCAAGGGCATTGGCGTGCTGATCACTGACCACAACGTCCGTGAGACCCTGGACATCTGCGAAACCGCCTATATCGTCAACGATGGCCAACTGATCGCCGAGGGCGACTCTGCCACCATCCTGGCCAACGATCTGGTCAAGGAAGTGTATCTGGGCCACGAGTTCCGCCTGTAAGCGTCGAGGTATCCGACAGGTCGGTCGAGCGCTGGTAACGATGAAAAATCAAGACTTTTTTATTGTTACAGCGCTCTAGGCAAACGCTGCTGTTTCGGGCATATAATTTGCTTATGTTTGGCGCTCCGGCGCCCTGTAGTGGATGGCGCATGTGCGCCGGAAAAAGGTGTTAAGCCCCTGCCATGAAACCATCGCTAGTCTTGAGAATGGGCCAGCAGCTGACGATGACACCGCAGCTGCAACAGGCCATCCGCCTGCTCCAATTGTCGACCCTGGACCTGCAACAGGAAATCCAGGAGGCCCTGGAGTCCAATCCGATGCTCGAACGCCAGGAGGAAGGCGACGACTTCGACAACTCCGACCCGATGGCCGACAACGTCGAACAAAAGCCGAACAGCGAGATTCAGGAACCCTCCTACCAGGAAAGCACACCGACGGTCGACAACCTCGAGGAAGGCGACTGGAACGAGCGCATTCCCAACGAACTGCCCGTCGACACCGCCTGGGAAGACGTTTACCAGACCAGCGCCAGCAGCCTGCCGAGCAACGATGACGACGAGTGGGACTTCACCACCCGCACATCGGCCGGCGAAAGCCTGCAAAGCCACCTGCTGTGGCAACTCAACCTGGCGCCGATGTCCGACACCGATCGCCTGATCGCCGTGACCCTGATCGACTGCATCAACAATCAGGGCTACCTGGACGAAACCCTCGAAGAAATCCTCGAAGCCTTCGATCCGGAACTGGATATCGAACTGGACGAAATCGAAGCCGTCCTGCACCGCATCCAGCAATTCGAACCGGCTGGCATCGCCGCCCGCAACCTTGGCGAATGCCTGCTGCTGCAATTGCGCCAGCTGCCCGCCAAGACGCCCTGGCTGGCCGAGGCCAAGCGCCTGGTCACCGACTACATCGACCTGCTCGGCAGCCGCGACTACAGCCAACTGATGCGCCGCATGAAGCTCAAGGAAGATGAACTGCGCCAGGTCATCGAGCTGGTCCAGAGCCTCAACCCGCGTCCGGGCTCGCAGATCGAGTCCACCGAAGCCGAGTACGTCGTGCCCGACGTGATCGTGCGCAAGGACAACGAGCGCTGGCTGGTGGAGCTCAACCAGGAGTCCGTGCCACGGCTGCGGGTCAACGCCCAGTACGCCGGTTTTGTCCGCCGCGCCGATACCAGCGCCGACAACACCTTCATGCGCAATCAGTTGCAGGAAGCCCGCTGGTTCATCAAGAGCCTGCAGAGCCGCAACGAAACCCTGATGAAAGTTGCCACCCAGATCGTCGAGCATCAGCGCGGTTTTCTGGAGTACGGCGACGAAGCGATGAAACCGCTGGTCCTGCACGACATCGCCGAGGCGGTGGGCATGCACGAATCGACGATTTCCCGGGTGACCACCCAGAAGTTCATGCACACCCCACGGGGCATTTATGAACTGAAATACTTTTTCTCCAGCCACGTCAGCACCTCCGAAGGCGGCGAATGCTCGTCCACGGCGATCCGCGCGATCATCAAAAAACTGGTTGCCGCGGAAAATCAGAAAAAGCCGTTGAGTGACAGCAAGATCGCTGGTTTACTGGAGGCACAAGGCATTCAGGTGGCTCGCCGCACCGTCGCCAAGTACCGCGAATCCCTCGGGATCGCGCCTTCGAGCGAACGCAAGCGGTTGATGTAGAGCCACGCCACAGCGTTCCAGTGGCAGGTAATCAGTGCCTGCCGCTTTATGCACTGGCAACGAAGGAGAAGCTGTATGCAAGTCAACATCAGTGGACACCAACTGGAAGTGACCGAACCTCTTCGCACCTACATCGGCGAAAAACTCGATCGGCTGGAGCGACACTTCGACAAGATCACCAATGTCCAGGTCACGATGACCGTCGAAAAGCTCAAACAGAAAATCGAAGCCACCCTGCATATTCCTGGCGGTGAAGTGGTCGCCAACGCGGAACATACCGACATGTACGCGGCCATCGACGCACTGACCGACAAGCTGGATAAACAACTCAAAAAGCATAAGGAAAAGACCCAGAGCCTCCTCCAGGGCGCAACCGGTCGTTAACACTCCCTACCCATGATCCGACTTGAAAGCATCCTGACCCCCGGCCGTTCCCTGGTGAACGTGCCGGGTGGCAGCAAAAAGAAAGCCCTCGAACAAATTGCCAACCTGATCGCCCGGGAAGTCCCCGATCTGGAGATGCAAGATGTCTTCGAGGCGCTGATCGCCCGTGAAAAACTCGGCTCGACCGGTTTTGGCAACGGTATCGCCATCCCGCACTGCCGACTCAAGGGTTGCACCTCGCCCATCAGTGCCCTGATGCACCTGGATGCTCCCATCGACTTCGACGCCATCGACGGCGCTCCGGTGGACCTGCTGTTCGTCCTGCTGGTCCCGGAAGCCGCTACCGATGCGCACCTTGAATTGCTCCGTCAGATCGCCAGCATGCTCGATCGCAAGGAAGTCCGTGATCGCCTGCGCAGCGCCGCGAGCAATGAAGCCTTGTATCAGGTTGTCCTGGACGAGCAAAACGGGCACTAATCATGCGCTTGATCATCGTCAGTGGTCGCTCCGGCTCAGGTAAAAGTACCGCGCTCGACGTGCTCGAGGACAACGGTTACTACTGCATCGACAACCTGCCCGCCGGGTTGCTGCCGGAACTGGCCGAACGCGCGCTGATCCATACCGAACTGTCGCAACCGCTGGTGGCCGTGTCCATCGACGCGCGCAACCTGCCAAGCCACCTGACCCGTTTTCCCGAACTGCTCGAGGAAGTCCGCAGCCGGCACATCCAGTGCGATGTCCTGTACCTGGATGCCGACGAAGAGACCTTGCTCAAGCGTTTTTCGGAAACCCGTCGCCGCCACCCGCTGAGCAGCGCCAATCGCTCGCTGGCCGAGGCGATCAACGACGAGACCAATCTGCTGGGGCCGATCGCCGACCTCGCCGACCTCAAGGTCAACACCACCAGTCTGAACCTGTACCAGTTGCGCGACACCATCAAGCTGCGCCTGCTGAACCAGCCGGAGCCCGGTACGGCGTTCCTGGTGGAGTCGTTCGGGTTCAAGCGTGGCATGCCGGTGGACGCCGACCTGGTGTTCGACGTGCGGTGCCTGCCCAACCCTTACTGGAAGCCGGAGCTACGCGAGCAATCCGGCCTCGATCAACCCGTTGCCGAATACCTGGCCGCCCAGCCGGATGTCGAGGAGATGTTCCAGGACATTTCCTCCTACCTGCTCAAATGGCTGCCCCGCTTCGCCGCCAGCAACCGCGCCTATGTCACCATTGCCATTGGCTGCACGGGCGGGCACCACCGCTCCGTCTACCTGACCGAGCGCCTGGGTCAGGTCCTGCAAAAATCCCTGAAGAATGTCCAGGTCCGCCACCGCGACCTCACCTAAAGGATTCACATCGCGATGCCTGCTCTGGAAATCGAAATCATCAACAAGCTGGGCCTGCATGCCCGTGCTTCCGCCAAATTCGTCGGCGTGGCCGGTCAGTTTCCTTGCCAGATCAGGGCCGGGCGCACCCCGGCGTCCATGGTCGACGGCAAAAGCATCATGGCCATGATGATGCTCGCCGCCGGCAAGGGCACCAAAATCCATCTGAGCACTGAAGGCGAACAGGAACAGGAAGCGCTCGATGCGCTGGTGGCGTTGATCAACAACTATTTTGACGAAGGCGAATAAGTCAGCAGCCTGCGGCAGCGGGCTTGCCCCACTGCCGCCCCTCCCCGGCTAAGCCAACGCGGTATCCATCACCATCATCAGACAGAACCCGATCAGCAGCCCGAGGCTGGCCAGCTTGTCGTGACCATGGCGGCGCGACTCCGGGATGACTTCATGGGTGACCACCAACAGCATCGCCCCGGCAGCCAACGCCAGGCCCAACGGCAGGATCAGTTCAGCCAGGCTGACCAGCCAGGCGCACAACAGGGCAAACACCGGCTCGACCAACCCGGACGCCGCACCGATCAGGAATGCCTTGATCCTCGACATGCCCGCGCCCGCCAGGACCAGCGCAATCACCAGCCCTTCCGGCACATCCTGCAAGGCAATGCCCATGGCCAGGCTATCGGCGTCGGGCATGCCGCCGCCTGCCGAAACGCCCACGGCCATGCCTTCCGGAATGTTGTGGGCAATGATGGCAAACACGAACAACCAGATCCGCGGCGGGATGACCGGGCGCTCCGGTGTGCCAACGAGCATTTCCGGTGAGGCACCGGAGACTTTCCGATCCACCAGGAACAGGCCGAACGCACCCAGCAGGATGCCGAAACTGATCAGCCCGCTGGCCGCCCACGGGGTCAGCCCGAGGTTTTCCGCCGCAGAGATGCCCGGGACGATCAGCGAAAACGCTGTCGCCGCGAGCATCACTCCGGCGCCGAAGCCGAGCAGGGTGTCACTGAGCGCCTGGGGCATGCGCCGGATCACCAGCACCGGCACGGCACCCAATGCCGTGCCCAGGGCGCAGATCGCACCGCCCTGTAACGCGCGCAACAGTTTCGGCTCGAGCCCCAACCACGTCAGGCCCTGGGCGACCAGCAGGCTCATGCCCGCCAGCAATAACAGCGATCCCAACGCGTAGCGAAACATCCGCCCACTTCCGATCGCCAGTGTTTCAGTGCCCATAGTCAGCCCTGGATTATTTTTATAGAAGCTTCAAACCAGTGCAGCCTGATAGCGTGCAGCGACTTCGGGCCAATTGATCACGTTGTAAAAAGCGTTGATGTATTCAGGGCGACGGTTCTGGTATTGCAGGTAATAGGCATGCTCCCAGACATCCAGACCGAGGATCGGCGTATTGCCGCTCATCAATGGGCTGTCCTGGTTGCCGCTGCTTTCAACCACCAGGGTCTTCTGCGGGGTCACGCTGAGCCAGGCCCAGCCACTGCCGAAACGGGTCAGCGCGGCCTTGGTGAAGGCTTCCTTGAAGCGCTCGAGACCGCCCAATTGTTCGTCGATGGCCTTGGCCAGCTCGCCGTCCGGCTGGCCACCGCCGTTGGGCACCATGACTTCCCAGAACAACGAATGGTTGGCATGACCGCCGCCCTGGTTGATCACGGCGGCGCGCAGGTTTTCCGGCAGTTGCTTCACGGCAGCTACCAGCTTTTCCACTGGCCACTCGGCAAACTCGGTGCCCTCGACCGCCGCATTGAGGTTGTTGATGTAGGTCTGGTGATGCTTGGTGTAATGGATTTCCATGGTCTTGGCATCAATGTGCGGTTCCAGGGCATCGTAGGCATACGGCAAGGCAGGCAAGGTAAAAGCCATTTCAATGGACTCCGTGATGGTGTGGCGCGGGCGGCGACGCGGCATCGGTGTGCAGCAGGCGATGGGTGCGCGGGTATTCGCCGTGTTCGCTGATGAAATTCAACAGTTCGACGTAGGTCTTGCTGCTCTGACGCAGCGCCGCTTCCCGCAGCGCGGGCGACAGGCGCACGTCCTGTATGGTCTTGAGCAACCGCTGGTGGATGGCGCACAGATACTCGGCGCTCTCCTCCGGCTGGTTCAGGCGCAGGTGCAGGTCCGCCAGGTTGTGATGGGAGATCACGCAGGCGGCTACCGCTTCGTCGGCGTCGGGCCAGCGCTCGAACAGCACCTGGGCCAGGGCCAGGGCTTGCAGGTAGGCCTCACGGGCATCCACCAGTTCGCCCTGCATGAAACAGCGGTTTGCCCGTTCGATTGTGCGTTTCCAGTGTTCCATGGTGAGCCTCCAAAGCGGTTGCGCTGGTTACACGCCGCCAGCGGTGAGTTTTTCCGGATTGAGCAGTTCTTCCAGCTGGCTGCGGGTCAGGTCGGTGTGCTCCAGTGCCACATCAATCACCGGCCGGCCCTGCTGGTAAGCCTTCTTGGCAATCTCGGCGGCCTTCTGGTAACCGATGATCGGGTTGAGCGCCGTCACCAGGATCGGGTTGCGCGACAGCGCTTCCTTGAGCCGTGCGTCATTGACCTTGAAGCTGGCGATGGCCTTTTCACCCAGCAGGTGACTGGCATTGGCCAGCAGCTCGATGCTGCTCAACAGGTTCTGGGCGATGATCGGCAGCATCACGTTCAGTTCGAAATTGCCCGACTGGCCGGCAATGGCGATCACCGTGTCATTGCCGATCACCTGGGCGGCGACCATGGCGGTCGCCTCGGGGATGACCGGGTTGACCTTGCCCGGCATGATCGACGAGCCCGGCTGCAGGGCTTCGAGTTCGATTTCACCGAGACCGGCCAGGGGGCCCGAGTTCATCCAGCGCAGGTCGTTGGCGATTTTCATCAACGACACCGCAGTGGTTTTCAACTGCCCGGAGACCGCGACGGCGGTGTCCTGCGAGCCAATCAGGGCAAACAGGTTGGTGCCCGGCTGGAACGACACCTGGGTCAACGTGCTCAGCTCCTGGCTGAAACGCGCGGCGAATTGCGGATGCGCATTGATCCCGGTGCCCACTGCCGTGCCGCCCTGGGCCAGGGATTGCAGGCTCGGCAACAGATCTTCAAGGTGCGCGATGTTGGCCTTCAATTGCTGGGCCCAGCCGTTGAGTACCTGGCTCATGCGCACCGGCATCGCATCCATCAGGTGGGTGCGGCCGGTTTTGACATGGTGATGAACGTCTTCAGCCTTGCGCTCGATCACCTGCACCAGGCGCGTCAGTGCCGGCAGCAGTTGCTCGTGCAGCGCCAGCGCCGCGCTGACATGGATGGTGGTCGGGATGATGTCGTTGCTGCTCTGCCCGCAGTTGACGTGATCGTTGGGGTTCACCGGCTCGCCGAGTTGGCGGCTGGCAAGGGTCGCGATCACTTCGTTGGCGTTCATGTTGGAACTGGTGCCAGAACCGGTCTGGAAAATATCCACCGGGAAGTGCTGCATGAAATCGCCCTTGAGCAACTCCAGCGCGACTTCGACGATGGCATTGCCCTGGGCGGCGGTGATCTGCTCGAGATCAATGTTGGCGCGGGCGGCAGCAGCCTTGGCCAGGATCAGCGCACGAATGAACTGCACCGGCATCGGCTTGCCGCTGATCGGGAAGTTGTCCACCGCACGTTGGGTCTGTGCGCCGTAGAGCGCATCCACCGGGACCTGCAGCTCGCCCATGCTGTCGCGCTCAATACGAGTCTTGTTCATCAGAAAATCCTTGCACCAGTTCAATGAGGGGAATCGAGGGTTGCAACTCGCAGGTCGCCAGTTGCCAGGTGTAGCTCTGCCAGCGTTTGAGACGGCATTTGCACAGGGACAGGCGTTCGAGATCACGCAGCGGGCGCCACGCCTGATCCAGGCAGAAGGTCCGCCAGTGCCAGGGCAGCGCGACATCGGCGGCGGTGTCGAGCAGCAGACGGAAAGTGGTTTCGGCGATGGTCCAGGGTGAGGTCGCCGTGCAACACGCCAGATAGCGGCCTTCGGCCAGATAGTGTTCGATCAGGCGAGGCTCGTCGGGGTCCAGCGCGCAGCGGATCTGGCGACTCATCCAGCGCCAGCTATCGAGGTACGGCTGATCGTGCAAGGCAGAACTCATGATCCGGGCTCATTCGGTAATGAGATTTATTATTAGATGATAATGAGAACCAAAACAAGCCTACCAAGGTTTATGCTTTCTACTGTAGGAGCGAGCTTGCTCGCGATAGCGGTGTATCAGGCACTCGTGTGTTGACTGTCTTGCCGCCATCGCGAGCAAGCTCGCTCCTACAGGGGGAGGTTGTAAGGATAAAAAAAGGCGCGCCACCCGATGGGTGGCGCGCCTTTGTCATGCAGCGAACGGTTTAGCTACCCGCCACCGTCATGCGCTCGATCAGCACCGACCCCGTGCGGATGTTGCTGCGCACTTCCAGGTCGTTACCCACCGCGACGATCTGCTTGAACATGTCGCGCATGTTGCCGGCAATGGTCACTTCCTGGACGGCGAACTGGATTTCACCGTTTTCCACCCAGTAGCCCGCCGCACCGCGCGAGTAGTCGCCGGTAACCATGTTCAGGCCCTGCCCCATCAGCTCGGTGACCAGCAGGCCACGGCCCATGCGGCGCAGCAACGCGGCCTGGTCTTCGTCGCCATGGGTGACGAACAGGTTGTGCACGCCACCGGCGTTGGCGGTGCTCGGCATGCCCAGTTTGCGCCCGGAATAGGTGCCGAGGATGTAGGACACCAACTCGCCCTTTTCGACGAACGGCTTGGCATAAGTGGCCAGGCCGTCGCCGTCGAACGCCGCGCTGCCCAAGGCACGGGCCAGGTGTGGACGTTCATCAATCGTCAGCCATTCGGGAAACAGCTTCTGCCCGAGGGTGCCTTCCAGGAACGAGGATTTGCGATACAGGCTGCCGCCGGAAATCGCCGAAAGGAAACTGCCGAACAGACCACCGGCCAGCTCGGCGGAAAACAGCACTGGCACTTCACAGGTTGGCACCGGACGCGCACCCAGGCGGCTCGCGGCCCGCTGTGCGGCACGCTGGCCGATGCTCACCGGGTCGGCGAGCAAGGTGCCAATGCGATTGACGTCATACCAGTAATCGCGCTGCATCTGGCCATCGGCCTCGGCGATCATCACGCAGCTCAAGCTATGGCGCGTCGAGGCATAGCCACCAATGAAGCCATGACTGTTGCCGTAGACCCGGCAACCCTGATGGGTGCTCAAGGTGGTGCCGTCGGCGTTCTTGATCCGCGCGTCGGCGTCGAAAGCCGCGGCTTCGCAGAGCAGGGCTTTCTCGATGGCCTGCTCGGGGGTGATGTCCCACTGGTGGAACAGGTCGAAATCCTGCAGGTCCCTGGCCATCAGCGCGGCATCCGCCAGGCCGGCGGCTTCGTCCTCAGACGTATGTTTGGCAATCGCCAGTGCCGCGGCGACGGTTTCGCGAATCGCGTCCGGGCCACTGGCCGAGGTGCTGGCCGAGCCCTTGCGCTGGCCCACGTACAAGGTGATGCCAAAACCCTGGTCGCGATTGAACTCGACCGTTTCGACTTCGCGCTGGCGCACCGAGGTCGACAGGCCCTGCTCCAGCGACACCGCCACCTCACAGGCACTGGCGCCCTGACGCTTGGCTTCAGCAATGATCTGCTCGACTTGTTCCTGCAGTGCCGGCAATGCTTGTGGGCCGACGCTTTCAACTGCACTCATGCTGTTCTCCACTCAAATTCTGCTATCGGGATAGGCCTTCGAGCGACCGGGCCGGACAAGCGGCCCCCGACTGGTTATCATGGCGGCGTTTTCTTGCGGACGGCCACCATGGTTGATTCTTACGACGACTCCCTCGATACGGGAGAAAAAAGCAAATCCCAGGTCAAACGCGAGCTGCATGCTCTGGTTGACCTCGGCGAGCGCCTCACGACGCTCAAGCCTGACCTGCTGGCAAAACTGCCGCTGACCGACGCCCTGCGCCGGGCCCTGGCGGATGCGCCCAAGCACGTTGCGCACATCGCGCGTAAACGGCATTTGCAGTTCATCGGCAAACTGATGCGCGATCAGGACACTGACGCGATTCTGGTTCTGCTCGATCAACTCGATGCCTCCACTCGCCAATACAACGAACGTTTCCATAACCTGGAACGCTGGCGCGATCGCCTGATTGGCGGTGACGACGCCGTGCTGGAGAAATTCGTCTCCGAGTACCCGGAGGCTGATCGCCAGCAGTTACGCTCCCTGGTCCGTCAGGCCCAGCACGAGGTGGCGCACAACAAGCCTCCTGCCTCGAGCCGTAAAATCTTCAAATACATCCGTGAGCTGGACGAAACCCAACGCGGCCTGCGCTGAGTTTCCAAACGGGTGGGTCGCCAGGCGCCCCACCCGCAGCTTCACAGCTTACGCGCCCGTGCCACCCACGGTGATCGCGTCGATCTTCAGCGTTGGCTGGCCGACACCCACCGGCACCGACTGCCCATCCTTGCCGCACGTACCCACGCCGCTGTCCAGCGACAGGTCGTTGCCGACCATCGACACCTTGCTCATGGCTTCCGGACCGTTACCGATCAGCGTTGCGCCCTTGACCGGCGCGGTGATCTTGCCGTCCTCGATCAGGTACGCCTCGCTGGTGGAGAACACGAACTTGCCGCTGGTGATATCGACCTGGCCGCCGCCGAGGTTGGCGCAGTAGATACCGCGTTTCACCGAAGCGATGATTTCCGCCGGATCGCTCTCGCCCGCCAGCATGTAGGTGTTGGTCATGCGCGGCATCGGCAGGTGCGCATAGGACTCGCGACGGCCGTTGCCGGTACGGGCCACGCCCATCAGGCGAGCGTTGAGCTTGTCCTGCATGTAGCCCTTGAGGACGCCGTTCTCGATCAGCGTGGTGCACTCGGTTGGAGTGCCTTCGTCATCGACACTCAGCGAGCCGCGACGACCGGCCAGCGTGCCGTCATCGACGATGGTGCACAGCTTGGACGCAACCATTTCGCCCATGCGGCCGCTGTAGGCCGAACTGCCCTTGCGGTTGAAGTCGCCTTCCAGGCCATGACCGACCGCTTCGTGCAGCAGCACACCGGACCAACCCGAACCCAATACCACCGGCAGCGTACCGGCCGGCGCCGGGATGGCTTCGAGGTTGACCAGCGCCTGACGCAGCGCCTCACGGGCATAGCCCATGGCGCGGTCTTCGGCGAGGAAATAACGGTAGTCGGTACGCCCGCCACCACCATGGCCACCGCGCTCGCGGCGGCCGTTCTGTTCAACGATCACGCTGACGTTGAAGCGCACCAGCGGACGCACATCCGCCGCCAGGCTGCCGTCGGTCGCGGCGACCAGGATGCGCTCCCAGACCCCGGCCATGCTCACAGTCACTTGCTGGATACGCGGGTCGAGGGCGCGAGTGGCAACGTCGATACGCTTGAGCAGGTCGACCTTTTCCGCACGGGTCAGCACTTCCAGGGGGTTATCCGGCGCGTACAGTTGCGCGACGTCCTGGGCGGTGAAGGCCTGCACCGTGCCATTCTGCCCGGCACGGGAGATCGAGCGGGCGGCACGGGCCGCGGCACCGAGGGCTTCGAGGGTGATGGCATTGCTGTAGGCAAAACCGGTCTTTTCACCCGATTGCGCCCGCACGCCAACGCCCTGGTCGAGGTTGAAACTGCCTTCCTTGACGATCCCGTCTTCCAGCGCCCACGACTCGGAAATCTGTCCCTGGAAATACAGGTCGGCGGCATCAATGCCCGGGCCGGCCAGATCGCCGAGCACACCTTGCAGGCTTTCGAGGGTGACGCCGCCAGGCGCCAGGAGGTGTTCACTGACTGAGGACAACAACTCGCTCATATGCTTTACGCCTTAATTCAACGTTCTGAGGCAGGTCGCCGGGCGCCCTGCGAGAAAAAGCGCCGGTGACTGGACACCGGCATCCGCGCCCGGATGGACGCCTGTTCGCTGCTATCGCGTTCGGCCAGCAGCACGGCCTCGCCTTGATCCTGTTGCGCCAGGACCCGGCCCCAGGGGTCGACAATCGCCGCATGCCCCCAGGTTTCCCTCGGCCCCGGATGCGTTCCACCCTGGGCAGCCGCGAGCACGTAACACTGTGTCTCGATGGCCCGTGCGCGAATCAGCACCTCCCAGTGCGCAGCGCCGGTCACCGCCGTGAACGCCGATGGCGCGGTGATCAACTCGGCGCCCGCAGCGCGCAATTCACTGTACAGCTCGGGGAAGCGCAGGTCATAACACACCGTCAGGCCCAATCGGCCCACCGGCGTGTCGGCTACCACCACTCCACTTCCGAAAGCATAGTCATCGGATTCACGATAGCGCCCACGGCTGTCAGCCACATCCACATCGAACAGGTGCAACTTGTCGTAGCGCGCCACCGTTTCGCCCTGATCGTTGACCAGCAACGAACAGGCGTGAGACTTGGCCATCGGCTGATCCACCGGCGGCAACGGCAACGTGCCCGCCACTATCCATAACTTGAGGTCACGGGCGGTCTGTTTCAACCATGGCAGGATCGGCCCTTCACCCAGCGCCTCGGCGCGACCGATGTCGACGACATCGCGACGACCCATGGCGGCGAAGTTTTCCGGCAGCACCGCCAGCTTCGCGCCTTGCGCAGCGGCCTGTTCGAGCAGGCGACGGGCCTGGGCCAGATTGGCCAGCACATCGCTCTGGCTGACCATTTGAATCACCGCTAGGGACATGGGCTATTCCTTGGGACCTGTAGGAGCGAGCTTGCTCGCGATGGAATCACAGTCACCGCAGTGTGTCAGGTGGCCAGCGTTATCGTTGACGACCAATCGCGAGCAAGCTCGCTCCTACAGAGGGCGGGGTGGATCAAAACGGCTTGTCGAAGGTGATTTTCGGCTCTTTGTAGGGGCCTTTGACCGTGTATTTTACACTGGCGAAACGCGCCACGCGGTCACCGATCAATTTGTCGATCAGGAACAGCGCGCCACCGACCGCCGGCGCGCCGACGATCAACGCGGCAATCGGCAGGTTGTTGGTCACCGGCAGAGTCACCAGCAGCTTGGCGTCGATCTGCTCGTCCACCAGGCTGAGTGTGCCATCCAGCTCCACGTTACTCGACGGCCCCGTCATCACGATCGGCTTGCTGGTTACATAGACGCCGTTCGTCGCGGTCAGCAGGCCCTTGACCCGGTCATAGCTCAAGCCCTTGCCGAACAGGTCGGAGAAGTCCAGGCGCAAGCGCCGGCCGATGGAGTTGAAGTTGAGCAGACCGAATACCCGCAGCGCCTGGGCACCGCCCTCGACCTCGACGAACTGACCTTTGTTCAGCGAAGCATCCAGCGTACCGGAGAAACGCTTGGTGGCCAGCCACGCCGGCGAGCCGGGCCAGCGCCCGTCGATATCCATGTGGAACTCTTCACTGGTCACGGTTGGGGCAAAGCCCCAGCCCTTGAGCACATCGGCCAGATTCTTGCCGCTGGCGCGCCCCTTGAACCAACTGGCAGAAGCCACTGGCGTGCCTTCCCAGCCGCCATCACCCTGCAACAGGATGCCCTTGAGCCCCATGTCCATGGTGTTGAGGGCAATGCCCTTGCCGGTCGGGCGTATTTTCAGCGACCAGCCCCCGACCAGATCCTGGCCCTGGAACAACTGGTTGATGGTGATATCCAGCGCCGGGATCTTCGTCGGGTCGACGCTGGCCAGCGGGTCCGGCGCGTTCTCGTCAGCCTGCACGGTCGGGTCCGGTGCGGGCAAGCGCACGTATTGCAGGTTGACCGCGATGGGCGCACCTTTCGTATCGGGGATGTTGGCGTTGCCCTTGACCTGCTGACTGTCGAGCTGCAAGGCCCACGCGCTCGGCTTGCGGTTGAGCTGCACCGCCGCCTGATCCAGTGTGGTGCCGACACCGCTGAGCTTGCCGACCTTGACGTCGACGCTGCTGAGCAACTGCTTGGCGCTGCCGCCCGGATCCTGTCCGGCGTACTTGTCCACCAGCGTTTTCCAGGGACCGACATCCAGCTCGGACAGCGCTCCGCGTACCCGCAGGCCCTTGGCCCCCGGCAGGACCGCATCGCCATTGCCGAGGAACAACTCGCCGCGACCGTCGGCAAAGCTGGCAGGCGGCGCCTCGAACGTGAAGCTCGCCAGATCTCCATACTTAACCCAGTAACGACGATCCTGCCCTTGCAGGGTCATGCGAAACATCGTGTCGCGCCCGACATCGGCGGCCATGCCGAACGGCGCAGGCAGATCGACGGCCACCCCCTTGAGGCTGGAACTGACCATCAACTGACTGTCATCGCCGCCCAGGTTCAGTTGCAGCTGATAAGGAATCAGCCCCGACACGGGCAGCGGTTGGCTCACGCTGAGCCAATCGGTGAGTTTCTTGACCTCGACCTGGCCGGAGGCACTGACCCGCGTCTTGATCTTGCCCGGGCTGCCGTCGGCGAAGATCTGCGCCGTAACCGGCCTGTCGAACGCGCGAGCGCTGATGTTCTGCCCGCTCAGGCCCTTGGCGCTGTCGAAGCGGAAATCGCCCTTGAGCTGAGTCAGTTCGAGGGCCGGTTCGGCGAGTTTCAAGCGGGCCTTGGCCGTCTTGAAGTCGACCAGGATCTTCGGTTCCTCACCCTTGACCAGCGGAATATCCAGCTTCAGCTTGCCGGTAAGGTCGCCCTCGCCCTGCCATCCGGCAAAGGTGTCAGCGGTGCCGATCGGTGCTTCCTGGAGAATTTTCAGGCCATCACCCAGGCCGCCGTCGAAGGCGCCATCGAGTAACAGGTGGACACTTTGCCCGGCGGGCGCGTGCGGAATATTGACGTAGATGTCACTGACCTGGGTGTCGAGCAACTGGCCTTTGCTCGCCAGAATCCGCACGCCACTGTCTTCGATGAACACATCGCCACTGACCTTGCTGACATGCGGCCAGCCCGGCTGGAAGGCCAGCTCGGCATCGTGCACCTTGAAGAACAGGCTGATGCTGCGGTCAGCGTCGGCCGCCCCATGGTTCAGCGAGCCCTGATACTGGAAGAAACCCTGATCGACCGCGCCCTTGAGAATGGCGGTACGCAGCCATTCGTCGAGCTCCGGGCTGAGCACTTCCGGCAGGTACTTGGCGGTGTATTTGCCATCCCCCTCCACCAGGCCGACCCGCAGATCCATGTAGTCTTCCTGGGAGTGGTCGAAATGCAGGCGGATGAGGAAGTCGCCGGCAATCTTGCCTTCCTCGCCCAGCACCTTCAGGTACGGCGCGATCAGGGTGAAACCTTCCTTGTCGAGCTTCCAGGTCAGCCGGGCGTTCGCCTGGATGTATTGCCATGGCTTGGCGAAGATCGGGTCCAGGTGCAGGACGAAGTCCTTGCTGTCCATCCGCAGTTCGCCATGGCCAAGGTCACCGCTGATACTGCCGCTGACATTTCTCGCCGCCGGCGCGCCGTGGTAGGCATCGAAGCCGACCTGATCGAGGTTGGCGGCAAAGCTGACCTTGCTGTCGTCAGTGGCACCGGGGCGGAAATCGAGCAGCACGTTGCGCAAACCACCGGTGACCTTGAGTCGTTCGACCGCCGTGGCAAGCCCCTGCGGGAAAGGCGCCAGGGCATTGAGCAAGGGTGTCAGTGGCGTCAGGTCGAGGCGGTCGGCTTGCAGATGCCAGAGTTCCTCGGCCTTGTCGGTGGCATGGCTCTGGCGCAGTTGCAGGCGTGACTCCCAGCGGGTCTCGCCCAGGTTCATCGCCAGGGAATCGAGGGTCACGAGGAAACCTTCGGCGTTACGCTGGAAGTAACCGTTGAGCGCGAGGTTGTTGATCTGGATCGGTTTGCGCTCGGCGTAGGCACCCTTGAGCTGCGGCGCGTTCAAGCGGATCGCGCCACTCTGCAACGCGCCCTTGTTCCAGTTGAACCAAAGCTCGCCACCGGCCTTGATCCGGGAAAAATTCCATTGTTGGGTCAGGCGTTCAGGCAGCCACTTCGACCAGTCGCTTTGCGGCAGGCTCAGATAGCCATCGGCTTCGCCGTCCTGCCACTGGCTGGCCCGGATGCGTGTGCGCAGGCTCATTGCCACCGGCTGGCCGTCGGGCAGGTTCAGTCGTGCATCGAGCCGTTGCCGGTAGGCCCCGGTTTTCAGGTTCAGGCCTACGTAGGTGAAGGTCAGCGGCGGCTGATCCAGCGGCTGCAACGTCACCTGGCTGTCGAGCACCGACAGTTGCTGCACCATTTGCATCCGGTTGAGCAGTTGCTCCGGATCGAGCGGCTGATCCTCCTGCACCGGCAGGCCTTGCAGCGCCCAATGCCCGTCCTCGCCTTCCTTGAGGTTGATCTTCAGACCGTTGAGTTCAAGGTGGGCGATGCGCACTTCGCGCGCCAGCAGACTGGCCCAGACGTCCGGGACCACGCGTACCTGGTCCAGGTGCAGGGCATGGCTGCCCTCGCCGACCGTGACATCGTGGGCGAACAGAATCGGTGCGAAACCGCGCCAGTTGCCTTCCAGCGCGCCGATGTTCAACGGCATGCCAAGGGCGGCACTGCCCTTGGCTTCGACTTCGGCCTGATACTCGGCCACCAGCGGCGTCAGCTCGCGCCCCAGGCTGACGTAAAGCGCCATCAACACCAAAACCAACGCGCACAGGCCCAGACCCCAACGGGTCAGTGCGGCCATCAGGCGTGTCAGACGGTCCATGTCAGTTGGCTCCCATGGCAAAAAAACTGCAACAAGCTGAGGCCAGCCGTTCTAGTGAGGAAAAAGCACAGGGATTCAGAGCAGCACCACGTCGTATTGTTCCTGGGAATACATGGTTTCCACCTGGAACCGGATGGTGCGTCCGATAAAACCTTCCAGTTCGGCAACGTTGCCTGACTCTTCGTCGAGCAAGCGGTCAACGACTTTCTGGTTCGCCAATACACGATAGCCCTCTGCCTGATAAGCGCGAGCTTCGCGGAGGATTTCACGGAAGATTTCGTAGCAAACGGTTTCCGGCGTCTTCAGCTTGCCGCGCCCCTGGCAACTCGTGCACGGCTCGCACAGCACTTGTTCGAGGCTTTCGCGGGTACGCTTGCGCGTCATCTGCACCAGGCCCAGTTCGGTGATGCCGATGATGTTGGTCTTGGCGTGGTCGCGCTCCAGCTGTTTTTCCAGCGTGCGCAGCACCTGACGCTGGTGCTCCTCATCTTCCATGTCGATGAAGTCGATGATGATGATCCCGCCCAGGTTACGCAGGCGCAGTTGGCGAGCGATGGCGGTGGCCGCCTCCAGGTTGGTCTTGAAGATGGTTTCTTCTAGGTTGCGATGACCGACGAACGCCCCGGTGTTGACGTCGATGGTGGTCATGGCTTCCGCCGGGTCCACCACCAGGTAACCGCCGGACTTCAGCGGGACTTTGCGTTCGAGGGCTTTCTGGATTTCGTCCTCGACGCCGTACAGGTCGAAGATCGGCCGCTCGCCGGGGTAGTGTTCCAGGCGATCGGCGATTTCCGGCATGAGTTCGGCGACGAACTGCGTGGTTTTCTGGAAGGTCTCCCGCGAGTCGATACGGATCTTCTCGATCTTCGGGCTCACCAGATCGCGCAGGGTCCGCAAGGCCAGGCCGAGGTCCTCGTAGATCACGCTCGGTGCGCTGATGGTCTTGATCTGCTCACTGATCTGATCCCAGAGCCTGCGCAGGTAGCGGATGTCCATGAGGATTTCATCGGCGCCCGCGCCTTCGGCGGCGGTGCGCAGGATGAAGCCGCCCGCTTCCTTGATCCCTTCCTTGGCCACGCAGTCGGTGACCACCTGCTTGAGGCGTTCGCGCTCGGCTTCGTCTTCGATCTTCAGGGAAATGCCAACATGCGCGGTACGCGGCATGTACACCAGATAACGCGAAGGGATCGACAGTTGAGTGGTCAGGCGCGCGCCCTTGGAACCGATCGGATCCTTGGTCACCTGCACCACCAGGCTCTGGCCTTCATGCACCAGCGCGCTGATGCTCTCGACGGCCGGCCCTTCGCGCAGGGAAATTTCCGAGGCATGGATGAAGGCCGCGCGGTCCAGGCCGATGTCGACGAACGCCGCCTGCATGCCCGGCAGTACGCGAACCACCTTGCCCTTGTAGATATTGCCGACGATTCCTCGCCGTTGAGTGCGCTCGACGTGGACCTCTTGCAGAACACCGTTTTCAACCACCGCCACGCGCGATTCCATCGGCGTGATGTTGATCAGGATCTCTTCACTCATGGCAGGGTCTCGTTCAGGCGTGTTCACGATAATGGCCGCATCTTGTCAGTACGACGCTCATTGCGCGTTAAGGTTTTGCCAACAGGGTATGTCGAAATCGCCCAGCAACTGCGCGGTTTCACACAGCGGCAAGCCAACCACCGCCGAATAACTGCCATCGAGCCCGGCGACGAACACCGCGCCCAACCCCTGGATGCCGTAGCCGCCGGCCTTGTCCCGTGGTTCGCCGCTGGCCCAGTAGGCCGCGGCCTCCTGGGGACTGATCGGGCGAAAACGCACCAGGCTGCGCACGACCCGCGACTCGCAGCGTTCACCGTCCAGCACGGCAATGGCGGTCAGTACTTCATGTTCCCCGCCGGCCAACATCATAAGCATGGCGCACGCGTCGGCTTCGTCCACCGGTTTACCGAGAATTTTGCCGTCGCAGACCACGGCGGTGTCGGCACCGAGCACGCAAAACGCTTGGTCGGACACCACCGCGCGGCGTCCGGCCTCAGCCTTGCCGCGCGCCAGGCGCTCGACATAGGCCGACGGCGATTCGTGATTCAAAGGGGTTTCATCAATGTCCGCAGCGATGGCGGAGAACGGCACGCCGATCTGCGTGAGCAATTCACGCCGGCGCGGCGAACCTGAGGCGAGGTACAACTGTTTCATCAAGACATCTCCCTGTTTAGTGCCCCCGTGTCACCAAGTGCGGGCCATGTCTGAGCGAATCAGTTGATTTTGTAGCGTCGACGCAACCCGCGCAAACCGAAGCTGATCCAGGGCCAGAGCAATGCGCTGACCAGTGCGGGTAAAACCAGCGCCAGCGTGGGCTGACGGTTGCCGGTCAGGGCGCTGAGCCACAGTTGCACCAGCTGCGCGAGCCCGAAGATCACCAGGATCACCAGGCTTTGCTGCCACATCGGGAACATCCGCAGCCGCTGTTGCAACGACAGCACCAGGAACGTGATGAGCGTCAGGATCAAGGCATTCTGGCCCAGCAAGGTGCCGTAGAGCACGTCTTCGGCCAACCCAAGGCAAAACGCGGTAACCATGCCGACTTTCTGCGGCATCGCCAGCGCCCAGAAGGCCAGCAGCAGGGCGAGCCACAAGGGACGCAGGATTTCCATGAACTGCGGCAGTGGCGAAACGCTGAGCAACATGCCGATGGCGAATGTCATCCACACCATCCAGCCATTTCGGGAAGCGGTAGCACCGGGCATTTATTCTCTCCCCCCTGTAGTGGCTGGCGCGGAGACAGGCGGTTTGGCGGCCGGTTTCACCGCAGCCGGTGGTTTGGCAGCCGGGGTCGTCGCAGGCGGCTTGGTGGCAGCGGGATGCGCGGCAGGCGGTTTGGCCGGGGTCGCAGCGGCCGGCGCAGGCGTCGCGGGTGCAGCCGGGGCAGCGGCGGCCGGGGCAATCACACCGACCGGTTTGGCCACGGTCGGCGGAATGATCGGGCCACCGCCCAGCGCATCCAGGTGTTCCTGGGCCTGAGCCGCGTCATTGGCGCGCTCTTCAGCGGTGCGGTTGTCGCTGAACACCAGCAGCAGGTAGCGGCTGCGGTTCAAGGCAGCAGTTGGCACTGCGCGGACAATGGCGAACGGCTGACCGGAGTCGTGGATCACTTCCTTGACCGTCGCCACCGGGTAACCGGCGGGGAAACGCTGGCCCAGACCGGAACTGACCAGCAGGTCGCCTTCCTTGATGTCCGCGGTGTCGGCGACGTGGCGCAGTTCCAGGCGCTCGGGGTTGCCGGTGCCACTGGCAATCGCCCGCAAGCCGTTGCGGTTCACCTGCACGGGAATGCTGTGGGTGGTGTCGGTCAGCAGCAGTACACGGGAGGTGTACGGCATCAACTCGACCACCTGGCCCATCAGGCCACGGGCATCGAGCACCGGCTGGCCGAGGACTACACCGTCGCGCTCACCTTTGTTGATGATGATGCGATGGGTGAAGGGGTTGGGGTCCATGCCGATCAACTCGGCCACTTCGACCTTTTCGTTGACCAGCGCGGAAGAATTGAGCAACTCGCGCAACCGTACGTTCTGCTCGGTGAGGGCGGCAAGCTTTTGCATGCGACCCTGCAACAGCAGGTTTTCGGTTTTGAGTTTTTCGTTTTCGGCGACGAGTTCGGTACGGCTGCCAAACTGGCTGGCCACACCCTGCCATAGCCGCTGCGGCAGGTCGGTGATCCAGTAGGACTGCATCAGCACCAGCGACATCTGGCTGCGCACGGGCTTGAGCAGCGCAAAACGCGCATCGACCACCATCAGCGCGACCGATAGCACGGCCAGCACCAAAAGGCGCACGCCCAGTGAAGGCCCTTTGGTGAAAAGCGGTTTAATAAGCCGCTCCTCCGGGGCAAGTGTTCCGTTTAGTCATACGCAATCAAACCGGCCTGGATAGGACTGACAGAAGATAAACGCGAACAGGCGGCACCGCAAAGTGCCGCCTGCGCGCAACAGCATAGAGGCTAACCGGCGACTTATTCGCTGGAGAGCAGGTCCATGGTGTGTTTATCCATCATTTCCAGTGCACGACCACCGCCGCGAGCCACGCAGGTCAGCGGGTCTTCGGCAACGATCACCGGCAGACCGGTTTCCTGGGCCAGCAGCTTGTCGAGGTCACGCAGCAAGGCGCCACCACCGGTCAGCACCAGGCCACGCTCGGCGATGTCGGAAGCCAGTTCCGGAGGCGATTGCTCCAGGGCACTTTTCACTGCCTGAACGATAGTGGCCAGGGACTCTTGCAGAGCTTCCAGCACTTCGTTGGAGTTCAGGGTGAACGCACGCGGAACGCCTTCGGCCAGGTTACGGCCACGAACGTCGACTTCGCGAACTTCACCGCCCGGGTAGGCGGTGCCGATTTCCTGCTTGATGCGCTCGGCGGTGGACTCGCCGATCAGGCTGCCGTAGTTGCGACGCACGTAGGTGATGATCGCTTCGTCGAAGCGGTCGCCGCCAACCCGTACGGATTCGGCATAAACCACACCGTTCAGGGAGATCAGCGCGATTTCAGTAGTACCACCACCGATATCGACGACCATCGAACCGCGTGCTTCCTCGACCGGCAGGCCGGCACCGATCGCGGCAGCCATTGGCTCCTCGATCAGGAACACTTCACGTGCACCGGCACCGAGGGCCGATTCACGGATGGCACGACGCTCGACCTGGGTGGATTTGCACGGAACGCAGATCAGCACACGTGGGCTTGGCTGCAGGAAGCTGTTTTCGTGAACCTTGTTGATGAAGTATTGCAGCATCTTTTCGCAGACGCTGAAGTCGGCGATCACGCCGTCCTTCATCGGACGAATGGCAGCAATATTGCCCGGTGTACGACCGAGCATGCGCTTGGCTTCGGTGCCGACAGCGACGACACTTTTCTGGTTACCGTGCGTCCGAATGGCCACAACCGATGGTTCATTCAGGACGATACCGCGCTCGCGCACGTAAATAAGGGTGTTGGCAGTGCCCAGGTCAATGGAGAGATCGCTGGAAAACATGCCACGCAGTTTCTTGAACATGGGAAAGGGACCCTAGGCAACGCGTGGGTAAAAAAGTGCGGCAAACTCTAACAACGACAGGGATTTTGAGCAAGGCGCCAATATGTTAAATTGGCCGCTTTTCTGTGCACCAAGCCCCACAATCGCGGCCTTATTGACCGTAGAAGTGCGGTAGTGTTCCGACAATCCAACGCACGGACACCGTCCGTCCTGTTTTCCACTGGAGATTCCCATGGCGCTTGAACGCTCCGACGTGGAAAAAATCGCTCATCTGGCCTGCCTTGGCCTCAATGATGGCGATCTTCCACATATTACTTCGGCCCTGAACAGCATTCTGGGTCTGGTCGACGAAATGCAGGCGGTCAATACCGACGGTATCGAGCCGCTGGCCCACCCACTGGAAGCCAGCCAGCGCCTGCGTGCAGACGTCGTGACCGAGTCCAATCATCGCGAAGCCTATCAGTCCATCGCACCAGCGGTCGAAAACGGCCTGTACCTGGTTCCGAAAGTCATCGACTAAAGGGAAAGAGCCTGCAATGCACGAATTGACCCTGGCCGAGATCGCCCGCGGACTCGCCGATAAAAAGTTTTCCTCCGAAGAGCTGACCAAGACCCTGCTGGCGCGTATCACCCAGCTCGATCCTCAGCTCAACAGTTTCATCAGCCTCACCGAAGAGCTGGCGCTGGCCCAGGCCAAGGCCGCTGACGCCCGTCGGGCCAACGGTGAGAGCGGCGCCCTGCTCGGCGCGCCGATCGCCCACAAGGACCTGTTCTGCACCCAGGGCATCCGTACCAGCTGCGGCTCGAAGATGCTCGACAACTTCAAGGCTCCGTACGACGCCACCGTGGTCGCCAAGCTGGCCGCCGCCGGCGCCGTGACCCTGGGCAAGACCAACATGGACGAATTCGCCATGGGTTCGGCCAACGAGTCGAGCTACTACGACGCGGTAAAAAACCCGTGGAACCTGGAACACGTTCCGGGCGGTTCCTCCGGTGGTTCGGCGGCGGCAGTCGCCGCGCGCCTGCTGCCGGCTGCCACCGGCACCGACACCGGCGGCTCGATTCGCCAGCCCGCTGCACTGACCAACCTCACCGGCCTGAAACCGACCTACGGTCGCGTTTCGCGCTGGGGCATGATCGCCTACGCGTCCAGCCTCGACCAGGGCGGCCCGCTGGCGCGCACCGCCGAAGACTGCGCGATCCTGCTGCAAGGCATGGCCGGCTTCGACCCGAACGACTCCACCAGCATCGACGAGCCGGTGCCTGACTACAGCGCCGGCCTCAACGGCTCGCTGCAGGGCCTGCGCATCGGCGTGCCGAAGGAATACTTCAGCGCCGGCCTCGACCCGCGCATCGCCGAGCTGATCCATAACAGCGTCAAGGAGCTGCAGAAGCTCGGCGCCGTGGTCAAGGAAATCAGCCTGCCGAACATGCAGCACGCCATTCCGGCGTACTACGTGATCGCCCCGGCGGAAGCGTCCTCCAACCTGTCGCGTTTCGACGGCGTGCGCTTCGGCTACCGCTGCGAAGACCCGAAGAACCTCAGCGACCTGTACAAACGTTCCCGTGGCGAAGGTTTCGGTGCGGAAGTGCAGCGCCGGATCATGGTCGGTGCCTACGCGCTGTCGGCCGGCTACTACGACGCCTACTACCTGAAGGCGCAGAAGATCCGTCGCCTGATCAAGAACGATTTCATGGCCGCCTTCAACGAGGTCGACATCATCCTCGGCCCAACCACGCCGAACCCGGCCTGGAAGCTCGGCGCCAAGAACAGCGACCCGGTCGCTGCGTACCTGGAAGACGTCTACACCATCACCGCCAACCTCGCGGGCCTGCCGGGCCTGTCGATGCCGGCCGGTTTTGTCGACGGTCTGCCGGTTGGCGTGCAACTGCTCGCCCCGTATTTCCAGGAAGGTCGCCTGTTGAACGTTGCCCACCAGTATCAGTTGAACACTGACTGGCACACCCGCACCCCAACCGGCTTCTGAGGAGACACACATGCAATGGGAAGTCGTGATCGGGCTGGAGATTCACACCCAGCTCACCACCCGGTCGAAAATCTTTTCCGGTAGTTCCACCACTTTCGGCTCCGAGCCGAACACCCAGGCCAGCCTGGTTGACCTGGGCATGCCTGGCGTACTGCCGGTGCTGAACCAGGAAGCGGTGCGCATGGCGGTCATGTTCGGCCTGGCCATTGATGCCGAAATCGGTCAGCACAACGTGTTCGCCCGCAAAAACTACTTCTACCCGGACCTGCCCAAGGGCTACCAGATCAGCCAGATGGAATTGCCGATCGTCGGCAAGGGCCACCTGGACATCGCCCTGGAAGACGGCACGGTCAAACGCGTCGGCATCACCCGCGCGCACCTTGAAGAAGACGCCGGCAAGAGCCTGCACGAAGAGTTCAACGGTGCCAGCGGCATCGACCTGAACCGTGCCGGCACGCCGCTGCTGGAAATCGTTTCCGAGCCGGACATGCGCAGCGCCAAGGAAGCCGTGGCCTACGTCAAGGCGATCCACGCGCTGGTGCGCTACCTGGGGATCTGCGACGGCAACATGGCCGAAGGTTCGCTGCGTTGCGACTGCAACGTGTCGATCCGCCCGAAAGGCCAGGCCGAGTTCGGCACCCGCTGCGAGATCAAGAACGTCAACTCGTTCCGCTTCATCGAGAAGGCGATCAACAGCGAAATCCAGCGCCAGATCGAACTGATCGAAGACGGTGGCAAGGTCATCCAGCAGACCCGCCTGTACGATCCGAACAAGGACGAAACCCGTCCGATGCGCAGCAAGGAAGAAGCCAACGACTACCGTTACTTCCCCGATCCGGACCTGCTGCCGGTAGTGATCGAAAACGCCTACCTCGAAGACGTGCGCGCCACCCTGCCGGAATTGCCTCCGCAGAAACGCGAGCGCTTCCAGGAACAGTTCGGCCTGTCGGTCTATGACGCCAGCGTCCTGGCCACCAGCCGCGAGCAGGCCGATTACTTCGAAAAAGTCGTGGGCATCTGCGGCGACGCCAAGCTGGCGGCGAACTGGGTCATGGTCGAGCTGGGCAGCCTGCTCAACAAGCAAGGCGTGGACATCGACGAGTCGCCGGTGTCGGCCGAGCAACTGGGCGGCATGCTGCAGCGCATCAAGGACAACACCATCTCCGGCAAGATCGCCAAGGTGGTGTTCGAAGCCATGGCCAACGGCGAAGGCAGCGCGGACGAGATCATCGACCAGCGTGGGCTCAAGCAGGTCACCGACAGCGGCGCGATCTCGGCGGTGCTGGACGAAATGCTCGCGGCCAACGCCGAGCAGGTCGAGCAATACCGCGCGGCAGACGAAGCCAAACGCGGCAAGATGTTCGGCTTCTTCGTCGGCCAGGCCATGAAAGCCTCCAAGGGCAAGGCCAACCCGCAACAGGTCAACGAACTGCTGAAAAGCAAGCTCGAGGGCTGATGACAGATGGGGCCAATCTCGATGTCCGGCCCCTACCCCTGTGGGAGCGAGCCTGCTCGCGATTGGGCAATGACAGACACTGATAAGTTGAATGTCAGACCGCAATCGCGAGCAGGCTCGCTCCCACATTTTTATCTGGTGTATTTGGGAAACCGTTTATGAAGCGTCTCCTCGGCGCCTGCGCCCTGCTCTCGCTCCTGGCCGGTTGCGCCAGCACCGACACCGTCGACCCGCACGGCTACGACCAGACCGGCGTCGCCTCCTATTACGGTGCCAAGCACCAGGGCAAGCGCACCGCCAGTGGTGAGCGCTTCGACAAGAATTCCATGACCGCCGCCCACCGGCAGTTGCCTTTCGGCACCCGGGTGAAGGTCACCAACCTGAAAAACGACAGATCCTGCATCGTGCGCATCAATGACCGCGGACCGCACACCCGTGGGCGCCTGATCGACCTGTCCCATGAAGCCGCCGAGCAACTGGGCATGATCCGCAGCGGCACCGCGCGGGTTCGCGTGCAAGCCCTCGACGACTGACCACCGGAGCCGCGACCATTTTCGGACTTGCCGATCTGCCCCTGATCATCGTGCTGGAACTGCTCAGCGGTCTGGTGCTGCTGATCGCCGGTGCCGAACTGATGGTGCGTGGCGCCGTGCGCGTAGCCGCGCGTCTGCATGTACGCCCGCTGATCATCGGCCTGACCATCGTCGCCCTCGGCAGCAGCGCGCCGCAGATGGCGGTCAGCCTGCAAGCCACCCTGGCGCAGAACGTCGACATCGCCGTCAGCAGCGTGATCGGCAGCAGCATCTTCAACATCCTCGTCACCCTCGGCCTGTCGGCCCTGATCATCCCGCTGCGGGTGTCGCGGCAACTGGTACGCCTGGACATCCCGCTGATGATCGGCGCCAGCCTGCTGGTGTTCGTACTGGCGTGGAACGAGGACCTGACCCGCCTCGACGGCTTTATCCTGCTGGGCGCGCTGGCGGTGTACCTGGGCTTGCTGCTGCGCCAGTCGCGGCACTCCGCCCGCCCGCACTCCATCGCCAGCGAAGGCCATGAGGCGCCCTGGCTCGGCAGCCTGCTGATGATCACCGCGGGGCTCGCCCTGCTGGTGTATGCCGGGCACCTGCTGCTCGGCGCAGCCGTATCGGTGGCCACCGACCTCGGCCTGTCGGAACGGATCATCGGCCTGACCATCGTCGCCGTCAGCACCTCCCTGCCGGAACTGGCGACCTCGTTGATCGCCGCCCTGCGCGGCCAGCGCGACATCGCCGTGGGCAACGTGATCGGCAGCAATCTGTTCAACCTGCTGGGAGTGCTGGGCGTGACGGCACTGATTGCCCCGGCGCCGCTGTCGGTCTCGCCCAATGCGCTGGATTTCGACCTGCCGGTGATGCTCGGCGTCGCCGCGCTGTGCCTGCCGGTGTTCTATTCCGGTTATCGCGTGACCCGCGCCGAAGGTCTGCTGTTTCTGGGCTTGTACCTGGCTTATGGTCTGCACGTGGTGTCGTTCACCACCGGCATGCCGCTGGCCGGCAAGCTTGAGCACCTGATGCTGTTTTTCGTCCTGCCGGCGCTGTTGGCGTTTTTGCTGTTCACCTCGCTCCGCGCCTGGCGCCGCCAACATCACAAGAAGGAGTTGCCATGACCGACAATAATAAAACCGGCGTTGAAGTGCGCCGCCAGGTGATGGGCGATGCGTTCGTCGACCGCGCCCTGGGCAATGCCACAGAATTCACCCAGCCGCTGCAGGACTTCGTCAACGAACACGCCTGGGGCAGCGTCTGGAGCCGCGAAGGCCTGCCACTCAAGACCCGCAGCCTGATCACCCTAGCCGCCCTGACCGCCCTCAAATGCCCACAGGAATTGAAGGGCCACGTACGCGGCGCGCTGAACAATGGTTGCACGGTGGAGGAGATTCGCGAGGCGCTGCTGCATTGTGCGGTGTATGCGGGGGTGCCGGCGGCGATTGATGCGTTTCGTGCGGCGCAGGAAGTGATTGATACCTATCAGAAGCCTGAGTGACTGAACTGACGCCATCGCGAGCAAGCTCGCTCCTACAGTGGACTTATGAACAACACGCCCCCCTGTAGGAGCGAGCTTGCTCGCGATGAGGCCCTAAAAAACACCGAAAATGCTGGACCTAGATCCACCCACCCCACTGCAACAAGAAAATCCCGATATTGGTGGTCACCGCCGCCATCAGGGTGGTAATCACAATGATCGCCGCCGCCAGCTCATGATTGCCTTCAGCCTGGCGAGCCATGACAAAACTGGCTGCCGCCGTCGGGCTGCCGAAGTACAGGAACAGAATCCCCAACTCGGCCCCACGAAAACCCCACAACCAGGCACCCAGCGTCGCCAGCACCGGCAGGCCGACCATCTTCACCAGGCTCGAACTCATCGCCATCGAACCACTCTTGCGCATCGCCGCCAGCGACAGCGTGCCGCCAATGCAGATCAACGCCAGCGGCAAGGTGGTTTGCGCCAGATACTGGCCGGAAGTCTCCAGCCAGCCCGGCAACGGGATCTTGAAATAGGCGAAGGGCGCGGCGGCAACCACGCTGATGATCAGCGGGTTGTTCATCACGCTCTTGCAGATGCTCCACGGGTCGGACTTGATCACCGGGCTGTAGACCGCCAGCACGATGGTCGACAGGGTGTTGTAGAACAGGATCACCAGCGCCGCGAGGATCGCCCCCAGGGAAATCCCGTAGTCGCCGTACATGCTCGCCGCCAGTGCGAGGCCGATCACCCCGTTATTGCCGCGAAAGGCGCCCTGGGTGTAGATGCCGCGGTCTTCCCTCGGGCATTTGAAGATCGCCCAGCCCCAGGCCACGGCGAAGCTCACCAGCGTGGCAATGGCGAAATAGATCAGCAACGCCGGTTGCAGCGCGGCGTGCAGGTCGGCATGCAGGATGCCCAGAAACAGCAACGCCGGCATGGTGACGTTGAACACCAGGGCCGACGCGGTATGAATGAAGTTGTCGTTGATCCAGTTGACGCGCTTGAGCAACACCCCAAGAAACAGCATGGCGAACACCGGTGCGGTGATGTTCAGGGTTTCGAGGAAAATTGCCAGCATGCCGGGGAGGACCTTTGCGGTGGGTGTCGTTAGGGGGCTAATGATAAGCCACTAATGGCACCGGCGTCTGGTGGAAAGTCTTCGCGAGCAAGCCCGCTCCCACATTGGATCTATGGTGAACACAACATATGTGAACACCTCAAATCCCCTGTGGGAGCGGGCTTGCTCGCGAAGCAGGCGACTCGGTCTCAGGTAATCGGCGCAGGGTTGAACAACGTAATGTCGTTATGCAGCTTGTGCTGCTCCGACCACGTCTGCTTCTTGCCGCTGGCCACGTCCAGGTAGTAGTGGAACAACTCCCAGCCGAGGTCTTCGATCGAAGCACGCCCCGTAGCGATCCGACCGGCGTCGATGTCGATCAGGTCCGGCCAGCGCTGGGCCAGTTCGGTGCGGGTCGAAACCTTTACCACAGGCGCCATGGCCAGGCCGTACGGCGTACCACGGCCGGTGGTGAACACGTGCAGGTTCATGCCCGCCGCCAACTGCAAGGTGCCGCAGACAAAATCGCTGGCCGGGGTGGCGCAGAAGATCAGGCCCTTGCCCTTGAAGCGTTCGCCAGGGCCGAGCACGCCGTTGATCGCGCTGCTGCCGGACTTGACGATCGAGCCCAACGACTTCTCGACAATGTTCGACAACCCGCCCTTCTTGTTGCCCGGCGTGGTGTTGGCACTGCGATCCGCTTCGCCCTTGGCCAGGTAACGGTCGTACCAGTCCATTTCCCGTACCAGTTCCTGGGCAACCTGCTCGGTTTCGGCGCGGGAGGTCAGCAGGTAGATGGCGTCGCGCACTTCGGTGACTTCGGAAAACATCACCGTCGCACCGGCACGCAGCAACAGGTCCGAGGCATAACCCAGCGCCGGGTTGGCGGTGATGCCGGAAAACGCATCACTGCCGCCGCACTGCATGCCCAGGATCAGCTCGGACGCCGGCACGGTCTCCCGGCGGCGTTTATCGAGCTTCTTCAAGCGCACTTCGGCCAGCGCCATGATCTGCTCGATCATCTCGGTGAAGCCGTGCCCCGAATCCTGCAGGCGATACAACCACTCATCGCTCAGGTCCACCGAACTGTCGTTCTCGTGCATGACCTGCCCGGCCTGCAATTTCTCGCAGCCGAGGCTGATCACCAGGGCTTCGCCACCCAGGTTCGGGTTGCGCGCCAGGTTGCGCACGGTACGGATCGGGATGTACGCGTCGGTCGCCGTGATCGCCACGCCACAGCCGTAGCTGTGGGTCAGGGCCACCACGTCATCGACGTGCGGGTATTTGGGCAGCAGTTCGTCCTTGATGCGCTTGACTGCATGATCCAGCACGCCGGTCACGCACTGCACGGTGGTAGTGATGCCCAGGATGTTGCGCGTGCCAACGGTGCCGTCGGCATTGCGATAACCCTCGAAGGTGTAGCCTTCCAGCGGTGCTTGCGCGGCCGGCACTTCGGTGGACAGCGGCAGGCTGTCCAGCGGCGGCGCGGTCGGCATGCGCAGTTGATCTTCCTTGACCCAGCTGCCGCGTGGAATCGGCTGTAAGGCGTAGCCAATGGTCTGGCCGTAGCGAATCACCTGGCCACCCTCGGGAATGTCTTCCAGGGTGACCTTGTGACTCTGTGGCACGAAGTCCACGGTAACCAGGCCATCGGCGAACTCGGTGCCGGCTGGCACGCCCTGATCGTTGACCACGATCACTACGTTGTCACGCTCGTGCAGGCGGATGTAGCGCGGCGAGTCGGAATGTTCAATCAACTGCATGACGCCGCTCCTCAGGATTGCGCTTGAGACAATTTGTTGTTGGTTTCAGGACCTGCGACCGGCGGCTCCTTGAGCACCACGCGCTTGATCGGACCAACGATGACCAGATAGCTGAGCACCGCAACCAGTGCGTTGCAACCGACGAACACCAGCGCCCACTTGAACGAGCCGGTAGAGCTGATGATGTAGCCGATGACGATCGGAGTGGTGATCGACGCCAGGTTACCGAAGGTGTTGAACAGGCCACCGCTCAGACCGGCGATCTGCTTCGGCGAAGTATCGGAAACCACTGCCCAGCCCAATGCGCCCACGCCTTTGCCGAAGAACGCCAGGGCCATGAAGCCGACAACCATCCATTCAACTTCAACATAGTTGCACGCCACGATGCTGCTGGACACCAGCAGGCCAGCGATGATCGGCGCCTTGCGGGCGAAGGTCAGCGAATGGCCCTTGCGCAGCAGGTAGTCGGAGATCACCCCGCCCAGCACACCACCGATGAAACCGCAGATGGCCGGCAACGACGCGATGAAACCCGCCTTTAGGATGGTCATGCCGCGTTCCTGTACCAGGTACACCGGGAACCAGGTCAGGAAGAAGTAGGTGATGCCGTTGATGCAGTATTGGCCCAGGTACACGCCGAGCATCATGCGGTTGGTCAGCAACTGACGGATGTAATCCCACTTCGGACCGTCGGACTTCTTGCCCTTCTGGTCCATGTCGACCATGCCGCCGTTCTCGGAGATGTGCTTGAACTCGGCATCGTTGATACGTGGGTGTTCACGCGGGCTGTAGATCACTTTCAGCCAGACCAGCGAGAAGATGATGCCCAGGATACCCATGACGATGAACACGTGCTCCCAACCGAAGGAGTACACGATCCAGCCCATCAGCGGGGCGAACAGCACGGTGGCGAAGTATTGCGCCGAGTTGAAGATCGCCGAGGCGGTACCACGCTCGGCGGTAGGGAACCACGCCGCCACGATGCGGGCGTTGCCAGGGAAGGATGGCGCTTCGGCCAGGCCCACCAGAAAGCGCAGCATGAACAGCGCAACCACGGCCGTGGACATGCCGAATTCACCGACGAAGCCTTGCAGCACGGTGAACAGCGACCAGGTGAAGATGCTCAGTGCGTAGATTTTTTTCGAACCGAAACGGTCCAGCAACCAGCCGCCGGGAATTTGCCCGGCCACGTAGGCCCAACCGAAAGCGGAAAAGATGTAACCGAGGGTGACCGCGTCAATGCCGAGGTCTTTTTGCAGGCTGGAGCCGGCAATGGCGATGGTAGCCCGGTCGGCGTAGTTGATCGTGGTCACCAGGAACAGCATGAGCAGGATCAAATAGCGGACGTGAGTCGGCTTTTGGGTGGCTTGTTGCATGTAGATGTACTCCCACTGATTATTTTTATGCGGGTAATAACGATGTAGTTGTACCTGTAGGAGCGAGCTTGCTCGCGATGGCATCAAGGGCGCCGCCGGGTGTCAGACATCCAGCGTCTTCCTTGACGACCATCGCGAGCAAGCTCGCTCCTACAGGGATTGCGGTATCAATGTCGATATCGCGGGGTTTGCGGTATCCATGACAATACCGCGGGTATTGCCTTACGAACCGATGTAGCTGGTCTTCACCACGGTGTAGAACTCTTGCGCATAGCGACCCTGCTCGCGCGAACCGTAGGACGAACCTTTACGCCCACCGAACGGCACGTGGTAATCCACGCCGGCGGTTGGCAGGTTGACCATCACCATCCCGGCCTGGGAGTGGCGCTTGAAGTGGTTGGCGTACTTCAGGGACGTGGTGGCGATGCCCGCCGACAGACCGAATTCGGTGTCGTTGGACATGGCCAGCGCGGCCTCGTAGTCAGCCACGCGAACGACGTTGGCCACCGGGCCAAAGATCTCTTCGCGGCTGATGCGCATCGACGCTTCGCTGTCGGCAAACAGCGTTGGCGCGAGGAAGTAACCTTCGGTGTCGCAGGTCACCAGGCCACCGCCACTCACCAGGCGTGCGCCTTCGGACTGGCCGATGTCGATGTACTTCATGTCCTGCTCGAGCTGCGCCTGGGAAACCACTGGACCGATGTCGGTGCCGGCTTTCAACGCGTGGCCGACCTTGATCGACTTCATGCGCTCGGCCATGGCTTCGACGAACTTGTCGTGGATGCCAGCGGTGACGATCAGGCGGCTCGACGCGGTGCAACGCTGGCCGGTGGAGTAGAACGCGCTCTGTACCGACAGCTCGACCGCTTGTTTGAGGTCGGCGTCGTCGAGAATGATCTGCGGGTTCTTGCCACCCATTTCCAGCTGGACCTTGGCCTGGCGCGAAACGCAGCTGACCGCGATCTGACGACCCACACCCACGGAACCGGTGAAGCTGATACCGTCGATTTTAGGGCTGTTGACCAGCGCATCACCCACGACCCGACCACTGCCCATCACCAGGTTGAACACGCCGGCCGGGAAGCCTGCGCGGGAGATGATTTCGGCCAGAGCCCAGGCGCAGCCCGGAACCAGGTCGGCCGGCTTGAGCACGACGCAGTTGCCGTAGGCCAGGGCCGGGGCGATTTTCCACGACGGAATGGCAATCGGGAAGTTCCACGGAGTGATCAGGCCAACCACACCGAGGGCTTCGCGGGTGACTTCAACGTTGACGCCCGGGCGGACCGACGGCACGTAGTCGCCGGACAGACGCAGGCATTCACCGGCGAAGAACTTGAAGATGTTACCGGCGCGGGTCACTTCGCCGATGGCTTCAGGCAGGGTCTTGCCTTCTTCACGGGCCAGCAGGGTGCCGAGCTCTTCGCGACGGGCGAGGATTTCGGTACCGACTTTGTCCAGGGAATCGTGACGGGCCTGGATGCCGGAAGTCGACCACGCCGGGAACGCGGCACGGGCGGCGTCGATGGCGGCGTTGACCTGGGCCAGGTCAGCCTTGGCGTAATCGCCGATGGTATCGGTCAGCTCGGACGGGTTGATGTTGGCCGAGTAATCGGCACCGGCAACCCATTCGCCGTTGATGTAGTTGTCGTAACGCTTTGCTGTTGTCACGGGACTGCCCTCAAAACAAAGAGATCTCACGCAAAAGGCCGCTGATCACTCAGCGGCCTTGTTCAATCGGTTGTGTTACTGCGCACCTTGCTTGTCGATCAGCGCGGCGAGCATTTCGTACTCTTCGCCGGTCAGGTCGGTCAGTGGCGCACGTACAGGACCTGCGTCATAGCCGGCAATTTTTGCCCCGGCCTTGACGATGCTCACTGCGTAGCCAGCCTTGCGGTTACGGATGTCCAGGTATGGCAGGAAGAAGTCGTCGATGATCTTGGCCACGGTGTCGTGATCGTCGCGAGCAATGGCGTGGTAGAAGTCCATCGCGGTTTTCGGGATGAAGTTGAACACCGCCGAGGAGTAGACCGGTACGCCCAGTGCCTTGTAGGCAGCGGCGTAGACTTCGGCGGTCGGCAGGCCACCCAGGTAGCTGAAGCGATCGCCCAGACGGCGACGGATCGAGACCATCAGTTCGATGTCGCCCAGGCCGTCCTTGTAACCGATCAGGTTCGGGCAACGCTCGGCCAGACGCTCCAGCAGAGGCGCGGTCAGGCGGCAAACGTTACGGTTGTAGACCACGACGCCGATGTTGACCGATTTGCACACGGCTTCAACGTGGGCGGCAACGCCGTCCTGGCTGGCTTCGGTCAGGTAGTGCGGCAGCAGCAGCAGGCCCTTGGCGCCCAGACGCTCGGCTTCCTGAGCGTATTCGATGGCCTGGCGGGTCGAACCACCGACACCGGCGAGGATTGGCACGCTTTTGGCGCAGGTGTCGACGGCAGTCTTGATGATTTCCGAGTATTCGCTGGCCGCCAGGGAGAAGAACTCACCGGTGCCGCCTGCGGCGAACAGAGCCGAAGCGCCGTATGGGGCCAGCCACTCCAGACGTTTGATGTAGCCAGCGCGGTTGAAATCGCCCTGGGCATTGAAATCGGTAACCGGGAAGGACAGCAGACCGGCGGAGAGGATGGACTTCAGTTCTTGTGGATTCATTATTCGAACACCCTGGGGTAGCAACGTTTTTGTGTGAGGAAATCGTTCAGCCTGCGCTGAAGTTGTAGGTCATCGTACAACTTAAAAAACAACCGTCAACTGCATTTCATCGTCGGCCGCTAAATTTTTGCCTCAAACAGGGTCATCGGAATTGATTTGCACCACCTTGGAGCCTTGTATGCCGCGCCCTAGAGGCCTTCATCGAGATGAAGGCAACCCGGCGAAATTTTGTGAAAAACATCGTGAACGGTAAACCCGCGGACCATCACGTAGAGTCATCCGACGTCATGAATGGATCGTGACGACTCAGAGATGGAGTACTCGAAGATGTGTTTTCCTGCCCCACTGCTGCCCCAGTTCCCGACTGATCCGCGCGAAAAGAAGGCCACCGTCACGCTGTCGGACCTGGGGGATGGACTGATCGTCCGAATACCCGACCCACACGATATTCCGCCCAACTGGGAGGTGTATCCGATCCTCGGTGCGGACCCGGACGAACCGGAATGGCGCGGCGAGGAACAGCCGGCCGGCGCCTGGGACGAGGCGACCGATGAGATGGTGGAGTTGACGGGGATCGAACTGGAAATCCCCAAGGCCGATCTGGAGCCGTATCTCGGCAGTCAGGTCGCGTTGCGCTACAAGTTCCTGGATGAGTCGAGCCTGGAGCTGTCCTCGGAAATCCTGCTGGTGCGTATCGAGCCCTGAGACCGGGCTGCAGGATCGTTCCCGGCCAACGGGAACGGTCCTGTGTGGATGTTGCGATCAGCCGCGCTGCGCTTCCGCCTCTTCATGGGCATGACGCAACCGCTCGCGGCTGTTGGTGAGGTGCAAACGCATGGCCGCCCGCGCGGCATCGGAATCCTGACGCGCGATCGCATCGTAGATTTCCTCGTGCTCACGGCTCAGCCGGCTCATGTAGTGCTGTTGGTCATCATGGGCCAGGCGTGCCGAGTTCAGCCGCGTACGCGGAATGATGCTGGCGCCCAGGTGGGTCATGATGTCGGTGAAATAGCGGTTGCCGGTCGACAGCGCAATTTGCAGGTGGAACTGGAAGTCCGAGGCCACCGCGTCGCTGGCATGCGCCGCACTTTCGTTCAGGGCATCCAGCGCCGCGCGCATCAACGCCAGCTGCTCGGCATTACGCCGTTGCGCGGCGAGGCCGGCGGACTCCACTTCGAGGCTGATGCGCAGCTCCAGGATCGCCAGCACGTCACGCAGCGTCACCACGGTTGCCGGGTCGATACGGAAACCGCTCGGGCTCGGGGTATCGAGCACGAAGGTGCCGATCCCGTGGCGGGTTTCCACCTGCCCTGCGGCCTGCAAGCGGGAAATCGCTTCACGCACCACGGTGCGGCTGACGCCATGGGCATCCATGATCGCCGACTCGGTGGGCAATTTATCACCCCGCTTGAGGTGGCCATCGCGGATCTGCTCGGTCAGCACCGTTACCAGCTCCTGGGCGAGGCTGCGGCGCTTGCGAGGGAGGCGTGGAGCGTCGATCGGGTTTTCCATGGTGAACGTCGGTCTCGAAAGTTCGGCTGAAACTGCATCATAGCGCAACGCGGTTGTACGATCACCCTGCGCCCGTTTTCATACCCGTGATCCTGATTACAAACACACCCCTGCCCCCTGTAGGAGCGAGCTTGTCGAGGCGTCGAACCGTCGCGATGGACTCATGACCACCGCTGGGTGTCAGGTACCCAGCGTTATCGTTAACGACCATCGCGAGCAAGCTCGCTCCTACAGGCGGGGGTAGGTTCAGGCAGTCGCGGTCTGATCCACGAGGTGGCCATTATCAATTCGAACATGCCGCGGATGAAAGTGTTTCAAGCTGCTGCGATGCCCGACACTGACGATGCTCAAGCCCGGAATCTCGTCGATCAATGCCTGGTACAGCGTCGCCTCATCTTCTTCATCCATCGCCGATGTCGCTTCATCCATGTACAGCCACTGTGGCGCATACAGAAGCGCGCGGGCGAAGGCCAGGCGCTGCTGCTCACCCGGCGAGAGCATGCGCTGCCAGTGATTGGCTTCATCCAGGCGTGAAACCAGGTGCGCCAAGCGGCAGGTTTGCAGGACGTGGGCGTAGCGCTCTTGCGGATAAACGTCACCGGTCTGTGGATAACTCAACGCCTCGCGCAATGTGCCGATCGGCAGATAGGGTTTTTGCGGCAGGAACAGGTAACGCGCCGCCGGCAGGCGAATGCTGCCGTGGCCGGCGGGCCACAAATGCCCCATGGCCCGCAGCAATGTCGACTTGCCGCTGCCGGAGCGACCGCTGAGCATGACGCGCTCGCCCTGCTCCACGGTCATGTCGGCGCTGGTGAGCAAATGGCGGCCATCGGCGAGGTCCAGGCCCAGGTCGTGCACTTTCAACGCCGAGCCGGACTGTTGCACGTCAATGGCCGGTGCGCGCTCTTCATTGTCGGTCATTGCCTGGCGGAAACTCAGCAGACGATCACAGGTGGCGCGCCACGAGGCGAGGCTCTGGTAGGCGCTGATAAACCAGCTGAAGCTCTCCTGCACATTGCCGAACGCCGAGCTGATCTGCATCAGTTCGCCCAGTTCGATCTTGCCGGCGAAGTAGCGCGGTGCTGCAACCATGAACGGGAAAATGATAGCGGCCTGGCTGTAACCGGCGGTGAAGAACGTCAGGCGCTTGGACACTTTCATGATGTCCCAGAAGTTGTGCCAGACCATCGAGAACCGGCTGCTCAGACGGCGGTTTTCGTTCGGCTCGCCGTTGTACAGCGCAATGCTTTCAGCGTTTTCGCGAATCCGCACCATGGAGAAACGCAGGTCGGCTTCGAAGCGTTGTTGCTGGTTGTTCAGACCGATCAAGCGACGGCCGATCAAGTGGGTCAGCCAACTGCCCACCACGGCATAGATCAGCACGCACCAGAACATGTAGCCGGGAATGGTCAGCCCGAACACTTCGATGCTGCCCGACACACCCCAGAGGATGATCGAAAAGGACACCAGGCTGACGATGTTGCGCAGCAGGCCAATGCCCAGCTCCAGGGTGTTCGAGGTGAAGTTGTTGAGGTCCTCGGAAATCCGCTGGTCCGGGTTGTCGGTGTAACCGCCCTGCTCCATCTGATAGTAGTTTTTGTTGCCGAGCCAGCGGGAGAAATGCTGCTCGGTGAGCCAGGCCCGCCAGCGGATGGTCAGCATCTGGGTCAGGTAGAGGCGGTACACCGCGCCGACAATCGCCACGGCGGCAATCCCGCCGAAATACAGGATCAGCCGCCAGAACGCCGCCTCGTCCTTTTGCTGCAGGGCATTGTAGAAATCCTTGTACCAGGTGTTGAACCACACCGAGATGCCTACGCTGAGCAGCGACAAGGCAATCACCGCAATCAGCAGGGTCCAGGCCTTGCCCTTCTCTTCACTGTGCCAGTAAGGCGTGATCATCGCCCAGACTTTGCGAAAAAACTGCCCGCGCACAGCATCGTTGACCGCGGAATACTCAGCGTTCTGACTCATGGAAAAGGCTCGATAGAAAAAAGAACACGCACGAACCGATCATAGATGATCGGTTCGATTTGTCGCGAGGTGTGACAATGCTTCGTTCAGCGCAGGTTCAGCGACGAACCGGGCGTTTCTGCAATTTGCGCTGCAAGGTGCGGCGGTGCATGCCCAGGGCTCGGGCAGTGGCGGAGATGTTGCCTTCGTGCTCGGTCAGCACGCGCTGGATGTGCTCCCATTGCAGGCGGTCCACCGACATCGGGTTTTCCGGCACCAGGGAGTCGAGGTCGGCGTGTTCGGACAGCAACGCTGCCAGCACGTCGTCGGCATCGGCCGGTTTGCACAGGTAGTTGCAGGCACCGCGCTTGATCGCCTCGACGGCGGTGGCGATGCTCGAGTAACCGGTGAGGATCACCACGCGCATTTCCGGGTCGAGTTCGAGCAGTTTGGGCAACAGCACCAGGCCCGAATCGCCATCCATTTTCAGGTCCAGCGCGGCGTAGTCCGGCAGGTCGGACTGGGCGATGGTCAGGCCTTCCTCGGCGGAACCGGCGGTGGTGACGCGAAAACCACGGCGAGCCATGGCGCGGGCCATCACGCGGGTGAACGTGGCGTCGTCATCTACCAGCAACAAATGCGGCAGTTCTTCGCCTTCGACTTGGATCTCGTCACTCATGCTCTTCTCCTCGGGCAACACGGGGCAGGCGCAACTCGGTGAGTGTGCCGCCTTCCTCATGACTGTAGAGTTTCACCGAGCCGCCGGCGCGTGTCACGCTGGCCTTGCTCAAAAACAGGCCCAGGCCGAAACCTTTGCCCTTGGTGGTAAAAAATGGTTTACCGATCTGCTCGGCAATGGCCAACGGCACACCCGCACCGTGGTCGCGAATGCTGATGGTCAGGTCTTCGTCGTTCCAGTCCAGCGTCACCTGCAAGCCATCAGGGCAGGCATCGGCGGCGTTGTTGAGCAGATTCAGCAAGGCCTGGGTCAAGTCCGGTGGTGGTGCGACACGCGGCACCAGGCCCTGGCCCAGACGCTGGAAGCGATAGCTGGCCTCGGGACGCATCAGGTGCCAGCGGTTCAGCGCCTCATCCAGCCAGTCGGTGACGTACTGCATCTCCACCGCCATCCGGCGATTGGCCTCGGCGGCGCGTACCAGCTGCTGCAAGGTCTGCTTGCACAGCATGACCTGGTCCTGCAGCACACTCAGGTCCTCCTGCAACATCGGGTCATGATGGTCGCGACGCATTTCCTTGAGCAGCACGCTCATGGTCGCCAGCGGCGTACCCAGTTCGTGAGCGGCACCGGCGGCCTGGGTCGCCACAGCCAGCAGTTGCTGGTCGCGCAGACCTTCTTCGCGGCGGATAGCCCGCAATTCTTCCTGACGACGCAGCTCTTCGGCCATCCGCGCGGCGAAGAACGTGATCACCGCCGCCGCCAGGGCGAAGCTCAGCCACATGCCATAGACCTGCAGGTTTTCCCGGGCAATCGGGAACGTCTGCAATGGATAGAAACGCGCCAGCAGCAGGGTGTACATCGCCAGCGCGATACCCGACAGGATCAGCGAGTAACGCCAGGGCAGCGTGACCGCGGCGATGGTCAGCGGCACCAGGTAATAGGACACGAACGGGTTGGTCGAACCGCCGGAGAAATACAGCAAGGCGCTGTGGATAAACAGGTCGCACGCCAGTTGCACGGCGTATTCGAGCTCGGTGACCGGCCAGGTGGTGCGCAGGCGAATCGCCGTGAACGCACACAACAGCATCGAGCAACCGAGGGTCGCGGCCAGTTGGAACCAGGGCAGCGGCAACAACTCGAGCCAGTAGGCCAGGCCCACGGAACCGGCTTGGGCAACCAGCACCAGGATGCGGATGAAGGTCAACCGCCAGAGGTTCTGACGAGTCGCGGAGGTGATTTGAAAAGGGGCGAGCATGAGCTCTCCTGATGAGCGCTCCAGGCGAATCGCACGGAGTATAACCAACCGCGGGGGCTGACAGGCAAAAGTGCGGCAAACGGCCACATGGCAGGATTTCTGGTGGCGTCTATAAGCCCCGCCCCTGTAGGAGCGAGCTTGCTCGCGATGGTGGACCAGACACCGCGGGGTATCCGTTGACGACCATCGCGAGCAGGCTCGCTCCCACATTGGAATGCGACGACCTGTAGGAGCGAGCTTGCTCGCGATGGTGGACCAGACACCGCAGGGCATCAGGCAGCCGGTGCCATCTATCTGTATAGAAGTTGTAACTGGGCGAACCGGATTACAAAAGCTAGAGTCTGATGGTTTCACGCAGGACCAGACTCAAACCCTGCGCATCATCCAAGGAGCTTTCATGTACACATTGCGCCGCAGCGTCGCCCTTCTCGCCCTCAGCGCTGGCACCGTCGCCAGCCTCCCGGCCATGGCGGCCGACGAACTTCACTACAACCAGATCTCCCTGCGCGCCGAAGTCAGCCAGGAAGTGGCTCGCGACCTGATGATCGTGACCCTCTACACCGAAGAACAAAACACCGACCCGGCCAAACTCGCCGCCACCGTCAGCACCACCATGAACAAGGCGCTGGCCCAGGCCAAGCAGGTCAAGGACATCACCCTGCGCCAGGGCAGCCGCAACAGCTATCCGATCTACGACGCCAAGGGCCAGAAGATCACTGGCTGGCGTGAACGCGCCGAACTGCGCCTGGAGAGCACCGACTTCGCCGCGCTGTCCAAGCTGACCGGTGAGCTGCTGACCGACCTGAAGATGGGCGGCATGGACTTCGCCATCGCCACGCCAACCCGCAAGACCAGCGAAGACGCACTGCTCAAGGAAGCCGTGTCGGCCTTCAAGGCTCGCGCCCAACTGGCCACCGAGGCCCTGGGTGGCAAGGGTTACAAAATCGTCAACATGAACCTCAACAGCAACGGCTACCCGCAACCCTACATGCGCGCGCCGATGATGATGAAAGCCGCCAGCATGGATGGCGCGCCAGTGACTCCGGAAGTCGAGGCCGGTACCAGCCAGGTCAGCATGACCGCCGACGGCTCGATCGAAGTATTGATGCCCTGAGTCGGTAATCCGCAAAAAAGGCGATCAGGGTGATCGCCTTTTTTTGTGGGTCAAACCTCCAAAAACGACATCAGTTGCGCTTGGTACAACCCGCAGCCGAAGTGCTAATTCAGTGCAACAAGAATCACTCCTATTCAACCGCACAGGATGGGGTCTAAATAGGTAACACCCATGCCCCGATCGTGGGCAACCGCACGCTTTCAGAGCACCAAAACAGTGCACGACATAGCCTCTGAAAACGCCTCGCAAACGTTAAAATGCATCGAAATTATACAAATGCGACATTAAGGTACGTTCGTGCCACCGTTTAATGCCTGTAGACTCTTCGGAACTTGCATTGGGTATAGCCCCTGCATAAGTATCCGCAGGCACGACTCACAAGGTCGTCCTCAAATTCAAAAAATGACAACAAATCATGAGGCCACCATGCTCAAACACGCGGTCATTCCGTTTTTAGTCGGCGCCAGTCTGTTGGCTAGCGCACCGTTCGCTCAAGCTGCGACTAACCTGGTGTTCTGCTCCGAAGGGAGCCCGGCCGGTTTCGATCCAGGTCAATACACCACCGGAACCGACTTCGACGCCTCGGCTGAAACCATGTTCAACCGCCTGACTCAGTTCGAGCGCGGTGGCACCGCCGTTATTCCTGGTCTGGCAACCAGCTGGGACGTTTCCGATGACGGCCTGACCTACACCTTCCACCTGCGTGAAGGCGTCAAGTTCCACACCACCCCGTACTTCAAGCCGACTCGCGAATTCAACGCCGACGACGTGCTGTTCACCTTCAATCGCATGATTAACAAGGATGACCCGTTCCGTAAGGCGTACCCGACCGAATTCCCGTACTTCACCGACATGGGGATGGACACCAACATCACCAAGATCGAGAAAGTCGACGACCACACCGTCAAGTTCACCCTCAAAGACGTGGACGCCGCGTTCATCCAGAACATGGCCATGAGCTTCGCTTCGGTACAGTCCGCCGAGTACGCTGCCCAGCTGCTCAAGGACGGCAAGGCTGCCGACATCAACCAGAAGCCGGTCGGCACTGGTCCATTCGTGTTCAAGAGCTACCAGAAAGACTCCAACATCCGCTACACCGGGAACAAGGACTACTGGAAGCCTGAAGACGTGAAGATCGACAACCTGATCTTCGCCATCACCACCGACCCGTCGGTGCGTATCCAGAAGCTGAAAAAGAACGAGTGCCAGGTCACTCTGTTCCCACGTCCGGCCGACCTGAAGGCGCTCAAGGAAGACAAGGACCTGAAGATGCCTGAACAGGCTGGCTTCAACCTTGGCTACATCGCCTATAACGTGATGGACAAGATCAAGGGCGACGACAAGCCGAACCCGATGTCGCAGCTCAAGGTTCGCCAGGCCATGGACATGGCGGTGAACAAGCAGCAGATCATCGACTCCGTGTACCAGGGCGCAGGCCAACTGGCGGTCAACGCCATGCCACCGACCCAGTGGTCCTACGACACCACCATCAAGGATGCCAAGTACGACCCTGAGAAAGCCAAGGAGCTGCTCAAGGAAGCTGGCGTCAAGGAAGGTACCGAGATCGTCCTGTGGGCCATGCCGGTACAGCGTCCGTACAACCCGAACGCCAAGCTGATGGCAGAAATGCTGCAGTCCGACTGGGCCAAGATCGGCCTGAAGGTCAAGATCCAGAGCTACGAGTGGGGCGAGTACATCAAGCGCTCCAAAGGTGGTGAGAACGGCGCGATGCTGATCGGCTGGAGCGGTGACAACGGTGACCCGGACAACTGGCTGAACGTGCTGTTCGGTTGCGACTCGCTGGAAGGCAACAACTTCTCCAAGTGGTGCGACAAGAAGTTTGACGACATCGTCAAGCAAGCCAAGCGTACTTCGGACCAGGCCAAGCGCACCGAGCTGTACAAGCAGGCACAACACGTCCTCAAGGACGCTGTTCCAATGACACCTATCGCTCACTCGACGGTGTTCCAACCCATGCGCGCCAACGTGCAGGACTTCAAGATCAGCCCATTCGGCTTGAACTCCTTCTACGGCGTCAGCGTCAGCAAGTAAGCCTGAACGGCGGCGACGTTACAGACGTCGCCGCCGTTTTATTTGCCGATAACGTGGGAAATCACCTACATCCCCTTCCGCTGAGTATTACGGCAGCGGCGCCGGGTGCGTTGACCTTTCCTACAAGTCTTTAGGACTTTACGCATTTACTCTCAAGCCTTCGGCTCTTACCGTCGGCATCTGAATAGTGTATGTGCGGGCTATCGGCCGGTTGCTGCTCGTCATGGTTTGAACTCAAAGAAGCTGCCAGCCCCCGGATGGGTCTGCGGCTCGTTGGACACTTAGCGAAAGAGAAAGAGGGAGCGTCATGCGCCATACCTTGGTTTTATCCGCATTGCTGGGCACCGGCCTGTTGGCCGCCACTTCCATCAGCCAGGCCGCCAACAACAGCCTGGTGTTCTGCTCCGAAGGCAGCCCGGCGGGTTTCGACACCGCGCAGTACACCACCGCCACCGATAACGATGCCGCCGAGCCGTTGTACAACCGCCTGGTAGAGTTCGAAAAAGGCGCCACCAATGTGGTACCGGGGCTGGCGAAGAGCTGGGATATTTCCGAAGACGGCCTGACCTACACCTTCCACCTACGCGAAGGGGTGAAATTTCACACCACCAAGTACTTCACGCCAACCCGTGACTTCAATGCCGATGACGTGCTGTTCACCTTCAACCGCATGCTCGATCCGCAACAACCTTTCCGTAAGGCTTACCCGACCGAATTCCCGTATTTCAACGGGATGAGCCTGAACAAGAACATCGCCAAGGTCGAAAAGACCGGGCCAATGACCGTGGTCATGACGCTCAACAGCGTGGACGCCGCGTTCATCCAGAACATCGCCATGAGCTTCGCCGCCATCCTGTCCGCCGAATACGCCGACCAGTTGCTGGCCGCCGGCAAACCCAGCGACATCAACCAGAAGCCGATCGGCACCGGGCCGTTCGTATTCAAGAGCTACCAGAAAGACTCCAACATCCGTTACACCGGCAACAAGCAGTACTGGGACCCGAGCCGGGTCAAACTCGACAACCTGATTTTCGCCATCAACACCGACGCCTCGGTACGTGTGCAGAAGCTCAAGGCCAACGAGTGCCAGGTCACCCTGCACCCGCGCCCGGCCGATGTCGATGCGCTGAAGAACGACCCGAAACTCACGCTCCTCGAGAAGCCTGGTTTCAACCTCGGCTACATCTCCTACAACGTGCGCCACAAACCCTTCGACCAGCTCGAAGTGCGCCAGGCGCTGGACATGGCGGTTAACAAGCAAGGCATTCTCAACGCCGTGTACCAGGGCGCCGGGCAACTGGCGGTCAACGCCATGCCGCCGACCCAGTGGTCCTATGACGAAACCATCAAGGACGCCGCCTACAACCCGGAGAAAGCCAAGGAGCTGCTCAAGGCGGCCGGCGTCAAGGAAGGCACCGAGATCACCCTGTGGGCGATGCCGGTCCAGCGCCCGTACAACCCCAACGCCAAGTTGATGGCCGAGATGCTCCAGGCCGACTGGGCGAAGATCGGCCTCAAGGTCAAAATCGTCAGCTACGAGTGGGGCGAGTACATCAAGCGCACCAAGAATGGCGAGCACGACATCAGCCTGATCGGCTGGACCGGCGACAATGGGGACCCGGACAACTGGATGGGCACGCTGTACAGCTGCGATGCCATCGGCGGCAACAACTATTCCCAATGGTGTGATCCGGCTTACGACAAGCTGATCAAGCAGGCCAAGATCGTCACCGATCGCGACCAGCGCACCGAGCTCTACAAGCAGGCGCAGCAACTGCTCAAGCAGCAGGTGCCGATCACGCCTATCGCCCATTCGACGGTCAACCAGCCGTTGAGCGCCAAAGTCGAAGGCTTCAAGGTAAGCCCGTTCGGCCGCAACGTGTTCTCGGGTGTCAGCATCGATAAATAACCAAACCGTGTAGCTAATCGCTTGGGGGCGCAGTGCGCCCTCACGCAGGCGTATTGCCGTAAATCGCCGATTTGGCATTTGGCAAACGTTTGCTTTGCGTGAATGAGTTCCAACCAAAGTAGCCGGACCACCACAAAAAGCCGGCATAAAAAAAGAAAGTTAAGGAGCTTCACCCATGAAACTGAGCAGCACCGCGATACTGGCCCTCGCCATCAGCAGCATCACCGCCACGGCTTATGCGGAATCGCAAAGCCAGGCAGTTGCCCCGGTCAGCGTGAAAGAAAAAAGTGCACAGAGCGAAGCCACCGGCTTCATCGACGGCCAGTCCCTGAGCGGCACCACCCGCAACTGGTACTCCAACGAAGACAAGCAGCGCGGCGGCGTCTACAAATACGAACGCCACGGTGAAACGCTGGAAGGTTCGCGCCGTATCAACTGGGTACAGGGCACCATCCTCAACTACACCTCGGGTTTCACCCAGGGCACCGTAGGTTTCAGCACCGAAGTGGCGGCATACAACGCCATCGCGCTGGATCGCAGCCGTGAAGACATCAAGGGTGGCTCCAACCGTACCCTCGCCCACTCCAACGGCGACGCCGTGGATCAGTGGAGCAAACTGGGCCTGGCCAACGTCAAGGCGCGCATTTCCAACAGCACCCTGACCGTCGGTCGCCAGAGCTACAGCAGCCCGCAAGTCGACACCATCGGCAACCGTGCGCTGCCGTCGAGCTTCCAGGGTGCAAGCCTGAAAATCGGCGAGCTGGAAAACCTGACCTTCGATCTCGCGACCTTTGACCGCGTGTCGCCACGTATGGAACAGAGCCTGCAAGGCTTCCGCTCCGAATACGGCGACCGCAGCGTCGAGGCCGATCACATCTATACCGGCGGCATTTCCTACAACCCGCTGGAAAGCCTGACCACCAGCCTCTGGGCGACCCAGGCCGAAGACTTCTGGAACCAGTACTACTTCGGCGCCAGCCACGTGCTGGGTGATAGCCAGGTGCTGAGCCTGACCACCGGCCTGAACTACTACAAGACCGTGGACGAAGGCAAAAAGCTGCTGGGCGAAATCGACAACGACACCTACTCGCTGTCGTTCGGCCTGACCCACCAGGCCCACAGCCTGACGTTCTCGTACCAGCAAGTGAACGGTAACGAGTACTTCGACTACCTGCACGAAACCAACGGCATCTACCTGGCCAACTCCCTGCTGTCGGACTTCAACGGCCCGAACGAGAAGTCGTTCCAGATCGCCTACGGCCTGAACATGGCTGAGTACGGCGTACCGGGCCTGAAGTTCAACATCTACCAGGCTCGTGGCTGGGGTATCGACGGTACCCACTACAACAGCACCGGCTACAGCGACGTGAAGGCAATGGACGGCGAACACCATTACGAATACGGCATCGGTGCTTCCTACGCCGTACAAAGCGGCCCGCTCAAGGCCACCGCTATCCGCGCGACCTACACTACCCACCGCGCCAGTGAGAACCAGTCCGATGGCAGCATCAACGAGTTCCGTCTCGTGACCACCATCCCGTTCAACATTCTGTAATGCACTTGCCGTACGGCTGGCTTCACGACGAGTCAGCCGTACGGCTTTTGTCCTTTAACCGATTGCAGAGGGTTCTTGATGAAAATGCTTCCCCTACGTGCGGCCATCGCAGCCGCCTTGCTGAGTGTTGCGGTAGGCGCATCGGCCAAACCCCTGGTGGTTTGCACCGAGGCCAGCCCGGAAGGCTTCGACATGGTTCAGTACACGACTGCAGTCACAGCCGACGCGGTGGCTGAAACCATCTTCAACCGCCTGGCGGACTTCAAGCCCGGCACCACCGATGTGATTCCGGCATTGGCCGATTCCTGGGACATCAGCGAGGATGGCCTGACCTACACGTTCCACCTGCGCAAAGGCGTCAAGTTTCACACCACCGAATACTTCAAGCCGACCCGCGACATGAATGCCGACGACGTGGTCTGGAGTTTCCAGCGCCAGCTGGACCCGAAACACCCGTGGCATGACAAATCGAGCGTGGGCTTCCCCTACTTTGAAAGCATGGGCTTCAAAGAGCTGCTCAAAAGCGTCGAGAAAGTCGACGACAACACGGTCAAATTCACCCTGACCCGCCGCGAAGCGCCGTTCCTGGCCGACATCGCCATGGCGTTTTCCTCGATCTACCCGGCCGAATACGCCGACCAGTTGCTCAAGGCCGGCAAGACCGGCGACCTGAACAGCAAGCCGATCGGCACCGGGCCGTTCATTTTCCAGCGTTACAACAAGGACGCTCAGGTGCGTTTCAAGGCCAACCCGGAGTACTTCCGTGGCAAGGCGCCGGCTGAATCGCTGATCCTGGCGATCGCCACCGACAACAACGTGCGCCTGCAGAAGCTCAAGGCCAACGAGTGCCAGATCGCCCTGTATCCGAAGCCGGATGACATTCCGAGCATCAAGAACGACGCCAAGCTCAAGGTCGATGAACTCAACGCGATGACCGTGGCCTACATCGCCATGAACACCCAGCACAAATACCTGAGCGATGTGCGCGTGCGCAAAGCCATCGACATCGCCTTCGACAAGGAAGCGGCCGTCAACGCGCTGTTCGGCAAGGGCAATGCCACCGTCGCGGTCAACCCGTATCCGGACACCCTGCTAGGCTACAACCACAGCCTGAAAAACCCCGCCCGTGACCTGGACAAGGCCCGCGCCCTGCTCAAGGAAGCCGGCGTACCGGAAGGCACCACCTTCACCCTGTTCACCCGTAACGGTGGCGGCCCGACCAACCCCAATCCGATGCTCGGCGCGCAGATGATGCAGTCTGACCTGGCCAAGGTCGGGATCAAGATCGACATCCGCGTGATGGAATGGGGCGAAATGCTCAAACGCGCGAAAAACGGCGAGCACGACCTGGTTTCTGCCGGTTGGGCGGGCGATAACGGCGACCCGGATAACTTCCTCACGCCAATGCTGAGTTGCGAGGCGGCGAAAAACGGCGAAAACTACGCGCGCTGGTGTAACGACAAGTTTCAGGCCCTGCTCGACCAGGCCCGGGAAAAAACCGACCCGGCCGAACGCGCAGCCCTGTATGAGCAGGCCCAGGTGCTTTTCAACCAGGACCAGCCATGGATCAGCATCGCACACACTAGAATGTTCACCGCAATGCGTAACAACGTAGAGGGCTATCACATTAGCCCCCTGACCACGAATAACTTCGCCACTACCCAGGTGAAGTAAATAAGAAAACTCCCGGTGTCCCTGACCCCAGGGACACCGGGCACGCCTAACCGGCTGATGAGGTACACCGCACAATGTTAAGTTTTATTGCCCGCCGACTGGGGTTGTTGATCCCCACGTTCTTCGGCATCACGTTGCTGACTTTTGCGTTGATTCGCATGATCCCGGGCGACCCGGTCGAAGTCATGATGGGAGAACGTCGGGTCGACCCCGAAATGCACGCTCAGGCAATGGAACGCCTTGGTCTGAACAAACCGCTCTACGCCCAGTATCTGGACTACATCGGCAAACTGGCCCACGGCGACCTGGGGGAATCCCTGCGTACCCGTGAAAGCGTCTGGACCGAGTTCACGCAGTTGTTCCCGGCCACCTTCGAGCTGTCGATGGCGGCCCTGCTCTTCGCCGGCATATTCGGACTGCTGGCCGGCGTCATCGCCGCCCTCAAGCGGGGTTCATTGTTCGACCACGGGGTAATGGGTATCTCCCTGACGGGCTACTCGATGCCGATCTTCTGGTGGGGCCTGATTCTCATCATGTTTTTCTCGGTCAGCCTGGGCTGGACCCCGGTTTCAGGGCAGAACGACCTGCTGATCGACGTGGAACGCAAAACCAACTTCATGCTGATCGACACCTGGCTCAGCGATGAACCGGGTGCATTGCTCGACTATCTGCATCACCTGATCCTGCCGGCCATCGTGCTGGGCACCATTCCGCTGGCGGTCATCGCCCGGATGACCCGCTCCTCGATGCTTGAAGTGCTGCGTGAAGACTACATCCGTACGGCCCGGGCCAAAGGCCTGTCGCCGGCACGCGTGGTGTTCGTTCACGGTCTGCGCAACGCGCTGATTCCGGTTCTGACCGTCGTCGGCCTGCAAGTCGGCACCCTGCTGGCCGGTGCGGTACTGACCGAAACCATCTTTTCGTGGCCCGGCATCGGCAAATGGCTGATCGAAGCCATTGGCGCCCGGGATTATCCGGTGGTGCAAAACGGCATCTTGCTGATTGCCTGCATTGTGATTCTGGTCAACTTCGTGGTGGACGTCCTCTACGGCTTTGCCAACCCACGCATCCGTCATCAGCGCTGAGGTCAATACCATGAGCACTCCAACTTCCTCAGTAGCGACCACCTCCAACGTGGATCAGAGCCTGCTGTACCCATCGCCCTACAAAGAGTTCTGGCAAGCCTTCGCCAAGAACAAAGGCGCCGTTGCCGGCCTGATGTTCTTCAGCCTGATCGTGTTCTGCGCCATCTTTGCGCCCTGGGTGGCTCCGCACAATCCCAGCGAGCAGTACCGCGACTTCCTGCTGACCCCGCCCGTGTGGCTCGAAGGCGGGCAATGGCAGTTTCTCCTTGGCACCGACGAACTGGGCCGCGATCTGCTGTCGCGCCTGATCCAGGGCTCTCGGCTGTCGCTGCTGATCGGCCTGTCCTCGGTGGTCATGTCGCTGATCCCGGGCATCCTGATGGGCCTGCTGGCCGGTTTCTTCCCGAAACTGCTCGGCCCGACCATCATGCGTCTGATGGACATCATGCTGGCCCTGCCGTCCCTGCTGCTGGCCGTGGCGATCGTCGCCATCCTCGGCCCAGGCCTGATCAACACCGTGATCGCCATCGCCGTGGTATCGCTGCCGTCCTACGTGCGCCTGACCCGCGCCGCCGTGATGGGCGAGCTGAACCGCGACTACGTGACCGCTGCCCGCCTGGCCGGTGCCGGCCTGCCGCGCCTGATGTTCATCACCGTGCTGCCCAACTGCATGGCGCCGCTGATCGTGCAGGCCACCTTGAGCTTCTCCTCGGCGATCCTCGATGCCGCCGCCCTGGGCTTCCTCGGCCTTGGCGTACAACCGCCAACCCCTGAGTGGGGCACCATGCTGGCTTCGGCCCGCGACTACATCGAACGCGCCTGGTGGGTGGTGAGCCTGCCTGGTTTGACCATTTTGCTCAGCGTGCTGGCAATCAACCTGATGGGCGACGGCCTGCGCGACGCGCTGGACCCGAAACTCAAGAACGCCGCCTGAGGAGATTCCCATGTCACTGCTAGAAATCAAGAATCTCAATGTTCGCTTTGGCGACAAGAACGCCACGCCCGTGGTCGACGGCCTCGACCTCAAGGTAGACAAGGGCGAAGTACTGGCCATCGTTGGCGAGTCCGGTTCCGGCAAGTCCGTGACCATGATGGCGCTGATGGGCCTGATCGAGCACCCGGGCATCGTCACCGCCGACGCCCTGAGCTTCGACGGCCAGAACATGCTCAAGCTCAGCAGCCGCCAGCGTCGGCAGATCGTCGGCAAGGACCTGGCGATGGTGTTCCAGGACCCGATGACCGCGCTGAACCCAAGCTACACCGTGGGTTTCCAGATCGAGGAAGTGCTGCGCCTGCATCTGAAGATGTCCGGCAAGGCCGCCCGCAAGCGCGCCATCGAACTGCTGCAAAAAGTTGAAATCCCGGGCGCGGCCAGCCGTATGGACGCCTACCCGCACCAACTGTCCGGCGGCATGAGCCAGCGGGTCGCGATCGCCATGGCGATTGCCGGCGAGCCGAAACTGCTGATCGCCGACGAACCGACCACCGCGTTGGACGTAACCATCCAGGCGCAGATCATGGAACTGCTGCTGGCCCTGCAGAAAGAGCAGAACATGGGCCTGGTGCTGATCACCCACGACCTCGCCGTCGTGGCCGAAACCGCCCAGCGCGTGTGCGTGATGTACGCCGGCCAGGCCGTGGAAGTCGGCCAGGTGCCGCAACTGTTCGACATCCCCGCGCACCCGTACAGCGAAGCGCTGCTCAAAGCGATTCCGGAACACAGCCTGGGCGCCTCGCGCCTGTCGACCCTGCCGGGCATCGTCCCCGGTCGCTACGACCGTCCGCAGGGCTGCCTGCTGTCCCCACGCTGCCCGTACGTGCAGGACAACTGCCGCGCGCAACGTCCGGCCCTTGACCCGAAAAGCAACAGCCTCGCCCGCTGCTTCTACCCGCTGAACCAGGAGGTGGCGTAATGGCCGTCGTACTTACCGCCCGCGACCTCACCCGTCACTACGAAGTGTCTCGTGGCCTGTTCAAGGGCCACGCCACCGTGCGCGCCCTGAACGGCGTGTCGTTCGAACTGGAAGCCGGCAAGACCCTGGCGGTCGTCGGTGAATCGGGCTGCGGCAAATCCACCCTGGCCCGCGCCCTGACGCTGATCGAGGAGCCGTCCTCGGGCTCGCTGAAAATCGCCGGCCAGGAAGTCGCCGGCGCCGACAAGGCCCAGCGCAAGCAACTGCGCAAAGACGTGCAGATGGTGTTCCAGAGCCCGTACGCCTCGCTCAACCCGCGGCAGAAGATCGGTGATCAACTGGCCGAGCCGCTGCTGATCAACACCAACCTGAGCGCCACCGAACGTCGCGAGAAGGTCCAGGCGATGATGAAGCAGGTCGGCCTGCGCCCCGAGCACTACCAGCGCTACCCGCACATGTTCTCCGGCGGCCAGCGCCAGCGCATCGCCCTGGCGCGCGCCATGATGCTGCAACCGAAAGTGCTGGTGGCGGACGAACCGACCTCGGCGCTGGACGTGTCGATCCAGGCCCAGGTGCTGAACCTGTTCATGGACATGCAGCAGGAGTTCAACACCGGTTACGTGTTCATCTCCCACAACCTGGCCGTGGTGCAACACGTGGCCGATGACGTGATGGTGATGTACCTCGGTCGCCCGGTGGAAATCGGCCCGAAAGAGGACATCTACGCCCGTCCACTGCACCCGTACACCCAGGCCTTGCTCTCGGCGACACCGACCATCCACCCGGATCCGTCCAAGCCGAAAATCAAGATCGTCGGCGAACTGCCCAACCCACTCAACCCGCCACCAGGCTGCGCCTTCCACAAGCGCTGCCCGTACGCGACCGAGCGTTGCAGCAGCGAAGTCCCGGAACTGCGCCCACTCGATAGCCGGCAGGTGGCTTGCCACTATGCGGAGCAGTTTTTGTAAAAACAGCCTGAAATAAACCACGCCCTGTGGGAGCGAGCCTGCTCGCGATTGCGGTCTGCCAGTGACAACCATGTCGACTGACAGGACGCTATCGCGAGCAGGCTCGCTCCCACAGTTTTTATGTGTGTGTGCAGCTGGATCAGCTACGCCGAACCATCATCCTCATCTCCACTGTCCGGATCATCGGTGGTCGAGTCATCATCCCCCGCGCTGCCACCCTGCCCCTGATCGCCCGGCTCGGACTCCGACTTGGCAATCATCAACCCCGCATGCCCCACCTGCCCGCTCGACGCCTGCGTGTCATGGTCCTCACACTCGGCCCACGCCATTGACGTCCCGAAGGACAGCATCACCAACACCTTCAACATCAGCAAAACGCGAAACAACCGGTTCATGGCCGATTCCCTCCTTTGAGCGCTGAATAAAATCTAGTTTCGTTTGGGGTGTTTCTCCAGATAGGACGCTGGTGGGGATGGGATATTGCCGGCAATTGGCAGAATGGTTTTGCATAACGCTTATTTCGAATTGTCGAAAATCCCCTGTAGGAGCAGCCGGTCGACGCTCGATTGCTCGCGATGGCGGCCTGTCAGACGAAATATCTGTTGTCTGATACACCGTCATCGCGAGCAATCGAGCGTCGACCGGCTGCTCCTACAGGTCTGGCCCCAACAAAAAGCCCCGAGGCTTTCGCGACGGGGCTTTGGGTGTAGCCGTTCAGCGCTTAGTGATGCTCACGCGTCGCGCGGAATTTCACGTCGGGCCAGCGCTCTTCCATCAGGGCCAGGTTGACGCGGGTCGGGGCGAGGTAGGTCAGGTGACCGCCGCCGTCGAGTGCCAGGTTTTCCACGGCCTTGTTGGAGAATTCCTCGAGCTTCTTCTTGTCGCTGCATTCGATCCAGCGCGCGGAGTACACGGTGATCGGCTCGTAGGAGCACTCGACCTTGTATTCCTCTTTCAGGCGGCTGGCCACCACATCGAACTGCAGCACACCGACGGCGCCGAGGATGATGTCGTTGCTGCGCTCGGGGAAGAACACCTGGGTGGCGCCCTCTTCCGCCAGCTGCTGCAGGCCCTGGCGCAGTTGCTTGGATTTCAGCGGGTCACGCAGGCGTACGCGGCGGAACAGTTCCGGGGCGAAGTGCGGGATGCCGGTGAAGCCCAGGCTTTCGCCTTCGCTAAAGGTGTCGCCGATCTGGATGGTGCCGTGGTTGTGCAGGCCGATGATGTCGCCGGCGTAGGCCTCTTCCAGTTGCTCACGTTCGGAGGAGAAGAAGGTCAGGGCGTCGCCGATGCGCACGTCCTTGCCGGTGCGCACGTGGCGCATCTTCATGCCTTTTTCGTACTTGCCCGAACAAATGCGCATGAACGCGATGCGGTCGCGGTGCTTGGGGTCCATGTTCGCCTGGATCTTGAAGATGAAGCCCGAGAACTTCTCTTCCACCGGCTCCACGGTGCGCTCGTTGGCCACCCGCGGCAGTGGGCGCGGCGCCCAGTCCACCACGGCGTCGAGCACGTGATCGACCCCGAAGTTGCCAAGTGCAGTACCGAAGAACACCGGGGTCATCTGGCCGTCGATGAACTCCTGCTGGTTGAACTCGTGGCAGGCCCCCTGCACCAGCTCCAGCTGTTCGAGGAAACGCTCGTACTCGTCGCCCAGGTGCGCACGCGCCTCATCGGAATCGAGCTTCTCGATGATCTTGGTTTCGGTGCGTTCGTGACCGTGACCGGCGGTGTAGACAATGATGTAGTCGCCCGCCAGGTGGTACACACCCTTGAAATCGCGGTAGCAACCAATCGGCCAGGTGATCGGCGCGGCCTTGATCTTGAGGACGGCTTCGATCTCGTCGAGCAGTTCGATCGGATCGCGGATGTCACGGTCGAGTTTGTTGATGAAGCTGACAATCGGCGTGTCACGCAGACGGCAGACGTCCATCAGGGCGATGGTCCGCGGCTCTACACCTTTACCGCCGTCGAGCACCATCAACGCCGAGTCCACCGCGGTCAGGGTGCGGTAGGTATCTTCGGAGAAGTCTTCGTGGCCCGGGGTGTCGAGCAGGTTGATCATGTGTTCGCGATACGGGAACTGCATGACCGACGTGGTGATCGAGATGCCCCGCTGCTTTTCCATTTCCATCCAGTCGGACGTGGCATGGCGGTCCGATTTACGCGACTTCACGGTACCGGCGACCGCAATCGCCTTGCCCATCAGCAGCAGCTTCTCGGTGATGGTGGTCTTACCGGCGTCGGGGTGGGAAATAATGGCAAAAGTGCGGCGCTTCGCGACTTCGGCGGCCTGTCTGGTCATGGGAAATCGCCTGGCGGTGATTAAAAAAAAGGGCGGCGAGTATAGCGCAAACCGATAGCCCCGGACCACCGCTCGCCCGGCCCTTTGCCACCCGCAAAAGGACGAACGGGAAGATCAAGGGTGGCCAAATGCTGCTAATTATGGAACCTTTTAAAAGGTGGAGGCGTCCACTCCCCTGTTACGCAACTCGTATCAGGGGCTGAAAAATCAGCAAGTTAGCCTGACGAGGCTGCGCTCATGGCTCAATGCCGTACGCCTACCCCTGTAGGAGCGAGCTTGCTCGCGATGGGGTGTCAGACAGACCGTGTCGTCTGATCCTTCATCGCGAGCAAGCTCGCTCCTACAGGGAGCATGCTCGGTATGAGCCGCTTCTCGCGAACGCCCTGCCCGGCAGCCAATGACGGCCTGCCACACGGGACTGCGTTCGCCGACAAAGAAAACAGGAGTCCGCCTGTGGCTATTCGCTATGGCAAAGGGCTGATGGGAGGTGCGGTTGCGGTCGCCCTTCTGGCCCTGCTGGTCCACTGGATTGGCATCAACACGATCGAACAGTACCGCGACGATTTATTGTTTTACCTGCAAGCTCATTTGATTCTCGTCCTGGCCTCCATGGTGGCCGCCCTTGTCGTGGGAATTCCCGCTGGCATCTTTCTCAGTCGCCCGTCGATGGTGGGTCGCGCTGAACGCTTCATGCAAGTCTTCAACATCGGCAACACCGTGCCGCCGCTCGCCGTACTCGCCATCGCCCTGGGCATTCTGGGCATCGGCAGCGGCCCCGCCATCTTCGCCCTGTTCCTCGCCTCGCTGCTGCCCATTGTGCGCAACACCTATGAAGGCCTGAAAAACGTGCAGGGCTCGCTCAAGGAAGCCGCCACCGGCATCGGCATGACCCCGCGCCAGGTGCTGTGGAAAGTCGAGTTGCCCAACGCCGTGCCGATCATCGTCGGCGGCGTGCGCGTGGCCCTGGCGATCAACGTCGGCACCGCACCGCTGGCGTTCCTGATCGGCGCCAACAGCCTGGGCAGCCTGATCTTCCCCGGCATCGCCCTGAACAACCAGCCGCAACTGCTGCTCGGCGCGGCCTGCACCGCCCTGCTGGCACTGCTGCTCGACGGCCTGGTGACACTCGCCAGCCGACTCTGGCTCGAACGCGGCCTGCGCCCGTCTTAAGCCTCGGAAGGAATAGTCATGAAAAAATTATGCTTGATTCTAGGCGGCGTCCTGCTGCTCGCAGGTTTTGCCCAAGCCGCCGAAAAGCCGCTGCTGCGCATCGGCGCCCGGGTGTTCACCGAACAGACCCTGCTGGCGGAAATCACCTCGCAGTACCTGCGCACCAAGGGTTATGACGTGCAGGTCACCGGCGGCCTGGGCAGCAACCTGGCCCGCAGCGCCCACGAAAGCGGACAGCTGGACATGCTCTGGGAATATACCGGCGTGTCGCTGGTGGCCTACAACCACGTCACGGAAAAGCTCAACAGCGCGCAGTCCTACGCCCGGGTGAAAGAACTCGACGCGAAAAAAGGCCTGGTCTGGCTGGCTCCGTCGAAATTCAGCAACACCTACGCCCTCGCCCTGCCGGAAAAGGTCGCCCAGGAGTACCCGCAGATCAACAGCATCAGTGATCTGAACAAGGTGCTGCGCGACGAGGCGAAGACCAACAACCTGGTGGCCCTGGACACCGAGTTCGCCAACCGTTCCGACGGTTTGGCCGGCATGGTCGAACTGTACGACATGAACCTGTCGCGCAAGAACATCCGCCAGATGGACGCCGGCCTGGTCTACACCGCGCTGCGCAACAGCCAGGTGTTCGCCGGGCTGGTGTACACCACCGACGGGCGTCTGAACGCGTTCAAGCTCAAGTTGCTGGAAGACGACAAGCACTACTTCCCGGACTACACCGCCGCGCCGGTGGTGCGTCAGGCGTACCTCGACGCCCATCCGCAACTGGCCGAACAGCTCAAGCCGCTGGCTGAACTGTTCGACGACAACACCATGCGCGAGCTCAACGCGCGGGTCGATGTCGATCACCAGAGCCCTTCCACCGTGGCCGCAGACTTCCTGCGCCAGCACCCGATTCAATAAGGAGGAAGCGCCATGGAATTCTTCAACGCCTTTTCCCACCTCGACTGGCCACAGGTCCTGCACCTGACCTGGCAGCACATCACCCTGGTCGGCATCGCCGTGACCCTGGCGATTGTGGTCGGCGTGCCCCTGGGCATTCTGATGACACGCTTCCCCACCCTCGCCGGCCCCCTGCAAGCCAGCGCCACGGTGCTGCTGACCGTGCCGTCGATTGCCCTGTTCGGCCTGCTGCTGCCGTTCTACTCCAAGTTCGGCCAGGGCCTGGGGCCGATGCCGGCGATCACCGCCGTGTTCCTTTATTCACTGCTGCCGATCATGCGCAACACCTACCTGGCCCTGACCGGCGTCGAGCCGGGCATCCGTGAAGCCGCACGCGGCATCGGCATGACCTTCGGCCAGCGTCTGCGCATGGTCGAACTGCCCATCGCGGTGCCGGTGATCCTCGCCGGCGTGCGCACCGCCGTGGTCATGAACATCGGTGTCATGACCATCGCCGCCACCATCGGTGCCGGTGGCCTCGGCGTCCTCATCCTCGCTTCCATCAGCCGCAGCGACATGTCGATGCTGATCGTCGGCGCCGTGCTGGTCAGCCTGCTGGCCATCTTCGCCGACCTCATCCTGCAACTGCTGCAACGCTCGTTGACTCCAAAAGGACTCTTGAAATGATCGAACTTCAAAACCTCAGCAAGACCTTCCAAAGCAACGGCAAAGACGTAAAAGCCGTGGACTCCGTCAGCCTCACCGTCAACGAAGGCGAGATCTGCGTGTTCCTCGGCCCGTCGGGTTGCGGCAAGAGCACCACGCTGAAGATGATCAACCGCCTGATCAAGCCGACCTCCGGCAAGATCCTGATCAACGGCGAAGACACCACCGACCTCGACGAAGTGACCCTGCGCCGCAACATCGGCTACGTGATCCAGCAGATCGGCCTGTTCCCCAACATGACCATCGAGGAAAACATCGTGGTCGTACCCAAGCTGCTCGGCTGGGACAAGCAGAAATGCCACGACCGCGCCCGCGAGTTGATGAGCATGATCAAACTGGAACCCAAGCAGTACCTGCACCGTTACCCGCGCGAGCTGTCCGGTGGCCAGCAGCAACGGATCGGCGTGATTCGCGCACTGGCGGCCGAGGCGCCGCTGTTGCTGATGGACGAACCGTTCGGTGCGGTCGACCCGATCAACCGCGAGATGATCCAGAACGAGTTCTTCGAGATGCAGCGGGCGCTGAACAAGACGGTGATCATGGTCAGCCATGACATCGACGAGGCAATCAAGCTCGGCGACAAGATCGCCATCTTCCGTGCCGGCAAGCTGTTGCAGATCGACCACCCGGACACCCTGCTGGCGCATCCGGCGGACGAGTTCGTCAGCAACTTCGTCGGCCAGGACAGCACCCTCAAGCGCCTGTTGCTGGTGAAAGCCGAAGACGCGGCAGACAACGCCCCGTCGGTCAGCCCGGAAACGCCGGTGGCCGAAGCGCTGGAATTGATGGACGAGCATGACCGTCGTTACGTCGTCGTCACCGACGCCGAGAACAAGGCGCTGGGTTACGTACGCCGCCGCGACCTGCACCGCCAGACCGGCACCTGCGGCCAGTACCTGCGCGAGTTCAACGCCACGGCGGCCTACGACGAACACCTGCGCATCCTGCTGTCGCGCATGTACGAGTTCAACCGCGCATGGCTGCCGGTAATGGATGCCGAGCGGGTGTTCCTCGGCGAAGTCACCCAGGAGTCGATTGCCGAGTACTTGAGCTCGGGTAAATCCCGTGGCGGCAAGACCAGTATCGTGTCGCCGGCCGAGGTGGCAGCGGTCTGACGGTGTAACTCTGTGGGAGCGAGCCTGCTCGCGAGCTTTTCCATACTCAACAACTCGGTTGATCATGAAATGGCTATCGCGAGCAGGCTCGCTCCCACAATGTTTTGTGCAAAATTTTGAGACCTCACACACCGGAAAGAAATATCAACACCAGCAATCCTGAACACTCCCTCGAATCACTTCCCCAACACCCCAAATCCCCTCCGAAAGAACCCTCTCGCCGCCAACGTCGCCGAAGTTGACGCCAACGCACTTACCTACGATCAAGCGCACAAAAGCTGCGAACGTGCAGGTATTTTTAACACTTCAAAAATCGCGGGGAACATCTGCCCGTCATCTCTGTCCGCTACAAAGAGTGATGTCGGTCACGCACGTCAGAAGAGTGCAAAAACGCGACATTTTTTGTTGATCTCAGGCCCCTCACGCCCTAAAGTTCGCGCCGAACGTCCATGCTGGAAACGATCCATCCGGCTCAAGTACTGACGACGAGACAGCAAGGCCAAGGGATAGCAACACGTCCCATGGCCTTTTTGCTTTCGGCGACATGCCTTGGGAAGTAGGCGAACCAAAGTGGGGATACGGAGGGCGTTCATGCACCCATTGATTTCACGAGTTTGCCCATAGGAGCTCACCAGCATGTCGATCCAGGTCGAAGACTATTTCGCGCGCGAAACCTTTCAGAAAATGAAGGCGTTCGCCGACAAGCAAGAAACCCCTTTCGTATTGATCGACACCGCGATGATCAGCCAGGCCTATGACGACCTGCGCGCCGGTTTCGAATTCGCCAAGGTCTATTACGCGGTCAAGGCCAACCCTGCCGTGGAAATCATCGACCTGCTCAAGGAAAAAGGTTCGAGCTTCGACATCGCCTCGATCTACGAGCTGGACAAGGTGCTGAGCCGTGGCGTCGGTCCTGACCGCATCAGCTACGGCAACACCATCAAGAAGTCCAAGGACATCCGCTACTTCTACGACAAGGGCGTGCGCCTGTACGCCACCGACTCCGAAGCCGACCTGCGCAACATCGCCAAGGCAGCCCCGGGTTCGAAAGTCTACGTGCGCATCCTCACCGAAGGCTCGACCACTGCTGACTGGCCACTGTCGCGCAAATTCGGCTGCCAGACCGACATGGCCATGGACCTGCTGATCCTCGCCCGCGACCTGGGCCTGGTGCCTTACGGCATCTCGTTCCACGTGGGTTCGCAACAGCGCGACATCAGCGTCTGGGATGCGGCCATCGCCAAGGTCAAAGTGATCTTCGAGCGCCTGAAAGAAGAAGACGGCATCCACCTCAAGCTGATCAACATGGGTGGCGGCTTCCCGGCCAACTACATCACCCGTACCAACAGCCTGGAAACCTATGCCGAGGAAATCATCCGCTTCCTCAAGGAAGACTTCGGTGACGACCTGCCGGAAATCATCCTGGAACCTGGCCGTTCGCTGATCGCCAACGCCGGCATCCTGGTCAGCGAAGTGGTGCTGGTTGCCCGTAAATCGCGCACCGCCGTCGAGCGCTGGGTGTACACCGACGTGGGCAAGTTCTCCGGCCTGATCGAAACCATGGACGAAGCCATCAAGTTCCCGATCTGGACCGAGAAGAAAGGCGAAGTGGAAGAAGTGGTGATCGCCGGCCCAACCTGCGACAGCGCCGACATCATGTACGAGAACTACAAGTACGGCCTGCCGCTGAACCTGGCCATCGGCGACCGCCTGTACTGGCTGTCGACCGGTGCCTACACCACCAGCTACAGCGCTGTTGAATTCAACGGCTTCCCGCCGCTGAAATCGTTCTACGTATAACACCGTACTTCTTACCTGTAGGAGCGAGCTTGCTCGCGATGGTAGTTCAGCCACCGCGGACATTCAGACTGCCCGCGATGGCCAAGCCATCATCGCGAGCAAGCTCGCTCCTACAGGGTTTGAAGTTCGAGTTCGGCTCGGCGGCGGGCGTAGTCGTCGGCCATCGAGCGAATGCGTGAATCCGTTGCACTGGCCAGCGCCGGTGCCGCGACACGCAGGAAATTCAGGTTGCCACCGGCCAATGCCTGACGCAGCCAGTCCACGGCGCCGTCGATGTCGCCTTCATCGGCCAGCAACGCGGCAAAACTGAACTGCCCACGAAAGTCCCCGCCTTGCGCCGCGCGCCGATACCAGTCACGGGCCGCCGGCAGATCCCTGGGGCAAAACCGCCCTTCTTCCAGATAGCGCCCCAGCAGATTCATCGACTTCGCATGGCCCAGCTCGGCCGCCTGCCGATAGAACCGCAAGGCCTGCGCCTGATCCTCGAGCACACCGCGCCCGGTCGCCAGCAGATTGGCGTAGTTGTACATCGCCCAATCCAGCCCTGCGTCTGCCGCCAGCCGGTAATGCCCGGCCGCGATCGCTGCATTCGCCGTGCAACCCCAGCCATGTTCATGACAACGACCGAGCATGTTGCGCGCCATCAGGTGCCCCTGGCGGGCCGCGATGTCGAACCAGCGCAGCGCCAGTGGCTGATCCTGAGCGATGCCGTTGCCATCCAGCAGAATCTGCGCGAGCAGCGCCTGGGCTTCGAGCACGCCTTCGCGGGCGGCCATCAGAATCGCCTGGGCGGCACGGGCCGGGCTTTCGTCGAGCATCGCCCTGAGGCGTTCACCGTCGAGCACTTCTTCGCGGCGCAGTTGAAAACTCATACCTCGACCCAGCGGCGCAGCAGGTTGTGATAAGTGCCGGTCAGGCGAATCAGCGAAGGATGGTCGGGCATGTCCTGGGTCAGTTGCTGGATCGCCCCATCCATCTCGAACAGCAAGGCGCGCTGGCTGTCTTCCCGGACGAGGCTTTGCGTCCAGAAGAACGAGGCAAAGCGGGCGCCACGGGTGACGGCATTGACCTTGTGCAGGCTGGTGCCGGGGTACAAGACCATGTCGCCCGCTGGCAGCTTCACCCGCTGCACGCCATAGGTGTCCTGGATTTCCAGCTCACCACCGTCGTAGTCCTCGGGCTCGCTGAAGAACAGCGTGGACGACAGGTCGGTACGCACGCGCTCGACGCTGCCCTTGGGCTGGCGCACGGCGTTGTCGATGTGGAAGTCGAAACTGCCGCCCGCCGTGTAACAGTTCACTAACGGAGGGAAGACCTTGTGCGGTAACGCCGCCGACATGAACTGCGGATTTTTCCACAGGCGGTCGATCATCGCCGCGCCGATTTCCTTGGCCAGCGGATGGCCTTCGGGCAGTTGCAGATTGTGCTTGGCCTTGGCCGACTGATAGCCGGCGGTGATTTTGCCGTCGGCCCAATCGGCCTGTTCCAGAGCCTCGCGAATGCGCTGCACCTCGTCTTTGGTGAACAAACCCTTGATGTGCAGCAGCATGGAAATGGTCCTGGAGGCAAAAGGATGGCGATGGTATTGATTCTTATTGCCAGTGTAAAACCTGCCAGACGAATGAATCACCAAAAACCGTAAGGGCAAATTGTAAAGAATGTAAATTCAGTGCGAATAGTAACGTTTCGCAATTGATACAAAGACGCGTCTACCCTATATTCCGCGGCCTCAAATCCTTGGGGAAGGGAAATTCAGATGTCGCGCCAACAAGCACAATTACCTGTCAGTTCACCGCGTTTGCTCGCCTCTGCAATCGGCGTGGCACTCACTGCCGGCTCCGCAGGCCAGATGGTTTTCGCCGCCGAGAAGACTGACACCAAAGCATCGAACGGCGCGATTGCCCTGGATGCCACCTCCATCACCGGTGAAGCCCAGGATGCAACCAGCTACAACGTCGAGAAAGCCTCTTCGCCCAAGTACACCGCGCCGCTGGTCGACACGCCGCGCTCGGTGACGGTCATCCCGCAACAAGTGCTCAAGGACACCGGCGCGCTGAACATGCAGGACGCGCTGCGCACCGTTCCCGGCATCACCTTTGGTGCCGGCGAAGGCGGCAACCCGCAGGGCGACCGTCCGTTCATCCGTGGTTTTGACGCCCAGGGCGACACCTACCTGGACGGCGTGCGCGACACCGGTTCGCAGAGCCGCGAGATCTTCGCCGTCGAATCCATCGAAGTCAGCAAAGGCCCGAACTCTGCCATCGGCGGCCGTGGCGCGGCTGGCGGCACGATCAACCTGGTGAGCAAAAAGGCCCACCTGGGCAACTCCCTGGATGGCGGCTTCACCTGGGGCTCCGACCAGACCCAGCGCTACACCTTCGATGGCAACTACCAGTTCACCGACAGCGCCGCTGGCCGTCTGAACCTGATGAGCCACGAGAGCAACGTCGCCGGTCGTGACAAGGTCGATTATGACCGTTGGGGCGTCGCCCCTTCCCTGGTGTTCGGCCTGGGCACTGACACCCGCGTCAACCTCGATTACTACCACCTGGAAAGCAACGACACGCCGGATTCGGGTATCCCGTACTCCTTCTCGTCGCCGCGCACCAAAGCCAACCCGGACAAACCGGAAGACGGCGGCGACAGCAGCAACTTTTATGGTCTGGATCGCGACTTCCGCAAGGGCCGCACCGACACCGCAACCTTCGCCATCGAGCACGACCTGACCGACGCGCTGACGATCAAGAACACCCTGCGCCACGGCACCAGCATGCAGGATTACATCCTGACCCAGCCGGACGACAGCAAGGGCAACGTCAACTTCGACAGCGTCTGGCGCCGCGCCAACACCCGCGTGAGCAACACCGAGACCACCACCAACCAGACCGATCTGTTTGGTGACGTGTACATCGCCGGGTTCAAGAACAGCTTCTCTACCGGTATCGAGTTCAGCCGTGAGGAAAGCCAGAAGTCCTCGTACGACGTGAACACCGACACCACGCCGCTGACCACCAACGTACCGTCGAGCAGCAACTGCCGTCCGCCGATGATCGGCGCGCCGAGTGGCTACAACTGTACGTCGCTGTCCAACCCGAACCCGAACGACCCGTGGAACGGCACGATCTCGCGCAACTACGCCGGTACCGACACCAAGGCCAACACTTACGCGCTGTACGTGTTCGACACCCTGGAGCTGACCGAGCAATGGCTGGTCAACATGGGCCTGCGTTACGACCACTTCGACACCGAGTACAAGAGCTACAACGGTGCCGGCACAACCACCTACAAGGGTGACGACGTCAGCGAGTTCGTCACCGGTCAATTCGGCGTGGTTTACAAACCGGCACCGAACGGCAGCATCTATGCCTCCTACGCCACCTCGGCCACGCCACCGGGCGCGACCCTGGGCGAAGGCCAGGACGGCAACCCGTTGGGTGGCACGCCGGATCGCAGCGGCAACCTGCTCAAGAGCGACATGGAACCGGAAACCACCAAGAACTACGAGATCGGTACCAAGTGGGACTTCCTCGACGATCGCCTGTCGCTGACCGCCGACGTGTTCCGCACCGAGAAGGAAAACGCTCGCGTACAGGTCAATACCACGACCTATGAAAACGCCGGCAAGACCCGCGTACAGGGCTTCGAACTGTCGGCCAGCGGCAAGCTCACCGACAAATGGCAAGTGTTCGCCGGTTACGCGTTCATGGACAGCGAGCAAGTCGACGGCGGTGATGTCGCGGCCAACAAGGCCAACAACGGCAATGAACTGCCGAACACGCCGAAGAACAGCGCCAGCCTGTGGACGACTTACCAGGTCACGCCGAAGCTGACCATCGGTGGCGGTGCGTTCTACGTTGACGACGTGTATGGCAACACCGCCAACACCACCATGGTCGACTCCTACGTTCGCTACGACGCGATGGCTGCCTACAAGCTGAGCAAGAACGTCGACCTGCAACTGAACGTGCAGAACCTGACTGACGAAACCTACTACGACAAAGCCTTCTCGACCCACTTCGCCAACCAGGCGGCCGGTCGTACGGCGCTGCTGAGTACTAATTTCCACTTCTAAACCAAACCCTCCCACTGTTCCTGTAGGAGCGAGCTTGCTCGCGATTGGACTTGAATACGCCGCTGGGTGTCAGGCACCCAGCGTCATCGTTGACGACCATCGCGAGCAAGCTCGCTCCTACAGGGGACACGGGAAAAGCAGACAGCCCTGTTCATCCAGATGAACAGGGCTTTTGTGTGTAAAAAAGAATGTTTCTCGACAACCCACGGCTTCATAATGCGCGCCGTGATGACCACTTTCGAACGAACAAGGCGAGCGACGTGTTGAAGAAAACCCTGTTCCAGTTGCACTGGTTTTTTGGCATCAGTGCCGGGCTGGTCCTGGCCCTGATGGGCATTACCGGGGCACTGGTGTCGTTTCAGGACGAAATCCTTTACGCGGTGAACCCTTCTGTCCTGCAAGTGCAGAAGCAGGCCGCCGGTGTGCTGCCGCCCGCCGAACTGGTGCAGAAAGTCGAAGCGGCCACCGGCCTGAAAGTCTCGATGCTGTCGGTGGATATCGACAGCGACATCGCCGCCCGTGCCTTCTTTACCGCGCCGCCGGGGGAACGTCGCGGCCCCATGCGGTTCTTCGACCCCTACACCGGCGAACTGCTGGGCGAGGCCAGTGGTCAGCAGTTTTTTGGCCTGATGCTGCAACTGCACCGTTTCCTCGCCATGGGTGACAGCGGCCGACAAATTACCGGTGCCTGCACGCTGATCCTGGTGTTCTTCTGCCTGTCGGGCCTGTACCTGCGCTGGCCGCGGCTGTGGAAAAGCTGGCGTGCCTGGCTGACCCTGGACTGGAAGAAAAAAGGTCGCAGCTTCAACTGGGACCTGCACTCCGTCGCGGGCACTTGGTGCCTGGTGTTTTACCTGTTCTCGGCGCTGACCGGGTTGTTCTGGTCCTACGAGTGGTACAGCAAGGGCCTGACACAATTGCTCTCCGATTCGCCGCAGAACGAACGCGTACGCAACCGTGGCCCGGCGCCAAGCGGTCCGGCGCCGGTCGCCGACTACTCGGCCATGTGGAGCAGCATCTATAGCGCCGCCGGCCCTGGCTTGAGCTTCTACAACACACGCATGCCACCAGTGGCCGGGCAACCGGCAACCGTGTTTTACCTGTTGAAGGATTCGCCCCACGATCGCGCCCTGAACCAGATCACCCTGGACCCGGCCACCGGCGACATCAAACGCCATGACCGCTACAGCGACAAAAGTTTCGGGGCGCAGTTGCTGACCAGCATCTACGCGCTGCACACCGGCAGCTACTTCGGCATCGGCGGGCGCATCATCCTCACGCTCACCGCCCTGACCATGCCGCTGTTCTTCGTCACTGGCTGGTTGCTGTACCTGGACCGTCGCCGCAAGAAACGCCAGATCAAGGACGCACGCAAAGGCCTGGTGCAACCGGCCGGCAACGCCCCGGCCTGGCTGATCGGTTTTGCCAGCCAGAGCGGGTTCGCCGAACAACTGGCGTGGCAGACCGCCGGCCAATTGCAGGCCGCCGGGTTGCCGGTGAAGGTGCAGCCGTTGGCAAGCGTCAGCGAACAGGACCTGCAAGCGTCGGACAACGCGCTGTTTGTGGTCAGCACCTTCGGCGAGGGCGATGCGCCCGACAGCGCCCGTGGTTTCGAACGCAAAGTGCTGGGCCAGTCGCCGAGCCTGGAACGCTTGAATTACGCGGTGCTGGGCCTTGGCGATCGCCAGTACCAGCACTTCTGCGGTTTCGCCCGACGCCTGCACAGCTGGCTCGGTGAGCACGGCGGCAAGAGCCTGTTCACCCCGGTCGAGGTCGACAGCGGTGACCCGTACGCCCTGCGCCACTGGCAGCAGCAACTCGGCCAGCTGACCGGCCAGGCGCCCGTGGACACCTGGCAGGCGCCGAGCTACGACAACTGGACGCTGGCGCGCCGCGAACTGATGAACCCGGAGAGCAGCGGCGCGCCGGTGTACATGCTCGGCCTGACTGCGCCGAGCACCAGCAGCTGGCTGGCCGGTGACCTGGTGGAAGTGCTGCCGCGCAACTGCCCGTGGGCCATCGAACATTTCCTCGATGGCCTGGGGATTGATGGCCGCGCCACGGTGCATCTCGATGACCTGTCGCAACCGCTGGAGCAGGCACTCGCCAGCCGCCAACTGCCGGAGAACCGTGCCCATCTGGTCGGCCTGCATGCCCAGGCGCTGGTCGATGCACTCGTACCCTTGGCCATGCGTGAATACTCCATCGCCTCGATAGCCGCCGACGGCGTGCTGGAACTGATCGTGCGCCAGCAACTGCACGCGGACGGCAGCCTCGGCATCGGTTCCGGCTGGTTGACCGAACACGCACCGGTGGGCAGCAGCATCAGCCTGCGCGTGCGGCGCAACAGCGGCTTCCACCTGCCGGCCGAGCCCGTGCCGATGATCCTGCTGGGCAACGGCACCGGCCTGGCCGGCCTGCGCAGCCTGCTCAAGGCGCGCATCGCCGACGGGCAGCAGCGGCACTGGCTGCTGTTCGGCGAACGCAACCGCGAACACGACTTCCTCTGCCGCAACGAGCTGCAGGAATGGCTGACCTCAGGCGACCTCGAACGCCTGGACCTGGCGTTCTCGCGGGATCAGGCCGAGAAAGTCTACGTGCAGGACGTTTTGCGCCAGCGTGCCGAAGAACTGAAAAAATGGCTAGCCGACGGCGCGTCGATCTACATCTGCGGCAGCCTGGAAGGCATGGCCAGCGGGGTCGACCAAGTGCTCAACGAGGTGCTCGGCGCTGCCGAGGTCGAGCGGTTGATCGAGCAGGGGCGCTACCGCCGGGACGTCTACTGACCGCGCCCCTCCCCCTGTAGGGCACCAGACACCCTGCGTCATCGTTAACGACCATCGCGGGCAAGCCCGCTCCTACAGAGTTCATGGGTGTTCACAAAAATGTGTTCACCCCGCATACCCACTGTAGGAGCGAGCTTGCTCGCGATGAGGCCATCAAACCCAACATCTCCAGCGCCTGACACACCGCCATCGCGAGCAGGCTCGCTCCCACAGGATTGAGCATGGAACACAAACTTTGTGCTCAACCCCGCTTACTGTGGGAGCGGGCTTGCCCGCGAAGAGGCCAGCAGCCTCTACAAAAAACCTGACAGAAAAATCACATCCCCCGGTCAGGTCCCAAGCAACACGCCGAATTGACCACCGCTCGACACACAACTTTTCAAGACCTTTCCTACGACGTATCTTGTTGCCGCGTTTCGGTATCGGCTCCATAGTTTGGACTCGCGGAAAAACACCGCGAACGACCTTGGCCGGTCGATGCAGGAACGCTACAGCGCGCCAATGGCGGCTGTGCGTGGGACACCTTCGGGTGTGCCGGTTCCTGTATCCGGTCGGCCAACCCGCGTGCAGCTGCCACCTATATCGTTTGGCCGCGAGGGGTGGCAGCTCCAAATACAGGAGCTACACAATGTTCGAAGCCATGCCGCGTTACCTGCCAATCGACACCCACGACGCCGACTCCCCGGTGCTCTTCGTCAACACCCACAAAGAACTCAGCCAACTCACCGCCTGCGCCGCACACCGCTTCAGCGTGGTGCGCGACCTGATGGATACCCTCTCCAGCCTGAACCTGAAAAACACCGATGACTGCGATCTGGTGCGCGTCATCCGGGCGGTTCATTTGCTCACTCGCGAAGGATGTGCAGTGCTGGATGTGGTGCAGGCGCGGGCTTTGCAGCGCGAGCATGAGTACAAAACCACGGTTTAGCGGTGGTGCTAACGATGCCATCGCGAGCAGGCTCGCTCCCACAGGTTTTATGGGTGTTCACACAAATGTGTTTACCCTGCTAATCCACTGTAGGAGCGAGCTTGCTCGCGATGGCGCCATCAAAATCAAACATCATCGGCGCCTGACACGCCGCCTTCGCGGGCAAGCCCGCTCCCACAGGATCGGCGGCGTTCACATGAATTGTGTTCGACGCATAATCATTGTGGAGGTGACAGCCATGAGCCCTTAACTCAGGCGCTCACCGGCTCCACCGCCAACTCCACCACTTCCGGGCGCTTGAGCAGGGCGTAGGCCACCGCCGTCAGCAGGCTTCCCGCGACAATCGCCAGCAGGTACAGCAGCGCATGGTTGATCGCATTGGGGATGGCCAGCACGAACAGGCCACCGTGCGGCGCCATCAGTTTGCAGCCGAAGTACATCGACAGCGCCCCGGTCAGTGCCCCGCCGGCGATGCTGGCGGGGATCACGCGCAGCGGGTCCTTGGCGGCGAAGGGGATGGCGCCTTCGGAGATGAAGCACAGCCCCAGCACCAGCGCCGCCTTGCCGGCCTCGCGTTCGGTCTGGGCGAACTTGCGGCGGGCGAGGAAGGTGGCGATGCCCAGGCCAATCGGCGGCACCATGCCAGCGGCCATGGTCGCGGCCATCGGGGCGTAGCTCTGCGAAGCCAGCAAGCCCACCGAGAAGGCGTATGCCGCTTTGTTGATCGGCCCACCCAGGTCGACGCACATCATGCCGCCCAGCACCACGCCCAGCAGGATCGCGTTGGTGGTGCCCATGCTGTCGAGGAAATGCGTCAGCCACGCGAGCATCTCAGCCACGGGTTTGCCGACCACGTAAATCATCACCAGGCCGGTGTACAAGCTCGCCAGCAACGGGATGATCAGGATCGGTTTCAACGCTTCGAGGCTTTGCGGCAGACGCACATAGCGATTGATCACGCGCACGGTGTAACCGGCGATGAAACCGGCAATGATCCCGCCGATAAAACCGGCGCCCAGGGTGCTGGCCAGCAGGCCGCCGATCATCCCCGGCGCGAGGCCCGGACGGTCGGCGATCGAGTAGGCGATGTAGCCCGCCAGCAGCGGCACCATCAGCTTGAACGCGGTCTCGCCGCCGATCTGCATCAGCGCGGCGGCGAGGGTGCCCTCCTCCTTGAACGCGGTGATGCCGAACACGAACGACAGGGCGATCATCAGGCCGCCCGCCACCACCATCGGCAGCATGAACGACACCCCGGTCAGCAGGTGTTTATAGACCCCGGTCTTCTCCTTGGCCGGTGCCTTGGCGCCACTCGCCGCGCTTTCCTGCTTGCCTTCGGCCAGCGCCTTGTTCAGGATCGACTCAGCGTGCTTGAGCGCAACGCCCGTGCCGCAGCGGTAGATTTTCTTGCCGGCAAAGCGCTCGGTGGCCACTTCGATGTCACAGGCCAACAGCACCACATCGGCCTGGGCAATCGCCTCGGCACTGAGGGGGTTGCGCGCACCGACCGAGCCCTGGGTCTCGACCTGCAGGTCGTAACCCAGACGTTTCGCCGCCGCCTGCAAAGCCTCAGCGGCCATGAAAGTGTGGGCGACACCAGTCGGGCAGGCGGTGATCGCCACCAGCCGCGGCACATGGCTTGTCGCGGGTGCCGGTTCGACTCCGGCTTCGGGAACCTTACAAACCTGCGCCTCCTGCGCCCCCCGTCGCAACACCGCCTCGACATCCTGCAACGCCTGCGCCGGCGTGCTCTGGAACACGCGCTTGCCGACGAACCGCGACAGGTCCACCGGCGCGCTGGTCACCAGCAACACCCACTCCGCCGCCTCGATGGTCGCGGCCGACAACTGCCGCTCGGGGTGCGCGGCGTCCGTCACCTCGACGCTGGTGCTCCAGCCCTGGCGCTGTGCTGCGGCATCGAGCAGGCGGGCGCACAGCACACTGGTGACCATGCCGTTCGGGCAGGCCGTAACAATGGCTAACTTCATGACAAACCCTCTTATTGTTCTGTCAGGGGACGCACGCGTACACCCTGTTCGAGCTGCGCCAATTGCGTCGCATCGCCTATGCCGTAACCGATCTGGGTCACCGCCATCGCGGCAATCGCCGTGGCGGTGCGCAGGGTCTGCTCCGGCGTGTCGGCACTGAGCAGGCCATGGAGCATGCCGGCCAACAGCGAGTCCCCGGCGCCCACCGTGCTGGCCACGCTGACCTTGGGCGGCGTGGCGTGCAGCGCCGCCCCCACACTGAACCAGTTGACGCCGTCGGCGCCGTGGGAAATCACCACGTGCTCAATGCCCTGACTGTGCAACCGCGCTGCGGCATCGGCCTGAGCGGCGACCGAAATCACCTCGCAGTCGAGCACTTGCGCCAACTCTTCGGTATTGGGCTTGATCAACCAAGGCCCGGCCTTGAGCGCCGCTCGCAATGCGTCGCCACTGGTATCGAGCGCAACCTTCAGGCCGAGTGTTTTCAATCCCAGAACCACGCCCTGAAACCACTCGAGGCTGATGCCCTGAGGCAGGCTGCCGGCCACCACCACCGCGTCATGCCCGAGGGCAATCTGCTCCAGCCGATCGAGCAACGCCTGTTGCGCCGCTTCGCTGACCTTCGGCCCCGGACCGTTGATGTCGGTGATTCGCCCGTCGCGCTCGGCGATCTTGATGTTGCTGCGGGTTTCACCGGGCACGCGGATGAACGCGTCGACGAATCCCCGTTTGGCGAACAGGCCTTCGAATGCTTGCAGATTATCCTCACCGAGGAATCCGCTCACCGTCACCTGATGCCCAAGGTCCGCCAGTACCTGCGCCACGTTCACGCCCTTGCCGGCGGCGTGGGTGTGCATGTCATCGCTGCGATTGACCTGACCGGGCTCCAGCCGCGGCAACTGCACCGTCAGGTCCAGCGCCGGGTTGAGGGTCAGGGTAAGAATCCGGGCCATTACAGCGCCTCCACCAATTCACGTACTTCATTTGCGCTGCCCACGGCCAGGGCCTGGCGGGCAATGTGTTGGGCCTGGGTCAGGCTGAGCTCGCGAATGCGTGCCTTGACCTCGGCAATGCTGCGCCCGGAGACGCTCAGTTCATCCACACCCAGGCCGACCAGCACCGGCACCGCCAGCGGGTCCGCCGCCAGCTCGCCGCACACGCCGACCCATTTGCCATGGGCATGGGCGGCGCGCACGGTGATGTCGATCAGTTGCAGCACTGCCGGGTGCAGGCCGTCCGCCTGGGCCGACAGGGTCGGGTGGCCGCGGTCGATGGCCAGTGTGTACTGGGTCAGGTCGTTGGTGCCGACGCTGAAGAAATCCACTTCCCTGGCCAGCACCGGGGCGAGCAACGCCGCCGACGGCACTTCGATCATGATCCCCAGTTGCAGGTCCGCCACCGGGATCTCCAGCCGCAGCCGTTCGGTCATGTCCCGCGCCTGGCGCCATTCATCGACGCTGCCGACCATCGGGAACATGATGCGCAGCGGCCGGTTGTCCGCCGCACGCAACAACGCGCGCAGTTGCGCTTCCATGATCTGCGGGCGCTGCAAGGTCAGGCGCACGCCGCGCACACCGAGGAACGGGTTTTCTTCCTTGGCGATCGGCCAATAGGGCAACGGCTTGTCGCCGCCGACATCGAGGGTGCGTACCACCAGCGGACGACCGGTCAGGCCATCGAGGACACGGCGGTATTCGGCCTCCTGGGTAGCCTCGTCCGGCGCCTGGGGGTGGGCCATGAAAATCAGTTCGGTGCGCAACAGGCCAATGCCTTCGGCGCCCTGCTCCACCGCGCTGCTGACACCGGCGCTTTCGCCGATGTTGGCGAACACTTCCACCGCGTGACCATCGCTGGTCAACGCCGGTTGGTGACGTTGTTCGGCGGCGGCCTTCAAGCGTTGTTCGCGGGTGTCGCGCTCCAGTGTGGCGCGCTGCAAGGTCGCCGCGTCGGCCTCCACGTGCAAGCGGCCGCGCTGACCATCGAGCAGTAACGGCGTGCCGGGCGCCAGCAGCAACACCGCCGCGCCCGCACCGACCAACGCCGGAATGCCGAGGGCGCGGGCGACGATGGCGCTGTGCGCGGTGGCACCGCCCCGGGCGGTGAGAATACCGGCGACCCGGACGGGGTCCAGGCGTGCCACGTCGGAGGGGCCGACTTCGTCCATCACCAGGATGTACGGCTGTTCGGGTTCGCTGGGGGTTTCGATGCCACACAGTTGCGCCAGTACCCGCCGGCCGATGTCGCGCAAGTCCGCCGCCCGCTCGGCGAGCAAGGCGTCCTGCAAGGCTTCCTGCTGTTGCGCCGCGCCTTCAATCACGGTCATCCACGCCGCTTCCGCGCTCTCACCCTGCTTGAGACGGGCCTCGACTTCGTCGGTCAGTTCCGGGTCGTCGAGCATTTCCTGATGGGTAACGAAGATGCCGCGAATCGCCTTGGACTGGCTGCGCTCGATCAATCCGGCGATGTCGCCACGCACCTGGGCCAGTGCCTGTTGCAGACGCTGGCGCTCAACGGCGGCCGACTCGCCGCGCAGCGGATAGTCGATGGCTTGCAGCACCTGGATGTGCGCCGGGCCAATGGCAATGCCCGGTGCGGCCGGGATGGCCTGGACCACGCTGCCGGCCACTGGCGCAAGCAGTACTTCGGCGACCTCGGCGATGACTTCGCGCGCCTGGCTCACGGGCGGCAGCGGTTCGACCTCTTCACCCAGGCCTTCTTCGATGGCCGCCAGCAACGCCGGCAACGCATCGGCTGCGATACCTGGTTCGGCGATCAGCTCCAGCACCTGACCACGACGGGCGCCGAGGCTGAGCAGTTTGCTCAAACTCTTGGCCGACACGGCGCTGTCGTGCCCGTCGGCCAGGCGCAGGCGAATTTCGCCGTCAAAACTTTTCGCCAGTTGCGCGAGGATCTGCGCCGGGCGGGCATGCAAGCCATGGGCGTTGGCCAGGGCGATACGCGCGCTTGGCCAGTCCTCTGGCAGCTCGCCGCCGAGCACTTCAAGGACCTTGCGCCGGCTGGTGGCGCGACCCAGTTCATGGCCACGACCTTCGATCAGCAGCGCGCACAGGCGCTCGAGCAGGGCCTGGTGTGCTTCGCCGAGGCTGGCCAGGCAGAACAGGCCAGTGAGGGGCTGCCCCAAATAACGCAGTGGTTTGTCCGGCGTGACGAACGCCAGGCCCGGACGCTTGACCGTCTGCTCGCTGTGCAGCCACCACAGGCCATCGCCCAGGGGCAGCGCCTCGACCTGCTGCAACACCGCGGAGAAACCACCGCTGACGCAGTCGGCCTGGCGCAGCAAACGAGCACCGCGCCACACCAGTTCCTCGAAGTCCTCGGCGGCGACGCCCAGGCCGATCATCTGCGCATCCAGCGCCAGCTCCTGCGGCGCGCCTTGCAGCAGTTTCAGCAGGGCCTCGGCGGAACTGGCACGACGCAGGGCCTGGCCGAGATCGGTCTCGCCCAGCGCACGGGTCAGCAATTGCAGCAGGCGCAGGTGTTCGTCGGATTTGGCAGCGATGCCGATGGCCAGGTACACCATCTGCCCGTCGCCCCAGTCCACGCCCTCGGGGAATTGCATCAGGCGCACGCCGGTGGAATGCACCTGGTCGCGGGTTTGCGGGGTACCGTGGGGAATGGCGATGCCCTGGCCAAGAAAGGTCGAGCCCTGGGCTTCACGCGCTTGCAGACCTTCGAGGTAGCCGTCGGCCACCAGGCCATCGTTGACCAGATGCTGCGCCAGCTGCGCAAGCGCTGCGGACTTGTCCACAGCCGTCTGGCCCATGGAAATCTGCTCTATCGTAAGCTCGAGCATGGGTTCTCCTATTTGGCACGTCAGGGCGCCAGGTATTGTTTTGAATGAGTCAGCTTAGGCGCTCGGTCGCAGCTTTTGGCGGTTTCGCGGCAGAACCGGCCAAATGCACCTAATGCGCAGAAAATACGCTTGCTGAAACGTTTAATCTAGTATGTTTGGCACGTTACTCGATAATGCTGCCCGGTTGAAGCACAACCTGTCGGATACGTTGCGACAATAGGCGTATCCCGGAATCGGGTAGGATTGGCGACAATGTCGGGGCACGCTCGGTAATAAAAAGGAAATCCCGGTTTGAAACTCAGTGATATCGCACAGTTGGCCGGTGTGTCCGTGACCACCGCCAGTTATGTCATCAATGGCAAGGCTGAGCAGCAACGCATCAGCAGCGCCACCGTCGAACGCGTCCGCGCGGTCGTCGAACTCCATGGCTTCACCCCCAATCCTCAGGCCGCCGGGCTGCGCAGCCGGCACACGCGTACCCTGGGTTTCATCCTGCCTGATCTGGAAAACCCCAGCTATGCGCGCATTGCCAAGCTGCTCGAACAAGGCGCACGGGCCCGCGGTTATCAACTGCTGATCGCCAGTTCCGACGACGCCCCGGACAGCGAGCGGCAACTGCTGCAACTGTTCCGCGCCCGGCGTTGCGATGCGCTGATCGTCGCCAGTTGCCTGCCCGCCGATGACGACAGCTACCGGCAGTTGCAGGCCAAGGGCATGCCGATCATCGCCATCGACCGGGTCATGGCGCCCGGAGAGTTCTGCTCGGTGATCAGCGACGACCGCGAGGCCAGCCTGCACTTGACCCGCAGCCTGCTCGACCCGTTGCCCAAACAGATCGCCCTGATCGGTGCGCGCCCGGAACTGAGCATCAGCCAGGACCGGGCCGCCGGGTTCAAGGAAGCCTTGACCGGGTTCGAAGGCGAGATCCTGATCGAGCACGCAGAATCGTTCAGCCGCGAATGCGGCAAGCAATTGATGGAAGAGCTGCTGCAACGCCTGGGGCATTTGCCGGAAGCGCTGGTCACCACCTCCTACGTGCTGCTGCAAGGCGTATTCGATGCCTTGCACGACTTCCCGCTGAAAACCCGGCCATTGCGCCTCGGCACTTTTGGCGACACGCAGTTGCTGGACTTCCTGCCATTGCCGGTCAACGCCATGGCCCAGCAGCATCAGCTGATCGCCGACAAGGCGCTGCAACTGGCCCTCGCCGCCATCGAGCAGGCCGATTACCAGCCCGGCGTGCACGCCATCGGCCGTACGTTCAAACAGCGTATTCACCAGGACTGAGCCGTGGAACTGATCGACACCCACACCCACCTGGACTTTCCGGACTTCGACGCCGACCGCTCGGCGTTGATGGCCGAAAGTCGCGCCCTGGGCGTACGCCAGATGGTGGTGCTGGGGGTTTATCAGGGCAACTGGCAGCGGGTCTGGGAACTGGTGCAAGCCGACCCGGACCTGCATGCCGCGTTCGGCCTGCACCCGGTGTATCTGGAGCAACACCGCCCCGATGATCTGCGCGAACTGGGCCATTGGCTGAGTCGCCTCGCCGGTCATCGCCAGCTCTGCGCCGTTGGCGAAATCGGCCTGGATTACTTTATCGAAACCCTGGACCGCGAGCGCCAGCAGGCGCTGTTCGATGCCCAGTTGCAACTGGCGGTCGACTTCAACCTGCCGGCGCTGATCCACGTGCGACGCAGCCATGCGGCGGTGATTGCCACACTCAAGCGCTTCAAACTCAAGCGTGCCGGCATCATCCACGCCTTCGCCGGCAGCCGCGAGGAAGCCCGGGAATACATCAAGCTGGGGTTCAAATTGGGTTTGGGCGGCGCAGCCACCTGGCCACAGGCACTGCGCATGCACCGCGTGCTGGCCGACTTGCCGCTGGACGCGGTGGTGCTGGAAACCGACTCACCGGACATGGCGCCGGCCATGTTCCCCGGCCAGCGCAACAGCCCGGCGCACCTGCCGGCGATCTGCGCGGCGCTGGCTGAAATCATGGCGATCAGCGCCGAGCAACTGGCGGCCGCAAGCACGGCCAATGCCCGTGAGTTGTTCGACTGGTAGTCAGTCAGTGTGGGCTTTGGCGGCTTCCAGGATCAGGGTGATGTGCTGTTTGTGCCTGGCGTATTGCACAACGATGAAGTAAACCAGAATCGCCAGCAGCGAGTAGTTCACCTGCTCAATCACACTGAGCAACCCCACCCACTCCATCACCAGCGCCACCAGCACGGCGGTGCACACCATCACCAGGGTACTGGCGCGCAACACGGCCAGGGAATCGAGGCCCTTGATCTGCTTGATCTGTTTCGGATCGCTCAGTTGCAGCGACTTGTGGCATTGCGAACAGGGAAATGCCTCATGAATGGCAATCGCATTGAGTTGCCAGGGTTCGAGCTGATGGGTGCATCCACAATGGGCGCAGTGCCCTTGTATTCCAGTTGCGACGGCCGACATAACCGAGCCTCCTCAAGGTAGGTCAGGGTTGTGGATCATCCTTTATTGAAGACCAAAAACCAGAGCCTGGAGCGAAACCGGATAGTACCTACTTGGTTGGGTAATAAAGATGACAGATCGTGTCTCTTATATTGATCGTTCCCACGCTCCGCGTGGGAATGCAGCCCGGGACGCTCTGCGGCCCGAAGCCGAACGCGGAGCGTCCGTGGAGGCGTTCCCACGCAGAGCGTGGGAACGATCAAGCAGGGGTCAAACCCTGAACGCACTGATCAGTTGCTTGAGTTCCATGACCTGCGCCGACAATGCCCGGCTCGCATCCTCGGTCTGGTGGGCGCCCTCGGCGGTGCGCTCGCCGGCGCGGTTGATCTCGACGATGTTCTGGTCGATGTCGTGGGCCACGGCGGTCTGTTGCTCCACGGCAGCGGCGATCTGCTGGTTCTGATCGACGATCATCCCCACGGCACCCAGGATGTTTTCCAGCGCCTGCTGGACCTTTTCCGACTGCCCAACGGTGCCGTTGGCCATTTGATGGCTGGTGCCCATGGCTTTCACCGCAGCGCCAACACCGCTGTGCAGCCTGGCGATCATCTGTTCGATTTCTTCGGTCGATTGCTGGGTGCGCTTGGCCAGGGTTCGCACCTCGTCCGCCACCACCGCGAAACCACGCCCCTGTTCCCCCGCCCTCGCCGCCTCGATGGCCGCGTTGAGCGCCAGCAGGTTGGTCTGCTCGGCGATGCTCTTGATCACCTCCAGCACGCTGCTGATGGACTGGCTGTCGCTGGCCAACTGGTTGATCACCAGCACCGATTGATCAATTTCGCTGGCCAGGGCGGCGATGCTGCCCTGCTGCGACTCCACCAGGCCGCGACCGTTGATGGTTTCGTCGTTGACGCTATGGGCGCTGCTGACCGCTGCGGCCGCGCTGCGCGCCACCTCCTGGGAGGTGGCCGACATCTGGTTCATGGCCGTCGCCACCTGTTCGATCTGCGTACGCTGCCCCGCCACGGCCTGATTGCTCTGGGCCGAAACATTCTCGACCTGCCCGGCCTGGCGCTCGACCTCGGCGACGGTCTGGCCGACCCGCTCGATCAGGTCATGGATCTTCTTCACGGTACCGTTGAACACCTCACCCAGCTCACCCAGTTCATCACGGCTGTTGGCGTTGAAGGTGATGGTCATATCGCCGGCCGCCACCTTGTCCATCATCGCGCCAAGACGCTTGAGGGTGGTGCGGGTCGAGGCGTAGAAACCGCCGTAGAGGTAGAAAATCAGCACAAACACCACAGACAGGGCGATGGCCTGCAACAGCATGTGGGTACGGTTCTGGCTCAGGCGCTGCTGCAATTGGGTATCGAGGAACTTCAGGGTCGCTTCGTTGAGCTGGTAGGTCTGGTCCATCAGGCCGGTGACCTGATCGTAAAAGGCCTGCCACGGCGCATCGAGGGTGTCGGCCATCACCACCTGTTCTTCGAACAATTCGCTGGCCTTTTTCAGCGTCGCCTTGCTGGCCTCGGCCCGGCTCGCCAGGGCTTCACGCGCCGCCTTGCTCGAACCCAGTGCGTCCTGCAGTTTCAGGCCGTATTCGCCTTGCAGCTTTTCGATCTGCGCCAGCAACTCATCAAAGCGAGTGCTCGACGACGAGTTGAGGAAACCTTGCCCAAGGGAGAAAGAACCCATGGCGCGACCGTCACCGAGCATCTGGGTGACCGGCGGTGTGATGTTGGTAATCAGCTCCGTGAGCTGGCGCATGTCGCTCTGGCTGTCACGGCTCAGGCCCGCCTGGCTGGCGACGATCTGGCTGAAGATCTGCGCATTGCCCAGCAACTTGCCGATCAGCGCGCTTTTGCTCTGTAACGAGTTTTCCGTCTGCTGGGCCTTGAACGCGCTGATCATTTCATCGCGCTTGCCATCGAACACGGCGACTTGCTCCGGATCGGTGGTCATTGCGGTCAGCCCTTGCAAGCGGGCGAGCACACTTTGTTCGAGTGCGGTGATTGTTGCTTCGACGTTACCGGCCTTGCCGGCCTGGCCGAGGACGACGTTGATCTGTACCAGGTTATTGAGGGTTTCCAGGTCGCGGCGCAGGTTCAAGCTGCTGCCCAGCAAATCGAGGCTTTGCAGCTCCACTTGCGTGCCCTGGAACTCACGATAGGAATCGCGCACCAGATAAAAGTTGGTCACCAGCATCGGCACCAGGAACAGGATGCTGATCAGGCTGAACTTCATGCCGAAGCTCAGGCGATTCATTAGCGCGACAGCGGGATTGAGCAAGCTCTTCACTGGAAGTCCCCCGTTGATTTTTTATTGTTATTGGCTGGCGCACGTCGACAGCAGATAGCCACCATTGAGCGCTATCGTTGTATAACTCAAATCGTCAGGGGGTTTTGTAACTTAAAGTTAACAGCCGCAGGGGATGCCCGCGGCTACGTCAATCGACTCAGGGAAGCACGGTCCACAAGGCGAAGCCGGCGTACCAGAGCACCGCTGCCCGCAGCAGCAACTCCCAGAGCCGGTCGAGGCTGTTGATGCCATCCGGCCCGGCCACCGGCGCGGGGATTTCACCCGCCACCAGGCCGATTTTTTCGATCAGTTGCGCAGCGCTGATGTTCCAGTTCAACAGCTCATGCAGCATCACTCGGCTCACGGCGACAAAATTACCGACCAAGGCGAAACTGGCCGCCAGCAAGCGCACCGGCACCCAATCGAACGCATGGCGCAGCTGAGTCGCGCACTCGACGACGGCGGGGTTTTGCCCGTGCTCTTCGGCCAGGGCGAGCAGTCGATAACTCAACGCCGCCACCGGCCCCAACAGGAAATACCAGAAAATCACCGCGAAAAAGCTCTGGTAGGCCTGCCACAGCAAATGGCCTTCGACCCGCTCCAGCAACTGTTCGCCGCTGTCGGCACAAATATCGAGGTCGCGCTTGGCCACATGGGCGGCGGCTTGCAGGTCTTCGCGGCGCCAGGCATCGCGAAACGGCCCAAGGCCACCCAGCAGATCACCCCGGCCCAGGCTGTAAATCACCACCAGCAAATGCACCGGCAGCGCCAGCAATCCATAGGCGACCGGATCGAGCACCACCAACAGCAACGCCAGCAGCGCCACCGGCAGCAACACCAGAATAATCAGAACCCACCAGGGGTGATTGGCCAGGCGCGGGCTGGCCTCAAGCTTGTGCAGTTCGCGCACCCACCCACCGTCACGCTGAACCTGATGGCGAAGGGCCGAGAATTTCTCGATCCACACCGCCAGCAGCAACACCAGAAAACTCATTGTTGTTCCTCTTTTGCCAGGGCGGCACGATAACGCGTCCAGTCGAACGCCGGTCCCGGATCGGTCTTGCGCCCGGGCGCGATATCGCTGTGCCCGCAGATGCGCTGCGTAGTAATGGCCGTGAACGTCCCCTGCAACTGCAGCGTCAACGCGGTCAGCACGGTGTATTGAGCGTCCGTGAATGGCAGATCATCGGTGCCTTCCAGCTCGATGCCCACGGAAAAATCGTTACAGGTTTCCCGCCCCTCGAAACACGACACGCCCGCATGCCAGGCGCGCTCCAGGCAGGAGACAAACTGCGTGACAGTGCCGTCGCGTTCGATCAGAAAATGCGCAGACACCCGCAGGTCGGCGATCCCCTCAAAGTAGGGATGCTCTGTGACATCCAGTTGATTCTGGAAAAATTCCTGCACCTTGCCGGTGGCGAACTGAGCCGGCGGCAGACTGATGTTGTGGATCACCAGCAGGGAAATCTCGCCCGTGGGGCGCGCATTGAAGTTGGGTGAGGGGCAGATGTTCACGCCCTGGCACCAACCGCTCGCGGGGTCCAACTGCATACCGGTTCCTTCAACGTCGACTGTGTGAGTGCCCAGTATGCCGCGATAGTCCCCCGGCGCGCGATCACTTGCCGCGATTGAGGCGTTGCAAGTTGTCGATCACCGACTCCAGGGCGCGGTCGAAGAGCAAGGTGTCGTCGAGCATGCGCACCGTGCCCCGACGAACATCCAGCGCCAGGCTGGTGCGGCTGCGCTCACGCACCTTCATGCCGGTGCGGTCGACAAAAATGTATTTGCCCGTGGCGTCGATGATCGCCGCCAGTTTGCAGCGCAGGGTGGTTTCCTCGTCTTCCTGAAACTCGACCCAGGCGCCGACCTGCAACCGGTCGATCTGCAACAGGCTCTCATCGTCCACTGCCGAAGGCCGGTCGACCGGCCCTTCGTCGGCGGTGTGCAAAAGGATTTCCTCGTGCACTTGCACCATCACCGGCGTGTCGATATCGCTGACCGTTTGCTCGAACAGTTGCAGGTGCAGGCTTTCCAGCTCACTGAAAAACTCGGCGGTGGCAAATGGATCGAACGCCGACCGACTCAACCCCTCGCGCAATGCCTTGAGCAACCCCGGTACCACCGCGAACAGGCGCTGTTGCGCGTCCGCTTCGTCATGGCGCTGGACGCTCCAGACCAGTTGATCCAGGGTCTGCACGTCGGCCTGCCATTCATCGGACTGCTCGCCATGCTTGAGGCACGTCAGCAGCAATACCTGGCTCCAGGCATCCTGGACAAACGCCAGCACCCGTTGCGGCAGCACTTTGCCCAGCACCACGCTGTTCAATGCCTGCTCGACCTGCTGCCTGGCCAGTTCGGTTTTGGCCCGCCCCTCTTCGGCATCGCGGGTGCGTTGCTCCAGCAACTCACTGCGGCGGCGTTCGTCGCTGGTGAACGCGAGAAACTCGGCAAGCAAATCGGAAAAAATCGCCGGGTCGTCGACAAAGTCGTTCAACAGGCGTTGCACCACCTGTTCGATGCGCAGGTACAGGCTGTCGCGTTGATGATCGTCGCAATCCCCCCAGCCCATGGCCGCGGCGGCAATTTCGTTGAGCAGGCGGCGAGCCGGGTGACAGCCACGACTGAAGAAGCTCTTGTCCAGCACCGCCACCTTGAGCATCGGAATCTGCAGGCGGCCAATCAGCGCCTTGAGCGAATCCGGCAGGTTGCGGTCGTCGAGGATGACCTCGAACAGCATGGCGATCAGGTTGATCACGTCTTCGTCGGCAACGCCGACCACCCGCGACTTGCCGCTTTTGACGCTGATGCGGGTCAACAGCTGTTCGAGTTGGTTGCGCAGATCGAAGTCATCCTGCGCCGCCGGGGTCGGCACGTATTGCTGCAAATGCGAGAGCATCCGAAGCAGGTCACGGGTGGAAATCGGTTGTGCCGGCGCGCTGACTTCCAGGGTCGGCGCCACGCTGCCGCGCACGTGAAACAGCAACTCTTGCAGGGCGGCGAACACTTCCTGGACGCCTTCGTCGAGCGGCGCATGGGCTTCGGCCGCTTCGGCCTGGACGCTCGCTTCGGCACGATCGAGGGCGCGGCGTGCCGGGGCAGACTTGAGGTCGGGCAAAATACCGGTGGCGATCAGCAGTTGATTGGCGTCGGTGTAGAGCTGGTCGGCCTCGCTGAGCACATAACGCTCGAACAGCTTGAGGATAATCAGCTTGACCTTGATCTCCACCCCGAGATTACGCGCCGCCTGCATGAAAAACTCACAGAGCATCTCCGGGCCCAGCGGATTGTTGGGCGTCGTCAGTTTCTTGCCAATCAGGGTGCTGAGCCGGGCCGTCAGTTGATCGAGCGCGAAACCATCGCGATTCAAGGCTTTGTTGACCATCGCCTCCACTGCCAGGCTGCGCTCCAGCTCATCGCCCGACAGCTGCGTCACCGTCTCGATAGCCACGGCCGGTGGCGCTGCCATCGGTGCCGTGCTGTAGCGGGTCAGCTCGACGAAAGCCTCGAAAACCTGTTCGAGAAACACCCGCTCGATACTTTTGCGCTTGAGGCGCAAATCGCGCATGGCCTGGAAAAAGATGTTCTGGTCGACGTCATTGCGCGCTCGGTCGGCCATTTCAAACAGCATATCGTCGGCGTTATCGAACAGCTCCTGCAAACCATGCCTGAGCTCGAGCACGGCCTTGTCACGGACCTGAAGCAGAATCACGGGCACGCGGGCGAGCGGCGACAGGGTCGCCGGATCAATAGCCGCCTTGTGCAAAGGCACTACATTGCCATCGTTGTGCATCGTGCCTCCGTATCCGTCAAAGCCATGACGTCAATTGCAAGGCGCATTATCTTGCAAAAGATGTCCCTTGTGCCAGCAGACTTCGCTGCACACAGGCAACAGACGCGTGAAATTGCCCGCCGTTCAACGCAAATTGCTCGAAGAATCGACCAAATGCCGCTTCGACAGCCATCTGAGCGCTTCTCGCGCCTTGGGTTGCCTCGCACCATGGCCCTATAATCGGGCCACTTTGTTTGTGGAGTCCGTTATGCCGAATCTACGTCTCGCCAATCTGACCGCCGAAATCGAAGCCAATGTGCGCCGCGCGTTGCTCGAAGATGTCGGCAGCGGCGACATCACCGCGCAACTGATCCCGGCCGAGCGCCTGGCCAAAGCCACCATCATTACCCGCGACGCCGCTGTCATCGCAGGTACCGCCTGGGTGGACGCGGTGTTCCGGCAGCTGGACCCTCGGGTAGCCGTGCACTGGCAGGTGCGTGACGGCGAACGGGTAAAACCCGATCAAGCCCTGTTCCACCTCGAAGGCCCCGCCCGCTCGCTGTTGACCGGCGAACGCAGCGCGCTGAACTTCCTGCAATTGCTGTCTGGCGTGGCCACGCGCGCGCAGTACCTGGCAGACTTCGTTGCGCAAACCCAGGTGAAGTTGCTCGATACCCGCAAAACCCTGCCAGGGCTGCGCCTGGCGCAGAAGTACGCCGTGACCTGCGGTGGCTGCCACAATCACCGCATCGGCCTGTACGATGCCTTCCTGATCAAGGAAAACCACATCGCGGCGTGCGGTGGCATCGCGCAAGCGATCAACGCCGCGCACAAGATCGCCCCGGGCAAACCGGTGGAAATCGAAGTGGAAAGCCTGGAGGAACTCAAGGAAGCACTGGAGGCCGGCGCCGACATCATCATGCTCGACGAGTTGAGCCTGGATGACATGCGTGAAGCCGTACGCCTGAATCGCGGCCGGGCAAAACTGGAAGCCAGTGGCGGCATCAATGAATCGACGCTGCTGCCAATTGCCCAGACCGGGGTCGACTATATCTCGATCGGGGCGATGACCAAGGACGTGAAGGCGGTGGACCTGTCGATGCGCCTGAGCATCTGACGTTTGTCGCCGCAATGAAAAACGCCAGCCTCATCGAGGCTGGCGTTTTTGTCAGACCACCAGATTGTTCATCTCGCAGTACTCTTCCCACTCGACGCCCAACACCTCGGCGGCTTCCTTGTGCAGCGCCAGGCGCGTCGCCTCGAATTCTTCAGGGCTGGAGGTGTACTTGAGCGTCAGCTCCCACGGCTGCAAGCCCTGGGCTTCGGCCTCGTCCTCGAAGGCCCACTGGATCTGGTCCTTCTGATCGTCGGCAGACAGATCCTTGATCTCGTCGGCCAACTGCGGGGACTCAAGCAGGTATTTTTTCAGCGCTTCTTCGTGCCGGGCTTCCTGGCTCAATACTGTTTCGGTCATGTCGTTCTCGCTGATCGAGGGAATGGAAGATGGATCTGGATCATCTAGGATCTCTCTGACGCAAATAACCGCAAACACTGCGGTTTACCTGGCCTTCAGAACCATTCGGGGATCATCTGAAAACGCCTGGGTGAAACCCGGGCAAGCTCCGAATATAGGATGTTTGTCGGTCGAATGACACGGGTCTTTACATCAATCGCACAAAAACCTTGCGATCAGGAACATAAGTCAAAAAGCCGAGTCATAGCGATGTGCCACCTCGGCACCTCATAGGGAAATTTGACGATGTCTGCTGACCGCAAGCGTTCCGCTGCCCTGTCCACCGCTGCATTCGCAACCGTGTTGAGCATTCTGGCATTACCCATTACGGCACAGGCCGCCGACATTGAGCCGCGCGGGAACATTTCACAATGGGCGAAAATAGCGAGCGTGCAAAACGAGGCCGGCCATATAACGCTGACCCCCACCGATTTCGAGCCCAGCGACATCAAGAAAATGCAGGACGCCCTCAGCGACCAGGCGCGCCAGATCGAAGAGCTGAAACGCAGCAATGGCACAAGCTCAAGCTCCAGCAGCAAGGAAATCGACGAGCTCAAGCGCACCGTCAAGGAACAGGAGCGCGACCTGGATAATCAGCGCAAGCAGATCGAAGAGCTCAAGCGCAGCAGCGGTTCCAGTTCGAGTTCCAGCAACAGCGAGATATCCAACCTCAAGCGCGATATCAGCGAACAGGATCGCACCATCGACCAGCTCAAGCGAACCGTCGAGGAGTTGAGCAGGAAGGTGAAGTAAGAAGAGGGATGGTGCCCGAAACAGGAATCGAACCTGCGACCTTCGCGTTACGAGTGCGCTGCTCTACCGACTGAGCTACACGGGCAGTGGGCTAAACCTAGCACTGACTTTCAGGCCAGGCAACTTCGTGAGTGGTTTGGGTTTCATACAGGCGAAAAAAAGCCCCGCAGCGTTCACTGCGGGGCTTTTTTCATGACGCTGAAGCCGTCAGGCGATTAAACGCCCGAAGCCTTGGCTGCTGCCACGTCTTTGATGGACAGCTTGATACGGCCGCGGTTGTCCACGTCCAGTACCAATACTTCCACTTCCTGGCCTTCTTTCAGGATGTCGGTCACTTTCTCTACGCGAGCGTCGCTCAGCATGGAGATGTGCACCAGGCCGTCCTTGCCAGGCAGGATGTTGACGAATGCGCCGAAGTCGACGATGCGCTCAACCTTGCCGACGTAGATCTTGCCGATTTCAGCTTCTGCAGTGATGCCCAGAACGCGCTGACGAGCCGCTTCTGCCGCTTCCTTGGTTTCGCCGAAGATCTTGATCGAACCGTCGTCTTCGATGTCGATCGAAGCCTTGGTTTCTTCGCAGATCGCACGAATGGTCGCGCCGCCTTTACCGATGACATCACGGATTTTGTCGGTGTCGATTTTCATCGCGATCATGGTCGGAGCGTTGGCCGACAGTTCGGTACGCGACTGGCCGATGATCTGGTTCATCTGACCGAGGATGTTCAGGCGCGCTTCCAGGGCTTGGCCCAGGGCGATTTCCATGATCTCTTCGGTGATGCCCTTGATCTTGATGTCCATCTGCAGCGCGGTGACGCCTTTGGCGGTACCGGCTACCTTGAAGTCCATGTCGCCCAGGTGGTCTTCGTCACCCAGGATGTCGGTCAGGACGGCGAATTTCTCGCCTTCTTTAACCAGACCCATGGCGATACCGGCCACCGGTGCCTTCATTGGAACGCCAGCGTCCATCAGGGCCAGGGAAGCGCCGCAGACCGAAGCCATCGAGCTCGAACCGTTGGATTCGGTGATTTCCGATACCACGCGGATGGTGTACGGGAACACGTCGGCAGCAGGCAGCATGGCCTGAACCGAACGACGAGCCAGACGGCCGTGACCGATTTCACGACGACCAGCGCCACCCATGCGACCACACTCGCCCACCGAGAACGGAGGGAAGTTGTAGTGCAGCATGAACGGGTCTTTTTTCTCGCCTTCCAGGGTGTCCAGCAGTTGCGCGTCACGGGCGGTGCCCAGGGTTGCAACGACCAGCGCCTGGGTTTCACCACGGGTGAACAGCGCCGAACCGTGAGTCTTCGGCAGCACGCCGACTTCGATGTTCAGCGGACGTACGGTGCGAGTGTCGCGACCGTCGATACGTGGCTTGCCGTTGACGATGTTTTCGCGAACGGTGCGGTATTCGATTTCACCGAAAGCGGCTTTGACTTCGCTGGACGAAGGCTGGCCTTCTTCACCGGACAGCTTGGCCACGACCTGGTCTTTCAGCTCGCCCAGGCGAGCGTAGCGGTCGGCCTTGACGGTGATGGTGTAGGCCTGGGAGATCGCTTCGCCGAACTCGGCACGGATAGCGCCCAGCAGTTCGGTGGCTTCGGCTTGTGGAGCCCAGGTCCAGGTTGGCTTGGCGGCTTCGGCAGCCAGCTCTTTGACAGCCTTGATGACCGACTGGAACTCGTCGTGGGCGAACAGCACGGCGCCCAGCATCTGGTCTTCGGTCAGCTCTTTGGCTTCCGATTCAACCATCAGTACGGCTTCTTCGGTACCGGCAACGACCATGTCCAGGCTGGAAGCAGCCAGTTGCTCGTAGGTCGGGTTCAGCAGGTAGCCGGTGCTTTCGTGGAACGCAACGCGGGCAGCGCCGATCGGACCGTCGAAAGGAATGCCGGAGATGGCCAGCGCAGCCGAGGTACCGATCATCGCAGCGATGTCCGGATCGGTTTTCTTGCTGGTGGAAACGACGGTGCAGACAACCTGCACTTCGTTCATGAAGCCTTCAGGGAACAGCGGACGGATCGGACGGTCGATCAGTCGGGAAGTCAGGGTTTCTTTTTCCGAAGGACGGCCTTCGCGCTTGAAGAAACCGCCAGGGATCTTACCGGCAGCGTAAGTCTTTTCCTGGTAGTGAACGGACAGAGGGAAGAAGCCCTTGCCTGGATCGGCTTGTTTTGCACCGACTACGGTCACCAATACGCTGACGTCGTCGTCAACGGTGACCAACACTGCGCCGGAGGCCTGACGGGCGATACGGCCAGTCTCGAGGGTAACGGTCGACTGACCGAACTGGAATTTCTTGATTACCGGGTTCACGGTGTCCTACCTTCTTTTGTGGCTCTTGGGGGAACTTGTCTTCTTGCGAAATTCTTGGGCAATGTCGGGAATCGGCCCAACGCCTGTCCAGGGTAAAACGTCCATCCAGATAAAACTTGAGGCTGGGAGCCTGCCATACGCCAGCGGGAAACCCACTGACGTACGACAGACAACCAACCTCTAGCGCAATCGCTGATTAGCGACGCAGACCCAGGCGAGCGATCAGAGCGCTGTAACGGCTCAGGTCCTTGCCTTTCAGGTAGTCCAGCAGCTTGCGACGCTGGTTAACCATGCGGATCAGACCACGACGGGAGTGGTGATCTTTACCGTTGGCCTTGAAGTGACCTTGCAGTTTGTTGATGTTGTGGGTCAGCAGTGCAACTTGCACTTCTGGCGAACCAGTGTCACCAACAGATTGCTGGTAGTCAGCAACGATTTGAGCTTTTTCTTGAACGTCGAGAGCCATGAGGCAATCCTTTTTATCAGGAAACTGTTTCAGGAAAACAGTTTCAACAGGCCAGGGACAAATCCCTGTATCAATAAAAGAGCAGTGACCGTGCCTGTTGACAGCCACCCTCGCCAGCCTGCTGTTACACAGACCGGTTTTCGGTCATTCCGACCGAATCAGTCGACGCGGCGCGATGCGCCCGTCTTCGCTCACTTCACCGATCCCGATGAAGCGACCGTTGTGATCCTGTACCCGCACCATGCCGAACTTCGGAGCATCCGGGGCACGTACCGGCTGGCCGTTGAGCCAGTAGAACGCGCTCGCTTCGGAGAACTGCAGCAGCGGCCAATCCTGCAGGCCGCTGTCCGATGGCATCAGGAAGCGGTCGACCGCTTCGTTGCCGCCTTCGGCATGTACCGCTTCCAGCTCTTCGAGCGTGACGGTCTGCGCCAGCGTGAAAGGCCCGGCCTGGGTCCGTCGCAGTTCTGCAACGTAAGCGCCACAACCGAGTTGCTCACCGATATCCTCCACCAGGGTACGGATATAGGTGCCTTTGCTGCAATCCACGGCAAGCCGCGCAGTATCGCCTTCGAAGGCCAGCAATTCCAAGCGCGCAATAGTAACAGAACGCGGTTCGCGCTCCACTACTTCCCCTGCACGGGCGAGCTTGTACAGCGGCTGGCCATCACGCTTGAGCGCCGAGTACATCGGCGGTATCTGACTGATTTGCCCGCGAAATTTCGGTAGAACCGCTTCGATATCGGATCGACCAACGGTCACCGGGCGCTCCTGCAAAATTTCACCCTCGGCATCGGCCGTGCTGGTGGTCTTGCCCAATTGCGCCAGGGTTTCATAGCCCTTGTCGGAATCGAGCAGGTATTGCGAGAACTTGGTGGCTTCGCCAAAGCACAACGGCAATACGCCGGTGGCCAGCGGATCGAGGCTGCCGGTGTGCCCGGCCTTCTCGGCATTGAGCAGCCAGCGGACCTTCTGCAACGCCGCGTTCGACGTGAAGCCCAGGGGCTTGTCGAGCAGGATGATGCCGCTGACGTTACGACGGATACGTTTGACCTGAGCCACCGGTTACTCCTTGGTGTCTTCAGCTTCTGCCGCAACCGAGTGCTGGCTGTCTTCAGCGACAGCACGCTCGATCAGGGCCGACAGGTGCGCACCACGCACGACGCTTTCGTCGTAGTGGAAGTGCAGCTGCGGAACGCTGCGCAACTTCATCTCGCGGGCCAGCTGCATACGCAGGAAACCGGCGGCGGAGTTGAGCACCTTGATGCTTTGCGCGATGTCTTCGGCGTTGTCCTGGCCCATCACGGTGATGAAGATCTTGGCGTGACCGACGTCACGGCTGACTTCAACGGCGGTGATGGTCACCAGGCCCACGCGTGGGTCCTTGACTTCACGACGGATCAGTTGTGCCAGCTCACGCTGCATCTGATCGCCGATACGTTGGGTACGGCTGTATTCTTTTGCCATGTCTTGTTACCTGTTACTGCCCCACGGTGAAACCCGCAGGGTCTGAAAGCGGCAAACGCCCGGCCTGACAAAAGCCAGACCGGGCGTTGCGTTTAGAGTCCCGACACCAGGCCGCGCATCTGCATGCGGCGGCCTGACGTGGCTCCTGAAGTGCGCGAGTTAGAGGCTGCGAGCAACCTGAATCTTCTCGAAGACTTCGATCTTGTCACCGACTTTGACGTCGTTGTAGCTCTTCACGCCGATACCGCATTCCATGCCGGCACGTACTTCGGAAGCGTCATCCTTGAAGCGGCGCAGGGATTCCAGCTCGCCTTCGAAGATAACGATGTCTTCACGCAGTACACGGATCGGACGGTTACGGTGAACGGTCCCTTCGATCACCATGCAACCGGCGATCGCGCCAAACTTCGGCGAACGGAACACGTCACGCACTTCGGCCACGCCCAGGATGTTCTCGCGAACGTCGCTGCCGAGCATACCGGTCAGGGCTTTCTTGACGTCTTCGATGATGTCGTAGATCACGTTGTAGTAACGCATATCCAGACCTTCCTGCTCGACGATCTTGCGCGCGCCGGCATCGGCACGCACGTTGAAGCCGAACAGTACAGCGTTGGAGGCCAGTGCCAGGTTGGCGTCGGACTCGGTGATACCACCGACACCGCCACCGACTACGCGCACTTGCACTTCGTCGTTGCCCAGGCCGTTCAGAGCGCCTTGCAGAGCTTCCAACGAACCACGGACGTCGGATTTGAGGACGATGTTGAGCGTCTTCTTCTCTTCCTGGCCCATGCTTTCGAAGATGTTTTCCAGCTTGCCGGCGTGAGCGCGAGCCAGTTTGACTTCGCGGAACTTGCCTTGACGGAACAGAGCCACTTCACGGGCTTTCTTCTCGTCGGCCACCACGCTCATCTCGTCGCCGGCGTCCGGCGTACCGTCCAGGCCGAGGATCTCGACAGGGATGGCTGGACCGGCTTCCTTGATTGGCTTGCCGTTCTCGTCGAGCATGGCACGCACGCGGCCATAGTTCGAACCGACCAGGACCATGTCGCCCTGACGCAGGGTACCGTCCTGAACCAGAACGGTCGCCACCGGGCCACGGCCCTTGTCCAGGCGCGATTCAACCACGACACCACGACCAGGGGCCGATGGGGTTGCGGTCAGTTCGAGAACTTCGGCCTGCAGCAATACGGCTTCGAGCAGTTCGTCGACACCGGTACCCATTTTCGCGGAAACCGGTACGAAAGGCGTGTCACCACCCCAGTCTTCCGACGTCACGCCGTGTACCGACAGTTCGCTGCGGATGCGATCGAGATCAGCACCCGGCTTGTCGATCTTGTTCACCGCCACGACCAGCGGAACACCGGCGGCCTGGGCGTGTTGAACGGCTTCAACGGTCTGTGGCATCACGCCGTCGTCCGCTGCAACCACCAGGATCACGATGTCGGTGGCCTTGGCACCACGGGCACGCATGGCGGTAAACGCGGCGTGACCAGGGGTGTCGAGGAACGTCACCATGCCACGGTCGGTTTCAACGTGGTAAGCACCGATGTGCTGGGTGATACCACCGGCTTCGCCAGCAGCTACCTTGGCACGACGGATGTAGTCGAGCAGGGATGTCTTACCGTGGTCAACGTGGCCCATTACGGTCACGACCGGCGCACGGGCAACCGCCTCGCCTTCGAACTTCAGGGACTCGGCCAGGGAATCTTCCAGGGCGGTGTCGCTGATCAGGGTCACTTTGTGGCCCAGTTCTTCGGCAACCAGCTGGGCAGTTTCCTGGTCCAGTACCTGGTTGATGGTCGCTGGAGTACCCAGCTTGAACATGAACTTGATGATTTCAGCAGCCTTGACCGACATCTGCTGGGCCAGATCGCCCACAGTGATGGTCTCGCCGATCTTCACTTCGCGCACGACAGGGCCGGTCGGGCTCTGGAAACCGTGGGCGTTGCGCTTCTTCAGCTTGGCCTTGCCGCGACCACCACGACGGAAGCCATCGCTTTCTTCGTCGGTAGTACGTGGGGCAGAACGTGGAGCAGGCGCTTTTTCCTTGACCGAAGCACGATGCGGAGCGTTTTTGCGCTCGCCATCGCCACCACCGCCGCGACGATTGTTATCGTCGGCACGTGGTTTGTCCGGACGACGCTGTTCGTCACGCTTGCGCGCATCGGCCGCAGGTGCCGGCGCCGCCGCTGCAACCGGCGCGCTTTCACGCACAGGCTCGACGACCGGGGCAGGTGCTGCCACAGGCTCAGGCGCAGCAACAGGTGCTTCAACCGGAGCAGGCTGGCGACGCGCTTCTTCTTCGGCGCGGCGCTTGGCTTCTTCTTCAGCCTTCTGACGGGCAGCATTTTCTACTGCACGGCGCTCGTCCAGCTCACGCTTGCGCTCGGCTTCGATTTCTTCCGGGCTGCGCTGTACGAATACTTTCTTCTTGCGAACTTCGACACTGATGCTTTTGCTGCCAGCAACACGCAGGGTGCTGGTGGTTTTACGCTGCAGTGTGATCTTGCGTGGTTCTTCCACTTTCGCCTTGTGGCTGCTTTTCAAGTGAGTCAGCAGGGACTGCTTCTCACTGTCAGTCACATGTTCTTCGGCGGCGGTGTGCGGCAGACCTGCCTCACGCATCTGCTGCAACAGGCGCTCTACCGGTGTTTTGACCTCATCGGCCAGTTGTTTCACCGTGACTTGCGTCATGCACTTCTCTCCTCAGGCCGCGCCTAATTACTCGAACCAGTGGGCTCGGGCGGCCATGATCAACTTGCCGGCACGATCATCGTCGATGCCGTCGATGTCGAGCAGGTCGTCAATAGACTGCTCGGCCAGGTCTTCGCGGGTAATGACGCCGCGCACCGCCAGTTCCATCGCCAAATCCTTGTCCATACCCTCAAGCGAGAGCAGGTCTTCGGCCGGATGGGCGTCTGCCAGCTTTTCCTCAGTAGCGATGGCTTTGGTCAACAAACGATCCTTGGCACGAGCGCGAAGCTCGTTGACGATCTCTTCGTCAAAGCCGTCGATGTTGAGCATTTCTTCCAACGGTACGTAGGCAATTTCTTCCAGGCTGGTGAAGCCTTCGTCTACCAGCACCTGTGCCAGCTCTTCGTCGACTTCCAGCTCGTCGATGAAGTTGCGCAGGATGTCGCCGGTTTCCGCTTGTTGCTTGGCCTGGATGTCCGATTCGGTCATCACGTTCAGGGTCCAGCCAGTCAACTGGCTCGCCAGACGCACGTTCTGACCGCCACGACCGATGGCCTGAGCCAGGTTGTCGGCGCCAACGGCGATGTCCATGGCGTGGGCATCTTCGTCAACGATGATTGCCGCGACCTCAGCCGGGGACATGGCGTTGATCACGAACTGAGCCGGGTTATCGTCCCACAGGACGATGTCCACACGCTCACCGCCCAACTCACCCGATACCGCCTGGACGCGCGAACCGCGCATACCGATGCAGGCACCTTGTGGGTCGATGCGCTTGTCCTTGGAGCGAACGGCGATCTTGGCGCGCGAACCCGGATCACGGGACGCAGCCATCACTTCGATCAGCCCTTCAGCGATTTCCGGCACTTCGATACGGAACAGCTCGATCAGCATTTCCGGTGCGGTACGCGACAGGATCAGCTGCGGGCCGCGGTTCTCGGTACGGATTTCCTTGAGCAGTGCACGCAAACGCACGCCAACCCGGAAGGTTTCGCGAGAGATGATGTCTTCACGGGCCAGCAACGCTTCAGCGTTGTTGCCCAGGTCGACGATCACGTTGTCGCGGGTCACTTTCTTCACGGTGCCGGAGATGATTTCCCCCAGGCGCTCGCGATAGGCATCAACGACTTGAGCACGCTCGGCTTCGCGAACCTTCTGCACGATGACCTGCTTGGCGGTCTGTGCGGCGATGCGGCCGAACTCGATGGATTCGATCTTTTCTTCGACGACATCACCGACCTTGGCACCCGGATGCGTTTGCGCAACCTTGCTTGGCCAGGTTTCGATCGCCGGATCGTCCAGATCGTCTTCCTCGACGACTGTCCAGCGACGGAATGTCTCGTAAGCACCGGTGTGGCGATTGATTTCCACACGCAGATCAACTTCGTCTTCGAAACGCTTTTTGGTAGCGGTGGCCAAAGCCAGCTCCAGCGCTTCAAAAATCACATTTGGCGGTACGCCTTTTTCATTGGATACCGACTCAACAACCAGCAGTACTTCTTTGCTCATCGTACGCCTCGCCTTTCGCAAGCCATTGGATCCGCGGGATCCGCGTCTCAGTCAAAACTGGGAATAATGTTGGCCTTGTCGATCATATCGATCGGCAACAGGAACTCGTGGTCTTCTACCTGCACCACTACGTCCTGCTCTTCTACACCGCGCAGAAGGCCCTGAAAGTTGCGTCGACCTTCGAAAGGCGAGCGCAGCTTGATCTTCACTTGTTCACCGGCATGCGAGGCAAACTGTTCCAAGGTGAACAGCGGGCGATCCATGCCAGGCGAGGACACCTCAAGGGTGTATTCAGAACTGATCGGGTCTTCGACATCGAGTACCGCACTGGCCTGGTGACTGACTGCGGTGCAGTCGTCAATCAGGATGCCGCCCTCTTTGTCGATATAGATTCGCAGGACCGAATGTTTGCCTTGAGAGATGAATTCGATCCCCCAGCATTGATAGCCAAGAGCCTCGACTACCGGGGCCAACAAGGCCTGCAGCTGTTCTAGCTTGCTCGACACCTGAACCCCCTCGTGCATGCTTTGGAAATAAAAAATGGGCAAAAAGCCCACATGAGATCGCCATTGAACATCGGCGTCATAAAGTATTCAGCTAACAAAAAGCCCCTGAATAGGGGCTCCTGAAACTGGTTGCGGGGGCCGGATTTGAACCGACGACCTTCGGGTTATGAGCCCGACGAGCTACCAGACTGCTCCACCCCGCGACAAAGCTGGGGCGGAAGTATACGACCGATCCCCTACAGGGTCAATGTAACCTTCCACCTGCAAGAAAGCCCGCAACAGCGGGCTCTCCTGACTAATTGGTACCGAGAAGGGGACTCGAACCCCTACACCCTATGGGCACAACCACCTCAAGGTTGCGTGTCTACCAATTCCACCACCTCGGCAAAACTACGTTTGAAACTCTTCTTACTTCTGCTCTTGAGCTGGAGGTACGTCAGTCGCTGGAGTAGCCGACTTTTGCTCTTGAAGCACCGGGACATCATCAGAAGCCGGTTGTTGCTTTGGAACTTCCAACACTGCCGGGTTTGGCAAACCTACTTGAGTCAGCTGGTGAGCTTTCTCTTTAGCAAAGTAACCTAACCCCAAGCTGGTTATGAAGAAACCGGCGGCAAGTATAGCAGTAAACTTACTAAGAAAGGTAGAGGAACCTTGGCTTCCGAACACAGTATTTGAAGCACCTGCTCCGAAAGACGCGCCAGCGTCCGCACCTTTACCCTGCTGCAGCAATACCAGAGCGACTACGCCCAATGCACCCAGCAGATGAAAAACGACTACGACTGTTTCCAGCATTTTTTCAGTTTCCCGCGGCGCGACAAATCGCACCGAACTCATCTGCATTCAGGGAAGCTCCACCAATGAGCCCCCCATTGATATCCGGCATGCCGAACAGTTCGACCGCATTGGCCGCCTTCACGCTGCCGCCGTATAGAAGCCGCACACCTTGCGCGACTTCAGAATCTTTTGCCGCCAACTGCGCGCGAATGGCTGCATGCACATCCTGCGCTTGTTGCGGCGAAGCCGTCAGCCCGGTACCAATGGCCCAGACCGGCTCATAAGCAATCACTGCCCTTGCAAAGGCACCGACACCCAACTCGTCGATGATGCTGCTCAGCTGCTGCGAGACAACTTCAAGAGTTTTCCCCGCTTCGCGCTGCTCAAGGGTTTCCCCTACACACAACACCGGAATCAAGCCACTTGCCTGTGCCGCTGCAAACTTGCGGACCAGTACTGCGTCCTGCTCGCCGATGATCTGGCGACGCTCAGAGTGCCCGACAAGCACCAAGGAGCAACCTGCATCCACCAACTGACTCGGCGAAACCTCACCCGTCAATGCACCTTGCCCGGCTTCCATCGCAGCATCCTGCGCGCCGACCGAAATCGAGCGACCTTCCAAGCCATCAATCACTTGAGTGATATGCAGGCAAGGCGGGAATACCGCGACATCAACACCGCTCGGCAAGGCCAGATGACTCAGGCCTTTGATCAGCTCAGCGACGCTGGCGCGGGTACCGTGCATCTTCCAGTTACCAGCTACCATAGGGCGACGCATGCTGTACCTCGTCGGTCAAAGTGGGCGCAGATGTTACCCAACACAATCATGGCTGGCAAGCCGAATTCAGGCAGAAACTTCAGCAACCAGTTTTGCCAGCTCTTCGGCGTAGCCACGAACCTGGGTTTCGTCCTCGCCTTCGACCATCACACGCACCAACGGCTCGGTACCGGACTTGCGCAACAGCACACGCCCACGACCAGCCATGGCCTGGGTAACACGCTCGCTGGCCTCCTTGACCGACGGATGCTCAAGCGGACTGGTACCCCCGCCGAAACGCACGTTGATCAACACCTGAGGGCATTTGCGCAGCGCCTGCCGAGCCTGCCCCAGGGTTTCGGAACGGGTCTTCAGCGCCATCAGCACCTGCAACGCCGCGATGATCGCATCACCCGTGGTAGTGTGATTGAAGCAAACGATGTGGCCCGAGTTCTCGCCACCGACCAACCAGTTACGCTCCAGCAGGTCCGCGATCACGTAGCGGTCGCCGACATTGGCGCGCACAAACGGAATCGACAGGTCCTTGAGGGCCAGCTCCAGCCCCAGGTTGCTCATCAGGGTCCCGACCACGCCGCCTTTCAACATCTTACGCTCGTGCAGGTCACGGGCGATGATGAACAGCAATTCGTCACCATCGACGACAGCACCAGTGTGATCGACCATCAGCACCCGATCACCGTCACCATCGAACGCGATGCCCAGGTCGGCATGTTCGGCCAGCACGGCAGCCTGCAACTGCCCCATGTGGGTCGAACCGCAGTTGTCATTGATGTTCAGGCCGTTGGGCTGCGCGCTGAGCACGACGACATCGGCACCCAGTTCACGGAACACACTCGGCGCCACCTTGTAGGTCGCACCATGGGCGCAGTCGATCACGACCTTCAGGCCGGCGAAGCTGGTGCCGGTCGGTACGCTGCTTTTGCAGAATTCGATGTAACGCCCCGAGGCGTCATTGATTCGCGACACCTTGCCGATCTTGCTCGACTCCACCACCGTCATCGGGGTATCGAGCAGCTCTTCGATCATGTGTTCGACTTCATCCGGGAGCTTGGTGCCCTTGCCGGAGAAAAACTTGATGCCGTTGTCATCGTGAGGGTTGTGCGAGGCACTGATGACGATGCCGGCTTCGGCGTGGAACGTGCGCGTCAGGTAGGCAATGGCCGGTGTCGGCATCGGGCCCAGGAGCATCACGTCGGCACCGGCCGATGTCAGCCCGGCTTCGAGCGCCGATTCGAACATGTAGCCGGAAATGCGCGTGTCCTTGCCCACCAATACCTTGCAGGCGCCCATCTTGCGGAAGGCCATGCCTGCGGCCCAGCCAAGCTTGAGCATGAATTCAGGAGTAATCGGATATTCGCCGACCCGACCACGAATGCCGTCGGTGCCAAAGTATTTCTTAGTCATAAGTGCTCCATCATTCTTATTCGGCTGATTCCACTGCAGCGATCATTCGCACCACATCGACGGTTTCGGCCACATCATGGACGCGCAATATACGCGCACCTTTGACGGATGCCAGCGCCGCGAGGGCCAGGCCACCCGACAGTCGCTCATCAACCGGACGATTCAGGGCCTGACCAATCATGCTCTTGCGCGAAACCCCGACCAACAGGGGGCGTCCGAGCGCATGCAGGGCTTCCATGTGTTTAAACAAGCTTAGATTGTGCGCCAGGTTCTTGGCGAAACCAAAACCCGGATCGAGGATAATTCGCTCCGCCGGAATTCCGGCGGCCTCGCATTGTGCCATGCGCTCGGTGAGGAACCCGGCCACCTCTCGGGTGACGTCCTGATAATGCGGATTATCCTGCATATCGCCCGGCTCGCCGAGCATGTGCATCAGGCAGACCGGCAGACCGGTATCGGCGGCCGCATCCAGGGCGCCCTCACGGCGCAGCGAGCGAACATCATTGATCAGCCCCGCCCCGAGCCGCGCCGTTTCGCGCATGACCGCCGGCGTGGAGGTATCCACCGAGATGATCACGTCCAGCTCGCGACTGATGCGCTCGACGATGGGCGCCACGCGCTCCAATTCTTCGATCGGTGAAACCGACCTGGCGCCAGGCCGGGTCGATTCGCCGCCGACGTCGATCAGCGTGGCCCCCGCCAGCACCATCGCTTCGGCGTGGCGCAAGGCCGCGTCAAGCTGGCTGAAACGGCCGCCATCGGAGAAGGAATCAGGAGTGACATTGAGAATGCCCATGACATGCGTATGGGCCAAATCAAGAACCCGGTTGCCGCAAGGCAACCGGGTCGAGGACTGAACAGAAGTCATTTCAAACCTTAGACGTCAGCCGCCGGACCGCCGATCGGGGTTTCCGGACGCGGATCCTGCACCGCCGGAGGTGTTCCGGAAGTACCGGTACCGCCCGACCAGTCGCGAGGCTCACGAGGAGTACGCCCCGCCATGATGTCGTCGATCTGCTCGGCATCAATCGTTTCGTACTTCATCAAGGCATCGGCCATGGCGTCGAGCTTGTCACGGTTGTCCGTGAGGATCTGCTTGGCCGTGCCGTAGCACTGGTCAATGATGCTGCGCACTTCGGAGTCGATCAGCTTGGCCGTCTCACCGGAGAAGCTGGCGTTCTGACCGCCACCACCGCGACCGAGGAACACTTCGCCCTCTTCTTCGGCGTACATCAGCGGACCGAGTTTTTCCGACAGACCCCACTTGGTCACCATGTTCCGTGCAATCTGGCTGGCACGCATGATGTCGTTGGAGGCACCAGTGGTGACGCCATCGAAGCCCAGGGTCATCTCTTCAGCGATACGACCGCCGTACAGCGAGCAGATCTGGCTGATCAACGCACGCTTGGACAGGCTGTAGCGATCTTCTTCCGGCAGGAACATGGTCACACCCAGCGCACGACCGCGCGGAATGATCGACACCTTGTAGACCGGATCATGCTCAGGCACCACGCGACCGACGATGGCATGACCTGCCTCGTGGTAAGCGGTGTTCTGTTTCTCTTTTTCCGACATGACCATGGATTTGCGCTCGGCGCCCATCATGATCTTGTCCTTGGCCAGCTCGAATTCCTTCATTTCGACGATGCGCTTGCCAACACGGGCGGCAAACAGCGACGCTTCGTTCACCAGGTTGGCCAGGTCCGCACCGGAGAACCCAGGGGTACCACGGGCGATTACCGCTGGAGCGACGTCGTCACCCATTGGCACCTTGCGCATGTGCACCTTGAGGATCTGCTCGCGACCACGGATGTCCGGCAGACCGACCACGACCTGACGGTCGAAACGACCCGGACGCAGCAGCGCAGGGTCCAGTACGTCCGGACGGTTGGTTGCGGCGATGACGATGATGCCGTCATTCATTTCGAAGCCGTCCATCTCGACCAGCAACTGGTTGAGGGTCTGCTCGCGTTCGTCGTGACCACCGCCCATGCCGGCGCCACGGTGGCGACCGACGGCGTCGATTTCGTCGATGAAGATGATGCACGGCGCGTGTTTCTTGGCCTGCTCGAACATGTCACGAACACGGCTGGCACCGACACCCACGAACATTTCAACGAAGTCGGAACCGGAAATGGTGAAGAACGGCACCTTGGCTTCGCCGGCAATCGCCTTGGCCAGCAAGGTTTTACCGGTACCCGGTGGGCCGACCATCAGCACGCCGCGAGGAATACGACCGCCCAGGCGCTGGAACTTGCCCGGGTCACGCAGGAATTCCACCAGCTCGCCGACTTCTTCCTTGGCTTCATCGCAACCGGCGACGTCAGCCAAGGTGGTTTTCACCTGGTCTTCGGACAGCAGGCGCGCCTTGCTCTTGCCGAAGCTCATCGGGCCGCCCTTGCCACCGGCACCGCCCTGCATCTGGCGCATGAAGAACATGAACACGGCGATGATCACCAGGATCGGGAAGCTCGCGACCAGCAACTGAGTCCAGATGCTCTGCTGTTCAGGCTGCTTGCCTTCGACCACGACGTGGTTGTCCACGAGGTCGCCGATCAGGCCGTTGTCCTGAATGGCCGGACGAATGGTCTTGAAGCTGTCGCCATCGTTGCGTTTGCCGGTGATCACGTAGCCATCAACCGCGACGCGCTCGACCTTGCCATCCTTGACCTGCTGGATGAAGTCGGAATAGTTGAGGGTCTGCGGCTCGTTAGGACTGGAGAAGTTGTTCATCACCGTCACCAGGACAGCCGCGATGATCAACCACAGGATCAGATTCTTCGCCATATCGTTCAATTAACTACCCTCTGAAGCAAGCTCCGCTACTGGCGCGCGCTTCGCATGATATTCACCGGCCTAACTTACTACATTACGTACGGCTTGGCAGGCGCCGTCTGTAACCCTTTGTGAAACACTTTCTACACAATATTCGCTAATGCCTGCGGGGCGAAATACGAAAAACCTATCGACCCGACCAAAAACCTTACTTTACTCGTTTCCGCCACGATAGCCCCAGGCCAGCATGTACTGCTCGCGGGAACTGCCGCGGGAAGAGTCCGGCTTGATCATCTGGATCTTGTCGAACTTCTTGCGAGCGTCCTTGAGGTAAACATCGAACCCTTCGCCCTGGAAAATCTTGATCACGAAATTGCCACCGGGCTTGAGGATCCGGTCTGCCAGATCAAGCGCCAGCTCGCAAAGGAACATGGCTTTGGGCATGTCTACTTCAGGCGTACCACTCATATTGGGGGCCATATCGGAAATCACAAGGTCTACCTGCGAATTACCTACCGCTTCAAGGATGCGGGCGAGCACCGAGTCCTCGGTGAAGTCCCCCTGGATGAAGGTGACGTCGGGAATACCGTCCATTTCCAGGATGTCCGAGGCGATCAGGCGCCCCTGACCACCGATCAGCCGGCTGGTGACCTGCGACCAGCCACCCGGTGCGGCGCCGAGGTCGACCACGCTCATTCCTGGACGGATCAGTTTGTACTTCTCCTGGATTTCCAGAAGCTTGTAACTCGCACGCGAGCGGTAGCCATCCTTCTGCGCCTGCTTCACGTAGGGATCGTTGACATGTCGTTTCAGCCAACCAAGGCTTGTCTTGGAACGCGCCACTGGGCACCTCGATGATTAGGGTCGTGATTAATTGGGCGGATCAACGAGCCCTCGGGTAAAATGGCCGCCATTTTACAGAATCCAGACGTAAGGGTCAGATTATGCCGCTCACTCCAGAGCTGAAGAAACAGTACAAATCCATTGGCCACCATCTGAAACCAGTTCTGATTGTGGCAGACAACGGTCTGACTGAAGGTGTGTTAGCCGAACTTGAACGCGCCCTGGCGGATCACGAGCTGATCAAGATCAAGCTCAACATCCTCGACCGCGAATCGCGCCTGGAGGCCATTGCAGAGCTGTGCAAGGTCGGCAAGGCGGATCTGGTCCAGGTCATCGGCAAGATGGCACTGATTTACCGCAAGAACTTCAGCGTCAACAAGCAGCTGTCGAACGTCCATCGCTTCAAGTGATGGCAAGGGTCAAGGGTGTGCTTCGCGCACCCTGCCACTCCATCCCGGCACCGGCTGCAACACCAGCAGCAGCCCGGAGAAGCCCAGGATCAGATAACTGAATACCTGCCAACGCACGGCATCCGGCCAGCCGAGCAGCACCGCAAAAAACATTGCACTGGCGTAAAGCGCCATCAGCAGCAACTGCCCACGCAAATCACGCCACAGACTGGCAAGGCCTTCAGCCTGGACCAGCACCATCGCCTGAAAAATCGCACACGCTGCGGCGAAAGCCACCATCAGCGCATTGAGCATGCCTGCAATTTCGTCGATCAGCAGCGGTGCCAGGCCGATTCGACCCAGCACCAGCGGCAGACCAAGATGAGACAGCCACAGGCCACCGACCCACAACATCTGGGTCAGCTGCCAAAGCATGGCGCCCGCGCGAAACGGGCGCCCGCCTTCAGATGTGGCGAACTTCGACAATCTCGTACTCGATGACGCCGCTTGGCGTCTTGACCGCCACCACATCACCCTCTTCCTTGGCAATCAAGGCGCGGGCAATGGGCGAGCCGACGGAAATCTTGCCGAGCTTGATGTCCGCTTCGTCCTCACCCACGATCTGGTAAGTCACGCTTTCATCGGTCTCGACGTTGGCGATTTCGACGGTCGTGCCGAAAATCACCTTTCCGGTGTGAGGAATGGTCGTGACGTCGATGACCACAGAGTTCTGCATGCGGCCTTCGATGTCACGGATCCGCGCCTCGACCATGCCCTGCTCTTCGCGCGCGGCATGGTATTCGGCGTTTTCCTTGAGGTCACCCAGCTCGCGAGCCTCACCAATGGCCTGGCTCAAGCGCGGACGCTCGACCTTGCTCAGGTGGTTCAGCTCTTCTTCCAGGGCGCGAGCGCCCTGAACGGTCATCGGGTATTTCGTTATGCTCATGCCTTCAACCCTGCGTGTAGATCCTGCAAGCGGCGTACGGTCTTCTCGGGACCGAACTTCAGCGCTTCACAGATGGCCTCGCCCGCAGCAATGGTGGTGGTGCAGTAGATCTTGTGCTGCAAGGCATTACGACGAATGGAGTACGAGTCGGCGATCGACTGGCGACCTTCGGTGGTGTTGATGATCAGCGTGACTTCGTCATTCTTGATCATGTCGACCACGTGCGGACGACCCTCGGTCACCTTGTTCACGCGACGCACTTTCAGGCCTGCCGCTTCGATCAGCTTGGCAGTACCGGCAGTGGCGACCACTTCGAAGCCCAACTTGATCAGATCACGGGCAACACCCGCAACCAGTGGCTTGTCGTCGTCACGCACGCTGATGAAAGCGGTACCGCCGGTCGGCAGCACTTCGCTGGCACCCATCTGGGCCTTGGCGAAGGCTTCGCCGAAGGTGTCACCGACACCCATGACTTCACCGGTGGACTTCATCTCTGGGCCGAGGATCGGGTCTACGCCAGGGAATTTGGCGAATGGGAACACCGCCTCTTTCACGCTGTAGAAGTTCGGGATGATTTCCTTGGTGAAGCCCAGTTCTTTCAGGGTTTTACCGGCCATCACACGTGCCGCGATCATCGCCAGGGAAACACCAATGCACTTGGACACGAACGGTACGGTACGCGAAGCGCGCGGGTTGACTTCGATGACGTAGATGTCTTCGCCTTGCAGCGCCAACTGCACGTTCATCAGGCCGACCACGCCCAGCTCCAGGGCCATTTTCTTGACCTGTTCGCGCATCTCGTCCTGGATGTGCGCCGGCAGCGAGTAAGGCGGCAGCGAGCACGCGGAGTCACCGGAGTGCACGCCCGCCTGTTCGATGTGCTGCATGATCGCGCCGATCACCACGTCCTTGCCGTCGCTGACCGCATCCACGTCCATCTCGATGGCGCAGTTGAGGAAGTGGTCCAGCAGCACCGGGCTGTCGTTGGACACTTGCACGGCTTCGCGCAGGTAACGCTTGAGTTCTTCTTCCTTGTAGACGATTTCCATCGCCCGGCCGCCCAGTACGTAGGACGGACGCACCACCAACGGGTAACCGATCTTCGCGGCGGCACGCACGGCCTCGTCTTCGCTGCGCACGGTGGCGTTTGGCGGCTGACGCAGGTTCAGGCGCTCGACCATCTGCTGGAAGCGCTCACGGTCTTCGGCACGGTCGATGGCGTCAGGGCTGGTGCCGATGATCGGCACGCCGGCCGCTTCCAGGGCACGGGCCAGTTTCAGCGGGGTCTGGCCGCCGTACTGGACGATCACGCCTTTTGGCTTCTCGACGCGGACGATTTCCAGCACGTCTTCCAGGGTCACTGGCTCGAAGTACAGGCGATCGGAGGTGTCGTAGTCGGTGGACACGGTTTCCGGGTTGCAGTTGACCATGATGGTCTCGTAGCCGTCATCGCGCAGCGCCAGTGCCGCGTGTACGCAGCAGTAGTCGAACTCGATACCCTGGCCGATACGGTTCGGACCGCCGCCGAGGATGATGATCTTGTCGCGATTGGACGGCGCCGCTTCGCACTCTTCCTCGTAGGTGGAGTACAGGTAGGCGGTGTCGGTGGCGAACTCGGCCGCGCAGGTGTCGACGCGCTTGTAGACCGGGAACACTTCCAGTTTCTGGCGGTGAGTGCGCAGATTCTTCTCGGTGACACCCAGCAGCTTGGCCAGGCGCTGGTCGGAGAAACCCTTGCGCTTGAGGCGGAACATCAGATCGCGGTCGATAGCGGACAGACCGAGGGTCTTGACCTTCTCTTCTTCCTTGATCAGGTCTTCGATCTGCACCAGGAACCATGGGTCGATCATGTTCATGCCGAAGATGTCTTCGACGCTCAGGCCGGCACGGAAGGCGTCAGCCACGTACCAGATACGCTCGGCGCCCGGCACGGTCAGCTCGCGCTTGAGGATGCTCATGCTGTCCGGGTTGCTCAGGTCGAGCTTCTCGTCCAGACCGCAAACGCCCACTTCCAGGCCACGCAGGGCTTTCTGCAGGGATTCCTGGAAGGTCCGGCCGATGGCCATGACTTCACCCACCGACTTCATCTGGGTGGTCAGGCGTGCGTCAGCCTTGGCGAACTTCTCGAAGGCGAAGCGTGGCAGCTTGGTGACGACGTAGTCGATGGACGGCTCGAAGGACGCCGGGGTCTTGCCGCCGGTGATGTCGTTCGACAGCTCGTCGAGGGTGTAGCCCACGGCCAGCTTGGCCGCAACCTTGGCGATCGGGAAACCGGTGGCTTTCGAAGCCAGGGCCGAGGAACGCGATACCCGCGGGTTCATCTCGATCACGACCATGCGGCCGGTGTTCGGGCAGATGCCGAACTGAACGTTGGAACCGCCGGTTTCGACGCCGATCTCGCGCAGTACCGCCAGGGAGGCGTTACGCAGGATCTGGTATTCCTTGTCGGTCAGGGTCTGTGCCGGCGCCACGGTGATCGAGTCACCGGTGTGCACGCCCATCGGGTCGAAGTTTTCAATGGAGCAGACGATGATGCAGTTGTCCTTCTTGTCGCGGACAACTTCCATTTCATACTCTTTCCAGCCGATCAGCGATTCGTCGATCAGCAGTTCCTTGGTCGGCGACAGGTCCAGGCCACGGGCGCAGATTTCTTCGAATTCTTCACGGTTGTAAGCGATACCGCCACCGGTGCCGCCCATGGTGAAGGACGGACGGATGATGCACGGGAAGCCGAGCTTCTCGAGGACCGCATTGGCCTCTTCCATGCTGTGGGCGATACCGGAACGCGGGCACGCCAGGCCGATGTCTTTCATCGCCTTGTCGAAGCGCGAACGGTCTTCGGCCTTGTCGATGGTGTCGGCGTTGGCACCGATCATCTCGACGCCGAATTTCTCCAGGACGCCTTCGCGCTCCAGGTCCAGGGCGCAGTTCAGTGCGGTCTGGCCACCCATGGTCGGCAGCAGTGCGTCCGGGCGCTCCTTCTCGATGATCTTGGCAACGGTCTGCCACTTGATCGGCTCGATGTAGGTGGCGTCGGCCATGGCCGGGTCGGTCATGATGGTGGCCGGGTTGGAGTTCACCAGGATGACGCGGTAACCCTCTTCGCGCAGGGCCTTGCAGGCCTGGGCGCCGGAGTAGTCGAATTCGCAGGCCTGGCCGATCACGATCGGGCCAGCGCCGAGAATCAGGATGCTTTTAATGTCTGTACGTTTTGGCATGGGTTGTCACTCAAATCCGCAGGTCAGTCGGCAAGCCGTCTTGTTCAATCTGTGAAGCCTGGGGGGCCACCGCTGTCGGGACCGCCCTCAGGCTTTGCTGCATCGAGGCCAGCGATCAGCGTCGCTTGGCCATCTCGGTGATGAAGCGATCGAACAGTGGCGCTACGTCGTTCGGGCCAGGGCTGGCTTCCGGGTGACCCTGGAAGCTGAAGGCGCTCTTGTCGGTACGCTCGATCCCTTGCAGGGTGCCATCGAACAGCGATTTGTGGATCGCGCGGACGTTGGCGGGCAGGGTTTCTTCGTCTACGGCAAAACCGTGGTTCTGGCTGGTGATCATCACGACGCCAGTGTCCAGGTCCTGCACCGGGTGGTTGGCACCGTGGTGGCCATGGCCCATTTTCAGGGTCTTGGCGCCGGAGGCCAGGGCCAGCAGTTGGTGACCCAGGCAGATGCCGAATACCGGGATTTCGGTTTCCAGCACGTCCTTGATCGCCTGGATCGCGTAGTCGCAAGGCTCCGGGTCACCAGGGCCGTTGGACAGGAACACGCCGTCCGGGTTGAGTGCCAGCACGTCGGCAGCCGGGGTCTGTGCAGGCACCACGGTCACGCGGCAACCGCGCTCGACCAGCATGCGCAGGATGTTGACCTTGACGCCGTAGTCGTAGGCGACGACGTGGTACGGCAGCTCGGACGCTTCGAGGGTCGCGTGGCTGTCGGTTTTCAGGTCCCAGACCGTCGAGCGCCACTCGTAGCTTTCCTTGGTGCTGACGACCTTGGCCAGGTCCATGCCTTTCAGGCCAGGGAAACCCTGGGCAGCGGCGATGGCGGCTTCTTCGGAAATGTTGTCACCGGCCATGATGCAGCCGTTCTGTGCGCCTTTTTCACGCAGGATGCGGGTCAGGCGGCGGGTGTCGATACCGGCGATGGCGACAACGTTGTTGGCCTTCAGGTAATCGGACAGGGACATCGTGTTACGCCAGTTGCTCGCAACCAGCGGCAGGTCACGGATGACCAGGCCAGCGGACCATACGCGGTTCGACTCGGCGTCTTCCGGCGTGGTGCCGGTGTTGCCGATGTGCGGGTAAGTCAGGGTAACGATCTGTTGGGCGTAGGAAGGATCGGTAAGGATTTCCTGATAGCCGGTCATTGCGGTGTTGAACACCACCTCTCCAACGGTTTGACCGTCGGCTCCAATGGCTTCGCCGCGAAAAATGCTGCCATCAGCAAGGGCGAGTATGGCTGGCTTAGTCAAGAAGACCTCCCGTAAATAAAGCCTGAAAGGGCGATCGCAGGTTGTAAAAAAGCGGAGTGACGTATGGACACGTCACCCCGCTTCTTCACTGAATAATTTTCTGCGCGCTTTTAGTGGACACACTAAAGCTGTAGCTTACAGAAAAAGGCGTTTTGGGTCTACCGCCAATGAGCCCTAAAGGCTGGAGAATGCGACAGGACGTCGCTTGGCGTAACAAAACCGGGACCCAACGCTGAGCCAGGGCCCGGTTTCGGCGTGCATCTTAACGCAGCTCGAGCACGTCCTGCATGTCGTAGAGGCCCGGCTCGCGAGCATCCAGCCACAACGCGGCACGTACAGCGCCCTTGGCGAACGTCATACGGCTCGATGCCTTGTGGGTGATTTCCAGGCGCTCGCCTTCACAGGCGAACAGCACGGTGTGATCGCCCACCACGTCACCACCGCGCACGGTGGCAAAGCCGATGGTCTCGCGCTCGCGTGCGCCGGTGTGACCTTCACGCCCGTACACCGCCACCTGCTGCAGGTCGCGATCCAGCGCACTGGCGATCACCTCGCCCATGCGCAGCGCGGTGCCCGAAGGCGCGTCGATCTTGTGCCGGTGATGCGCTTCGATAATCTCGATGTCGGCATCGTCACCCAGCACCCGCGCCGCCATATCGAGCAGCTTGAGCGACAGGTTCACACCGACACTGAAGTTGGCCGCGAAGACGATCGGAATGTCCTTGCCCGCCTCGACCAGCAACTGCTTCTGCGCAGCGTCCAGCCCGGTGGTGCCGATGACCATGGCCTTGCCCGCCTTGCGGCAGAACGCCAGGTTTTTCAGCATGACTTCCGGCAGCGTGAAGTCGATCAACACATCGAATTCATCGGCCACCGATTCCAGGTTGCCGGACAACGGCACACCGATACGCCCCAACGAAGCCAGCTCGCCAGCATCCACGCCGATCAGCGTACTGCCGGGGCGCACGATGGCGGCCGTCAGCCCGGTCAGCGGTGCGCGTTGCTGTACCGCTTCGACAAGAATCTTGCCCATGCGGCCAGCGGCGCCCATGACAGCTATACGTCGCATGCTCACTCCTTACAGGTCGCCGAAGAAGCGCTTCACGCCTTCGAACCAGCCGGTGGTCTTGGGCGAATGGCTGTTGTCGTCCGCCAGGGAGCTGCGGAACTCTTCGAGCAATTCACGCTGGCGACGCCCCAGGTTGACCGGAGTTTCGACCGCCACGCGGCACATCAGGTCGCCCGCACCGCCGCCACGCACCGGCGCAACGCCTTTGCCGCGGACACGGAACTGCTTGCCGGTCTGGGTGCCTTCCGGGATCTTCAGCTTGACCCGACCATCAAGGGTCGGAATCTCCAGCTCGCCACCCAGCGCCGCGTCGACGAAGCTGATCGGCACTTCACAGAACAGGTGCTTGCCGTCGCGCTGGAAGATCGCGTGCTCGCGCACGTTGATCACCACGTACAGGTCGCCGGTCGGACCACCCTGCGCGCCCGCCTCACCTTCACCGGACAGACGAATGCGGTCACCGGTGTCGACACCGGCCGGCACTTTCACGGAAAGGGTCTTGTACTCTTCGACGCGGCCGTCACCGTTGCAGGAGGTGCACGGGTCGGAAATGATCTTGCCCTGGCCATGGCAGCGCGGGCAGGTCTGCTGCACCGAGAAGAACCCTTGCTGCATGCGCACCTGGCCGATACCGCCACAGGTCGGGCAAGTGACTGGCGAGGAGCCTTTCTTGGCACCCGAGCCGTCGCACGGCTTGCAGTTGACCAGTGTCGGAACGCGGATATTGACCGTCGTGCCGCGCACGGCTTCTTCCAGGTTCAGCTCCAGGGTGTAGCGCAGGTCGCTGCCACGCTGGGCGCCGCCACGGGAACCGCCGCGACCACCACCGAAGAAGTCGCTGAAGACATCACCGAAGATGTCGGAGAAGTTCTGGCCGCCAAACCCGGCACCGCCGCCACCCATGCTCGGGTCGACACCGGCATGACCGTATTGGTCATACGCCGCGCGCTTGCTGGAATCGGACAGCACTTCGTAGGCCTCGTTGGCCTCCTTGAACAGCTCTTCCGACGCTTTGTCATCGGGATTACGGTCCGGGTGGTGCTTCATCGCCAGGCGACGGTAGGCCTTTTTCAGGTCCGCTTCGCTCGAGCCGCGCTCGACACCCAATACTTCGTAATAGTCACGCTTTGCCATAAGTCTTCTGCACTCTTGAGGACGTTCGGCAAACCTCTCCTGAGCTTCGCCAAACTCGTTGAGCCCCAATACAGGCCCGGACCCAACTCACGTCAATTCAACGATCCTGGTCTTTGATTCATTGCAGTATCTGCGGCGCGAAAAGCAGGAGCATTCCCGGCCATACCGCCAGCACCCGAACCGGCACGAAGCCTTGTCGCATGCTGTAAAAATTCGTGTACTCCAGACACGCCAACGCGGGAGGCAGGCTCCCGCGCGGCGACATCCTACCAGTCACTGCCCGAAGGCAGTCAACCGGACGACCAACAACTTACTTGTTGTCTTTGACTTCTTCGAACTCGGCGTCGACCACGTCGTCAGCCTTCTCAGCCGATTCGCCCTGCGGTGCAGCGCCTTCAGCAGGTTGAGCCTGCTCGGCATACATCTTCTGCGCCACTGGAGCGGAGACTTTCGACAGCTCTTCGACCTTGGCTTCGATGGCGGCCTTGTCGTCGCCTTTGACGGCGGCTTCCAGGGCAACCACTGCCGCTTCGATGGCAGTCTTCTCTTCAGCGCTCACCTTGTCGCCAGCATCAGCGACCATTTTGCGCGTCGAGTGAACCAGTGCATCACCCTGGTTACGGGCAGCGGCCAGCTCTTCGAACTTGCGGTCTTCCTCGGCATTCGCCTCGGCGTCACGCACCATACGCTCGATCTCTTCGTCGGACAGGCCGGAGTTGGCCTTGATCACGATCGACTGAGTCTTGCCAGTGGCCTTGTCCTTGGCACCTACGTGCAGGATGCCGTTGGCGTCGATGTCGAAGGTCACTTCGATTTGTGGCACGCCACGTGGTGCTGGTGGAATCTCGGCCAGGTCGAACTTGCCCAGGGACTTGTTCTGGGCCGCTTGCTTACGCTCACCTTGCAGCACGTGAATGGTCACGGCGCCCTGGTTGTCGTCGGCAGTCGAGAACACTTGCGATTTCTTGGTAGGAATCGTGGTGTTTTTCTCGATCAGCGCGGTCATCACGCCACCCATGGTTTCGATACCCAGGGTCAGCGGGCTGACGTCGAGCAGCAGAACGTCTTTAACGTCACCGGCCAGAACGGCACCCTGGATGGCAGCACCCATGGCAACGGCTTCGTCCGGGTTCACGTCTTTACGAGCTTCTTTACCGAAGAACTCGGTCACCAGTTTTTGAACCAGTGGCATACGGGTCTGGCCGCCGACCAGGATCACGTCGTTGATCGAACCAACGTCGATGCCCGAGTCTTTCAGCGCGATACGGCAAGGCTCGATGGTGCGTTGAACCAGGTCTTCGACCAGCGATTCCAGCTTGGCACGCGAGATCTTCACGTTCAGGTGCTTAGGACCGGTGGCGTCTGCAGTGATGTACGGCAGGTTGACGTCGGTCGACTGAGCGGAAGACAGCTCGATCTTGGCTTTTTCAGCGGCTTCTTTCAGGCGCTGCATGGCCAGCGGATCACCCTTGAGGTTCATGCCGCTTTCTTTCTTGAACTCGTCGACGAGGTAGTCGATCAGACGAATGTCGAAGTCTTCACCACCCAGGAAGGTGTCACCGTTGGTGGCCAACACTTCGAACTGGTGCTCGCCGTCAACTTCAGCGATCTCGATCACGGAAACGTCGAAGGTACCGCCACCCAGGTCGTAAACGATCACGGTGTGATCACCCTTGGCCTTGTCCATACCGTAGGCCAGAGCGGCTGCGGTTGGTTCGTTGATGATACGTTTGACGTCCAGACCGGCGATGCGACCGGCATCTTTGGTCGCCTGACGCTGGCTGTCGTTGAAGTAGGCCGGAACGGTGATCACCGCTTCGGTCACAGGCTCGCCGAGGTAGTCTTCGGCGGTCTTCTTCATTTTCTTGAGGATTTCAGCCGAGATTTGTGGCGGAGCCATTTTCTGGCTGTTCACTTCAACCCAGGCGTCGTTGTTGTCAGCCTTGACGATCTTGTAAGGGACCATCTGGATGTCTTTCTGGACCACTTCTTCTTCGAAGCGACGGCCGATCAGACGCTTCACCGCGTACAGGGTGTTGTGCGGGTTGGTCACTGCCTGACGCTTGGCCGACTGGCCAACCAGGATTTCGCCATCGTTGGCGTAAGCGATGATCGAAGGCGTGGTACGCGCGCCTTCGGCGTTCTCGATGACTTTGGCCTTGCCGTTTTCCAGCACGGAGACGCAGGAGTTGGTAGTCCCCAGGTCGATACCGATAATTTTGCCCATGTTCACTCTCCCGAAACTTTGGATTTGGTTGCCGCAGCAGTGGTGGCTAACTGCGGTAGCACTTAAACGCTTGACTTATAGATGGGGGCCTTGCGGCGAATTTCAAGCCTGCTCGTTAATAGAAGGTTGAGCAGGTGAAACAGGCTTGCTGACCACGACCATGGCCGGGCGCAGCAGGCGACCACTGAGCTGATAACCCTTCTGGAACACCTTCAGAACGCTGTTCGGCTCGACGTCGGCGCTCTCTTGCATGGCCATTGCCTGGTGAAGAGCGGCATTGAACGGTTCGCCATGCGGGTCGATCGCTTCCAGGTTGTAACGCTTGAGGGTGTCCTGGAACATTTTCAGGGTCAGCTCGATGCCTTCGCGCATCGGACGGATGCTTTCGTCGTCCGGGCTGGACAGCTCCAGGCCGCGCTCCAGGCTGTCGATGATCGGCAGCAGGTCGCCGGCGAATTTTTCCAGGGCGAATTTGTGCGCCTTCTCGATGTCCTGCTCGGCACGACGGCGGACGTTCTGCAGATCGGCGGCTACGCGCAAAGCACCATCCTGCGCGGCAGCCAGTTGCTCTTCGAGCACTTGTACACGAGTCGCCAGGTCTTCACCCGAAGCCTCGGGCGCCTGGTTGACGTCTGGGTTTTGCGTATCCACTGTCTGTTCGTCAGCCATAGAATTCTCCTTTCAATATCGTCCGCGAGCTGTACTCGCGCTTCTGACCCGGTATATGGGGCCGTAAAAACAGGCTTCAAGGGCCTTTGCGCATTAACCCTACAAAAAACCCCTGCATTGTCATTCCCTGGCGCGCTAACGCTTTCGTCGGACCAACCAAATCGAGCTAAGGCGGGGCATTGTCAGCCTCGAACAAAACACTGTATAAATAACCAGACCTAAAGCCTGGGAGCGGCCGTCATGCTGGTGCACCTGTCCGTACATAACTACGCCATCGTTGAACATCTCGATCTCGAACTCGATTGCGGGATGAGCGTGATCACAGGGGAAACCGGCGCCGGCAAGTCGATCATGCTCGACGCCCTCGGCCTGACCCTGGGCGACCGCGCCGACAGCGGCGTGGTGCGCCCCGGTGCCGACAAGGCCGACATCCTCGCCACCTTCGACCTGGCCGATATCCCGGAAGCCAGCGCCTGGCTGGCCGAACGCGACCTGGAAAACGACGGGCCGTGCATCCTGCGCCGGGTGATCACCGCCGAGGGCCGCTCGCGCGGCTATATCAACGGCACCCCCTGTCCGTTGGGCGACCTCAAGGCCCTGGGCGAATTGCTGATCGACATCCACAGCCAGCATGAGCACCAGTCGCTGCTCAAGACCGACACCCACCGCCGCCTGCTCGACGAATACGCCGGCGCCACCGACCTCGCCCGCCAGGTGCACCTCGCCGCCCAGCGCTGGCGCCAGACCAGCCAGGAGCTGGAGCGCCTGTCCAACTCCGGCGACGAGCAACGCGCCCGCCACCAGTTGCTCAGCTATCAGCTCGAAGAGCTGGAAAACCTGGGCCTGGGCGAAAACGAACTGGAAGAGCTGGAGCAGGAACACAAGAACCTGACCAACGCGGAAACCCTGCTGGGCATCTGCCGCCAGGTGGTCGAGCAATGCAGCGAGAGTGATAACGGCAACGTCCTCAACGCCCTGACCGCCAGCCTCAATCGCCTGTCGAGCGTCAACAGCTCGGTCAGCGCGCTGGGCGAAGCCAGCAGCCTGCTGACCAGCGCACAGATTCAGGTGGAAGAAGCCGTCGGCGAACTGAACCGCTTCCTCGACAACTTCGACGCTGATCCGGCGCGCCTGCAATACCTGGAAGAACGCCTGGATGCGATCTACACCATGGCGCGCAAACACCGCATCCAGCCCACCGAAGTCGCCGAACTGCAGCAGCGGCTGCTGGATGAACTGGAAACCCTCAACGCCAACGACGAGTCCATCGAACGCCTGGGCGAAGAGCTGGCGTCTTACGCGCGCCACTATCAGGAGAAGGCTCGGGAATTGAGCGACCTGCGCCATCAGGCCTCTGGCAGCCTGGCCAGTGCCGTCGAGCAGGAAATCCAGCGCTTGGGCATGCCCGGTGGGCGCTTCACCATCGAACTGCGCCCCAACAGCGGCGACGAGCTGCTGCCCAACGGGCTGGAACAGGTCGAACTGCTGGTCAGCGCCAACCCCGGCCAGCCGTTGAAGGCCTTGGCCAAAGTCGCCTCGGGTGGTGAGCTGTCGCGGATCAGCCTGGCGATCCAGGTGATCACCGCCCAGACCTCACGGGTACCGACCCTGGTGTTCGACGAAGTGGACGTGGGTATTGGCGGGCCGACCGCCGAGATCGTCGGCCAATTGCTGCGCCGCCTGGGCGAACGTGGCCAGGTGCTGACGGTGACGCACTTGCCGCAGGTGGCGGCGCAGGGGCATCAGCATCTGTTCGTGCACAAGGTGCGCGGTGAGGAAGCGACCCACACGGCCGTTTCCAAGCTGAACAAGAATGATCGCGTCGAAGAAGTCGCCCGCATGCTGGGCGGCATCGACCTGACCAAGGAATCCCTGGCCCACGCCAAGAAGATGGTGGTGGCTGCCAAGGCATAAATCGGCCGCGCAGAAAGCACGAAGGCGACCCTGGGGTCGCCTTCGTTCGTTTCGTGAACCCGCAGGTTCACGCGACATGCTTACTTCTTCTTGCGTACGTACAGCACAAGATTGTGCTCTACCAACTCGTAACCGTGCTCTTCGGCGATCTGCTTCTGGAGCTTTTCGATGTCCGCGTTCATGAATTCGATGACCTCACCGGAGTCCACGTTGACCATATGGTCGTGGTGGCCACCGTCAGCCAATTCGAAGACCGCATGGCCTCCGTCGAAGTTGTGCCGCACCACAAGGCCAGCTGCCTCGAACTGGGTCAGAACACGGTAAACCGTGGCCAGACCGACGTCCTCGCCAGCCTCCATCAGCGCCTTGTAGACATCCTCGGCACTCATGTGGCGCTGCTCGGCGGAATCGAGCATTTGCAGAATTTTGACCCGTGGCAAGGTCACTTTAAGGCCGGCTTTGCGTAGTTCGCTATTTTCAACCATGGTCAGCTTTCTCGCGATGCTGCTTCGCAGCTTCTCTTAATGCGGGTATGATCGGCGTTTACGTTGTCCCAGCCAAGATAGTGGAAGTCGCCCACCGATGCAAAACACCAAGCTCTTGCTAACCAGTTTCACCTTTGTGGGACTGCTCGCACTCGCCGGTTGTTCATTCCCCGGGGTTTACAAAATCGACATCCAGCAGGGCAATGTCGTCACGCAGGATATGATAGACCAGTTACGCCCCGGAATGACCCGGCGGCAAGTACGGTTTATCATGGGTAATCCCCTGCTGGCCGACACGTTCCATGCCGATCGCTGGGATTATCTGTACAGCCTGCAACCCGGTGGCGGTGAACGCCAACAGGAACGCATCAGCCTTATCTTCAACCCAAATGACCAACTTGTCAGCCTCTCCGGTGACTTCATGCCCGGCGTGAGCCGAGACGAAGCCATTCTAGGCAAGGACAGTGGCACTACCGTGACCGCCCCTGCCGAAAATGCCGAGAAGCCGAAACCGGAAAAACCAGTCAAGCCAGGTTCGTTGCTGGATCAGATCCAGAAGGACGTCGACGGTGTAGAAACCGTTCCAGTCCCGACGCCGGAGCCGCTGGACACCTCGCCGCAATAATTTGCGACGCAATAAAAAACCCGGAATTTCCGGGTTTTTTATTGCCTATGGGTCGGTGATCACTGATTACGAGCTTTGGCCTCGGCGGCCTTGGCGGCGCGAAGACGTCGAACCTCTTTCGGGTCAGCCATCAGCGGCCGATAGATTTCCAGACGATCCCCCGCCTGAACCTGGCGCACCTGCGGGTCGGCGACCACCTTGCCAAAAATACCCACAGGGCAATCGGCCAGGCTCAACTCGGGAAACTCGGCCCCCAGCCCAGAGGCCAACAGCGCGGCGCGCACACTACTGCCCTGGGCAACCGTCACGCTGCGCAGCACCTGGCGATCGACGGCGGCATACACCACTTCAATCTCGATCACAGGGTTAACCATGCATCTGCTTGGCACGCTGGCAGAACGCATCGACCAGCGTGTTGGCAGCCTGGTTGAACAGCGGCCCCAGCGTGGCGCGAACGATCGGCCCGGCGTAATCGAACGACAGGTCCAGGCTGATCTTGCAGGCTTTGTCGGTCAGCGGCTTGAACACCCAGATGCCGTGCAACTGGGTGAACGGGCCTTCTTCGAGGTTCATCTCGATCGACTGCCCCGGCACCAGGGTGTTGCGCGTGACGAAATGCTGGCTGAGCCCACCTTTGGCCACCCCGACGCTCGCCCGCATGAATTCAGGCGAGCTTTCCAGGACTTCGGCCGACGAACACCACGGCAGAAATTCCGGGTAGCGCGCTACATCGTTGACCAGGTCATACAGCGCTTGTGCCGGATACGGCAGCAGAGCCGAACGTTGAATGTGAGTCGTCATGTCAGCGTTACTTCCACAGCTGGGCGGCAAACACTACGAGAATGCCGATGGGCGCCACATAGCGCATCAAAAACAGGGTCAAGGTGAACAACCTGGGGCTGCGGATCGACAATTCGTCGCGCACCGCTTCACGTCCCATCACCCAACCCGCAAACAACACGAAACACAAACCACCAAGTGGCAACATGATCCGTGAAGTGAAGAAGTCGATCACGCCAAAGAAATCCAGACCGCCGACGGCACCCCATTGGTAGAGGTGAAACGTCCCGCCTTCGTTCACGAAAAACCTGGCCTGTTTCCAGATATTGAACGAAAACACCGTGCCCAGGCCGACGAACCAGCAAGTGAATGCCAGCCAGAAGGTCACCCAGGCGCGACGGATGCGAGTCCGCTCAACCAGATAAGCCACCATGGGTTCGAGCAACGAAATCGCCGAACTCCAGGCAGCAATCGCCACCAGAACGAAGAACACTACGCCCATAAGCTGGCCAAAGGCTACGTTTCCGAAGGCAAATGGCAGACTGACAAACATCAAGCCGGGACCTTCGCTCGGGTTCAGGCCCGCCGCGAACACGATGGGGAACAACGCCAGGCCCGCCACCAGCGAGACGAAGGTGTCGAGCAGCGCGACGCCGACCACGGTGCCGGAAATCGACGAATGCTTGGGCATGTAGGCGCCATAGATCATGATCGAACCTACCCCCACGCTCAGCGAAAAGAATGCATGCCCCATGGCCGGCAGCAAACCGTCGAGGACCTTTTCCGGGTGGAAATCGAACATGAAGTGCAGGCCGTCCATGAAATGGCCGGTGGTCATGCTGTAGCCCAGCAATACCAGAACCATGACGAACAGCAATGGCATCATGATGCGCAAACTGCGCTCCAGCCCGGCCACCACGCCTTTGGCGATCACAATGGCCGACAGCAGCATGAAAATCGTGTGCCAAAGTGTCAGGCGCCACGGGTCGGCGATCACCTTGCCGAAATACGCGCCGACCTGCTCAGGCGTGACGCCCTGGAAATCGCCACGCCCCATGTCGATGATGTAATCCAGCGACCAGCCGCCCACGACGCTGTAGAAAGACAGGATCAGCAAGGCCGTGATCATGCCGGCGAAGGCGCCCCAGGACCACTTCGCCGAGTGCCCGGCTTCTTGCGCCAGGACTTTCAGGGCATTGGCCGGGCTTTGCCGGGCGCGACGGCCGATTAGGGTTTCGGCCAGCATGACCGGCACACCGATCAGCGCGATACAGGCCAGGAACATCAACACGAACGCCCCGCCGCCGTAGACACCGACCATGTACGGGAACTTCCAGATGCTCCCCAGGCCCACGGCCGACCCGGTCGCGGCCAGAATGAACACCCAGCGACTGGCCCAGCTGCCGTGGACAGAAACCTTGTCTGTCGACATCGTTACCACGTCCAAGCATCGAAAAAAGTGCGCGCATTGTCCGGGATTCAATCAACCTGCTCAAGCACACTGCATCACCGTAGCCGACTGGCTTGCAACTCCCTATAATGCCGCCCCTATGGCTAAACAGAAGAAACACCCAACAGGGACCATCGCGCAAAATAAAAAGGCGCGACACGATTACTTCATCGAGCACAAGTTCGAGGCTGGTCTGGTCCTGGCCGGCTGGGAAGTAAAAAGTCTGCGGGCAAGCAAGCTGCAGCTGGTGGACAGTTACGTCCTGCTCAAGGACGGCGAAGCCTGGCTGCTGGGCAGCCACATCACGCCGCTGACCACTGCCAGCACCCACGTGATCGCCGACCCGACCCGTACCCGCAAACTGCTGCTCAACCGCCGCGAGATCGACAAGCTCTCCGCCGCCGTGGCGCAGAAGGGTTACGCCTGCGTGTGCCTGTCCTGGTACTGGAGCAAGCACATGGTCAAGTGCGAGATCGCACTGGGCAAGGGCAAGAAGGAATACGACAAGCGCGATACCGAACGCGAACGCGACGCCGGTCGCGAGTTGCAGCGTGCGGTGCGCAACAAGGGCAAGGAAGAGTAATTCGCTCGTCCTGATGGCCTCATCGCGAGCAAGCTCGCTCCTACAGGGATATCACAACCCCTGTAGGAGCGAGCTTGCTCGCGATAGCGGTATAGCATTCACCACAAAACCCCCGCCTACATCCCCTTGCGCCGCTCCGCCCGCGCCACCCGCTGCACTTCCTGACGCACCTCTTCGAGCACCTCCTGCACATACAGAATGTGCCGGCTCGACACCTCTCGCGCCTGCTCCGCCCGGCCCTCGATGATCGCCATGTACAACTCCCGATGCTGAGTAATCAGCATGTCGCGGGTTTCCGTGCGTTGTTTGTACATGCCACCGATGTTGGTGACCACGTTGCGCTTGAGCAGGTCGAACAGCCCGCGAATGGTGTGCAGCAACACCGCGTTGTGACTGGCCTCGGCAATCGCCAGGTGAAATTTCGCGTCCGCCGCGCCCTCCTCGGCCCGGCTCACTTCATCGTGGCGCGAGTAGCAATCCTGCAATTCATTGAACGCCAGGGTCAGCCGCTCACGGTCGACATCCGTGGCGCGCAGCGCGGCGTAGTAGGCACAGGAGGCTTCCAGGGTGTGGCGAAACTCCAGCAGATCGCGCTGGGCTTCGGGGTTGCTCTCCAGCAGATGCAACAAAGGATCGCTGAACGTGGTGCCCAAGGACTCCACCACATAGTTGCCGCCCCCCTGGCGGCTGACCAGCAGGCCCTTGGCCGCCAGTTTCTGGATCGCCTCGCGCAACGAAGGGCGTGACACGCCGAACTGCTCGGCCAGGGCACGCTCGGCCGGCAAGCGCTCGCCGGCCTTCAAAGTGCCTTCGAGGATCATCCCCTCGAGCCGCTCGACAATATCGTCAGACAAACGGCGCTGACGAATCTGATCAAACCCCATAACTCAATTCTCCACGATCCCGGCCCTTCGCCGGGCTCTCTATTCTGGCCTATCGGTGCCGGGCCAGCACGCACCAGACGAGATTTGTTGCAGCGGATCACTCAGGCAGCGAAGCACGTATTCGACAAAAGTTTGAGTGCTGCAAATTGACACACCACGGGCAAGGCTTTTACCCTAGCGAACAGCGATTGTAAATTGGTATTACCAATTAACCAAGCACGCTGACCAGTGCCTACCAACAACAACTAGGGGCCACCCCATATGCAAACCTGGCAACAGCTCTATAGCCCGCTCGGCAGCCTCGGCCTGTCCGCTCTCGCGGCCGTCATTCCCATCGTGTTCTTCTTCCTGGCATTGGCCGTGTTCCGCCTCAAGGGCCACGTGGCAGGCTCAATCACCCTGGCCTTGTCCATCCTGGTGGCGATCTTCGCCTTCCAGATGCCGGTCGACATGGCGCTCGCCGCCGCCGGTTATGGCTTCGCCTATGGCCTGTGGCCGATCGCGTGGATCATCGTCGCCGCGGTGTTCCTCTACAAGCTGACAGTCAAGAGTGGTCAGTTCGAGGTGATCCGCAGCTCCGTCCTGTCGATCACCGACGACCAGCGCCTGCAGGTGTTGCTGATCGGTTTCTGCTTCGGTGCGTTCCTTGAAGGTGCCGCCGGTTTCGGCGCGCCGGTGGCAATCACCGCAGCCCTGCTGGTGGGCCTGGGCTTCAACCCGCTGTACGCCGCCGGCCTGTGCCTGATCGCCAACACCGCGCCCGTGGCGTTCGGCGCCCTGGGTATCCCGATCATCGTGGCCGGACAAGTGACCGGCATCGACGCATTCAAGATCGGCGCCATGACCGGTCGCCAACTGCCTCTGCTGTCGCTGTTCGTGCCGTTCTGGCTGGTGTTTATGATGGACGGCCTGCGCGGCGTGCGTGAAACCTGGCCGGCAGCCCTGGTGGCAGGCTTGAGCTTTGCCATCACCCAATACTTCACCTCGAACTTCATTGGCCCGGAACTGCCGGACATCACCTCGGCCCTGGCCAGCCTGATTTCCCTGACCCTGTTCCTGAAAGTCTGGCAGCCAAAACGCGCCGCCGGGCAACATGTCGCCGGTGCCGTGTCCGCCTCCGTGGTCGCCGCCAGCGCCGGTGGTTTCGGTCAGCCACGCACCACCACCGCATCGCCTTACAGCCTGGGTGAAATCGTCAAGGCCTGGTCGCCGTTCCTGATCCTCACCGTGCTGGTCACCATCTGGACCCTGAAACCGTTCAAGGCGATGTTCGCCGCCGGCGGTTCGATGTACAGCTGGGTGTTCAACTTCGCCATCCCGCACCTCGACCAACTGGTGATCAAGACTGCACCGATCGTCGCTGCGCCAACCGCCATTCCAGCGGTGTTCAAGCTCGACCCGATCTCGGCGACCGGCACGGCGATTTTCTTCTCGGCACTGATTTCGATGCTGGTGTTGAAGATCAACGTCAAAACTGGTCTGACCACTTTGAAAGAGACCTTCTTCGAACTGCGCTGGCCGATCCTGTCCATCGGCATGGTGTTGGCCTTCGCCTTCGTCACCAACTACTCGGGCATGTCTTCGACCATGGCCCTGGTACTGGCCGGCACGGGCGCTGCGTTCCCGTTCTTCTCGCCGTTCCTCGGCTGGCTGGGCGTGTTCCTGACCGGTTCCGACACCTCGTCGAACGCCCTGTTCAGTTCGCTGCAAGCCACCACCGCACACCAGATCGGCGTCAACGACACCCTGCTGGTCGCGGCCAACACCAGCGGCGGTGTGACCGGCAAGATGATCTCGCCACAGTCGATCGCCGTGGCCTGCGCCGCAACAGGCCTGGTGGGCAAGGAGTCGGATCTGTTCCGCTTCACCCTCAAGCACAGCCTGTTCTTCGCCACCATCGTCGGCCTGATCACCCTGGCTCAAGCCTACTGGTTCACCGGCATGCTGGTGCACTGATTTCCTACGCAAGAACCGACGCCGCACTACCCCGCGGCGTCCGCTATTCACAACCCGGTCCGTAAGGCTGCTGAAAGCAACACGCTCTATATTCAGCAGCCTCAGCGGACGGATAACCGGGACCACCCGGAGACAACGCCTGATGAGCGAGCTTTTTTACAACGCCGTGCCGAATGCGACCCGTGTCGCCCCGCCCCTGCCCGAGCCTCGACAGTACCCTGCCGAAAAACCCTCGCGGGTCTATCTGTTCGGAACCTGCGTGGTGGACTTGTTCTACCCCGAAGCCGGAATGGACGCGATCCACTTGCTGGAACGCGAAGGCATCCGTGTCGAGTACCCGCAAGGGCAAAGCTGCTGCGGACAACCGGCCTACACCTCGGGTTACACCGAGCAGGCGCGGACCGTGGCGCGCGCGCAACTGGCCCTGTTTGCCGGGGATTACCCGGTGGTGGTGCCGTCGGGTTCCTGCGCGGGCATGATCCGCGAGCACTACGCCGACTTGTTCAAGGACGAGCCGCAGACGTTGCAACAGGTCCAGGCCCTGGCAGCCCGGACCTATGAATTGGCCGAGTTCCTGCTGTTCGTCTGCAAGGTGCAGCTCAAGGACAGCGGTGCACCGGTCAAAGTGGCCCTGCACACCTCGTGCTCGGCCCGTCGTGAAATGAACACCCACCTGCACGGTCGCGAGCTGCTGGCGCAACTGGGCAACGTGGAACGGGTGGAGCACAGCCGCGAGAGTGAATGCTGTGGCTTCGGTGGGACTTTCAGCGTCCGTATGCCGGATATTTCCGGAGCGATGGTGGCTGACAAGACCCGCTCGTTGAAGGAATCCGGTGCGCACCAGGTACTCAGTGCCGATTGCGGTTGCCTGATGAACATCAACGGCTCACTGGAAAAACAGCGGGAAGCGTTGCGCGGCCAACACCTGGCCAGCTTCCTGTGGCAACGCACCGGAGGCGGTCAATGAACGCTTCCGCGATTATTCCTACGGTTGCCGTAGAAGAAGATTTCCACGCCCGGGCACATAAGGCCCTGGGCGATGCACAGTTGCGAAACAACTTTCGCAAGGCGATGGATTCACTGATGACCAAGCGGGCAACGGCTTTTGGCGATGCCCACGAAAGAGAACATTTGCGTGCGCTGGGCAATGCGGTCCGCGCCCGTGCGTTATCCAAGCTGCCCGACCTGCTCGAGCAGCTTGAACAGAACCTGACCCGCAACGGTGTGACAGTGCACTGGGCGGAAACGGTGGACGAAGCCAATGACATCGTCCTGTCGATCATCCGCGCTCACGAGGGGCGGCAAGTGATCAAGGGTAAGTCGATGGTCAGCGAAGAGATGGAAATGAACCATGTCCTCGAGGCTCAAGGCATTGAATGCCTGGAGTCGGACATGGGGGAATACATCGTCCAGCTCGACCACGAGAAGCCTTCACACATCATTATGCCGGCGATCCACAAGAATGCCGGTCAGGTCGCGTCCTTGTTCCACGACAAACTTGGCGTGGAGTACACCAAGGACGTCGACCAGCTCATTCAGATCGGTCGCAAGGTGTTGCGGCAGAAATTCTTCGAAGCGGACATCGGCGTCTCCGGCGTCAACTTCGCCGTGGCCGAAACCGGCACCCTGCTGCTGGTGGAAAACGAAGGCAACGGGCGCATGACCACCACCGTGCCACCGGTGCACATCGCCGTCACCGGCATCGAGAAGGTCGTGGAGAACCTGCGCGACGTGGTGCCGCTGCTGTCGCTGCTGACCCGTTCGGCCCTGGGTATCCCGATCACCACCTACGTCAACATGATCTCCGGCCCGCGCAAGGAGCATGAACTCGACGGCCCGCAGGAAGTGCACCTGGTATTGCTGGACAACGGTCGCAGCCAGGCCTTCGCCGACAGCGAACTGCGCCAGTCGCTCAACTGCATCCGCTGCGGCGCCTGCATGAACCATTGCCCGGTCTACACCCGCATCGGCGGCCACGCCTATGGCGAGGTGTACCCAGGCCCGATCGGCAAGATCATCACCCCGCACATGGTCGGCCTGGCGAAGGTACCGAACCACCCGAGCGCCTCGTCGCTGTGCGGCGCCTGCGGTGAAGTATGCCCGGTGAAGATCCCGATCCCGTCGCTGCTGCGTCGCCTGCGCGAAGAAAACGTCAAGGCACCGGACAGTCCCGACCAGGTCATGCGCGGCCAGGGCAGCAAGTTCTCACGCAAGGAGCGTTTCATCTGGAACGCCTGGGCGCGGCTCAACAGCTCGCCGACCCTGTATCGTCTGTTTGGCTTCTTCGCCACGCGCCTGCGTGCGCTTACCCCGAGCAACGTCGGCCCCTGGACGCAAAACCACAGCGCGCCCAAACCCGCCGCCCGCTCACTGCACGACATGGCCCGCGAACACCTGGCCAAACAGGGAGACCGCTGATGAGCGCCAAGCAAAACATCCTCGGCAAATTGCGTAAAAGCCTGACAGGTACGACACCTGTGCCTGACAACTTCGATGTCGAACTGGTGACGGCGCCCTACACCTACAGCGCCGAACAACGCATCCCGCAACTGCGCAAGCTGATGGAAGCGGTGCACACCGAAATCCACCTGACCTCAAGTGCAGAGTGGCCGGCGTTGCTCGCGCAGTTGCTGGCGGAACGCCAATTGCCGAGCCTGCTGATCGCGCCGAGCACCGGCCACGGCCAACAGATCACGCAACACTGGGCGAACAATCCTGGGCTGCCAACGCTCAAAGCCTACGACCGCCCGGTTGAAGAATGGAAAGCCGAACTGTTCGACGACACCCCGGCCAGCCTCACCGGCACCCTGGGCGCCATCGCCGCCACCGGCAGCCTGATTCTCTGGCCGACGCGGGAAGAACCGCGCCTGATGAGCCTGGCGCCGACGGTGCATTTCGCCTTGCTCAAGGCCAGTGAAATCCGCGACAACTTCTATCAGGTGCAGCAGGAGTTCAACTGGGCGCACGGCATGCCGACCAACGCGCTGTTGGTGTCCGGCCCGTCGAAGACCGCCGACATCGAGCAAGTCCTGGCCTATGGTGCCCATGGTCCCAAGGACCTGGTGGTTTTGATTCTGGAGGACCAATGAGTCTACCAGCCGCTTTCCTGCGAGATGCGCAGCAACTGATCCCCCAAGAGCGACGTTTCGACGACCCGCTGTCGACCTTGGCCTTCGGCACCGACGCCAGTTTCTATCGGCTGATCCCCAAACTGGTGATCCGCGTCGAGTCCGAGGACGAAGTGGTCGCCCTGCTCAAGCTGGCGCAGCGCGATCAGGTCCCGGTGACCTTCCGCGCCGCCGGCACCAGCCTGTCCGGCCAGGCCATCAGCGGCTCGGTGCTGATCGTGCTGGGGGATAACTGGAACGGTCGCGAGATCCGCGGCCAGGGCACGCAGATCCGCCTGCAACCGGGGGTGATCGGCGCCCAGGCCAACGCGTGGCTGGCGCCGTTCGGGCGCAAGATCGGCCCGGACCCGGCCTCGATCAACGCCTGCAAGATCGGCGGCATCGTCGCCAACAACGCCAGCGGCATGTGCTGCGGCACCGCACAGAACACCTACCACACCCTGGCCGGCCTGCGCCTGGTGCTGGCCGACGGCAGCCGTCTCGATACCGAAGACGCCGCCAGCGTCGCCGCCTTCCGCCAGAGCCACGGCGCGCTGCTCGATCGCCTGGCGACGCTGGGCCGCGAGACCCGCGCCAACACCGAACTGGCCGCGAAAATTCGCCACAAATACCGTCTGAAAAATACCACCGGCCTGTCGCTCAATGCCCTGGTGGATTTCGACGAACCTGTGGATATCTTGAGCCACCTGCTGGTGGGTTCCGAAGGCACCCTGGGGTTCATCAGCGCGGTGACCTACGACACCGTGGTCGATCACCCCAACAAGGCCTCGGCGCTGATCGTGTTCCCCGATGTCGAGACCTGCTGCAACGCCGTCAGCGTGCTGAAAAGCCAACCGGTGTCGGCGGTGGAACTTCTCGACCGCCGCAGCCTGCGCTCGGTACAGAACAAACCCGGCATGCCGGATTTCGTACAGCACCTGTCGGACAACGCCTGCGCCCTGCTGATCGAATCCCGCGCCGCGTCTTCCACGTTGCTGCACGAACAACTGGCGCAGATCATGGCCTCGCTGGCCGCCTTCCCGGTGGAGAAGCAGGTCGACTTCACCGAAAACCCGGTGGAAAACGCCCGCCTCTGGGCAATCCGCAAGGACACCTTCCCCGCCGTCGGCGCCGTACGTAAAACCGGCACCACGGTGATCATCGAAGACGTAACCTTCCCGGTGGAACAACTGGCGATCGGCGTGAACCGCCTGATCGAGCTGTTCGACAAACATCACTACGACGAAGCCATCCTGTTCGGACACGCCTTGGAAGGCAATCTGCACTTCGTCTTCACCCAGGGCTTCAACAACCCGGAAGAAGTCGCACGCTACCAGGCGTTCATGGATGACGTCGCGCAGCTCGTCGCGGTGGAATTTGGCGGCTCCCTGAAAGCCGAGCACGGCACCGGCCGCAACATGGCACCCTTCGTCGAGCTGGAATGGGGCAGCGATGCCTACCAGTTGATGTGGCAGCTCAAGCGCCTGCTCGACCCCAACGGCATCCTCAACCCGGACGTGGTGCTCAGCGAAGACCCGCAGATCCACCTCAAGCACCTCAAACCGCTGCCGGCCGCCGACGAGATCGTCGACAAGTGCATCGAGTGCGGCTTCTGCGAACCGGTCTGCCCCTCCAAAGGCCTGACCCTGAGCCCACGCCAGCGCATCGTCATCTGGCGCGACATCCAGGCGAAAAAACGCGCCGGTGTCGACACCCGCGAACTGGAAGCCGCCTACGAATACCACGGCCTGGAAACCTGCGCCGCCACCGGCCTGTGCGCCCAGCGCTGCCCGGTGGGCATCAACACCGGCGACCTGGTGAAAAAACTGCGCGGCCGCAGCGCTACCCATACGAAAACCGCCAACTGGCTTGAAGGCAATTTCGCCACCGCCCTGCAAGGCGCCCGCTTCACCCTGCACGTGGCCAACGGCGCACGCATGCTGCTCGGCGCGCCGCGCCTGGCCAAACTGTCGGCGACCCTGACCAAGGTGTCCAAGGGCCAAGTGCCGCTGTGGACCAACGCCATGCCGCAGCCGGAAAGAGCCATCCGCTTCAGCCCGAGCGTGACAGACGCCCGCCCACGCGTGGTGTACCTCGCCGCCTGCGTCTCACGAGTCATGGGCCCGTCGGCGGGTGACAAGGAGCAATCCTCGCTGTACGAAAAGACCCGCGGCCTGCTGGAAAAAGCCGGTTACCAGGTCGTCCTCCCGGACAACCTCGACAGCCTCTGCTGCGGCCAGCCCTTCGCCTCCAAAGGCTACGCCGAACAGGCCGAACACAAACGCCAGGAAATGCTCGGCGCGCTGCTGCACGCCAGCCGTGGCGGCCTCGACCCGATCTACTGCGACACCAGCCCCTGCACCCTGCGCCTGGTGCAGGACCTGGGCGATGTACGCCTGGACCTGTACGACCCGGTGCGCTTCATCCGTACGCATTTGATGGACCGCCTGGAATTCATGCCCCAGGAAGCGCCGATTGCGGTGCACGTCACCTGCAGCACCCAGCACTTGGGCGAAAGCCAGGCGCTGATCGACCTGGCGCGCAAGTGCAGCAAAAACGTAGTGATCCCCGAAGGCATCCACTGCTGTGGTTTCGCCGGCGACAAGGGCTTCACCGCGCCGGAACTGAACGCCCACTCACTGCGCAGCCTCAAGGACGCGGTGCAGACCTGCAGCGAAGGCATCTCCACCAGCCGCACCTGCGAAATCGGCCTGAGCCAACACGGCGGCATCGACTACCACGGGCTGGTCTACCTCGTGGACCGCGTCACCCGCGCGAGGGCCCTCTGAAGAAAAATAGAACCCTGACGACGCGCCGTAGTCCACTGGTTAAGCCCGGCCATTGCCGGGCCATACCCAAACCCGGCACCCGTCCTGAAGGCCGGCCAAAGCCTGGGCCCTCAGTTCAAGGAGATACACATGAAACGTTCTGTACTGTTAGGTCTGTTCGTTACAGCTTCCATGATGGCGTCCACCTCGTTTGCGGCCAACAACACCGACGACCTCTGCGAGGTCAACCTGCAAACCATCGCCAACGCCAAGGCCCAGATCCAGACCCCGGAACAACAGGCCCGCGTCGATGCCAGCGTCCAGCAAGCCAAGGCCCACCAGGCCATGGGCAGCAAGGAAGGCACCGAAAAATGCATCGCCGAAACCACCCAGACCATCCAGGAACTGAGGAACGCGAACAAGGACGGCAAAAACTGACCACCGCCCAGGGCCAACCTTCGGGTTGGCCTTCTGGCCCGCGTTGGCGTACACTGCACAGGCCTGTTGCTCACACGATACACGCAGCAACGGGTTCGGGGCCGTTTAGGATTCGACGCCGGTTGCGAAACTTTAGGTGCATGCCGAGTTGGTAACAGAACTCGTAAATCCACTGTTGCAACTTCTTATAGTTGCCAATGACGAAACCTACGGGGAATACGCTCTCGCTGCGTAAGCAGCCTTAGCTCTTCCCTTCTGGTACCTTCGGGTCCAGCAATCATCAGGGGATGTCTGTAAACCCAAAGTGATTGTCATATAGAACAGAATCGCCGTGCAGTACGTTGTGGACGAAGCGGCTAAAACTTACACAACTCGCCCAAAGCACCCTGCCCGTCGGGTCGCTGAGGGTTAACTTAATAGACACGGCTAAGCATGTAGTACCGACAGCGGAGTACTGGCGGACGGGGGTTCAAATCCCCCCGGCTCCACCAAATTAGCTATACAAATCAGGCACTTAGCGTTTTCGCAAGTGCCTTTTTTGTGCCTAGATGGGTGGTTTTGGCTCGGTTATGCCAGCTTAATGACAGCATCAGCATATCTGATCAAGGTATGCCCAGCAGGGAGGGAAGGAAGGGTGGCAAAGAACAACCCAACGGGTCAGCTTTTAGATTTGATGACCGCTGCACGCGAGCAGGGACACAATCAGCATACGATTGAAGCGCTAAGCACAGTCTTCGCCTGCAAGGCTGATGACAGCATTAGCGTGGCGCGTGGAATCCTCTATGCAATCAATTTATGTGCACAAGCAAGAGCGGCTACCGAGAAATTTATTCCTGGTAACAAAGCCATTTTTTTAGCACCTTTCGATAAAATTGAGGGGCTGTTCAGTCGGATGAATTTGCTCGCAGCATGGTCCACGTATCAGCCCTACATAAGCGATAGCGTGATTGCCGCGCTGACGTTCGGCGATCATTCTCTAAGCCTGACTTACGCAGGAGAGTCTCCAGAAACGCCTCAAGACATCAGAGATTTTATTTCTAGGTTGGACGTTCTTCTTGACGAGTGCTTGGCTTCCGAATTAGCTCCAGAACTCAAGGCACTATTTCTCCGACATCTCGAATCGTTAAGATCGGCATTGTTGGAGTACAGGTTGAACGGATCGGTTTCGCTTGAGAAAGCTTTGGATGAGATAGCCGGATCAATGGCTCGTCATCAGTCCACAGTTGGACGTGAATACGAATCTGGCAATATTTTTATTAAAGGTTTTTTCGAAACCTTGGGCAAAATTAACGATCTGGTGTCCACTGGACAAAATATATATCTGTTGGGCGCACCAGCAGCACCATTGCTTTTAAGTGTGCTGAACAACGTTTAACAAATAGCGGGACGCTTGGTTTATCGCCGTTTAAACCGCAGCCTCGTCGCAAATTCGGGATCACGGCGCCGTCACTGCTACGCTTTCCTACATAAACAGAGGCATGTCTATGCCAAATTCAGACCTACTCCCTTCCCTGCTCTTCAAGATCAACGAAAACCAATTGGCCCTTGAGGCCGCCATCCTTGAGTTGTCCAACTGGGTCGAGCAGCAAGGCGGCGCCGAAGTCGCGGACAACGTGCGCGGCGCCCTGGAAGCCATCGACAGGAACGAGGGGTTCATCAAGCTGACGCTCGCTGCCCTGATGACTCCAGAGTGAAGGTTCCTTTCACATATGGGCCAGAATGCGTACCGTCGACCTTATTCAATTCCCACTTCCGATCCAGCAAGAAATTAATGCAGTGGTTATTGCAGGCTCTAAAATATGACCCTTAGCTGCCATACAAGCGATAATTTCAAATGGCTTAAAGCCGTGCTTCCCCTGACAGTCCCCAAGCTCGTGAGCTAGTGTTCCACCCCCGCTGGCTAGTAGACAGGCTACAAAATTGAAGGAACCGAGGTCTAATTTTGTTAGTGATATATTCGACTCTGTCTTGGTTAACTTCACGGACCCACAAAGTCTCTCCTCATTTTCGATTGTTAACTCGACGACAACAGAATCATCAGTAGCGGTCCCCGTAACTGTTAGCTTAAATTCCCTGCCTTCATAGCCCGTTCCGTCCGTAAAATTCGTTGTCCAGATCTCCATGTCCACCTCCACATTTATTCGATGGAATTGAGTTGCCCTGGAACGATAGTAGAGATCCTTTACCAGAGACGACCCCTTCGTCGCCTCACTTCAATCGAGTCCGATGTAAGGCCACCTTTGCTAGAACCCTCACTTACCTGGCGTTAATTTCTTTTATGTACGCTTGGCACGCAGCCAATGCGATCAGTCCTTGGTCGCCGGCGTCGGTGATGGCGATAATTCGTTGAGCATGCGCTGGGTCAAGTTCGGCTCGTACGGTGCGAGGAGCCGCGCGATGACCCAGGCCGGAAAGGGAAAGGCGGAGACTACGAAGACTGCGGCCGGCCGCAGAAGCGTGAAACTGCTACGACCCGCACTAGAGGCACTGAAAGCGCAGAAGACCCACACATTTCTGGCGGACGCTGAAGTCTTTCAGAACCCCCGAACCCTGGAGCGATGGGCTGGCGACGGGCCGATCCGGAAAACGATGTGGGTGCCGGCGATGAAGAAGGCCGGTGTTCGATATCGACGGCCGTACCAGACCCGTCACACCTATGCATCGATGATGCTGTCTGCTGGCGAACATCCGATGTGGGTAGCCAGACAGATGGGACATACTGACTGGACGATGATTGCAAGGGTTTATGGGCGCTGGATGCCAACAGCAGATGAGCACGCAGGAAGTAAAGCTGAAAGCCTTTTCAGCGCTCTTCCCACGATAGGAGCGGAAGGTCAGTATGGCGCTTAGCCATCCTCAGTGGTAGCTTCAATGCTCACCTTCCTCTAAAAGGACTTTCGGAATGCTTCAAAGCGGATATATTAATTTCTTTAACGCAAACAAGTGCGGCCTCTATCGCCACTTCAGCGAAACGCCTAAAGGCTTGGACCTGGCTGAAACATTTTCAAAGCTGCAGAGTTGGAAGGGCGGCCGTAATTTTGAAGCGACAAATCCGTGGGACGCCGGCAGGAATAAAAACAAAACCGCGTGTTATTGCCATGCAGTGCATCATGACAAAGACAACGGAGACTATTTGCTAGTATTGTGGAAAGGAGATTCTGATCGACACGGCCCACTCTACGGAATAACAGTAAACGCTGATGGATCTATTGAGCAAGCGGTCGAGCAAACAAAAACGAAAACTAACAAACAAATGATTTGGGGGCGTCCATGCTATTACTGGGTGATCCCCGAACTTAATATAGTTGCATCAATAAAATTCGACAACTCACGCACAGACTCATCCATGTTTCAAGACTGGGTCAGAGGCTGCATAGATTTCAGAGTAGACTTGCCAGAATATAAAACCAGCTCAACCGACCATGGTTTCAAACGATACGAGATGATCGGCGAGGACGAGGATAAGTTCAAGTATTACTTCCAATTTGACTTATCTATGAAATCCCTGTCCACCTCATCAGCGGAGATGCAAAACCTTGCAAGACGAGTAACCCAGATAGTCAGACGCGAAACAGTGTCCATTAAAGAAGTTGACAAGCGAAAAGGGTTCGCAAGTTATTTCAAGAAATTTACGGTTCCTTTCGCTTCAGCTGAAGATAATTCATCTCGAAAAATTGAACTACGCATTGAGGCTCAACCCACAACCAAAGAAATAGAAAGCATTATCGAAACACACGCCACAAATCATGACGCGAATGTTTGGGAGGATGTAGGGTTTATTCTGGATAATAAGCCTACGAAGATTGTTTGGGCGAGCAAATATAGACTTACGGAGCACATTTCGATAGAAGATAATGGCAAACCCGTTTTTTCGGCTCCCGATATTTATGCTACCATCAAGTCTAGTCGAGATCGCTACTTAGCCCCTCTCAAAAAAGACATGTTATCAAAACAGGCCGAAGCAAATGGTTAAATTATCAATCATGGCTCTAGTCGCTGTTTCATTCGGCGCGTTAATATTTTGGCAAAACTCCACTTTCACGTACTCGGACTTCAAAGATTACTGCAGTACCCTGCTAGCCATTTCCGGCATGGTTTTCACGATCATGGGCATTTGGATAGCTTTTGTTTACCCCAACGCTATTACTCGACTACAAGACCCTAACAAAATTAAAATTGCGGACTTTACGGCTACAATGCAAGACACTCGCAGGCTAGAAAGCATTGTTGGAAGTATTATGGAGTCCGGGTCCGTGGCGATTTGTATAACGGCAATCTATCTACTGAAACTTTTAATATCAGGGATGCCAATTTACCTCGAATATCGTGAGGCAATTAAAGCTATCGGCGCTGGGATCGTGATTTTTCTTACTCTCGTACAGTGCTCTGCAGTCGTGAGCGTGATTTACGCTAATTATCTTTTCATAGACGACCTGCACACGCGCAGAGAAGCGCATGAAAGAGATGCAGACGCTTGAAAATGACAGCATTATGCCAGCCTCCAGTATGAAGCCCCTGTAATTAAGGAGTTAGACGCGGGTTCAAATCCCCCCGGCAAGTCCAACCCGCGTTTAGAAGTGTATCGTTGCACCACTCTAAAGCCGCGAATCACTCAAAAAAAGCACAAATACTATTCCTCAAACCCCGCTGCAACGTAGACGAGAGGATAGGCTGGCAGTTTGCCACCCAGCCTGACATGCTAAGCCCCCTGTGGATCGCGCCCTAGCACGGAGCTCTCGCCCTTGAACCCCCAGCACTTCAGTTTCACCACCCAATCCTTCAACAGCAATACCACCACCGCCAACGTGTTTATCCACGGTTATTCCGCGGGCCACAACTTCACCGATCGGGCACTGCTGGTCAGCCAGATTCCGCAGGCCCTGAATGCCGATATCAATCTGCTGATGTTCTGGGAATCCAGTCACTTCGGTTCAATCGGCAAGCTTTCGCGCAATGTTATTTTCGGCGCCTCGCGTCTGCATCCGGCAGCACCGCTGGTGGCGTTTGCCGGGGACAGGGCCGTGCATTTCGCGATGTCCCGCAAACGCGCGAATCTGGTTGGCGAAGCTCTGCTCGATGAGCTGATGGAATACCTGCTGGAGCACTACCCTTACGTCACCCACGTAAACCTTGTCGGCCACTCTTTGGGCGGACGTGTGGTGATCAGCGCGCTGCGCAAACTGGCCCAAAACCGCGATGCGTGCGACCTGGTCATCAATGACGTGCTGTTGATGGCTGCGGCTGTGGAGGTGTCGGAGGACGAAGCGCAGGCGTTGAAGGACACCGCGAAACGTGTAATTAACGCCTACTCCAAGTCGGACGTTGTGTTGCTGTTCAATGCCGATGAAAAATGCCTGGGGCGGCATGAAGTCGAGCCCTTCGATAACGTTGAAATGACCAGGTTCGGCCACCTGGATTATTGGCCGAAACTGCATGACGTGCTCATGCGCACGCAGTTTGCCGGCTTTAACGGCCAACAACTCGGCCAGCCCCAGTTGCAAGACCCGGTGCTCAATGACGTCCTGCTGTATGGCCTGCTCAAGGGCGTTCCGCAGGAGGTACTGGCCCAAGGTATCAAACACCTCAAAACCAGCAGTTGGACCAGCATCGACGAGCAACAGCCGCTGCACTCCTTCATCCGTGAAATGCAGCACCTGGGTGGTCACTGCATGGTGAATTTCGTGCGGGGCCGGGGCATTGGCTACGCCGCGCTGCTGGACATGCTGGTGGAGCACTTCGACCTGGGCAATGACCGGCAACGTTGCGGTGCCGTCGTGGAGCTGGAGGCGCTGTTGATTCGGCAAGTGTTCGACAACGCGTTCCCGGATGGCCATGCCTTCAGCAGTTCGCCAATTGCCGCAGTGAAGGCCATGCCTGCGGACACCTATTTCAGCCATGTCGACGCACTGGCTGAGCGCTTGACGTTGGCCTCCTACGTCAAGACTCCAGCCTCTGCTCCGGAGGTGCAAACCTCCCAAACGCTGACAGTCACCGGCGGGGCGCTCAACATCACGCAGCTGGCGAGCTGGAACATGCTGTCGGCGTTGCCCGAGTTACTGGGCAAACATTTAGCCGGCCGCTGGATGACTAATTTCAAGACCGCGCTGAAACCCGGTTACTCGGCTTTGGTGCCCGCCGTGGCTGTGGTGTTTTTTGCGCGGGTTCACTGGGGGAGCGAGCGTGGGTTCAGACACCGCTGAGACATCCACCGCAGCAAGCGCAACCAACGTCAGATAGGAAGACACCATGACTGCAGCCGAAGACCTCCCCGAAGGTCTCTACCTCAAACTCACCGACCATGTCGGCGCGCTGCTCAGCGCCCTGGGCCGCAGCGCTGACGACGCCAGCCTCGCCTCTGCCCAGGCGGATGCCCAAAACAAGCTCAAGGAGATCGAGCAGGCGCTGACCAGCGCTATTCTCGAGCTGAAGGAAAACGCCGAGCACAAGACCTTCACGGTGGCTTTCTACGGCGAAACCAACGCGGGCAAGTCGACTCTGATCGAAACCTTGCGCATCCTGCTCAAGGAAAGCACCAAGCAGGCCCAGCGCCAGCAGTTCCTCGATCTGCAACAGCAGTCGGGCCTGAGTGAAGCAGCGCTACAGGCGCTGGAAGGGGAAATCGCCTCGTTGATCTCGCGCCTGGCCCAGGCCGAAGCAGAGGTGCTCGCCGCCGACGCCCGCCACGACCAACGCCAGGTCGAGCAACAGTTGCAGGAAGAGGCCCTGCGCACACGTATCGAAGAACAGAAGCGCAACGCAAACCTGTTCCAGCGCATCCTCAACCTGCTGCGCAAGCTTCCCGAGGAAATCGCGCTGGTGCAGTTGAAGGCCGGCGCGTCGGTATTGCCCGTGCAGCGTGACGCCGAATTGACCACGCTGCGCCAGCAAAGCGAGCAACTTCAAGGACAACTCGGCGAGCAGAACCAGCGCCACGCCAGCGCTCTCGACAACCTGCAGCAGCTGGCCGCCTTCGAAGACGGTCGCATCATCGGCGATGGCCGCGCCGACTTCACCCGTGAAACCCAGGCCTACACCTTCGAAAGCGCTGGGCAGCAGTTCCAACTGCTCGATGTGCCCGGTATCGAGGGCGATGAAAGCAAAGTCAGCGAGCAAATCGACAAGGCGGTGAAGCGTGCCCACGCGGTGTTCTACGTCACCTCCAAAGCAGCGCCGCCGCAGTCAGGCGACGCCGGGCGGCCTGGCACGCTGGAGAAGATCAAGGCGCAACTGGATGCGCAGACGGAAGTGTGGACGCTATACAACAAGCGCATCACCAACCCCATCGCCCTCGACAAACCAAACCTGGTCAGTGCCGACGAACAAACCAGCCTGGACAACCTCGACCAGGTCATGGCCGGACAGCTCAAGGGCCACTACCGCCGCAGCATGACCCTGTGTGCACTGCCAGCGTTCTACGCCGCTGCCGAATGCCTGGTACCGCGCTCCACAGCGGCGGCCAGCCGCAAGAAGTTCCTTGATGCCATGCCTGCGGACGACCTGCTGACGAAGTCTGGCATCAAGCAGTTCTACCGGCACCTCACCCATGATCTGGTGACGGACGTGAAGGCCAAGATCCGCCGTTCGAACATGAACAAGGTGCAATTGGCCGTCACCCACGTGTGCGAGGAAATCGCGGTCATCCAGCACAAACAGTTCGTGCCACTGGCCAGGAAGCTCAAAGAAGAGGCCGAGAGCGCTTGCGAGCAATTGCAGATCGCCTTCACATCGCTCAACAGCCGACTCGCCAACGAGGGCGAGAAGTCTATTGGTCAATTCGAAGAGAACGTGCGTAACCGCGTTTACGAGCGCATTGAAAGCAACATCAGCAACGACGAATTCAAATCCACGCTCGAACGGGTATTCGAGAGTGAGCAAGCCGCCCTGCAAGAAAAACTGCCTGCGGTGCTCGACAAACAAGTCGAGCGGTTCCAGAACCAGGTCAGCGATATCGTGCAGCGCTTCGAAGCTCATGCCAAAGACCTGCTCGACGGCTACTCGCAAATCGGCAAGACCCGCTTGGCCAGCGACTTCAACCTGAATGTGAACATCGATAACGGCATCAACGTAGTGAGCCTGCTCGCCACCCTGGCCGGCGGCGTGGCGTTGTTCTGGAGCCCGGTAGGCTGGGTGATGATGAGCATCGGCGTGGCCACGCTGCTTATCGGCCTCGTCAAGTCGGTGTGGGGCTTCTTTGACGACGATTACAAGAAAGGCCAACAACGCAAGGCCACCGACAAGAACCTCGATCAAGCCTGCGAGGCCATCCGCGAAGGTTTCCAGAAAACCCTCAAGCAAGCACTGCCGCCGCTGAAAGACAAGATCCGGCACATTGACAGCGTCCTGCATCAACCCGCCCGCCAGGCCAGGCATATCCAGCGCAAGCTTGAAGCCGCGCACCTGGGCCTGCAAAAACTTGCCAGCGACCTCAACGCATAAGGAACTGCAACATGCATTCGACCCTTGAAAGCTTTCAACACCAGAACAACCAGGCGCTGGCACTGCTGGGCAAGCTGCAGGCGTTTCTCGAACAAGGTGCCGCGCTGGGCGTCAACATCGACCCCAGCCTGTTGAGCAAGCTCGAACACGCCAGCCAGAACCTGGCCACCGAAAAGCTCAAGATTGCCCTGATCGGCGGCTTCTCCGAAGGCAAGACTTCCATCGCCGCCGCGTGGATGGAGCGCCTGGACAAGGCCAGCATGAATATCAGCCAGCAGGAGTCGTCCAACGAAGTGAAGGTCTACGACGTAGACAACAACTTCGTGCTGATCGACACCCCCGGGCTGTTCGGTTTCAAAGAGCAGTACAACGCCGACATCGATGCCATGGAGAAGTACAAGGACATCACCCGCAAGTACGTCAGCGAAGCGCACTTGGTGCTGTATGTGATGAACTCCACCAACCCGATCAAGGACAGCCACAAGGACGACCTGAACTGGCTGTTCCGCACCCTTGACCTGCTGCCGCGCACGGTGTTCGTGCTCAGCCGCTTCGACGAAGTGGCCGATGTTGAAGATGAAGACAGCTATGCCCAGCACTTGCAGGTAAAACGCAGCAACGTCGAAGCCCGTCTGCGCGAGAGCATCGCTGCCACCGACGCGGAAGTAGCAGCCTTGAGCATTGTTGCGGTCGCCGCCAACCCGTTCGACATGGGTACCGACTACTGGCTCGAACGCCTGACCAAGTTCAAGGCACTGTCGCATATCGGCAACCTGCAACAGGCCACTACCGGGAAGATCCAGGCCAGTGGCGGGCCGGCGAAAATCGTCGAGCAGGCGCGCAAGAGCGTCATCCTCGACGTGCTGCACAAGGAGTTGCCCGTAGCGGTGGAGAACGACCAGCGCCTGGGTGATGAAGTGGAGCGCCTGAGTGGCGTCAACCGTGCCCTCACTCGCCAGCTCAATGGCGCCGAGGGCCAGATAAGCGAAGTGCGCACAGGCCTGCGCGAGTTCGTGGCGCGTTACTTTGCCGGGCTGATCCTGCGCACCAAGGGCCTGACCCAGGAAACCTTCCAGGAATTCTTCGAGCATGAAATAGGTCGCGACGGCGTCATGGTCAACACTCGTCTGAAGAACGAGTTTGAGCGCCAGCTCAATGGTGTCAGCCAGGAGCTTTCCCGCATGCGCCTCAGCTTCGACTCGGAGATAGACCACTTCAATAGCACCGTGATCGACCTGGGCAAGCAGGGCTTGAACTACGTGGTCAAGGGCAAGTTCATCAACAACGGCAGCATCCTGGCAGCCCGTGATGGCATCGTCGGCGCGGCCAAGACGTTCGGTGTGGATCTGGGCAAGACCCTCAAGTTCCAGCCATGGGGTGCGGTGAACCTGGCCAAGAACCTCAATGGCATCCTTTCGGTGGCTGGCTTGGCACTGGAGGCCTGGGACAGCTACGAGCGCAAGAAGCGCGAAGATCAGTTCCGCCTGGCGCTCGTCGAGATGGAGAACAACTTCAACGATCAGCGTGAAGAAGTGCTGGCCCTTATCGACGACCCAAGCTTCGAGGCCCAATTCTTCCCGGACTATGCCTCATTGCAAAGCAATGCCGAAGACGTGCGCAATGCTATCCAGAGCCAGAACACGCTGCGTGAACAGTTCCAGCAATGGCGCCAAAGCGGGGAGTTGATCGAGGCCGAGTTCACCCGAATCGAAGGGTAAAAGGCGCGCGGCCCAGCCCACTCCTACAGGTAGCGCGCCGTTTTATGGGGCAACGCAAATTTCTGTAGGAGCGGGCTTGCCCGCGAACACCGGCGCAGTCGGTGCCATACATCCTGGCACCTTCTTCGCGGGCAAGCCCGCTCCTACAGGCGTTGCGTTTATTGCTGGAGAGCGCTTATGGCTTGGCCTGCTCCGGCGTGATCCAGCGCACTTCGATACGCCGCTGCTGAGCATCCTCCGGTGCAATACCGGGGATAGGCTGTGAGTCTCCATAACCCGCCACCACGACTCGCCTTGCCGTGGCAGCATCGAGGTTGCCGATAATCAACTTGCGCGCCTCACGCGCGCGGGCGGCCGAGAGCGTGAAGTTGTCGTCGTAAACCGTGCAATTGGCCTCGAAGTTGGTAACCGGGCGCAACACCGGCAGGTTGTCGGTATGACCCTCGATGTACACCTGGGCGCCCTGGAACTGCCCCAGGAACTTCGTCACCGCCACCTCGATGCTATTGAAGGCTTCCCGGGACTGCTCAGTAATGCAGGCACTACCACGGCCAAACACCCCATCACGCAGCGTCAGTTTCTGCGCGCCCAGGTCCAGCGCCACCAGGCTGGCGCCGTCAGTGCTGTTGAGCGAGTCGCGCAACGCACCCAGCAACTGCTCCACCTTCTGCCGCTGGCTGGCACTGCTCTGGGCCTGCTCCTGCTGGTGCTTGATGTCCGAATAGCTCTTCTGCAACACCGCCATCACCAACAGCAGCATCACCACCGCCATTACCCCAGCCATCAGGTCGGCAATGGACACCCATTCATTCGGTTTGTCTTTCATCGCCCGTTACCTTCACTCGACCGTTTCTTGCTGCAACACCACCGGCTGCGGGCGGTCGAGCACATGAAGCTGCTCGATGATCTGACGCAACGACTGGGTGATCTCGGGGTCGGTACTGCGCTGCTGGCCGCGCTCGGCAAGGGTGCCCAGTGCTTCCAGATGCTGCTGAATACCCTGAAGGTTACGACCGATCATGTCCACCCCCGCCGCCAGTGCATCCACCGCAGGTTGCAGCGGGCTGCTCTGCTGCATGACATTGAGCTGCTCGACCAGCGCCTTGATTTCATTGGCTGCCAACTCGGCCTGTTTCGTCACCTCGTCGTAACGGCCATCGAGAGCGACCATGCGCCGGCCGCTTTCGGAAACCGCCTTGAGCCCCGAGGTGATCCGCTCTTGCAGCACCTCCACCAGGTGCGTCATGCCTTGCACTTTTTCCTGCAAGGTGTAGCTGGAACTCTCGAACGTGCTAAGCGCCGTGGCCTGCATCTTCAGCGAGCGCTCGTTGGAGGACTTCATGTCATCCATGATCTCGCCGACGCTCTGCGACAGGTTGTTCACCGCGATGGAGATACCTTGCGTGGCGTCAGACAAGCTGGCCGACATTTGCTCCATGTTGCCAGTGAAGCTGCTACCCATCAGCCCGATTGTCTCGCCCAAGTCCTGTTTCAAATGGCCCAGCACACCGGCGACACCTTCCTTGAAGTCGGCAATGGCTTGCTGCAGGTCACCGGCAGATTCACCGATGGTGCTCGCCGCGCTGGCCATCTGTTCGGCAGCGCCAGAAATTGCCGCCAGGTTGCGTGCGTTGCTGTCGATCAACTGCTCCATGGCCTGGCGCGTAGCACGAGCGTCTTCGAGCTGCGCCTGGTTCTGCTCGCCATGCTGTTGCAACTGGGCATCGATGCCGCCCAGCGACGTCAGCACTTGCTCGCTGGTGTCGTTTAAGGCTTGCAGCATTGGCAACGCGGTAGCCAAGGTCTTGCCGCTGGCTTGCTGGGCTTGCAGCAGGTCTTGTCGAACCTTGCTGCCGGCTTGGGCTTCCTGCAGCAGGGCTTGCCCTGCCTGGTTTGCGGTCGCTTGCAGCTCTTGCAGCTTTTGCAAATGCTGGCTGCCGGTCTGCTGGCCCTTGAGCAGCGACTGGGTGCCGGCCTGCTGCGCCTGCAACAGAGCCTGCAAGGTCTGGTTACCGGTTTGTTGCTCTTGCAACAACGTTTGCAGGGTCTGGTTGCCCGCTTGTTGATCCTGCAGCGACACCTTCAACGGCTCCAGCAACGCGTCGATGCTGGAACGGTTGTTGGTCAGCGCCTGCTGGGTCGTGGCGGTATGGTGCTTGAACTGGCGGCTCTGCAAGTCCAGCAACTGGCGCTGGCTCTCGTTCTGGGCAGCCATGTTCTGGTCGAGACGGGCCAAGGTGTCGAGCAGCGCCATCTGCGCCTGCTGGCGTTCCTCCTGGCGCTGCTGGCGGCTGCTGTCGAAGGCGTGCTTCATCTGCTTGACACACCAACGCAGGCGGCGCTCCTCGTAGCCGTTGCGTGCGGCATAAAGCTTGAGCAACAGGAACGCCAGAATGCCCCAGGTCGAGGTTTTGAACTTGGTGCCCAGGCCTTCCATCATGCCCATGAGGTTCTTCATGGCATCGTCCATGCCGCCACCGGCATTGGCGTCCACCAGAATGGTCGATGCCTTGTTCAGGGCGATACCAAGGCCCAGGAAGGTGCCCAGCAAACCCAGGATCAACAGGATCCCAGGCATGTACTCGGCCATCCGTTCGCCAGGGCTGGCCACCGCAGCGCTGATTTCATGCAGGGAGCCGTGTTCGACGTCCAGGTCGTCCTGGCCGCCTCCCTTCCACCGGCTGGCCCAGGTCTGCTCGCGTGCGCCGCGCTTCAACGCCACCACGGTCAGCAGCGAAAGCAGGCCGATCAACCCGGCGAACAACATCTGCAGCGGATCGGCAGAAGGCAGCAGGAACGTCAGGATCTCTTGAAAACTCACGCAGACACCTCAACCAGGCGGGCAGCACGTTCACGGCTGGCTTCTTCGAAGATGTTGGCAAAGTCGATGATCAGGCTCTGCTCGTCTTCGGTGAGCTCCTCCCACAACTTGCCGTGTTGCGCACAATCGATGATGACCATGCCCACCTGCTGGCTGTCCGCAAGCAGGTACGCGTCGTCGGCGAAGTCTTCCGGCTCCTTTTCCAACACCTGCAGGAAGCCCTCGGCGGCGAACACGTAGTTGCGCATTTCCTGGTTGCGTTTGCGCAGCTCGTCCATCTGCGCCTTCAGGCCTGGCAAGCGAGCCTGAATGTCGGCCAGGGCGGCCTTGTCTTCGGCAGAAGGCTCGCCGAGGTTCATACTGATTTTCAGCTGACGTTCCTGCACCTGAAGCTTGGCCACCGCTTCGCTGAGGGTTTTCCAGTCCTTCTCCTGCTGTTCGAGGTTGCAACCCCAGGCCATGATCAGCTCTTCGAACACGAACGGAATCAGCTTCTTGCCGAAGCGAACCTCAATCACCTCATCCAGGCGCACCGCCTGGTCGTCACTGATTTGCGGCTTGGCCTTGAGCAGCTCGGAGGCCACTTCAACCAGGAACAGGTCATCACGGTTCAGGGCTTCCAGGTCCTGGGCGCGAATCAGCCGCTGTTCGGTTTCCTTGAGCAGCTTCTGCGAGGCGCGCAGGCGCAGGTAGTGGTCGAAATCGGCAATGCGGTTGTTCTCCAGCACTTGCTGGATGCGCGTGCTCAACTGCGCGTACTGGGTAATCAGAGTGGCCAGGTCGAGGGCGCGGCGGGCGTCGCCGCGTACGTCTTCGCGGGCTTCGCGCAGCACTTCCTCGTGAGTGGCCGCCTGCTCCATCTCCGCATCGTTCAGCACGATGTCGCGCAGCGTCTTGGCCTTGGCGATGGCCCACTCGACAGCAGCCTTGACCTTCTTCGCCAGCTCGCTCTTTTCCCAGTTCAGCAGGGCTTCCAGCGCCTTGTCGAACGCGCGAATGGCCGTGGCCACCCAGGGGAAGGTCGGCAGCGCAACGGTGGCCCAATCCGCGGCCACCTTGAGCGCGGGCCGGACCACATTGGCGATGAATGGCTTGACCTTGTTCCACACCTCGGTGACCTTGCCCACGAACGATTCGGCCTTGGTCGCCATCCAGTCCAAGGCATCCCTGGCCTTTTCGCGCACGGCTTCGTACGTGGAGCGCACGGCCCCCACAACGGTTGAACCCACGCTTTTGATAGCGCTCCAGCAATTCGATAGAAAGCCCATGAATCAGTCCTCTTGATGGCGTCAGTCGATACCCAGCATGGCCTTGGCCCGCTTGGCATCCTTGATGGCGTGGTTGGCGTGGGTGGCGACCTGCCGCTGGGCGGTCTGCACTTCGTCGATGGCCAGCTGAATGTGGCTCAGTTGCAAGGTGGCCGGGCTGCCTTGTTGTTCCGCGGCAAGCAGCGCCTTGGGCAACGCCAGGCGCATGCAGGTACGTATTTCGCGCCCCGACATGCCTTCCGATTGCAAGGCCGCTTCGGTCAGCAGCAGGTCACGGGGCGAATCCAGTGGGATCTGCTCCACCATAAAACGCGACCACAGTTGCTCGCGCGCGGCCAGGTCCGGAAGGCTGAACTCGATGTGGTAGCCGATCCGGCTGCGGAACGCTTCGTCGTAGTTACCCGCGAAGTTGGTGGCGAACACCACGATGCCCTCGTACCGCTCAAGCTCGATGAGCAAGGTCGAGCGCATGGCGTTGACTTCGTTGTCGACCCCTTGCGTAACCGACGACAAGCGCTTGCCGAGCAGCGTATCGGCCTCATCGAAGAACAGCAGCGCACCGGTCTCCCTCGCCTGGGCGAAGGCGGCCTGGATATTGCGCGCCGTTTCGCCCATGAACTTGCTTTCCAGCTCGGCAATGCCCAGCGCCATGAACGGCAGGCCCAACTGGCCGGCCAGCGCCTCGGCGCACAGTGTCTTGCCTGTGCCTGGTGGGCCGTAGAAGTTGAGGATGGCGGTCATGCCCATGGGGTCGACCGCAGCGAACCCCCAGTCCTGATAGATGGTGCGATGAAAACGCAGACGCGCCAGGCACTCGTCCAGTTGCAGGCGTGTCTTGGCCGACAGCACCAGGTCATCGTTCAGGGTGAAGCGCGTAGGCCTTATGGTGAAACTTGGGTCGTTGCGAGCGGGGTCCAACACGCGAGGTGGCGCCGCGTTAGCGCCGGAAGCGTTATCGTGCATGGGGAAAACCTGCGGGAAATGGGCGCGGGAGCATCATAGGGTGGCATCCATGCTTCGAAGAGGTAGGGCAGAAGAGGCAGAGCAACGCCCCCGTCCGAGTCTTCTTCCAGAAGGCTCAAAAGTGGCATTTTGATTTCAAAGTGCTATCGAGCCTACTATGATCAAAAGACAATTTCTACCTCGACCAAAGTCACGAGCAGGCCTGCCCTTCTACCCTTTCTAAAATCTCAAGCCCTCATTCCCCCTGCTCCCCCGCCTTGCGCCAAAACGCATTTTCCCGCTCCATCTCCTTGTACCGGCAATACGCGCAGTAGCCCGCCTTCACCAGCACCGCCAGGCCAACGGCCGCCAACGCATTCTTCAACATGGTTGCTTCTCTCTTCTGCCTTGAGGGGTGCTAGAAGCATGCGCAGCGGGCACGTCATCTTGTGTCGTACCCAGCCCGAAACAACCGCTCACTCGCTACGACACATTCTGACCATGGTTTCCGGTATTGGACGAACTAAAGCTTGCAGGTTTGTCGCCGATAGGCAGACTGACTGCAGTAATGGCCAGGAGCCACGCCGCCAACCCTACAAGGAAGTTACTCTTGCCTTCAGCCAAGACCCACAACGCACTGAGCCGCCAATGGGAGCTGCTGCGCCATCTGCCCAAGCGCTCCCCCGGCATCACCGTTAGCGAACTGCTGGCGCGCCTGACCGGTGCTGGCTACGTCATGAGCCGGCGCACGGTCGAGCGCGACCTGAACGACTTGTCCCTGGTATTCCCATTGCAATGCAACGATGGCGGCACGCCCTTCGGTTGGTATTGGAAGCCTGGGGTGAGCGTTGAACTTCAGGGCATCACCCTGACCGAGGCGGTAAGCCTGGCGCTGGTCGAAGATGCCGTGCGACCACTGCTTCCCGGCAGCATGCTGAGCGTGCTGGAGCCACGTTTCGAACATGCCCGGCAGAAGCTCAAGGGCCTGGGCGAGGGCAACCCGGCCGCGCGCTGGCCCGACAAAGTCGCCAGCGTGCGGCCCGACTTCAACCTGCAAGCCCCGCAGATCCAGGCCGAGATACTCGAGGCCCTGCAGCACGCGCTCATCAGCGAGCAGCAGGTGCAGTGCCGGTACTACTCGGCGCACAACGACAAGCGCAGCGACCTTACCCTCAACCCGCTGGCCATCGTGCAGCGCGGGCTTGTCACTTACCTCATTGCCACCGCAGCGCCGTACACGGACATCCGCCAATTCGCGGTACACCGCTTCCAGGCAGTGAAGGCATTGGGCTCGCCCTGCCAGGGGCTGGAATCGTTCGACCTGCAGCACTACCTGGCCACCGACGCCTTACAGTTCGGCACGCCCGAGAAGATCCAGCTCAAGGCCTGGGTGAGCGAGTTCCAGGCGCGCCTGATTCGCGAAACGCCACTGAGCGAAGACATGCGGCTTGTACCGCAAGGCCAAGGCTTCCAGCTTAGCGCGACGGTGACCGATACCTGGCAGTTGCGCTGGTGGGTGTTGTCGCTGGGCGATGCCTTAGTGGTGCAGGAGCCTGCGTCTCTGCGCCAGCAGGTCGGCGATGCGTTGCGCCGTGCGGCGGCCGCTTATGAACTTGACGCGCCGGTGGTGTGAACGCGACATGCCGAATGAATCGACCCTGAAGCCTATCGCGACCCGGTTGTACGACCTGGCCGGGGGTGTGCGGCGCAGTGTCATTGAAGGCCCCGTGGTGTATGGCCTACCTGGGAAAGCGCAAGCGCCACTCGCCCAACAGGGCATCGAATACCCCGGCAGCGCGCATCTCCAGTGGCTGATGGCCGCACCGCGGACACTGCTCAAACCAATCCCCAGGCCCCAGCGCATCGCTGAGCGGCGCAACGGTCTTCTTCCAGCCACAACGGCCACAGACAAAAGTGAAAGGTCTAGGTCTTATCGGCATTTGCAAGCTCCATCTACAAGGTTTGCTCCACCTTGAGGGCCACCCACGACAAACCATGTCGCACACCCTCCATCCACCCATCTCAATGCTACTCAAACATCAATGTTCCGGACTGCTGACTCAAGGATGTTCAAATGACTCAGAAAAACCACCTCGACTTTAAGTCCGCCATTTCTTTTTCAGGGCTGGATATCTACACCCCTATCGAGGTTGGCGATGCAGATCACTGGATTCCGACTGCGCAACTCGAGACGTTGTTGAATGAAAGCCTTCGAGGTCTCTCCCTGGATGGGCTTGCGCTTCGGACTCGTTCCAAAGTCGTGAAGACGGAGGTCTGCAAGGCCCTCGGTTACGCTGCTCCTGCCTCTTTCAAAAAGACTCAACCACGATTCTTCGGGCAGCAGCTTGATATCTACACGCAGAAATCACTGAATCTTCAGATCTGGAATGAGGAGCTTTCGCCTACCCGTCGCTACGCGATCATCCACATCGACGAGCATGATTCGATCAGCAGCGTAAAAGTAATCAACGGGCAAGAGTTAGCTTTGCTTGATACCACGGGTACGATTACAACCAAGTACCAGGCGCGGCTGGAGGTGGGGATTTCGTCTCTCGAGCTGGTTTCGGAACAGGACACATTGCCTATCCGACAGCACGTCCGAGCGGGTTTGACGTTTGATCGTTCGGTGAGCCCGATTCAGGAACCGGAAAGCGGCAAGTTGCTGCCGATTGATGAGATTTTCTCTCGCCTCTCCCCGCTGATCGGCTTGTCTTTTCCCGACCCAGGGAGGACTCAGGAACGCAATCGCGGCGCGGGGCTTCATCGCCTGATCTGCCAACAACTCGGTTATAGCAACTACGAAGATAACGGGCAGTTCCCCGATATTCGCCATCAAATCCTTGAGGTCAAATTACAGACTTCGCCCACCATTGATCTGGGGCTGGTTCAACCCAGCAGCCTTGGGAAGCTGGACATTCAACAAATTGGCGAATTTCATCCCCGGCATTGCGATACGCGATATGCCATATTTTATGCGGCCACCGATGGGGTTACGGTGACGTTGACCCACTTGCTCGTTGTCACTGGCGAGGATTTCTTCAGCCGTTTCCGCCGCTTTGAAGGCAAGGTTAAAAACGGAAAAATTCAGATTCCTCTACCCCGCGACTTCTTCGGGATCTAATCCGAACACCTTCCAAACGAGCGCGTTCAGTTCAGAGATTTTCTGATCTGCCGTGCTCGACGGGAGTTCTTCATGAATGGCCTTGGCCAGATTAATGATCGCCTGAGTTTCCTTTCTGGCCGGGTCCGGCAACGGGAACAGTTCTACATACTGCGTAATGAAACGCCGTCTACCCGCGTAGAGCTTGTTATTGAAACGATGATCGTAGAACGCCTCGATGAATGTCGAATTAGCCACGGCCAATGCCAGCCAGAGCAGATCATTTTCATCTTCGCGCTCACACTGAATCCAGTAGCACTCGCCATTAACAATTCCCCCCTCTGTATCCATCCAGAAGGTTGGCCGCTCGGAGATGTCGGGAAAAACAATCTTGGGTGACGACCAGGCGGCCGGGTCTTGAGGGACCCAGAGTTCGTACCAGGCTCGACCTGCCTTGATCACATAACTCCGAGCCTCGAGCACATGCCGGTGCGATTCAAGATAACGGGCTGCTTTCGGGTACAGGCGCAAATCTACGGCCTTTCGACCCGTTGAAGTAGATTCATGGGGATACATGATCTCTTTTATGTTTTTCGCCTTGCTCGGAACGCAGGCTTTGAACTGACGAGCACAGTAGCGCGTGATCAACGGGCGAAGGAGCTCCGGACGCCCCCCTGGCAAATCAGACCAATCGCTGCGAACGAATACTTTATCAGCCGTTGATTTGACGCCTACGCGAATCTTCCCGACCCGGCGAAAAGTGTTCCAGGTATTTTGATTTACAACTGCAAGCCATTGATCGCTTGATTCAGTTGAAATACGCCATACGCCTTCAGCATGATCACCATTATCAAGCAGGCCATGGCGCACCAGGAAGTTTCGCCCATCCGCAATCGACACAATCGAATTATCGTTCATTGCAATTGCTTCGAAAGCGTCCGAGACAGTGGTCGAGGCGCTTTCCTTGGATTCATATATTGTTGAAAAAGCTACGCCCTCAACACAAGGTTCCCGTTCTTTCCTGATCCCCTGCGCCAACAAGACAGCAGGCAATACAGCGGCATCAAAAAGCTTGGTATCGCCGAAATCCCAGACATGTTTAATCTCGAATCTTGAGAGCAGCGCTCTCCTGACAGCCTGCCCTGATTTCGTGGTCATGAAACGATTGGAGGTAATAATGCCTGTTACCCCGTCCGGCGATAAAACCTGGGAGATTCCCAGCAGGAACGGGTAATACAGATCCACCCTCCCCGTCAGCCCAAAACTCTGAGCCAACTGCTGTGCCTGCCCGGTGCCCATGATTTGGGTACGAACATAAGGCGGGTTCGCGATCACCAAATCAAACGTCATCGGAGCTGACTGAGGATCGGAAAATAGATCTGCATCGCCGTTGAGGCTCAACACATGGTCCAGGAAATCTTTTTCTTCGATCAGAATTCGCACGTCCGGGAACGCCTGTCGAAGCCGAGCGGATGCACGCTCCACAGCGCCGGGATCGGTGTCATAGCCAACAACGCTCACGCGGCCCAGAACATCTGCAGGCAGACGATTCAGGAGTGCCGCAAGGAGGGAACCGGTTCCGGCCGCAGGATCCAGCACACGGATTTCGCCCTGTTCGGGTAGTTGCGCCGCTGAAACCATCTGATCGGCCACAAAAGCGGCGAAATCCGGGGGGGTGTAGGTGGCTCCCGCTGATTTCTGCTGATCAACCTCACTGTATCGGCGATTGCTGATGGCAAGCGTGGTGAGTTCAGCAGAACCATTCATATAGAGCATTCCCGATACAGGCTTGGAGGGATGAACACGCGGGCAAACCGGCCAACCTCAAAAAGCAACAAGGGTACAGGTTTTCGGCGCTTCTCCGAGCAATCATTTTCGTTTTTGACCTTCCTGGCTGAAAACGCGACGAGAGGTATATTGCTCTGAGCGACGACTTGCGCCTGGCTCCGCGCTTGAATGTTTAAACGCTCCCCGCAGGTGGCTCTCGAAAGCCACACCCTCTTGCGTCATTCCCTACAATCCCGCCAGAATCCGCCGGCTTGTGCGCCTGCGGCCCCGGCCCTATCGTTTCCCTGTCACTGAAATCAGTGATCGGGTTTGGTAGCCCGGTTTCGTATCACGGCGCATTACGGCACCTCTAATGGTGGCCATGCGCGGGGCCCTTTCGAGGGCGTCGGGAACTGATACGACCGGCCTACCAACCCGCGCATGGCCGCCACCCATCGTTTGGTAGCGAGAGTGATGGCTCGATCCTCAAGTAAACTCGTATCAGGAGTTTTATCGATGCCTACGCCAATACCCGATTCACCTGAAACCGATCCATCCTCAGCCATCGAGGACGCCGATCAACCGCTGACCACCATCGGCCTAACCCCCTTCCACTACTGCAACAACGAACCGCTATTCCGGGTTAACCGCGGCGTTCCCGTGGCCGATGCTCTGGAGCAAGTGTCAGATCTGCTCTTCCTCGCCAAGCTGTTGGCCGTCGATGCCGCTTACGCCAAAGACAGCGACCGTCACGCGTGGGCGGCGCATCACTTGACGTCGATGAGCAAGGCAGTGATTGACGATGTGCAGAAGGTGCTAAGCCGTTGGCCGCCGATCAAGACTGGTCCTAAGCAGTCGAATTGATCGTTAATGAAAAAGGGTAGCTGCAAGGCTACCCCTTTGAACTTGGAGATTGAGATACTCAACCCGAGCCCTGGGGGTGATGTAGCCACGCTTCACACCGTCGTTGCACCGTTGTTGAAGCACCTACGTTGGCTATGACTCTGCAAGGCTGGCCGCCAGGTTTGGCTACCTTAACGCTTTGCCCATCGTTAGTAGCTTATCCGCCGTGCTAGGTATGCAGTCATCTGAAAAGGAGTTTCATTGATGCCGGAAGACAAAAGGTTGGTGATGACAGACGAAGAGAAAGCTATCTGCGATGAGGCGATACGATTTGCCCGAACTAACAAAAAAGCTATCGGCAAGCGTCTCACGGACCAAAGCAAATACCCTCCTGAGAAAGAACCTGTTTCGGTCTTCATGGCAGGGTCGCCAGGGGCCGGCAAAACTGAGGCGTCGTTAGCCCTGCTGAACCTATTTTGCGATACCCCTATCTTACGCATTGACCCTGACGAGCTCAGAAGCGAATTCGAGGCGTATAAAGGCGGCAACGCTTGGCTTTTCCAAGGCGCCGTTTCAATTCTGGTTGATAAGCTGATGGACCTTGCCTTGGAAAGGAAGCAATCCTTTCTGCTGGACGGAACCCTTTCGAATATCGAGATCGCAAGGAAAAATGTGCAGCGGTGTCTGGACAGGGGAAGGTTTGTCCAAATTCTTTACGTGTATCAAGACCCTAGGCTGGCTTGGTCTTTTGTGAAGGCCCGAGAGGAAGCCGAAGGGCGAAGAATTTTGGCCGAGCATTTCGTCGAGCAGTATTTCGCAGCACGTGACGTGGTAAACACGCTTAAGCTAGAGTTCGGCAAAGACGTCCACGTCGATCTGCTTTTGAAGCACATTGACAACTCTGGTCGGCTGTACAAGGCTGGCGTTGACAAGATCGACTACCATATACCCGAGAAGCATACGAGACAGGAATTGATGGCCATGCTTGGGATCAATGACGGAGCAGCCCAATGTTTACCATGAAATCCGGTTCCACGAAGGAATCCACAAGCCCATTCGCAGACTTCATTCGCAATGCGAAATCGGAAGAAAAGAAGCGGGTTTACAGTGAAGTCCTGATCGAGGCGACCAAAAAACAGAATGAAATCATGTTGGCGGCTCGTGCAAAACAGGCCTGACGACGTAAGTAATTCCAGAATGCCCGGCCCAGCGCCGGGCTTTTTGTTTTGCCACACATTGCCAATGTACGTTATCCCTCAGAGTTCAATGCACCACCGACCTTAGCCCCCACTCCAAACAACCGATCCGCAATCTCCCGCCCTCGCTCCACCCCTTCCCGAGTCAGCCAGACCGATTTGTTCTTGTTCACCGGATCTTCGATGAGGCCGCGCTCATGCAATCGGCTCATGGTTTCGAAATCGAATCCCTTCCAGGCACGGCCTCCGTCGAAGCTGAAGGTTGCCATCAAGGCAAGCACGGCTTCTTCAATCAGTTTGTCGTCGTATTCCATGGTCATTGCTCCGCTCATAAAAACCGGGACCGTAAAGCAGCTCCGCTGCGCCTCCTCGGTAAACTCTTCAGGTGGCTGGAGGGCTCCGCAACCGCGGTTGGAAGCCCTGATTCCACTATCAGCTACGAGTCAGAAGAAGGGTTCATTTGCGGTCAGCCTCAAGACACCTTCAACTCCACCGAAACATGCCCCCGCGTCATCCGCGAATACGGGCAGATCTCATGCGCCGCATCCACCAGTTCCTTCTTCACCTTGTCCTCCAACCCGGAGATCTTCACGTCCAGCCGAACCGCCAACTGGAACTCGCCGTTTTTGGTTTTCCCCAAATCCACTTCGGCATTCACTTCCGTGTCCTGTGGCAGTTTGACCTTTTGTTGCCCGGCGGCGACCTGTAATGCGCCGAGGAAGCAGGCGGAGTAACCCACGGCAAACAGTTGCTCGGGGTTGGTGCCCGGCTTGCCTGCGCCTGGTGAGCTGAGGGTGACGTCGAGCTCGCCGTCGCTCGATTTGCCGGTGCCGGTGCGTCCGCCGACGACCTGGGTTTTGGCGGTGTACAGAACGGTTTCCAATCCAGTGCTCATGACGGTGACTCCTGTTGTTTGCTGTGGGTTATTCACCGAGTGTGCCGGTGTAGTGTGCCAAGCGTATTTCCACGTCGGCTTTTTCCTGCAGGCCGAGTTTCATCAGTTGGCCGATGCGTTGCTGCGCGGCCGGGCGTTGGACCGAGCCGATGAAGCCGTCCCATTCGGCGGCGATGGCTTCATGGGGTGGCAGGCTGGAGGCGTCGACCAGGCGTTTGATTTCGCTGATGGATTGTTTGTCGAAGCGGGCGATGCGGCGGGCCATGGTGTCGACGAAGGGGTCGAGTTCGGCGTCGGGCAGTGCGCGGTTGACGTAGCCGTAGCGTTCGGCGAGTTCGCCGTCGATGTCGTTGCCGGTCAGCAGCACTTCGAGGGCTCGGCCTCGGCCCATCAGGCGCGGCAGGCGGGCCATGGGGCCGCCGCCGGGGACAAGGGCGGCGCCGATTTCCCATTGCGAGAGGATGGCTTTTTCGCGGCTGGCGAAGCGCATGTCGCTGGCCAGTGCCAGTTCGCTGCCGACGCCGGTGGCGCGGCCGCGAATGGAGGCGATGGAGACGACTTTGGCTTTGCTCAGGCGCACCAGCATGTCGGGCAGCGGTGGCAGGCCGGTCGGGCCGTTGGGCATGCTGGTGGTGTCGGTCAGCGGTGGGACGAAGTCGTAGTGGGTGAGGAAAAAGCCTGGTACGTCGCTGTCGAAGACCACGACTTTGACCTGTGGATCGGATTCGAGGGCCGTGACCACCTCGTTCAGTTGCGGCATGGTTTCCGGGCCGTAGATGTTGTACGGCGGGTTGTGGAAGGTGACTCGCCAGTATTCGGGTGTGATGCGGGTGAGTTTGATCTGCTGTGGTTTCATGCGAAATCTCCAGAGCGTCATCACAAGACAGGGTGTCGGAGACTTCGCCAGGAGTCGATGAAAGTCAGGGGGCGAGGGTCGGCTTGAGGGTTCGAGTCGTGCTCGAATCAAGGGTTGGCCCGGAACACATCGCCTTGCGCCGGCAGCTCCGCGACATCAAGGCTAGCAGTGCCTATTGGGCTTTCAAGTGGGGCCGACCGCCGGCCTGTTTGGTGCGTCTGTAGGAGCGAGCTTGCTCGCGATGGATGCCGGAGCACCGCGGGGTGTCAGGTTTCCAGCGTTATCGTTCACGACCATCGCGGGCAAGCCCGCTCCCACAGGGTTGCGGGGTGTCTGGGGGATGGCGTTGTCGGTGGCGATGATCGCGAGCAGGCTCGCTCCCACAGGGTTGGGGGATTCTGTAGGAGCGAGCTTGCTCGCGATGGATATCGGAACACTGCGGGGGGTCAGGTTTCCAGCGTTATCGTTGACGACCATCGCGGGCAAGCCCGCTCCCACAGGGTTGCGGGGTGTCTGGGGGATGGCGTTGTCGGTGGCGATGATCGCGAGCAGGCTCGCTCCCACAGGGTTTGGGGATTCTGTAGGAGCGAGCTTGCTCGCGATGGATGCCGGAACACCGCGGGGTATCAGGTTTCCAGCATTATCGTTGGCGCCCATCGCGAGCAGGCTCGCTCCCACAGGTTTTTGGGTTGTGGGAGCGGGATGGTTAGCGGTTGGAGAGCATGAAGGTGTCGTATTCCAGGTCTTCCAGGGCGGCGGAGAGGCGGTGTAGGCCGAGGAGGACGCAGATGAGCAGGGACAGGGTGAAGCCGTAGCCGAAGAAGCTCGGGCCGAGGATCATGCTGAATACCGTCAGCGCGCCGTTGAGGGCGGCGAAGAGGACGCAGAGTTCGAGGACGACGGCGCGTTTGTCCAGGTAGAAGAACACGTTGAGCAGCGCCATGAACACCACCTGGATGCTCACGCCGATCAGGTCGATGTAGAACAGCGGCAGGTAGTAACTGGAGATGCCCAGCCAATCGAGCAAGCGCGGGGCGAAGAGGAACAGCAGGACCACGGTCAGGCCCTGGACCTTGCAGATTTCCAGCAGGCCCTGGCGGATGGACAGGGTCATTTCGGTTTTCAGCGAGCCGATGTGTTGCAGGGTTTCGCCTTCGCGGATGGCGCGGAACAGGCGGTCGTACCATTCGGCGAAGTCGGTTTCGATGCGCACCAGAAACACCGCCATGCCGGGGATGATCGCCAGGTACGCGATGAAGATCGGCAGGTCGTACAGGATCGAGGCGCGCAACGGGCCGATGACTTGGTTGGAGGTGCCGGGGTTGAACCAGAACAGGAACTTGTCGATCCAGATGCCGAAGTTATAGAAGAACCCGGTGGCCAGCAGGCTGAGGAATACCTGGCGACGGTCGAGGAAGTCGAAGGCGATCAGTTTCTCGGCGCGGTACTCACGGAGGATGTCGTAGAGGTACAGGAACAGCAGCGTGCTATGGCCGATCAGCAGCGCCAGCAGCAGGCCCGGGATCTTCAGGAACGCCAGCAGCCAGGCGCTCACCACCATCAGCGTGTAGCCCACCAGCATCACCAGCAGGATGCGGTTGTAGGCCTTCATCCCTGACAAAAAGATGATCACCAGCCAAAGGTTGCACAGTACAACGAAGTTGGCCACCACCAGCAGCCGGTACAGCAGCGGCTGGTCGAACAACAGGCCGAGCACGATCACCCCGAGCACGCCCGACGCCAGGGTCACCAGCAGCAGGATGCCCAGCAGGTTGGGCAGGATCTGCTCGTATTTCTGTTCGAACAGGCGGTCGGAGACGAAGCGGGTGAAGTACAGCTGCAAGCCACCGGTGAGGATCAGCGAGGTGGCCATCAGGTACGTCACCGTCACCAGGAACTGCGCCACCAATGAGTTGGGGATCACCAGGCCCAGGCTGATGATGCCCACCAGCATCACGCTGATGATCGACAGCACCCACGGGCCGGAGCTGATCAGGCCGGCGTAGACGTAGGCGTGCAGGGTTGCGGTGTAGGAGTCGCGCGAGAGGATCTTGCGCAGCTCGAAGCCAATACCGGCCATTCAACGGTTCTCCATGGAGGCCCGATACAGGTCGCGGTAGCGCTGCAGCATCAAGGCTTCGGTGTAATAACGGTTAACCCGCAGCAGGCCGCTGGCCTGGGCGTCGTGCCAGCGTTGCGGGTTGCGCAGCAGTTCGAGGATGGCGTTGCAGGTGGCCTGTGGGTCGGCGATCGCCACCACTTTGCCGGCCAGGCCCAGGTCGCGGTCTTCGGCGCTGCCGCCTTCGATCAGTTCGCGGCACGAGCCGACGTCGCTGCTGACCACCGGCGTGCCGGCGGCCCAGGCTTCGAGGATCACCAGCGGTTGTGCCTCGCTGATCGAGGTCAGCACCATCAGGCCGAGCTGCGGCAGGATCTCCTGGATGCGCTGGAAGCCGAGGAAATGCACCTTGCCCTCCAGGCCCAGGCTGGCCATCAGGCTGCGGCATTCGCTGACGTATTCCGGGTCTTCCTCTTCCGGGCCGACGATCCAGCCTTCGGCTTCGGGCATGGCGCTGATCACGCCGCGCATGGCCCGCAGGAAGGTCTTCACGTCCTTGATCGGCACCACGCGGCCGATCAAGCCCACCACCGGGGCGATGCCCGGTGCGCGGGATTCCAGCGCGGTGGTCCACTGCGGCAGGTCAATGCCGTTGGGGATCACCTGGGTGCGCCTGGCATCGGCGCCGTCCTTGATCTGGCGCTGACGGTTGCCGTCGTACAGGGCGATGATGTTGTCGGCGCTGTTGTAGGTCAGTTGCCCGATGCGTTCGAAGAAGCGGACCCACAGGGTGCGGATGTAACCCGAGCCGGCATCCAGGCTGCGGTTGAGCGCCTGGCCGGAGCTTTCGGCGATCCAACTGGCCTGGGCCAGGTCGATCTTGCGCTCCTTGGTGTAGATGCCGTGCTCGCTGAGCAGGTAGCTGCACTTCCAGCGCTGCTTGAGGATGCAGCCGAGCAAGCCGGCGTAACCGGTGGACACCGAGTGCAGCATGCGCGCCCGCGGCATCTTGCGCGACGCTTCGGCGAGCATCAGCAGCGGCGACTGCATGGAGCGCAGGGTCCAGAAATAGTTGACGAACGACGGGTCGGCGCAGTGCAGCAGGTAGCCTTCGCTCAGCGCTTCCCAACTGGCGCGGCTGCGCAGTACGTCGTCGAGGGTCATCTGGCCCTGGGCGATGCAATCGAGCAGGCGCTCGCCCAGTTCGGGCTCTGGCGCATCCGGGTGATGCAGGAAGCGATAGAGGTCGAGCAACTGCTGCTGGTCGGCCTCACGGGGTTTGCCGTGGACGTTGACCGGGCGGGTCGCGTCTTCCAGGAACACTTCTTCGATGTGCAGCACGTTCGCCGGCACTTCGTAGCGCCGCGTCGGGTAGGCCGAGCGCTGGCCGCCGATGAACATCACCGAGAAGGTCAGCTCGGGCAGGCCGAGGATCATCTGGTGGATCCAGCTCGACACCCCGCCGCGCACGTACGGCCAGGTCCCTTCGAGCAGCAGGCAGATGTCGGCCAGCGGCGCCTCTTGCTGTTGACTCATGTCCAGCTCCTCACCAGCTCAGCGAACGGCGGCCGCTGGCGGGTTTTCTCGGGCAGTTGCGCGAGCAGCCCGGGGATTTCGTCATAGTGCCCGGCCTCGAAGGCCAGTTCGGCGTGGAACGGCAAAATCTGGGCCGGGTCCATGCCGCTGTCCTGGGCCTGATGCAGCAGCACCTCGGCACGCTCGATGTTGCCACGCACCAGGGCGATACGGCCGGCGAGCAGGAACAGTTCACCGCCCTCCCCCGCGTCAAGGCCTTGCTCGGCATGCTCGCTGGCCTGGCTGAGTACGTGTTCGAGCACGCTGCCCTGTGCCAGGCCGAGATAGGCCAGTTCCCAGTACCAGCGCGCCAGCGTGCCGTGCAGCGCGCCGGCGGCGGAGGCACTGGCGCCGACCAGCTGCCCGAGGGCAATCTGGATGCGCAGGTTGATGTCGCTTTCCTGTTTGTCGAGCATCGAGTACGCCAGCAGGCGCACGTCATCGCTGGGGTCGCCCAGTGCCAGTTTGAGGATCGGCACCGCGTCCTTGCCCTGCATGCGTCGCGTGGCCAGCAAGGCGGCCAGGCGCTGATCCGGGTCGGGGGCATGGCGCAGCACATCCTGCAGACCGCCATCGGCGAAGATCGGCGAATGCAGTTGCTGTTGCGCGCGGAACGGCAGGCTCGGAATGCCCACCGCCTGCCATTCCTGCTTGTCGCGTTTGCGCGGCAGGTACAGCGCCGGGAAGATCGCCAGCACCACGCCGAGCATGCCGATCACCGGCACGAAGAACGCCAGGCTGAAAATGAACAGCGGGCTCCACGGCAACGGTGCACGGTAGCGCGCCGGCAGCAACAGCCATACCGCGCCGCACATCATCGCGCACGCCAGCGCATGGCTGAAGGTGAACGCCAGCAATTGTTGCCACTCGGGCGCCGCCAGCCACAACGTGGCCCAGCTGCCGCCCTCTAACAACAAGGCTCCGCTAAACAGCCACTTGCTGATCATTCAGGCCACACTCGTTGAACAGGAAATTACGCAGCTCCTGACGGTCAACGCCAGGCTCCAGGTTGAACGGCATCACTTTGACGCCCAGGCTGTCGAAATCACTTTCGATGCCGAAGTGCTCATGCAGCAGCAGGCTGATGCGTGTCAGATAACCTTCGGTGCCTTGCGGGCTGGTCAACGGCAACAACACCAGCAGCAGCTTGTGCTCGCGGTTGTTGAGTACCGGCAGATGCAGGTCCAGACCACGCTGGCTGCGCTCCATCAGGCGCGTCAGCTCCTCGTTGGGGCGGGTCATCTCAAAGGCGAACAGCCCGGCCGGCAGTTGATGCTGATCGGCATCCGCCAGCGAACGCTTGAGCTGCAGGGTGAATTGCTGGGCGCGCGCGTCGGGCAGTTGCAGCACTTGCGGGTCGCGGCGCAGCAGGTCGGCGATGTGCCCGGCGAGCAAGGCCAGCAGGCTCAGGGTGCGGTCCTTGAAGGCGAAGAACGGCATCTGCCGCACCGCCAGGATCGCCAGCAGACGGCCCTCGGCATCAATCAACGGAATGCACGCCTGCAAGGAGGAAAACTGCGAAGAGGTGCCGGCATCAATCAGCTCTTGGCGCACGCTCACCAGTTCGCCACGTTCCAGGCACAGCTTGACCAGGCCGTCGTCGGTGCTCAGCGGGCCCATCACGCCGATGGTCGCCAGGGCTTGCGGCAGGACGTTTTTACCCTGCTCGTCGACGCGGTACAGGCCAGCCACGCGCAACGCTCCGTACTGCGCCAGCATCGACACGACCGGCTCCGCCAAAGCGCTTAGCGCATCGCCGGCGTCGGGCATCACCCGCAGTTTTTCCCGCAAGCCCAAAAGGGAGCTGCGCAGGCTCTGGTCACTGCCGGCCACGCGCTGTTCGAGCAGGTCGTGGGACACGCGCAGGATCTGGTGCGCGCGGGTGAAATCATCGAGGCGATACTGGCGGTATTCGTTGGCCATTTGCAGGCGTTCCAGACGCCGCATCCACAGGTCGCGAACTTCCCCCACCAGCATCCCGCACACCAGCACGCCGACGATGAAGGACGAGTCGATCTGCTCGTAACCCGCCAGCCCGAAGTGACGCAGGGCAAACATCGCCAGCACCAGCAGGCCGGCGCTGAACAGGCCACGGACAAATCCGTAGCGCACGCCCAGCAGCATCGGCGCGAGAATCGGCCAGGGGAAACCGCCGTGTATCTGCAACGGGTCAGCCGGGGTCAGCCACAGGCCCAGGCCGATGGCCAGGCCCGTCACCAGCAGCGTTTCCAGCCAAGACACCGGGCCGCTCGCTTGCGGCGCCAGGCTGTAATCCATGTGGGGAGAATTCATTGCGATTACTCGAACCGAAGGGCGCCAACAAGTTTGTCGAGAACAGTCTGCGCGGTGCCCGCCAGGCTTTCACGGGACCAGCCGGCGCGGGCGCCGCTCTTGCTCCACAGCACACGGCCGCTTTCGGCTTCGAGTACGCGCAGGCTGATGCCGACCGCCGGCTCGCCGTCCAGGCCGTTCTTGTATTGCCACTCTTCGACGGAGCCGGAAATGACATAGTCGAGCTTCTGCTCGCGCGCCCACTCCAGCGCACCGGCCAGGCGCTCGTTGTCGTCCATCAGCGCTTGCTCGCCCTGGGCACTCGCCGGGTAAACCCGCGGTTGCAGGCCACGGCTGCTGAGCACGCTGAGCAGGATCTGTTCGCTGCGCTCGCCGGCCTGCGGCGTCTGCGAGTAGTTGACCATCGGCACGATGCCCCACTGCGCGTTGCGCGGCAGGTTCGGGCTGGTTTCGTCGGTGAAGCTGGCGCAACCGGCGACGACCAGGGCGGCGAGGGCCAGGCCCAGATTACGAATTGCTTGCATAGTTTTTCTCCGTAGATTCCATGATCAGCGCCCGAACCGCACGCCGTAGCTCACACCCAGTGTTCCGCCCGATTTGCCGTCCCCGCCTTGCGGCGCGGACTGGTAACCGACGGTCAGGGCCAGTTCGTCGTCACCCAATACTTCAAATCCGATGCCGGTGTTGAGGCCGTAGTTGAAGGTTTGATCCAGCCACTGCCAACCCGCCGTCACGTCCACCAGCCAGGTGTATTGCGGCTTGGTGCGCACCAGCGCGCCCGGAATGCCACGACGCCAGGTGCTGCCGACATACAGTTGGCCGTAGCGGCTTTGCAGCAGGTCGCTGGCCAGGACTGTATCGTCAGGATCGAGGTTACCGTCCTCGTCGATCCCTCTGATGATCGGCCCGTCTTTAAGGCTGGAAAGATAATCCAGGCGCTTGTCGTTCACGTTGTTGTGCTGATAGTCGACACCGCTGCGCACAGTCCAGTTGGGGCCTGCGAACTCCAACGTGTGGTTGAATTCGGCCCTCAACGCCTCACCATTGCCCAGGCTGTCACCGGCACGGGTAGAGAACGAGCGCTTGGCGATTTCCCAGCTGAACTGATCCCTAGCGCTGAGGCTATGACGACCGCCCAGCCACAGGCGATCCTGCTCGCCAAAGGCGCGCATCAGGCCGCTGTCGTCACTCTTGCGATGCCAGTCCACACCGGTTTCCAGTTCGTCACTGACACTCAACTGCCAACTGCGGGAAAGGCCCAGGCCATTGCGGTCGTCGTCCTTGCGCTGACTGGTGTCGGCGAACAATTTGTAGCTGCCGTTTTCCACCGGACGCGTCAGGGTCAGGGCGGCGTTGCGCTCGGTACCGATGCGCGAGCCGATCACGTCGTCACCGTCGTAGGTGCCCTGCTCCAGCTCCAGGTCGGCGTACCAGTTGTCACCGATGTTGTGGGCGATTTGCAGGCGCGGCGCATCAAAGGCGATGCCGCCGTAATCCTGATCCTGCCAAGACAGCAAGGCGCCTTGCGGCGTGCTGTCGTGGATCTCCACGGCCTGACGGCGCAACTGGTCCTGCACGGTTTCTGGCTGGTCGTCACCGAGCGCTTCGAGGTTAGTCGCCAGCGCTTCATTGACGCGCCCCAGGCGACTCAGGGCCTGGGCCCGTTGTGCCGGGTTGAGGTCGCTGCTGGCCAACAGGGTTTCGACTTGCGCCTTGTTACGACTGCGCAACGCCTGCTGGATCTGCTCGTAGCGGTCGACCTTCAGGCCCTGGCTTTTCGCCCAGTCCAGCCAGGCATCTTTCTGCGATTCCTGATTGGTGGCATCCAGGCGCGCGAGCAAGCGGTCGAACCACAATTGCAGCATGGCCGGCGAGCCGTCCTGACGCTTGGCCACTTCCTGCTGGGCCTTGGCCGGCGAATAACTGCTGCTCATCAAACGCAGCCAGGTCCGGTAGCGTTCCTGCGACGGCTGGGCGGTTTCAGCCTCGGGGCTGCGCAGCAGTTTCAGGCGCAGGCGCTGGGCCGCATCCTGATAACCGGCGTCATACAGCGCATCGGCGTAAGCCGCCTGCACCAGCCAGTCGTTGGGCATGTTCTTCAGGTACAGGCGATACCAGGCCAGCGATTCGCTGTTGCGACCCAGCAGCTGGTTGGCACTGGCGAACGCCAGCCACAACACTTGATCGCCACGGGCGCGGGATTTCCACTGGGTCACCAACGGCTTGAGCTCGGCGATATTGCCCTGGTCAACGTAGAGCCACATCAGGCGCTCACGGAACAGGTTTTCATCCGGGTATTTGGACAAGCCCAACAGGTACAGACGCTTGGCTTCCTCGGGCTGGCCCTCGTGCATCGCCAACGCGCCACGCACACCGAGCACCTGATCCTCTTCGAAGATCGCCGGATCCTGCTCGGCCTCCTTCAACAGTTCGGTCACTTTCGGCCAGTCTTCCAGCTCCTGTGCCAGCAGCAAGGCATCGACCAGGCGAATCGGGTTGCGGGTACGCTGCCAACTGTCGACCAGCAATTCCAGCGCACGCCGTGGATTGCTCAGGCGATAGCCGGCAATCAGGTGCGATTCATCGTTGGAGTTGAGCGAGCCCTTGATCGCAAGCAGCTTCTCCAGCGACGCGCGCAGTTCATCATCGAGTTCCAGATCCCAGGCCAGCGCGGCGCGGGTGGTCCAGTAGTCCTTGTCGGTGATCTTGTCGCTGTTCTTGACCTGCAACACGTTCCACGCGGCCTGATTGTCAAACAGCTTGAGGTGGGTGCCGGCCCAGTCGATCCGCTCGGGAATGGTCAGGGCAAAACGCTTGGAATAATCCTTGTAGACGCGGGCCTTGACCGCGTACTGCCCGGTGTTTTCCAGGTTTTGCAGCAACCGGGTCCAGGCCAGGCGATGCTTGGGGTACTTGCGCACGTAGGTGTGCAGCCAGGCTTCGGCCAACTCCGGGGTGCCGCGTGATTCGTGGGCGTAGGTCACCGCGTCCAGCTCGGCGTCGGTCAGCGCGCGGTGCTTGGCAATGCCTTCGAGCAACGGGATCGCGTGGTCGAAATCGAACTGCGCGATTGCCAGGCGCCACGCGTGCTCACGGACTTGCGGCGATTCATGCAGCGCCAGCAGGCGCATCCAGAAATCCAGCGCCGACTCAATATCGCCGCGCCATTCGGCCAGGTGCGCCATCTGTTCCAGCAACGCCTGTTCTTCAGGGAACTCGAGCAACAGTTGCTGGCCACTTTCCCAGGCACCGGCCAGGTCATTCATGGCCAGTTGCGTGGTGAAGTCCTTGCGCAAAATACGCGGGTTGTCCGGCTGCAACACCCGCCACTGAGCGATGAAGCGCTGCACCAGATCAAAACGCTTGTTGCCCATCGCAACATCGACGCCCTGCTCGATCCACGGCGCATCGGTCTCCGGGTTTTGCAGCTGGTCCAGCTCATCGGCCAGCACTTGCGCCGCCTCGGCGCCGCGATCGGCCGCCAGCAGGCTGGTGAACGCCAGATGGGCGTACTCGCGGTGCTCGGCAGGTTCCGTGCTGTCCTTGCTCAGTTGCAGATAAATGTCTGCTGCCTTGCCCGGCTGCTCGCCAGCCAGATGCCATTGCGCAGCGGACTTCAGCGCCTCGGTACGTTGCTTGGGGTCACGCTCGGCAATCTCTTCGAACACCGTGGCGGCGAAGGCCGGGGCCTGGAGCGTCAGGGCCAGTTTGGCCAGGCTCTGCAATTGCGACAGGGACAAACGCCGATGATCGAAATTCTGCAGGCGCGCCACCAGCGCCTCACGCACACCGGCGTCGTCGCTGTTCGCCGCTTCCAGTGCATCCAGCTCCAGCCGGTAATAGGCCTGCACGGGTGCCACGGGCGCGGGCCACGCTTCCAGGTGCTGGCGGGCCTTGGTGTAGTCACCAAGGCCGATCAGCAGGTCGATCAACTGCAAGCGCAGGTGATCGTTATCGGGGTGCGCCGTCAGCAGCAGTTCGGCGTAGTTAGCCGACACCGCATCCGGTTCACCGCCATCGGGCTGGAACACTTCCTCGCGCTGGAACGTCGCCCACAGCAGGCCGCCCACGGTCACCGCCACCACCGCCAATGCCCATGGGTTGAGCAGGCGGCTGTTTTTAGTTGCAGACGAGTTGGCCATTACTCACCTGCTTCATTGGTAATTGAAAAGTCCACAGGCCGGCGGCTGCCTTGCCGGCGAAACGCTGCCCATCCACTTCGACCCGGCAAACCGTTGCCGAGCGCACCGAGAAGGTCAGATCGACCTGCCCGGCAAAGGAAAAGCTCACGCGTTTGTCATCCAGATAGCGCCAGTCCTGCAACGGCAGGTTGGCTTCCTCCAGCGCCGGGCGTGGGTCGCGGTCAGCACGCAAAGCGAGCAACGCCTGGTCACTGCTCAGGGCCACGTAGCGCCCTTGCGGCAGATCACGTACACCGGCCACGCCTTGCGAGCGACGCAGGTCCGGCCAGCCCAGTTGCGGGTCGATGCGCAGGGTGCGCAGCGCATCCATGCCACGAATCTGCCAGTCGCCATCGGCGGTACGCGCCAGGCTGGCCTGATACAAGCCGTGCAGGCGGTCGAGGTAATCGCTCATCCACAACGACAGCGGCTGCTGCCCGCGCATGTAGGCGTAGATCTCGTCCATCGCCTTGATCGAGGCCTGTTTGGTGCTGGAGTAGAAGTGGTAGTACAGGTGCAGGCCGCGCAGGCGACGCGGGCTGTCGGTCAGCTCGAAGGTTTCCACCAGGTCGCGAAAGCCGTAGTACGGGCCCTTCCACAGGTTGGTGTAGACGTTCTCGTTGATGATCGGCGCGTAGTACTGCAAGCCGCCTTCGGTGGGACGCAACAGCGGGTTCAAACCGGTCAGCGACGGGCGCGCCTTGGTCAGCATGGTCGAGGCGCCGTTGACGTTCTTCAGGCCGGCGTCGTAGGCCAGCTTGATAGTGGCTGCCGACGGCAAGGCATCACCCGGCCAGAACACCATCTTCACCGGTTTTTCCGGGGTGGTGAGCCGCTGGTTGATGTAGTCGCGCGAGCCGAAAATTTCACGACGGAAGTCGATTTTGTCGTAGCCCGGGATGGCCATTTTCAAGCCGTACTCGGCGCTGAAATCCTCGTCTTCCTGAGCCTTGTCCGGCTGCATGTAGAACGGGTGGCTGAAGGTGTGGGTGGCGACTTCGACCTTGGGGTCCGCGAACAACTCGCGGGCGAGCGGCTCCAGCTCGCGCGCCAGGTGCGGGTACATGCCACGCGGCGAGATCTCGCCTTCGATGATCGACACCGAGGTCAGGAACGGGTTGGGCCGGATGAAATCGGTGAGCACCTGTTTGCCGGCATAGGGCGAGCCGCGCACTTCGGCACGCGAAGGGAAACCGTCGCCATCAATGTGCACGGTGGCGATGCGTCGACCGTTTTCGGTGGTGGTGTCCGGACGCGGTTGCGCCGGCAGACGCAGGCTGGCCTGAACGAACGCGAACGGATCGAGGATCCAGCGGCTGCGCTCGTTGTTGCTTTCCAGCACATAGGGCGCCAGCGCCAGGCCACCCCACTCGCCGATGGCCACGGGCGCGAAGGTCTGGCCGTTCTTGCCGGTCAGCAGCAACGCCGCTTTCGGCCCCTGAGGCAGCAAGGAAATGGCGCTCAGCTCACGAGAGCGAGGCTGCACCGGTGCTTCGAAGGCGCCGATCAGCGCCTTGTCCTGATAGGTAATGCTCAGCGTCTGCAACCCGGCCGGCGGCGCGAGGTTGAGCCCCAGGCGCTTGAGCAGCGCCTTGTCCTCGACCGGCAGGCCGGCCATGAACGCCAGTGGCACTTTCTCGTCCAGACGCTTGCCCAGCCAGCGATTGAAACCGGTGCTGTCCTGGGGCGGGCCGCTGCTCATCCAGGTGACGATGCCGGCGTACAGACCACTGAAGCGGTGTTCGGGCAACGCGTCGACGGCCAGGTAATCGACCCGGTAGCCGAGGTACTCCAGCAGACCGCCCAGCAGCGAGTGGCCGACGTTGACAGTCAGGTCGCCTTCGCGCGGGTCGTAGACCATGGCGATGCGACGCGGCTGGACTTCGATATTGCTGACGCCGATCGAGTCCAGCTCCGGGGTGCTGATGAAGGGAATGAAGCCCTCGTCACGCAAACGTTTGGCCAGTTTCCGGGCCTCTTCGCGGCGTTCAGGTGGCAGATAGTCGATGGCCACCAACGGAATGCCCTTGGCGCGCAGCGGCTGCAACTCGCCGAGCAGCCACTGGCGATCATTCTCCGGTACCGGGCGATAGCGCTTGGCGGCCGCATCCCAGCCGGCGTACATGGATTCGAACGCTACCGCTGACGCGACACCGTCCAGCTCGGGCAACACTTCGAAGCCACGGTTGAAGAACAGCTTCAGGCCAGGCTGGCGTTTGTGCAGTTCGCGCAACAGGCTGGCGAGGGCCACGCGCTGAGCTTCACGCGAGGCTTCGGGCAGCAGTTGAAAACTGTCCAGGGTATCGAGAAACAGCCCGTCGTAACCTTCGGCCTGCAACGCCTTGGCGCGACCCAGCAAGTGATCACGCCAGGCCGGCGCGGTGAGGTCCATGACCTGGCTGTTCCACGACTCGTTGCGCACCGGGCTGATCGCCTTGCGCAACCCGGCCTTGTCGATTTCAGCCTTGCTGCCGTCGAATTCGCCAATGGACACGTAGGCAAACGGATGGCTGCCCAGTTTGCGCAGGGTTTTGACATCGCTCGCCGTCATATGACCCGGCTCGACCACCGACCAGTCGAACTGCGCCAGCTCGGACAGTGGCGGCTGATCGGCGTACCAGAAGACCACACTGGCCGGTTGTGGCAAGGCCGCAGCCTGGACCGTCGGCCCGGTCGCGAAGATTGCCAATGCAGCGAACAGCCGCTTGGCAAGGGCACGGACACGTGTCCTGCGAAAAACGATTTGCATAATTCACTCTTGAATTGACTGAACCGATACCGCTCGAACGTCCGACATCCGGACCGACAGGTTACAAACTGCGCAGCAACTGCGCTAAACCACTGCCGATGGAAGTCGGCGCCGGGAGCGAGAAACGCTCGAGCAGACGCGTGTTGTCAGCGCGCGAGTGGCGTATGTCGCCTTGACGCGCAGCCTGATAGTTCACCGTCAACGCGTTGCCGGTGGCGCTGCCCAGTTCGGCGATCAGATCGTTGAGGCTGGTGGCGCGACTGAGCCCGACATTCACCGCACCAGGGCTCGCCTCGTTCGCCTCCACGGCCTGGACGAGAATACTTACGAGGTCCTGAACGTAAACGAAGTCACGGGTTTGTTCGCCATCACCGAAAATCGACACCGATTGGCCGGCCCTCGCCCGTTCGGTAAAGATGCTGATCACCCCGGAATACGGCGACGAGGGATCCTGACGTGGGCCGAAAATATTGAAGAACCGGAAGATCACCGGTTCCAGCTTGTGCTCACGACGGTAGAAGTCCAGGTAGTACTCGCTGGACAACTTGTCGCTGGCGTACGGCGTCAAAGGCGACTTGGGCGTGTCCTCGGTGATGGCCGTGCCTTCGCCATTGTTGCCGTAGATGGCCGCACTGGAGGCGAACACGACCCGCTTGATGCCGGCCTTGACCATGTGCTCGCACACGTTGAGGGTGCCGACGAAATTGCTTTGATGGGTGGCGACCGGATCATCCACCGACGCCTGCACCGAAGCCACGGCGGCCAGATGCACGACAGCCGTGCAGTCGCGCATCGCCTGCTCGACCACGACAGGGTCCGCGACATCGCCGACAACGAGATTCAGGTTGGCATTGCCGATCGGCAGATTACCGACCTTGCCGGTCGACAGATTATCCAGAACACGAACTTTGTAGCCCTTGCCCAACAACGCATCGACCAGGTGCGAACCAATGAATCCTGCACCGCCGGTAATCAGTATTCGTCCATCAAACATGCAGTTTCTTCCTGAAGATTCAAACGGACACCGCGACTGTTACGTCCGCAAGCGGTGGTTCCAGGGAACACGACCAGGCTGATAGCAATTCGCCCAGCTTATTAGACAGTGCGACATCGCTGCGGTCTTGAAGGTTCAAAATTTAGCAACCGAACGACGACTTTATGGCGGTATGCCATTTATGCGGCGCGGATAATGTGTGATCGACATCACACTGTCAATAGTTTGTCTTTATTGTGGTGAGATTATGGATCCAATTAATGATCGTCATTAAATTGACATAAAAGCTCGTGTTTTTTTATCCCTTCATTTACGGACGAATACTCAGGAAATTTCCCGCAAATTGCAGCGAACCCGAGCTGATTGTGTTGTGGGCCAATGAAATCTATTTTGGTCAGACGAAAATTATTGGCGATGAACAGGTTTGACCTGAACTACCCACACAAGGACCAGATGTTGAAAGGAGCTCGCCTTGCAACTTTCCAGATCAACCAGCCCCCTGATCGGTACGGGCTTGTACACTCCGTCTGAGGCTTCGCGATACACGGGAATTCCGGCGGCGGACATTCGCCGCTGGCTGTTCGGATACAGCGTCAAGGGCGTCCAATACCCCAGGCTTTGGATGTCCGCGATGGCTGAACTGAATGAGCACACGCTTGGGTTTCAGGACCTGCTGGAAATCCGCTTTGTCCACGCCTTTCGCCAACACGGCGTGAGCCTGCAGGCGATTCGCAATGCTTCGCGGCAGGCCTCACGGATATTCAATCAAGCCTACCCCTTCACCTGCAAACGGTTCCAAACCGATGGCCGCGATATTTTCGCCACCTTGTTGAGTGATACCGGAGATGAGTCGCTCCTCGACCTGGTGAAAAAACAATACGCCTTCGAACAGGTCATCAAGCCATCGCTCTATGACGGTATTGATTACAACATCGCCGGCGCGGCGCAGTGCTGGTACCCCGTCAGACACAGCCAAACCATTGTCCTCGATCCTTGCCATAACTTCGGCAAACCGATTCTTTCCGCTTTTGGCATTGATACATCAGTGATTTTCAGCGCCTATCAGGCAGAAGGGGCAGACGCCAGGCGCGTGGCACAACTTTATGAGATTCCGGTCACCGCGGTTGAGGCGGCGATTGATTACGAGCACAGGAAAGCGGCTTGAATTTTTTGATCGACAACAATCTCCCCCCTGCCCTCGCTCGCGCCCTCAATGAATTGAGCAAAGCCGAAGGTCACGCCGTATTGCCCCTGCGAGACAAATTCGCGCAGAGCACTGCTGATCTTGACTGGATATCCGTGCTGATGGATGAAGGTAATTGGGCCGTTGTTTCACAGGACAACTTCACCAAAGGTGCCGTTGAAAAGAACGTATTTCGCGAATGTGGACTGCCTGTGTTCTGTTTGGCCAGGCATTGGAGAAACGAACCCTACTGGAGCAAGGCGCACAACTTGGTGCGGTGGTGGCCAGCCATCATGATTAAGGCAGCTCAAACGCGAGGGGGAGCGGCTTTACGCATTCCCTGGAAGTTTCCGGCTCATGCAAAACTCGATCAGGTAAAACTCTAAAACACCTCAGCCCTCCCCCCAACTCACCCAGTGTGCAGCCTCGTGATGCTCGCCATGCAATCAATGCAATCATTGATTGAGGCGAGCAAATGACCCCACCCGCTCCACGGTTAAATTTTTCTTCACCCCACCCACTCCCACCAACCGTTACATTGCCCTCGCTCATTCAAGAAACTACGGTTTGCCCGCCCTCCCGCGGGCTTTTTTTGTCTGGTGGAAAGTCATCGAGAACCGCTTGGGTCGATGATTCATTCACAATTTGTTAAGCATTCACCCCATATGCTCAGGGGACCTCCCTTGGGCAGTCACCCACCATGTCGCGTCCCGTCTCCTCGTTGTTCCTGCTGGCGGCAGTGCTGTTTTTCTTTGCGCTGGGCAATCACCAGTTGCAAGGCTCTACCGAGACACGGGTCGCCGGGATTGCCATGCAGATGCACCTGGACAATGACTGGGTGACGCCACGGCTGTTTGGCCAACCGTTCCTGGAGAAACCGCCCCTGAGTCTGTGGCTCGATGCCGGGGCGATTCGCGCGTTGGGTGGTACGCCGTGGGCGGTGCGGTTGGCGTCGGCATTTGCGGGGTTGTTCAGCGTGATGTTGCTGTACGCCATGCTGCGCCGAATGGGCAGGCCCCAGGCGATTGCCTGGACCGCCGGCATCCTGCTGGCGACCATGGCCAGTTACTGGAGCAACTCGCGGGGCGTTGGCGAAGACGCGTTGTTGGCCCTGGGTGTGAGCATGGCGTTGCTGGCGTTTTTCCAGGGCCATCGCCAACCAGGCTTGGTCAACGCCGTACTGTTCGTCAAAGGCATTGCCATCGCGACACTGAGCAAAGGCGTGTTGGGCCTGGCGATGCCGGGGGTGGTGATCTTCGCCTACCTGTTGGCCAATAGCCTGATCGACCAGCGGCTGGTACTGCGCGATTGGTTAAGGCCTGCGTTACTGACGCTACTGGGGTTGGTACCGCTGATGATCTGGCTGGCGGTGCTGTATCAGCGCGGCGGCTCGCAAGCCCTCGCCGAAGTGCTGCTGACCAACAGTGTGGGGCGCTTCAGTGGTTCGTTCGTCGAGGCCGGGCACTACGAGCCGTTCTACTACTACCTGGCCAAACTGCCCCAGGCTTTCTTGCCGTGGAACATCCTGGTGTACCTGGGCCTGTGGCACTTTCGAAAAAGCCTGATGGCCAACCGGTACCTGCTGTTTTTCACCCTGTGGATACTGGCGCAGTTCCTCATGCTGACCCTGGCGTCGAGCAAGCGCACCGTTTACCTGATGTCCATGACGCCGGCCGCCGCGGTGATTGCCGCGGAGTATGCCGCCGTACTGTTCGAACGCCTGCAGCAATACCAGGGTGCCCCGAACCTGTCGGGCCGCATTGCCCGCCACCGCCGGGGTTTGGCCATGGGCGTACTGGCCGTGGTCATCAGCGCCTACCTGGCCGCCGCACAATGGGCGTTGCCTCGCGCCGACCGCCAGTTGTCGTTCCTGCCGCTGACGCAACAGATCCAGGCGATGCAGACCAACGGCCAGCACGTCGCCCTGTTCCAGGCCAACGAACGGACAGGAGGCGCCAGCGTGTTCTACACCCAAAGCCTGCTCACGGGGTTGGATACGCAAGCGCAGTTGCATGAATTTCTGAGTGCATCGCCGGCCAACGTGGCGGTGATTGCGGCAGACTCACCACCGGCGCCAACGATGAAAGTGCTGAAGACCATGCGGGTGGGGCGTCAGGATTACTTCTTCGTCGGGCAATGACAGCCCGCGTTATCGTTAACGACCATCGCGAGCAGGCTCGCTCCCACAAGAGGGCATACATACCCCTGTAGGAGCGAGCTTGCTCGCGATGGTAGACCTGGCACCGCGGGGCATCAGACAGCCCGAGTCACCGTTAACGACCATCGCGGGCAAGCCCGCTCCTACAGGGGTAACGCTTGCCTCGCGCAACAGACTCCACCGGCACCTCCAGACGCGCCCGGCCATAGAAGGCCAGCGCCGTCAGCAAACACGCCAGCCACACAAATATTCCCGCCCAAAAGGTGTGGGACATGTAATGCCACCCCTGCAACACCCGCGTAGTACCGTAAACAAACCCCAGCACCAACGAGCCATACATCAGCGCCTTGGAAAACCGCCACCGATACCGCCGCGCCACGAAGTACAACGCGAGCATGGTGAACCCGCCCGAAGCATGCCCTCCCGGCCAGCAACGCCCATCCCCCGCTTCACTGAACAAGCGGAAATTGTCGAACCACTCAATGTGATCCATCTTCCCGCCGTAGAGCGTCGTCTCGATCGGGCAGTACACCCCGGTATGGGATTTGAGGAAATGGATGACACCGGTGCAAACGGAAAAGGCGACGACCACAAACCAGAAATCCCGTCGATGCCCGGCGGCGAACTTCAATACGGACGCCAGCCTGCTCCGTTCGAGAAAGCCCGCCAGACGCGGACGCTTGCCGGGATTGACCAGCGGCCAGAGACACGACAGCAGCGCGCCGATCAAGGCGATTTCCGCGGTCCAGTTCGGGATGATCCGCGCCCACTGTGTGCGTCACCCGCTCGAAAAAATGAACCTGGTCGAGCGGAAACGTATGGGTGATCGGGTCATAAAAAAGATTGCTGAACGCCCTGTCGATCTGTGTCATGTCGAACAGCAGGAACACCAAGGCAGCGCAGGCCAGCGGCACACCGAAGTTCCAGGCATAAAAACGCAGAGGCGTACTCATTGGAAAGCCACCGAACGCCAGTCAGACGCCTCGATGAAACCGAGCATGCGTGGCGCCTGCGAGGCACCGGCGGAGACGAACAGCGAAGCGCCGTAACCCAGGTTGGAGGACGGTAACTTGAGGTCTTTCTCGATCTGCGACATGCATTCGCTGTGGGTCACCAGCACCAGGTTGCGTCCGGGCACCTTGTGCGCCAGTGCATCGCGCAACATCGTGCCGCGGCAACTGACCAACCAGTCGTCGTTCGCACTCACCTTGTTGAACATGTAGCGGGCGGTCTGTGCCGTGCGGGTCATCGGGCTGTTGTAGATGTCGGCGCTGTCGAGCCCCAACTGTTCGAACTGCGCACCAATGCCCACTGCAACGCTGCGCGAGCGATCGGTGATGCCGTCGTTACCCGTCAGGCAAGCGGCTTTGGAGTGATCGCAGCGCTCGACATGGCGCACCAGCACAATCACATCGCCCTTCGCCCACTCGGACACCAAGGCCCGTGCGGCAGCGACATTGCCATGGGCCAGGTCGGGCACGGGAGCGGGCCGTAACAGCCACACCGTCAAGGGGATGACCAGCAACGCCGATGCCACGATCACCGCCGTGTTTCGATAGCGGGCCCAGCGGCTCAGATCAATCGAGCGCTTTACCCCGAACAGACTCAGTCTCAATTCCACATCAGGCCGCCTCACCGGCATGCATCACTTGATTTCGATGCGCCGAAGTTAAAGAGGCGGGCGTTGGCACCCGGTGAAACCCATGTGAAAAAAAACTGAAGACCCGCAAAAGCCTTGTTACAGATTTGTCCTACAGAAACCATTCAGCTCTGGGCCCGGCTGCCGATACAAGCCTTTCACAAACCTTTTGGCTACGAAAAACAACAATCTTCCAGCCACTCGACGACCGCAGCGCAACGTTCCTGGAGGAATTTGATGAATAGCTGGTTCGGCAACATCAGCATGAACATGAAACTGGGCCTGGGTTTCGGCCTGGTCCTGGCACTGACCGGCGTCCTCGCCCTGACCGGCTGGACCAGCCTGGGCAGCCTGATCGACCGCAGCAACTGGATGAGTGACATCACCCAGCTCAACTCCGGCCTGACCAAGCTGCGCGTGGCCCGCCTGCAATACATGCTGGCCAACGGCGACGAAACCACCGCACAGAACGTGCTGGTCAACCTCGATGCCTTCGACGCCCAGCAAAAGTCAGTGCTCGAGAAATTCAAGAGCCCGGAAAACCTCAAGCTGCTCAACGAGCAAGCCTCGCTGATCGCCGCTTACCGGATCTCGCTGGAAAAAATGCGTGTCGCCTACCGCGCCGGCAACAGCGCCCGCGACGTGATGACGGCCAACGCGCAAACCGCGAACTCGCTGATCAACGCCATCAGCGACGAAGTGCAGCGCATGCCCCTGAGCGATCAGCGCTTCGAGCAATTCCAGGCCATCACCGCGGCCAAGGAAGCGTTCATGCTGGCCCGCTATGAGGTGCGCGGCTACACCGCAGCGGTCAACGCCGATACCGAGCTGAAAGCAGCCAACCAGCTTGACGCCGCCGTCGCCAGCCTGGAGCAGCTCAACACCCATTTCGCCGCCACCCAGCAGGACGCCCTGCGTCAGTTGGAAAAGGCGTTGACCGACTACCGCACCGCGGTGCGCGCCTACAAAGCCACCAACAACGATGTGGTGCAGGCCCGCAAGGAAATGACCGATCAGGGCAACACGATCGTCACCCTCAGCGAGCAGCTGTACCAGATCCAGCTGGATCGTCGTGACGCCGAAAGCGCCCAGGCACGCACCCTGCAATTGATCAGCACCTTGCTGGCCCTGCTGGTGGGCATCATTGCCGCCGTCATCATCACCCGCCAGATCACCGGTCCGCTGCGCGAGACGCTGGCCGTGGTCGAGCGCATCGCCGGCGGCGACCTGTCCCACGACGTCCACGTGACCCGTCGCGACGAACTCGGCGTGCTGCAACAAGGCATCGCCCGCATGGGTGTGACCCTGCGCAACCTGATCAGCGGCATTCGTGATGGCGTCACCCAGATCGCCAGTGCCGCCGAAGAACTGTCGGCCGTGACCAGCCAGACCAGCGCCGGTGTGAACAGCCAGAAGGTCGAGACCGACCAGGTGGCCACCGCCATGCACGAAATGACCGCCACTGTGCAGGAAGTCGCGCGCAACGCCGAAGAAGCCTCGCAAGCCGCTGCCGCCGCCGATGGCGAAGCCCGGGAAGGCGACAAAGTGGTCAACGAAGCCATTGCCCAGATCGAACGCCTGGCCACCGAAGTGGTGCGTTCCACCGAAGCGATGGGCGTGCTGCAACAGGAAAGCGACAAGATCGGCAGCGTCATGGACGTGATCAAGGCCGTGGCCGAGCAGACCAACCTGCTGGCGCTCAACGCTGCCATCGAAGCGGCGCGCGCCGGTGAAGCCGGTCGTGGTTTTGCCGTGGTCGCCGACGAAGTCCGTGGCCTGGCCCAGCGTACGCAGAAATCCACCGAGGAAATCGAAGGCCTGGTGGCCGCCCTGCAGAACGGCACGCAACAGGTGTCGACGGTGATGAACAACAGCCGCACTCTCACCGACAGCAGCGTGGCCCTGACCCGCAAGGCCGGTGAGTCGCTGGACAACATCACCCGCACGGTGTCCAACATCCAGTCGATGAACCAGCAGATCGCTGCTGCGGCCGAACAGCAAAGCGCCGTGGCCGAAGAGATCAGCCGCAGCATCATCAACGTGCGCGACGTGTCGGAACAAACCGCCGCCGCCAGCGATGAAACCGCCAAGTCCAGCGTCGAACTGGCGCGTCTGGGTGGTCAGTTGCAGGCGATGGTGAGCCACTTCCGGGTGTAACGGTTACCGCTGACCTGTGGAACCACGACCCACTGTGGGAGCGAGCCGGCTCCGGGCGGCGCTCCGACGATTGCGGTGGGTCAGTCACCATCCCTCTAGGATGTGACACCCTCATCGCGAGCAGGCTCGCTCCCACAGGTTCCAGCTCCAGAGTTTTTGCTGTCTACACCGCAATCGCATTGGTAAACACCAACCGATTACCAAACGGATCAGCGATGGTCATGTCCTGGCTACCCCAGGGCATGGCCTGGATCTGTGGGTGCGAGAACTTGTACTCCTTGGCCAGCAGCTGCTGCTGGAACGCCTCCAGCTCATCGGTCTCGATGCGCAATGCCGAACCCGGCGTGCTGTCGCCGTGATGCTCGGACAGATGCAGCACGCATTCACCCCGGGAGACTTGCAGGTACAGCGGGAAATTCGGCTCGAAGCGATGCTGCCAGTCGATCTTGAAACCCAGAAAATCGACGTAAAACTCCACGGCCTTGTTTTCATCGAAAATCCGCAGGATCGGTGTGGTTTTGCCGAAGCTCATTTCGTTGCTCCCAGACTGGTAAGGCCTTGATTGTAGTAGGGCCAGTCTCAGCACTTCGGCTTCATGCCAGCATTCTTTAATTGCAATGTGCCATCATTGTGACCCAGGTCTCGGAATCGTTACCGGAAGCCGTCTCGCAAATCCCCTTCACGCGCCAGAAACCGCCCTTCCCGCTTGCCGTTCGCCTGGCCGTCGCAATAACTCAACACGCCGTTGACCCACACCCCGTCGATGCCCTCGGCCGCGCGCTGCGGATCGTTGAAGTCGGCGACATCGCGAATGCGCGCCGGGTCGAACAACACCAGGTCGGCCCAGTGCCCCTCGCGGATTTCGCCACGCCCTTGCAAGCCGAATCGCGCCGCCGACAGGCCAGTCATCTTGTGCACGGCGGTGTGTAACGGAAACAGCCCTACATCGCGACTGAAATGTCCGAGCACTCGTGGGAAAGCGCCCCACAGGCGCGGGTGCGGGAACGGGTCTTCGGGCAGGCCGTCGGAGCCGACCATCGACAACGGATGCGCGAGGATCCGGCGCACGTCCGCCTCGTCCATGCCGTAGTACACCGCCCCGGCCGGTTGCAGGCGGCGGGCGGCGTCCAGCAACGAAACGTCCCATTCGGCGGCGATGTCCATCAGGTCCCGGCCGCCCTGCTCAGGGTGCGGCGTCGACCAAGTGATGGTGATGCGGTGCGCATCGGTCACCTGCTTGAGGTCCAGGGTCGAGGAGCTGGCCGCGTAGGGATAACAGTCGCAGCCCACCGCGTGGCTTTGCGCGGCTTCCTCGAGGCGCGCCAGCAGTTGCGGACTGCGCCCCCAGTTACCGGCACCGGCACATTTGAGGTGGGAAATGATCACCGGCGCCTGGGCATGACGGCCGATCTGGAACGCTTCGTCCATGGCCTCCAGTACCGGTTCGAATTCGCTGCGCAAATGGGTGGTGTACACCGCTCCGAACGCCGTCAGTTCCTCGGTCAGTTGCATGACTTCTTCGGTGGACGCCGAAAACGCGCTGGCGTACGCCAGGCCGGTGGACAAGCCCAGCGCACCGGCTTGCAGGCTGTCGCGCAACTGCGCGCGCATGGCGCTGATTTCATCGGCTGTGGCGGTGCGATACAGGTCGTCCAGGTGGTTGCTGCGCAGCGCCGTGTGGCCGACCAGAGCGGCAACGTTCAAGGTGGTGTGCGCCTCCTCGACTGCCGCCCGGTAATCGGCGAAGGTCGGGTAAACGAAGGCGGTGGCGCTGCCGAGCAGGTTCATCGGGTCCGGCGGGTCGCCCTTGAGGCTCACCGGCGAGGCGCTGATGCCGCAGTTGCCGACGATCACCGTGGTCACGCCCTGGCTGAGCTTGGGCAGCATCTGCGGCTGACGGATCACCACCGTGTCGTCGTGGGTGTGCACGTCGATGAAGCCCGGTGCCAGCACCCGGCCAGCGGCGTCGACTTCCTCATGGGCGCGGGCATCGGGCAAGTGGCCGATGCGCTCGATGCGGCCCTCGACAATCGCCACGTCGGCGGTGAACCCCGGCGCGTTGCTGCCGTCGATGACCAGGGCGTTGCGGATCAGCGTGTCGTACATCATGTCAGTCTCCCAGCGGCAAGTGATCGTCGCCGCCGCGGTAGTCGTCCAGGGCGAGCTTGATCCGCCGCAGACGCTCTTGGTTGTCTTCAGGATTGGCCAGCGCCAGCTCGGTGGCAAGCACGTCGATGGCCAGCAGCATGCCGTAGCGCGCCGCCGTGGGTTTGTAGATGAACGAGGTTTCCACCCCTTGCAGCGGCAGCAGCACATCGGCCAGTTGCGCCAGCGGCGAATCGGCACGGGTGATGGCCAGGACCCGCGCGCCATAGCTGCGCGCAAGCTCCACGGCTTCGAGCAGTTCGGGGGTGATGCCGGTCAGCGAACAGGCGATCACCACGTGCCCTTCATCCAGACCCGCAGCGGTGATGCGCATCATCACCGGGTCATGACACACCGCCACCGGGTAACCGAAGCGCACCAGGCGCACTTGCAGTTCATCGCTGCACAGGGTCGAGCAGCCGCCCATGCCAAAGGCGTGGATCATCCGCGCCTTGCCCAACAGCTTCACCGCATCGGCAAAGCGCGTTTCATCGAAGGCCGACAGGTGCTGATGCAGGGTCGACTCGATGTCGCCGACGATCTGCCGGTAAAACGCCGATTGTTCAGGCGTGCCGGCCGGGTCGAGAAAGCGGCTGCCAACGCCGCTGGCCTGGGCCAGTTGCAGGCGCAGATCGCGCAGGTCACGACAGCCCACCGTGCGAGCGAAACGCGACAGGGTCGCGGTGCTGACGTCCGCCCTCTGCGCCAGCTCGTCGAGGCTGGCGGCAGAAGCAAATCCTACGTCGTCGAGCATCAGGCGAGCGATTCGTCCTTCGCCTGCGCTGAAGGAATCCTGACGGGCGCGGATCTGGTAGAGGATGTCCATGGCAAGTGGCTCCGGTTAAATCAGGTAGGAAAGACCCACGGTCAGGCCGAAGGCGACCAGCGAAATGATGGTCTCCAGTACGGTCCAGGTCTTGAAGGTCTGGGCAACGCTCATGTTGAAGTATTCCTTGATCAACCAGAAGCCGCCGTCGTTGACGTGGGAAAAGATCACCGAGCCGGCACCGGTGGCCAGCACCAGCAGTTCCGGGTGTGGATAACCCAGGCCAATGGCCACCGGCGCGACCACGCCCGAGGCGGTGGTCATGGCCACGGTGGCGGAACCGGTGGCGATGCGCATCAAGGCGGCGAACAGCCAGCCCATGATCAACGGCGACAGGTGAAATTCGTGGGCCAGGCTGACGATCTGGTCGGTGACGCCGGCGTCCACCAGGATCCGGTTCAGGCCACCGCCGGCGCCGACCAGCAAGGTGATGCTGGCCGTTGGCGCCAGGCATTCGCTGGTGAACTTGAGGATCGACTCGCGGCTGAAGCCCTGAGCGATGCCCAGGGTCCAGAAGCTCAGCAAGGTGGCCACCAGCAGCGCGATCACCGAGTTGCCGATGAACAACAGGAACTGGTTGAAGCCGCTGCCCGGAGTGGACAACAGGTTGGCCCAGCCACCGATCAGCATCAGCACCACCGGCAACAGGATGGTGGCCATGGTGATGCCGAACCCTGGCAGCCGGGCGCGCGGTTCGCGGTCGAGGAACTGGCGCTCCAGCGGGTTCTCGGCGGGCAATTGAATGTGCGGCACGATGAACCGGGCATACACGGGGCCGGCGATGATCGCCGTGGGAATGCCGATGGCAATCGCGTAGAGCAGGGTCTGCCCCACCGACGCCTGATAGGCCTGCACCGCCAGCATCGCCGCCGGGTGTGGCGGCACCAGCGCATGCACCACCGACAACCCGGCGACCATCGGCAGGCCGACCATCAGGATCGACACACCGACCCGCCGCGCCACGGTGAAGGCAATCGGCACCAGCAAGACAAAACCGACCTCGAAGAACAGCGGCAAGCCGACCAGGAACGCGATGCACACCATCGCCCAATGCGCATTGCGCTCGCCGAAGCGCTCGATCAACGTGCGGGCCACCTGCTCGGCGCCGCCGGACTCGGCCATCATCTTGCCGAGCATCGTGCCCAGCGCCACCACCAGGGCGATGTGCCCCAGGGTCTTGCCCACACCAGCCTCGTAGGCGCCCACCACACCGGACGCCGGCATGCCCGCCACCAGCGCCAGGCCAATGGACACCAGGGTGATGACAATGAAGGGGTTGAGCCGATAACGGGCGATCAGCACGATCAGCGCAATGATGGCGACGGCGGCATACACCAGCAGCCAATAGCCGAAGGAAAGGGTCATGCGGTACTCCTCGAAAGGGTCACGTCGATTGTTTTGTGAAACTCTTAAAACATTTCGATTGGTGATTTTCAAACGAGGTGAAAGTAATTTACGTGCGCAGGTATGGGGTGTCGTGCAGGGATATGCGTAATCAAGGTTTATGAAAATCAGGTGGGCGTATTTTCATCGCCCCAACGCTGATCGTTCCCACGCTCTGCGTGGGAACGCAGCCCGGGACGCTCCGCGTCCCTTCAAAGCCGAACGCAGAGCGTCCGTAGAGGCATTCCCACGCGGAGCGTGGGAACGATCAGATGGAGAGAATCAGTCGTGAGTGACCCGCGCCCGCTTGAGCAGCTTCTTGCAGCGCTCCGACAAATGCAGCACCCGCAGGTGCTTGCCCGCCTTGGCATAGCGCTCGCGCAGGGTTTTCAGCGCGGCGATGGCCGAGTAGTCGACGAAGCTCAGGTGGCGGCAGTCGATCGTCACCACGGCCGGGTCATTGGCCGGGTCGAACTGGTTGAGAAACGGCGTGGTCGAGGCGAAGAACAGCGTGCCGTGCATCAGGTACAGCTTGCTGCCGTCGGCCTCAAGATGACTGTCGGCGTACAACTCGCGTGCCTGCTGCCAGGCGAAATTCAGCGCGGCGATGATGATCCCGCACAGCACCGCCGTGGCCAGGTCCGTGAACACGGTGATCACGGTCACCGCGATGATCACCAGCACGTCGTTCAACGGCACCTTGTTCACCACCCGCAACGAGGCCCAGGCGAAGGTCTGTTGCGACACCACGAACATCACCCCCACCAGTGCCGCCAATGGGATGCGCTCGATCAACGGCGACAGGAACAGGATGAACAACAGGATCAGCACGCCGGCCACCACGCCGGACAGGCGACCGCGGCCACCGGAGCTGAGGTTGATCACGGTCTGGCCGATCATCGCGCAGCCACCCATGCCGCCAAACACGCCGGAGACCATGTTCGCCGCACCGAGCGCCACGCACTCACGATCCGGGAAGCCGCGGGTCTCAGTGATTTCATCGGTGAGGTTCAAGGTCAGCAGGGTTTCCAGCAGGCCGACCAGCGCCATCAGGATCGCGTACGGGGCGATGATGCGCAGGGTCTCGAGCGTCCAGGGGATGTCCGGCAGCGCCAGCGTCGGCAGGCTGCCGGCGATGTGCGCCATGTCACCGAGGGTGCGCGTCGGCAGGCCCAGCAGGTACACCGCCAGCCCCACGCCGAGAATCGCCACCAGCGCCGGCGGCACGGCACGGGTCAGGCGCGGCAGCACGTAGACAATCGCCATGGTCAGCGCCACCAGCCCGACCATCAGGTACAGCGGTGAGCCGCTGAGCCACGCCTCACCGTTCTTGAAATGTTCGAGCTGGGCCAGGGCGATGATGATCGCCAAGCCATTGACGAAGCCGAGCATCACCGGGTGCGGCACCATCCGCACCAGTTTGCCCAGCCTCAACAAGCCGAACGCCAGCATGACCAGGCCACCGAGCAGCACGGTCGCCAGCAGGTATTGCACGCCGTGCTGCACCACCAGCGCGACGATCACCACCGCCATCGACCCGGCCGCACCGGAGACCATCCCCGGCCGGCCGCCGAACAGCGCGGTCAGGGTGCAGATGATGAAGGCGCCGTACAGGCCCATCAGCGGGTTGAGGTGGGCCACCAGCGCAAAGGCGATGCATTCGGGCAGCAAGGCAAAAGACGTGGTGAGCCCGGCCAGGACGTCGGCGCGGAGGTTTTTTGGTTTCATGGGGAGGGACCGCAGGGCAAGTGTCGCGAAAATAATGTGCGGATGTTACGGATTTGCGCCTGGCCCGGCCAGCTTTGGTGCCTTTGAGAAAGCCATCGCGGGCAAGCCCGCTCCCACATTAGAGCGAGTTCGTCTGAACAACGCGGTCAACTGTGGGAGCGGGCTTGCCCGCGATGAACGATAACTCGGTCTACAGCGAACTCAGACCATCTCCCCCCGAATCCACTCCACCACCGAAGTCCGCTTCGGCACCCACCCCAGCACTTCCCGCGCCTTCTTGCCCCGCACCCGGCTGTTGGAGCCCAGGCCATAGTTGGCCATTTCATAACCCCACTCGGCCTCGGCGTCCTTGAGTGGCCAGTCCTGCGGTTGCCCCAGGTTCAGCGCCTCGGCCATGGCCGTGGTCATGTCGATGAACGACGCTTCACCGCTTTCCACGAAGTAGAAGGTGCCCGGCACGTTCTTGGTGAGCGCCAGCAAGTACAGCGCCACCACGTCTTCGATGTGCACATTGGACCAGATGTTGCCGCCCGTACCGACATGGCGCACCACCCCGCTCTTGCGCGCCTGTTTCAGCAGACGTGGCAGCTGCACGCTGTCGCGGTTCACACCGAGGCTGTGGCCGTAGATCAGGGTGTTGCAGATCACCGCCGAATTCACCCCGTCCTTGGCGGCTGCAAGGATCAGGTTGTCGATGGCCACGCGTGCAGCCTTGTCGACGGTCGGCGCAGGCAGCGCGTCTTCGAAGTAGATGGCGTCACTGGCCAGGCCGCCCGACGCATCGCCGACGATGCTCGAACCACTGGTGTGCAGGAACACCTTGTTGGAGCCGCGCAAGGCATCGAGCAACACCTCGACCGCACCACGATGGTCGCTGCTGGCGGCGTTGATCACCGCGTCGGCCGCACGGGCCTGTTCGGCCAGGAGGGCAGTGTCGTCCAGGGTGCCGATCACCGGAGTGATGCCCAGCGCGCGCAACTCGCTGGCTTGTTCGTTGCTGCGCACCAGACCGGTAACGCTGTGGCCGGCGCGAACCAGGCCGGTGGCGATGGAGCCGCCGATAAAACCGGCAGCGCCGGTGACGAATACGTTCATGGGGAATCTCCCTGCGTGGGTAAGTGATGGGCTCAGTATCCAGCCGCCGTTACTGACGAAAAATACCCATCGACCCAATTCAATCTTGCGCAGGGGTCAAGAATCAGTCCTTGAAGTTTGAGCTCGCGTACAGCGCCAACTTGCCCTGGATGAAATCCAGGAAGCATTGAATACGCAGGGCCAGTTGCGAGTTGCGGTAGTACACCGCGTTGATCGGCTGGCGGTAACCGCTGTTGAAATCGGCCAGCAGCACCTTCAGGCGCCCGGCGCGAATGTCCTCGATGGTCATGTAGTGCGACAGGCTGGCGATGCCCTGGCCTTCGAGCGCCAGGTGGCGGATGGTCTCGCCGCTGGACGCACTGATCGACGCCTGGATCGGCCAGCGGTCACCGTGCACATAACGCAGCGGCCACTGGTTGAGGCCCTCGTTATGGGTAAAGCCGAGCAGCGCGTGCTGGCTCAGGTCCTCGACCACCATGGGGGTGCCGTGGCGTTCGAGATAGGCGGGGCTGGCGACGATGTGCAGCGGGCTGCAACCCAGGGAACGGGCATGCAGGGTCGAATCGGCAAGGGTGCCGATGCGGATGGCGATGTCGGTGCTTTGTTCCAGCAGATCAATAATCAGATCGTTGCTGTTGAGTTCCAGCTGGATGTCGGGATAGAGCCTGCGGAACTCATCGACGTACGGCACGATGGCGTGCAGCATGAACGGCGAGGCGGCGTTGATGCGCAAACGCCCCGACGGGGTCTGCTGACGCGAGGTCAGGCGCTCTTCGAGTTCATCCATCTGATCGAGGATCAGCTTGGCGTGTTCGAAGAAGTACTTGCCCTCCTCGGTCAGGTCCATGCGCCGCGTGGTGCGGTTGATCAGGGTGGTGTCGAGCTTGGCTTCCAGCCGCGACAAGGTACGGCTGACGGCCGACGGCGTCTGCCCGACCTGCTCGGCCGCCGCCGAAATCGACCCGCACTCGATCACGCAGACGAAAATCTGCAACTCATCGGATCTGGCTTTCACAAATGCCCCTCAAACGAAACTGGCTTGATAGTAGCTGGATAAGGGGCAAAAGGAACCTCAAGCCTTGAGACCGAACACCTCGGTCAAATGCTGCTCGTAGCGTGCGATATCGCCTTCGATGTTCGGGCGCTTCATCACGTCAACGGCGAGGAAGGTCGGCAAGCCGCTCATGCCCAGGAACTGGTTGGCCTTGTGGAAAGGGAAGTACACGGCGTCCACGCCTTTGCCTTCGAAGAAGTCGGTCGGGTCGTCGAAGGCTTGCTGCGGCGCGTTCCAGGTCAGCGACAACATGTATTGCTTGCCGTGGATCAGGCCACCGCTGCCGTACTTCTGCGAAGCGTCGGAACGGGTGCGGCCGTCACTGGCGTAGAGGCTGCCGTGGCCTTCGGTGAAGACTTCGTCGATGTACTTTTTCACGGTCCAGGGGGCGCCCATCCACCAGCCTGGCATCTGATAGATGACCACGTCGGCCCAGAGGAACTTGGCGACCTCTTCGGCGATGTCGTAACCCTCGTCGATGAAGGTGGTCTTCACATCCAGACCACCGCGGTCCAGTACGGCCAGCGCCGCTTCGTGCAGGGTGGTGTTGTAGCGGCCATCGGAGTGGGCGAACTTTTTGCCGCCATTGAGCAACAGGACTTTTTTCATGGGTGATCTCGCAAAGGGTCAGAAATTGGAATGGCGGCAGATTAACGATCCGCCTCGCGCGGAATAAGCCTTGGGCTCACAAAACTCATTTGACCTATACGCACGAATCAACCACGCATTGTTGCCATAGACTGGCGCCCATTCTGAACTTGAGGAGACGTTTGATGAGTGACATGCAAGGCTTCATCCTGCACGCCAAGACCCGTCCGGAAAAAGCCGACGCTTTCGAAGCATTCTTCCGGGGCTATGTGGAAGCCAGTCGCGCCGAACCTGGCTGCATCGAGTACCACATGCTGCGCGACAAGCAGGACCCGACGCTGTTCATCTTCTACGAGATCTGGCAGTCCCAGGCGCACCTCGACGTGCATTCCAACCTGCCGCACATGAAGGAATTTCTGGCCAAGCGCGAGGAATACCTGGAGCGCGATTTCGACATCCGCGCCATCGACATGCTCAGCCCGTCGTCCGCTACCCGCTGATCAGCAGGTGGCCACCGAGTACGCCCAGGCCGATGAAGAACACCCGCTTGAACAGTGGCGCGCTGATTCGCTGGCGCAGCCACTGCCCGAGCAACATGCCCAGCACCGCCGGGATCAGCGCCAGCACTGACGCCCCCAACTCGCCGCCGCCCAGCGCATCACGCCACAACAGGCCGGCGGCGAGGGCCAGGGTCGACACGGTGAACGACAGGCCCAGCGCCTGCACCAGTTCGTCCTTGTTCAAGCCTAACGCTTGCAGGTAGGGCACCGCCGGGATCACGAACACGCCGGTGGCCGAGGTGATCACGCCGGTGATGACCCCGCACAGCGGGCCGAGCCAGCGTTCGGTCGGACCGCCGACACGCAGGGTCGGCAGGAACAGTCCGCTCAACGCGTAGAGCAGCAACGCCGCGCCCAGCCCACGCACCACCCAATGCCCGCCCGCCATGCCGATCCACAGGGTGCCGACGCCGGTGCCGAGGAAGATCGCCAGCAGCATCGGCCACAACCGCTTGACCAGTGCCGGCAGATGCCCACCGAACGCCAGTTGCCAGACGTTGGTCAGCGTCGCCGGGATGATCAGCAGCGCCGCAGCCTGCGATGGCGCCATAGCCAGGCCGAGCAAGCCCATGGCGATGGTGGGCAGGCCGAGGCCGATGACGCCCTTGATCATGCCGGCCAGCAGGAAGGTGGCGATGACCATCAGGGACAGGGCCAGGCCGAGGTTCTGGTAGTACGCGAGGAGTGTGTTCATGGGGCTATCCTGAGCCTGGATTGGCTGGATGGAAATCTGCCATATACTGAGGGTGCCTCTTGTTTTGGTAGAGGCTCTGGAATTTCAGCGGTGCTGATTGCCTCATCGCGAGCAAGCTCGCTCCTACAGGGGCCGGTGGCGATCTCTGTGGGAGCGGGCTTGCCCGCGATGAGGCCCGCCCAAACAACACATCACCCCGGGCTACCCCCATGCACTTCGACCTAACCGACCTGCGCCTCTACCTGAACATCCTCGACACCGGCAACATCACCGCCGGCGCCGTGCGCAGTCATTTGTCGCTGGCCGCTGCCAGTGCGCGAATCCGCGCCATGGAATCCTCGCTGGGCATCGACTTCCTCGAACGCGGCCGCCGCGGTGTCACGCCGACGCCAGCGGGCAAGGCCCTGGCGCATCACGCCCGCCTGCTGCTGCAACACGCCGAACGCATGCAACAGGACCTGGCCGAATACGCCAAGGGCGTCAAAGGCCAGGTGCGCCTGTTGTGCAACACCGCGGCGATCACCGAACACCTGCCGGAAGTGCTGGCGGATTTTCTCTGCCACCACCCCAACCTCGACATCGACCTGCAGGAGATGCCCAGCCTGCGCATCATCCATGCCCTGCGCCAGGGCGCGGCGGACCTTGGCATCGTCTCCGACGCGGTCGACACCCATGGCCTGGACACCCTGGCGTTTCGCGATGACCCGCTGGTGCTGATCATGCCGCTGGACCATCCGCTGGCGCACGCCGCATCGCCCACCTTCAGCGACACCCTGCCCCACGATTACGTCGGCCTGAGCGCCAACAGCGCCTTGGCGGTGTACCTCGAAGAACAGGCGTTGCATGCCGGAGCGCGGCTGTCGCTGCGCATTCGCGCCGAAGGGTTTGACGGAGTGATGCGCATGGTCGCGCGCGGTGCGGGCCTGGCCATCGTGCCGCAGGTGGCCATCGAACGCCGAGGCATCGACCTGCCGTTCAAGCGTGTCGCCCTCAAGGAAGACTGGGCACAACGCAAACTGTTGCTCTGCGCCCGCTCGTTCGACGGCCTGCCCGGTTACGCCAAGGCCTTGCTCGAAGCATTGCGCAGCACAAACCTTGCACCCTGATCAGTATTACAAACAGGCTACGAGGGGTAATATCTGCGCTTTCAAATCAGGCCTGGCCACAACAACCAGAAGGGAACGCGATGGCGGATGAAATTTTGCAACAGGCAACGCTGAAGCGGGGGTTGAAGAATCGACACATTCAACTGATCGCATTGGGCGGTGCGATTGGCACGGGGCTGTTCCTGGGCTCTGCCGGCGTACTCAAGTCCGCCGGGCCGTCGATGATCCTCGGCTATGCGATTGCCGGTTTCATTGCGTTCCTGATCATGCGCCAACTGGGCGAAATGATCGTCGAAGAGCCAGTGGCCGGCTCGTTCAGCCACTTCGCCCACAACTACTGGGGCGGCTTTGCCGGCTTTCTGTCCGGCTGGAACTACTGGGTGCTGTACGTGCTGGTGGGCATGGCCGAGCTGACGGCTGTCGGCAAGTACGTGCAATTCTGGTGGCCGGAAGTGCCGACCTGGGTCAGCGCGGCGGTGTTCTTCGTGCTGGTCAACCTGATCAACTGCATGAACGTCAAAGTCTTCGGCGAGATGGAGTTCTGGTTCGCCATCATCAAGGTGGTGGCCATCATCGGCATGATCGCCCTGGGCTGCTACATGCTGTTCAGCGGCACCGGCGGCCCGCAAGCGTCGGTGAGCAACCTGTGGAGCCATGGCGGCTTCTTCCCCAACGGCACCAACGGTCTGTTGATGGCGATGGCCTTCATCATGTTCTCGTTCGGTGGCTTGGAGCTGGTCGGCATTACCGCCGCCGAGGCCAGCGAACCACGCAAAGTGATTCCCAAGGCGATCAACCAGGTGGTGTATCGGGTGCTGATCTTCTACGTCGGCGCCCTCACCGTGCTGCTGTCGCTGTACCCGTGGGACCAATTGCTGGAAACCCTGGGCGCCTCGGGCGATGCCTACAGCGGCAGCCCGTTCGTGCAGATCTTCGCCCTGATCGGCAGCGACACCGCCGCGCACATCCTCAACTTCGTGGTGCTCACCGCCGCGCTGTCGGTGTACAACAGCGGCGTGTACTGCAACAGCCGCATGCTCTACGGCCTGGCCGAACAGGGTGATGCGCCCAAAAAGCTGATGAAGCTGAACAAGCAAGGCGTGCCGCTGCTGGCGCTGGGCGTGTCGGCGCTGATCACCATGCTCGCCGTGCTGGTCAACTACGTGGCGCCCCATGAAGCGCTGGAACTGCTGTTCGCCCTGGTGGTTGCCTCGTTGATGATCAACTGGGCGCTGATCAGCCTGACGCACCTGAAATTCCGCAAGGCCATGACCCAGCGCGGCGTGGTCCCGGGCTTCAAGGCGTTCTGGTCGCCGTACACCAACTACCTGTGCCTGGCCTTCATGGCCGTGATCATCTGCGTCATCTGGATGATCCCGCCGGTACGTGCCTCGGTGTACGCGATCCCGGTGTGGGTGGGGCTGATCTACGTCTGCTACCGGTTGCGCATGGCGCGACACGTGCCTGTCGCCCAGTAACCCAACAGAAAATGGCCCCGGCATTCCCAGAATGCCGGGGCTTTTTTATGCATGCGCCCCCTGCGATTTCCTGTGGGAGCGAGCCTGCTCGCGATGATCGCCAACGATGACGCTGGACACCTGAAACCCCGCAGTGCCTGGGCCTCCATCGCGAGCAGGCTCGCTCCTACAGTTGCCCGCATTCCCCCCTGTAGGAGCGAGCTTGCTCGCGATGGTCGTCAACGATGACGCGGGACACCTGACATCCCGCGGCGCCTGGGCCTCCATCGCGAGCAAGCTCGCTCCTACAGTTGATCACACTCCCCTGTGGGATCATGCGCACGCGAGCGTTTCTGGACATTCCAATGTCGAGCACAGACAACTCGGCCCACGTCGGGCCCGGCAGGATGCGTCTTCAGCTCTGATCACCTGCCTGGAGTCATCATGACCGCAAACGCACCGATTACCGTTCTTCGCGACACCCACCCGCTGCCCGTGCTGGACGCCTGCAAATGGGAAAAACTCGAAGGCGACCCGCACACTGTCAACCTCAATGCCTACACCAGCGAAGACGGCAGCAAGATCATGGGCACCTGGATCTGCACACCCGGCAAGTGGTACGTGGAATACGTGAAGTGGGAATACTGCGACTTCCGCGAGGGTTACTGCATCATCACCCCGGAAGGCAAGGAGCCGATCCACCTGCGTGCCGGTGATATTTTTGTCATCGAACCAGGCATGAAAGGCACCTGGGAAGTGGTGGAGACCGTACGCAAGTATTTCGTGTTTGCCTGATGCAAAAAAACCGGGAGATCACGCGATGTGATTTCCCGGTAAATAACAATTCAATGTGCAATTGAATTGGAGGAGTGCGTCAGCCACACAGCATCATTGCGGCTTGCGATAGCTGTTGATGATCGCCGAGAAGTCCTTGCCCCCTTCCCCGCGCTGGCTCATCGCCTGGTACATCTGCTGCGCCACCGCACCGAGCACCACCGGCTGATGCGCCTGACGCGCCGCTTCCGTGGCCAGCCCCAGGTCCTTGAGCATCAACTCAGCCCCAAAACCACCGGTGTAACCGCGCGACGCCGGCGCCGTTTCGACGATGCCCGGCCACGGGTTGTACATTTCCGAACTCCAGCAGCGCCCGGTGGAGCTGTTGATGATGCCGGCCAGCACACCGGTGTCGATCCCCAACGCATCGCCCAGTGCCATGGCTTCGCTGACGCCGACCATGGAAATCCCCAGCAGCAGGTTGTTGCAGATCTTGGCGATCTGGCCGGTGCCGACTTCGCCGCAATGCACGATGTTGCGGCCCATCTGCGCCAGCACCGGTTGCAGGGTGGCGAACAGTTCTGCCGTCGCGCCAACCATGAAGGTCAACGTGCCCGCCACTGCGCCGCCCGTACCGCCGGAGACCGGCGCGTCTGCCATGGCCACACCCTGCTTGGCCGCCGCCGCTGCCACATCGCGAGCCGTCTGCGGATTGATGGTGCTGCAATCCACCGCCGGTACGCCCTGGCCGATCCCGGCCAGCACGCCGTCTTCGCCCAGCCACACGCTGCGCACATGCACGGCGGCGGGCAGCATGGTGATCACCAGTTCTGCGCCCTGCGCCGCTTCACGGGCCGTCGCGCTGATGCTGCCGCCCAGTTGTTCAAGCTCGGCCAGCACGGCCTTGTTCAGGTCGACCAGACGCAGCGAATGCCCCGCCTTGATCAGGTTGCGCGCCATTGGCGCGCCCATGTTGCCCAAGCCGATAAAAGCAATTTTCATGTCCGGCTCCTTAACGCAGGTTGATGGTGGTGTTCACGCCATCATTGACGCTGTCGTCATCGAACCAGCGGCTGGTGACGGTCTTGGTCTGAGTGTAGAACTGCACCACCTGCTTGCCATACGGGCCGAGGTCACCGAGCTTGGAACCACGGGAGCCGGTGAAGCTGAAGAACGGCACCGGCACTGGAATCGGGATGTTGATCCCCACCTGGCCGACATCAATTTCGCTCTGGAATTTGCGCGCCGCCGCACCGCTCTGGGTGAACAGGCCGGTGCCGTTGCCGAATGGGTTGGCGTTGACCAGCGCAATGGCCTGGTCGAGGGTGTCAACTTCCAGCACCGCCAGCACCGGGCCGAAGATTTCCTGGGTGTAGATCTGCATGTCGGTGGTCACGCCCGAGAACAGGGTCGGGCCGACAAAGTTGCCCTGCTCGAAACCCGGAACGCTGATGTCGCGACCGTCCAGCTCCAGCTTGGCGCCTTCCTTGATGCCGCTTTCGATCAGGTCGAGAATCCGCGCCTTGGCCTTCTTCGAGATCACCGGGCCGACGTCAGTGCCCGGCTCGCTGCCGGCATTGACCTTGAGTTTCTGCGCCAGCGCCTTGAGGTCCGGCAGCCATTGCTTGGCCGCACCCACCAGCACCACCACCGAGGTGGCCATGCAGCGTTGCCCGGCCGCGCCGAAACCGGCACCGACCAGCGCATTGAGCGCTTGCTCGCGGTTGGCATCCGGCAGCACCACCGCGTGGTTCTTCGCGCCCATCATCGACTGCACGCGCTTGCCATGTTTGCCGGCCAGGTCGTACACATGGGTGCCGACGGCGGTCGAACCGACGAAGGAAACCGCCTTGATGTCCTTGTGGGTGCACAGCGCGTCGACCACGTCCTTGCCACCGTGCACCACGTTGAGCACGCCGGCCGGGACGCCGGCCTCGATGGCCAGTTCCACCAGCAGCATGGTCGACAGCGGGTCCTGCTCCGACGGCTTGAGCACGAAGGTGTTGCCGCAGGCGATGGCCATCGGGAACATCCATAGCGGAATCATCGCCGGGAAGTTGAACGGGGTGATGCCGGCGCACACGCCGATTGGCTGGCGCAGGGTGTAGGTGTCGACGCCACCGGCGACGTTTTCGGCGAACTCGCCCATTTGCAGGGTGCCGATCGAGCAGGCATGTTCGACCACTTCCAGGCCACGGAAAATATCGCCTTCAGCGTCGGCGATGGTCTTGCCCTGTTCGTTGCTGAGCACCACGGCGATGCGCTTGGAGTGCTCGCGGATCAGCGCTTGCAGCTTGAGCATGATGCGCATGCGGGCGCCGATGGGCGTCAGTTTCCAGGTCTGGAAGGCGCGATGGGCGGCGCTGATGGCGGCATCGACTTCCTGCGCCGTGGCGAACGGCACCTTGGCCAGTACTTGTTGGGTCGCCGGGTTGACGATGTCGTGCCACTCGGTGGACTGGGACTCGACCCATTCGCCGTCGATCAACAGCTTGACCTTGTGCACCGTGGTTTCGTTGGGCGTGAGCGATACGTTCATGCTGGTCTCCGGGATTGTTTTTGTCGAGAGAGCGAGCCTTGGCGAAAAAGTCGCCTTGGGATCAGGCGCGTGTCGCGATGTGGTGATCGGACTGTTTCTGGAGTATAGATGTGCAAACTTCTAATAAGAACGCACATAAAAGCCGGTCCAACATGCAAAAAAACATCACGTCGCTGAGTTCGCTGAACTGGGACGACCTCAAGTTTTTCCTCGAAGTCGCCCGCACCCGCAAAGCCAGCACCGCCGCCAAGCGCCTGGCGGTGGACTACACCACCGTGTCTCGGCGCATCAGCTCGCTGGAAACCGCCCTGGGCACCTTGCTGTTCGAAAAGTCGCGGACCAGCGGCTTCGTCCTCACCAACGAAGGCCAGCGCCTGCTCGCCTATGCCGAGGCCATCGAAAGCACCCTGCACATGGCCTGCGAGCAGGTGTCGGGCTCAGGCGTGGCGCTGTCCGGGCATGTGCGCATGGGCTGCACCGAAGGGTTCGGCAGCTTTTTCATCACCCCGCAGCTGAGCCACTTCGTCGACGCCTACCCGGCCATCTCGGTGGACATCCTGCCGCTGCCGCACTTCATCAGCCTGTCCAAGCGCGAGGCCGACATCGTCATCGCCCTGGAACGCCCGGAACACGGGCCGTACGTGTGCTGCAAACTGTGCGACTACAAGTTGCAGCTGTACGCCACCCAGGACTACCTGGACAAACACCCGCCCATCCGCCGCCCGGCCGACCTGGGCAAGCACTCGTTCATCAGTTACGTCGACGACCTGGCGTTCAGCTCCGAGCTTCTGTACCTGGCCAACGTACTGCCCAACGCCAGCGCCAACCTGCGCAGCACCAGCGTCATCGCGCAATTCGTCGCCGCACAGCAAGGGCGCTCGCTGGCGATATTGCCCTGCTTTCTGGCCGCACAGGACCCGCGCCTGCTTCCGGTGTTATCGGAGGAGATCAACATCACACGGCAGTTCTGGATGTACTGCCGCGAGGACCTGAAGAAGCTCAAGCGGATTACCCTGTTGTGGGATTACATCCGCGCAGTCACCGAACAGAATCAGGGACTGCTGATGGGCGAGGTTCGAGAGATGTCGTTCGCCGACTAATCCGCACTGACCACAATCGACACCCGCCGATTCTCGGTCCGCCCCGCCGCGGTGTCGTTGCTGGCCACCGGCTGGCTGCTGCCCAGGCCCTGCAGCTGGATGTTCTGTTCGGGCATGCCGACCGCGGCCAGGACCTTGCTCACGCTTTTTGCCCGGCGCACGGACAGTTGCTGGTTGTAGGCTTCCTTGCCGGAGGCATCGGTGTGGCCGTCGATGCGCACGTGATCAATGCCCACGCCCAGCAGCGCCTTGCCGATGCGTTCGACGATTTCGCTGCTCTGGGGGTTGAGGCTTTCGACATCGCTGCCGAACAGTACCTTGCCGGACAGGCCGAAGGCCCAGCCGTCATCGGTCAATTCGAAACCCTGCTGTTTGAGTACCGCGACCTGGGCGGGGGTCAGGCCTTTTTGCGGGGCGGTCTGGCAACCGGTCAATGCCAGGATCGCCATGAACAATGCGAGGGTCAGAACACGAAGTGAGAACACGGATAGAGCTCCTGATTTAAACGTCGGCGACAGGGTGCTCCGACCCTGACGTGTGCTGGGCACCTCTGGCGAGGCGTTTGGCGTGGTACATGGCGGTATCGGCGGCGTCGAGCAACGCGCCCGGTGTCACGCCATGATCGGGGTAGATGGCGATGCCGATGCTGAGTGAGGTCAATACTTGCGTGGTCCCCGGCAAGGCAATCGGCATTTCCATGCTCTCGAGGATTTTGTCGGCGATGCGCTCGGCGTCCTCGTTCTTGTGCAGCGGCGTCAGCAGGACAGCGAACTCGTCGCCGCCCAGACGCGCCACCAGGTCTTCTTCGCGCAGTTGCCCGCGCACCCGATTGGCCACCGCCACCAGCACCGCATCGCCAGCGGCGTGGCCGAAGTTGTCGTTGATTTCCTTGAACCGGTCGCTGTCGAGAAACAGCACCGCCACCCGCTCGTCGAGCTTGTGCGCATTGCGCAGGGCACGCATCAGCCGGCCTTCGAAAAACGCCCGGTTCGGCAACCCGGTGAGGCTGTCGTGGCTGGCCTGATGGGCCAGGGTTTCGTTCTCGCTTTGCAGGTGGGTCTGCCAGGTTTCCAGTTCATCGAGCAGGGCATTGAAGTCGTTGCCGAGGTTGTCCAGTTCGGCGATCTCGGCCGGCGGCACACGCTGGTCGAACGCCCGCTCGCTGCGTGCGGCGTGGGCCACGGTGGCCAGGTGGCGCAGCGGTCGGGTGATGCCGCGCAGTTGTCGCCGCGCCAGGTACAGGGCGACCCAGGCGCTAATGGCAGTACACAGGACAATACCGACCAGGCCGCTGAGCAGGAAGCGCATCAGGCTGCCGCCGTGGCCGGTGAGCTCGATGCTGCCGATTTCGCGGTCCTGATGGAGGATCGGCAAGTTGATCGGCTTTTCCAGAAACACCTTGGCCATCTGCAGTTCGAGGTCGGTGAAAAAACCGCTTTCCGGTCGCTGCCAATGGGCCAATACCTGGCCGCGGGCGTCCAGCACCCGGGCATCGGCCACTTCCTCGGTGGACGCGATCAGCGCCAGTGCTTCGGTGGCCGCCGGCTTGTCGTTGAACACCACGGCCGCTTCCACGGTGTAGTTGATCGAGCGAGCGATCAGGTGCAGGTTGTGATCGGCATACACCCGCAGCGCCAGCACGCCCAGCAGCGTCAGCGACACACTGGCCATGGCCACCGCCACCAGCGCAACGATCAGGTGACCGCGGCCGAGCACCGAACGCAAGGTCGGGCGAGTGCCGCTTCTGTACAGGCTCATGGCGCCGCCGCCCTGCGCCGGGACAGTTGCAGCACGCTGGGGTGAATGCGCACGCCGCTGCGGGCAACGGAGTCCAGATTGACCTCGAACGACACCTGTTCATCGCCGACCCGCAGGCAGAACAGGCTGCCGACGGTGCAGGGGTCGTCGCTTTCGCTGATGCTCAAGACCGGCCGCCCGGTCAGCGCCGTGAACAGGCGGCTGCGTTCATCACCGGTGAGCTTGCCGATATACAGTGCATCGCACTCGGTGACGATGGACGCGTTGTCGGCCAGCAAGCGGCGCACCGTGACAGGTCGGCCAGTGGCCTGCGTCGTGCCCTTGACCAGGTCGTCGGTGTACTCGGTCGGGCCGACGATGCACAGGCGCAGTTGCGTCGGCTCGACCGGCCAGCGGGCGTAACTGAGGATGCCGAGCACCACTTGCGTCACTGCTTGCGCGCGTTGATCGGCCATGCCGGACGGGGTTTGCGCTTGCGCGAAAACCAGGCCACTGAGCAGACAGAGAAAACCTGCGAACACGATTTGCTGACAAGCAACGATGCGTCCTGTCGTCCTGACAGCCACCTTCATGCAGGGATTCTCTTCGGATGTAACGGGATAGTGCCGCAACGATAGCACAGCCCCGAAACACCCGCGAGGCCAAGCGGGCCGGGCGTTCCAGCCATTTTTTTGGCGCCGGAACGACGTCCTCTCAACCTCCTGATTACACGCGTTCTTCCAGCGCCAGCATCAAACCACTCAAGCGCTTGACCTTGCGTCGCACCGCCTCCTCGAACACGCCCTTGTGCGGCTCGATCAGGGTGAACCAGTGCTTGGCACGGGTGATGCCGGTGTAGATCAGTTCCTTGGTCAGCACCGGGTTGAGTGCGTCCGGCAGGATCAATGCAGTGTGGGCAAATTCCGAGCCCTGGGATTTGTGCACGGTCATGGCGTACACGGTTTCCACATCATTCAAACGACTCGGCAGAACAAATCGCACACCGCCCTGGCCGTCGTTACGCGGAAAAGCCACGCGCAGCACCTGACGCCCGGCGTCCGGCCCCTCACGTTCTGGCAGTTTGAGGGCGATGCCGATGTCGCCATTCATCAGGCCCAGGCCATAGTCGTTGCGGGTCATCAACACCGGTCGGCCTTCGTACCATTGTTGATCGCTGTCGATCAGCCGGGCCTTGAGCAGCGCGTCGGTGATCCGCTGATTCAGGCCCTCGACACCCCAAGGGCCCTTGCGCACGGCACACAGCAACTGGAACGCGTCGAACGCTTGCAGTACATCCCGCGCCCACTCGGTCCAGCAGTCGTCATCGAAACGGCTGTCGAGCGCCGGTCGACGCTCGCGAAGCAGGCTCAGGTAATGCCGATAGCCCTGTGGGCCCTCGCCATGGCCATCGAGCAACAAACGCTCGAGCGCCCGGTCATGCTCGCCTTTGAGCGGCAGCGAAAACACATCGGCGTGGCTGCGCTGCGCCAGCAACTTGCGAGCCTCTTCCGGTTGCTGCTGGTTGACCCAGCGCGCCAGCAAACCGATGCCGCTGCCCTCGTGAAACCGACGCGAATGCCGCAGCATCACCACTTGCTGGGCCAGCGGGTGCAGGCCTTGGGTGTCTTCCTGCAAGCCGCTCGATTCAAGCTGTTCACCGCTGACCGCTTGCAGCCACTGGCGCGTCTGCGGGCTGTACCAGCCGGCCTCGGCGTCGCGGCACAAATCACCCAGCACCGCACCGGCTTCCACCGATGCCAGTTGGTCCTTGTCACCCAGCAGCACCAAGCGGGCGTGGTCCGGCATCGCATCGAGCAGATTGGCCATCATCTCCAGGTCGATCATCGACGCTTCGTCCACCACCAGCACATCCAGCGGCAGACGATTACCGGCATGGTGTCGGAAATGTCGGGTACCAGGGCGACTGCCCAGCAGGCGGTGCACGGTAGTAACGTCCGACGGGATTTTTTCCCGCACCGCCTCGGGGACTTTCAACGAAAGGACCTGCTGGCTGATGGACTCCGTCAACCGTGCCGCCGCTTTACCGGTGGGCGCGGCAAGACGAATGCGCAACGGCTTGCCCGCCTCCACGGCCGGTGCCTGGAGCAACGCCAGCAAGCGCACCACCGTGGTGGTCTTGCCGGTCCCGGGGCCGCCGGTGACGATGCTGAAGGCACTTCGGGTAGCCAGGGCACAGGCGAGTTTCTGCCAGTCGATGGGCTCGCCGGCTTTCGCCTCGCCGAACAGGCCGGTGAGGCGCTGCGCCAAGTCAGCGGGGGTCGTTTCGTGTTGCGCCAGACGCACACGCAGGGCATTGTCGATCCGTCGCTCGTAGGCCCAGTAACGCCGCAGGTACAGGCGCTTTCCGGACAGCACCAGTGGCCGTTGCTGCGCCAGGTCACTTTCATCCGCCGCCAAAGCCACCAGCCGACTGGCCGCGAGGACCTTGCACCAATGGGCGCCGTCCAGTGTCTGGAGCAACTGCGAAGGCAGCAGCATCGCGCCACTGCTCAGATCGCCCTCGGGAGGCAAGGACAAGGCGAAGTCCGGCTCCTTGAGCGTTTCGAACAGGTCCAGGCACACGTGACCATGGCCCAGTTGATGGCTGGTCAAGGCCGCCGCGAGCAGCACCAGCGGGTCGGCCTCCGGGGCCAGTTCCGCGAGGAAGGCGACAAAGGCCTTGTCCAGTGCACGCAGCCAGCCGCGCTCGACCCAGCGCGTGAGCAACAGCAGCAAATCATCGACACGACTCAGCGGTGCCAGGCTCGCCAGGCTTTCGGCGGCCAGGGGCGTGGGCAGCAGATCGGCGAAAGTGCGACTCATAGCAGTTCTCCCTGCACCCAGGCCGGTTCGGCCTTGGGTTGCGGTTTGCCCTGGAACAAGCTGTCCAGACGCTCGATCAAGGTTTTCGGCGGACGGGCGAAATACACGCCCCGGGAAGCCGCCCGGGTGCCGCGCAGGAACAGGTACAGCGCCCCGCCGACGTGCCGGTCGTAATCGTAATCGGCCAACCGCGCCTTGAGCTGACGATGCAGCGCCAGCAGGTACAGCACGTATTGCAGGTCGTAGCGATTGTCGAGGATCGACTGCTCCATGGCCTGCTCGGTGTAGGCCGCGTCATCGACGCCCAGCCAGTTGGATTTGTAATCGGCGACGTAGTAACGGCCCTGGTGTTCGAACGTCAGGTCGATGAAACCCTTGAACATGCCATTGAGCAGCACCGGCTCCGCGGCGACCCGGGCCACGCCGTTGTGGGTGTGCTGGCGCACCAGTTCATCGAGTTTGAGCACATCGACCCGGTGGCTGGCGAACCAGAATTCCATCTCGACCCGGTACTGCTGCAACTGCGCAAGCATCACCGGCGGCTGGCCCTCGCCCACCGGCAAGGGCGAGTTGATCAAGTGCTGCAACCAGTCACTCAGGGCGCTGATCCAGCCCTCCCAGCCACGGCGATTGCAACGCCGGGCGATCGCATCTTCCAGCGCCTGCGGGGTGGCGGCGAAGCCTTCGTCACCGGCCCACTCGAGCAAGCCATGCAGGAACGTGCCGGGGTTGGGGCCGCGCGGGAAACGATGGATATCGGCGCCGCCCGTCACGGTTTCGCGCGGTGCTTCGGGGTCGAGACGCTCGTCGTCGAACAGCTTTTGCGCCTGCGGGTTCTCCGGGGCTTCATCGCTGCCCACGCTCAGGGTGTCGCCGATGCGCAGGGCGCTGTAGGAGGCGATCCACCAGTTCTCGCTGGCCTTGCGCGTGGGGATCAGTGCCGCGAGCAACGCGGCCTGATTGAGCGGCGGTTGATAGTGCTCGTCGGTTTTTTCCGGCATCTCGCTGTAGGTCAATGCCGGACAGTCCTGCTGCAAGTCTTCCAGCCAGCGCTTCAGGCCCGCGGGCTCCGCCAGGGCCGCACCGCCACCCAGCAGGTAACCGAGTGCCGAGAGGTGCAACACCGAACTGTTGTTATTGCCGCGCTTGAGGTCGGTAACGCCGAGCCAGCAAGCGTGCTGTGCGCGCGTCAGGGCAACGTAGAGCAGGCGCAGGTCCTCGGCCAGGCGCTCGTCGTCCGCCTGGGCGATCAACTCCGGCGTGGGCTTCAGAGTCACCTGGGCATGGCCGGATTCGTCGTGGTAATGCAGCGGCAGGCGGCTGCCGTCCACCGGCTTGGCCGAGCACACGAACGGCAGGAACACCAACGGATACTCCAGCCCCTTGGACTTGTGGATGGTCACCACCTTGACCAGTTGCTCGTCGCTTTCCAGGCGCAGGATCTGTTCTTCGCCGGCCTGGCCGGACAGTGCCAGGTGCTCGGACAGGTGACGGATCAGCGCCTGCTCGCCATCGAGCTCGGCGGCGGCCTGTTGCAGCAATTCGGACAGGTGCAGCAGGTTGGTCAGCACCCGCTCGCCGTCGTTGCGTGCGATCAACGCCTGGGGCAACTGGAAGTCGTGCAACAGGCGCCGCAGCATCGGCAGCACACCCTGCTTGCGCCACAGTTCACGATAACTGCGGAACTGCATGACCCGCGCTTCCCAGGCCAGCTCATCCTGATTCAGGCGCTCAAGCTCGGCCAGCGACAGGTTCAGCGTGATGCTGGCCAGGGCGGCGCGCAGCGGGCGCTCGGCATCCGGCTCGGCACAGGCCTTGAGCCAGGTGAGCAGGTCGTGGGCCTCCTGGGCAGCGAACACCGAGTCCTTGTCGGACAGATAAACGCTGCGCACGCCACGGGCAGTAAGCTCGGCGCGCACGGCCTGGGCCTCGTTGCCGTCGCGCACCAGGATCGCGATGTCCGCCGGCAGCAGGCCTTTGAAGTCCTTGCCGTCCCGGACGAACCCGGCCCTGCCCTGTTGCCCGCCATTGAGCAACGCGGTGATCTGGCTGGCGCAGGTGGCAGCCAGTTGCTGGCGATAGACCGCGCCGGACAACGGCTGCTCGGCCGACAGGTGCCAGATGTTCAGCGCCGGGACTTCCTGGCCATCGAGGCTGAATACCTCCTTGCGGCCCTGGGACGACACGTTCAGGAACGGCACCGGATTTTCACCATTCTGTTCACGAAACAGAAACGCACCGCGCCCGGTCTCACGCGATTCGGCGCGGGCGAACACATGGTTGGCCGCCTCGACCATGCCATGGCTGGAGCGGAAGTTGGTGCCCAGGGTGTGCAGCCGCCCCGCCGTGGCCTGGCGCGCGCGCAGGTAGGTGAAGATGTCGGCGCCACGGAAGGCGTAGATCGCCTGCTTGGGGTCGCCGATCAGGAACAGGCCGCACTCCGGGTTGTTGTCTTCGATGCGATAGATACTCTCGAAGATGCGGTACTGCACCGGGTCGGTGTCCTGGAACTCGTCGATCAACGCCACTGGGAACTGCTCACGGATCAGGGTCGCCAGACGTTCGCCACCCTCGGCTTGCAGCGCGGCATCGAGGCGCAGCAGCATGTCGTCGAAACCCATTTCCGCACGGCGGCGCTTTTCCGCTTCGAACCGCGCACTCACCCAATGGGCGGCGTGTTGCAGGACGGCGGCGTCTGGTGTGGGCAAGGCGTCGAGACTGGCCTTGAGACCCGGCATCGCATCCAGTCCGGGATGGCTGGGCACCTCCCCCTTTTTCCAGGCCTCGGCCATGCCGTCAGGCGTCAGACGGGTGAAGCCGGTGCCGAGGTCCAGTTGCTCCAGCGACTCGTCTTCGGCCCAGGCTTTGAGCTTCTCGAACCAGGGCTCAAAGTAGCGCGCCTGCATCTTGCGACCATCGACGTTTTTGCTGGCAACACCTGCGTGGCAGATCGCAAGCAGTTCGTCCGCCCACTCGCGCCAGGGGCGCTTCAGATCAACCAGGGCCGCCCGCCGTTCTTGCAGGCATTCGACGATCAGCTCGGCAGGCGCCTTGCCGTCGTCACTGTTGCGGGCGCTGGCGAACAAGCCACGGACCCTTGGCAACAGCGCCGCAGGACCGCCCCAATTGTTGCGCACCCAATTCAATGCGTCGTCCTGCATCGGGTAGCAGAACAGGCGCCAGTAATCGCGCAGAACCTCGCCGAGCAAATCGCTGTGGTCGGTTTCCAGGCTCTGGGTGAACAGGCTGCCGCTGTCGAAAGCGTGCTCGCGCAGCATGCGCTGACACCAACTGTGGATGGTCGAGACCGCGGCTTCATCCATCCACTGCGCGGCGATGTCGAGACGGTTGGCGCAGCCGGGCCACTGCTCGGGCGGATACCCATCGCGCAACTCGGCGATCAGCGCATCCGGCGCCGGGGTCTCGTCGCGGAAAAACCGCGCCGCTTCGGCAAGGCGCGTACGAATACGTTCGCGCAGTTCCTTGGTCGCTGCATCGGTGAAGGTCACCACGAGGATTTGCGGCGGCAACAATTCCCGACCAAAGCCATTCGCCTCACCGCCATGTCCCAGAACCAGGCGCAGGTACAGCGCGGAAATGGTGAAGGTCTTGCCGGTGCCCGCGCTGGCCTCGATCAGTTGGCTGCCACGCAGCGGGAAGGCCAGGGCCAGGGGTGTTTGCGTGGTCATGAGCGCGCCTCCTCGCTGTTCAATGAGCGCCAGGCAGCGTCAACCATTGGTTTGTACAAAGCGTTGCACCAATCCGGGAAGGTCTCGTCGGCAATCAGCGCGTCGTAGTCGGCGAACTGCCGGGCCAGCGCCGGGCTTTCGCGCCGCTCGCCGTCCGTGGTCAGGCCGTCACCTTCGTAGGCTTTGCGGGCCGCGGCGTCGGCCTTGGCCGGATCGGTCTGGCCGAGCCAGGCAAACGCGGTCTTCACCGCGACCGGCAGCGGCTGGCGCATGCCGGCCTGCCAGGCTTGCAGCAGATCACCGAGGATTTGCGACGCGGTTTGCTCTTCCATCGGTGGCAATAGCAGGCTGTCGTCACTGGCCACCAGCGCCGTGGTCATCGCCATGCCGCTGGCGCAGGCCACCAGGTGATTGACCCACGGACGGGTGAGGCGGTGCCACTTGCGTGACTTGATGCCACCGATGCTGTTGGGGATCGTGGTGACCGACAGCAACCCGCCGTCCGCGCGTTGATGCAGGCCGCTGAGCCAGCCTTCGACCTGCAACCCATGGGATTGCAGACTGATCGGCAACGCGCTGGCAAGCGGAGTCGGCCATAACGCCAGGAGCTGTTGATAACGCTGCAACAGATCCGGCAGCGGTTCGATCAGCTCACGTTGCAGGCATTCGCCAAACCCGGCCATGGGCAACAGCCCACTGTTTTGCAGGCGTCTGGCCTGGGATTCCAGCACCTCATCGGCCGCCTCGATCCGGGCCAGTGCGGCGCCCAGCAGATTGTCGCTGAGGGTGTAACGTTGTAAGGCGTCGAGGACGAAAGGTTCTTCGTCAGCCAGGGGGACTTCTGCAGCCTCGAAGAACACTTTCAGCCGCTGGCTGAAGAAGTGTCGTACCGGGTTACGCAGAAAATCCTGAAGCTGGCCGAGACTCAACGGCTCTTCCTGCACGTAGGCCGGCAACGGCTGATTGTCGGCTACGCGCTCATTCGCCTGGTGCAGCGCCTGCCACTCACTGGCGTAACTGAACAGCTCATCACCCTCATGAAAGTAGCGGGCGCTGAACGGTTGCAGTGGATGTTCCTGGGTGGTGGCGTGCAGCAGGTCTTCATCGGCCGCGTGCAACCGCCAGCCGCTGGCGAGGTGATCACGCAGTTGCCCGATCAATACCGACGCCGGACGCTCGCTGTTGTCGCGAATGCTGCGGCCCACCCAACTGACATAGAGTTGATCACGGGCGGACAGCAAAGCCTCCAGCAGCAGGTAGCGGTCATCTTCACGGCGAGAACGGTCACCAGGACGGTAGTCGCTGCCCATCAGGTCGAAGTCCAGCGGCGGTTGCGCGCGCGGGTAATCGCCGTCGTTCATGCCCAGCAGGCACACCAGTTTGAAGGGGATCGCACGCATCGGCATCAAGGTGCAGAAGTTCACCGCACCGGCCAGGAAGCGCTGGGACAGCCGCCCTTGATCGAGACCGGCGAGCCAGGCTTCGCGGACCACGGTCAACGGCAAGCTGTCATGCAGGCCGACCGACTCGCAGGTTTCCAGCCAGGTTTCGCGCAACTCTTCGAGTTGGCCCAGCAGGTAGTCGTCATGCTCGTTGCTGGCCTGGAAAAACAACTGCACCAGCGCTTGCAGGCGCTGCCCCCACTGCTGGGGTGGTGCCGGCTCGGACAATTCCTGATGGGCGATTTCCAGGGCATCGAGCAGGGCCACCAACGGGCCGATGAGCGCCGCGTCCAGCCCGCCGATTTCGTCGTACGGCTCGATGCCTTCGCAGGCCTCGCCACTGCCCACGGCATAGCCGAGCAGCATACGCCGCAAGCCGAACCGCCAACTGTTCTGCTCCAGCTCCTGCGGCAAGCCCAGGCCAGCCCGTTGCCCGGCGTTCATACCCCAGCGGATGCCCGCTCCTTCGATCCAGCGATGCAGAGTAGGCAGGTCGCGTTCTTCGACGCCGAATCGGGCGCGCAATGCCGGCACGTCCAACAGGTCGAGAATCTCGCTGACCGGGAAGCGGCTGTCGGGCAGCTTGAGCAAATGTTCCACTGCGATCAGCAACGGATCACGACCCCGCTGGCCCTGGTCGGCGAGCGTGAAGGGAATGAAGCGCGGATCGTTGCGATCGAGCTGGCCAAACACGGCACGGATATGCGGTGCGTAGCTGTCGATGTCCGGGACCATCACGATGATGTCGCGGGGTTTCAGATCCTTGTCGGCACTGAAGCGGGCGAGCAACTGATCGTGAAGGATTTCCACTTCGCGCTGGGCACTGTGGGCGACATGAAAACGGATCGACTGATCCTGTTGCAGGTCCACGGCGGGCCAGCGTTCGCGGGTTTCGTTCAGCGGGCGCAGTTCGAGGATGTCGTCCTGCAATTGATTGAGCATGTTCAACGGCTGGTTGTCGCTGAACAGGTCGATGCGCCCGTCACGAAACGCCGAACGATAGCTGTTGGGATCGTCGTAGCTGTCGAGCAGGTTGATGTAGTCCCGGCCCTGCTTGCCCCAGGCGGCCAGGAGCGGATGGGCGTGCTGGTGCAGGGTTTGCGAGTCGAGCACCACCGGCATGCCGCTCTTGCGCGCCTGGCGTTTGTACTGATGGCGCAGCAGGTCCTTGTCGGCGACGATGTCTGCCCAGTGATGGCGGCAGGGGTTGTGCACACACAGCAACACCTGACTGAAACGGGCCAGGCCGGCGAGGGCTTCCAGCGCCTGGGCGGGCAGCGAGGAAATGCCGAACACGATCACCCGCGAAGGCAGCCCGGCGGGCGCGATCTCGAGGGTGTTGATGCGTTCGATGAAGCGCTGGTGCACACCGGCCCGGCTTTGCGCCATGCCTTCTTCACCGACATCCAGCAGCAACGCTCGCCACAACTCGGCCTGCCAGCAGTTGGCCGGGGTCAACGGCTTGGCTTCGCCCCGAACGTTGCGCAATTGATGGCGACCTTCGGCCCAGTCTTCCAACCAGTCAGCGCGGTACACCTGATACTGGTCGAACAGGTCAGCCAGGCGCTCGGCCAGTTGGTAGCGCTTGCGCAGGTCGGTGTCATGGGTGAGGAAGCGTTGCAGCGGCTCAAAGTGCGGCTGGTCGATCAACTGCGGCAGCAGGCGCATCAGGCGCCAGGTCAGCGGGGCTTTATCGAGCAGGGATTTGACCGGGATTTCATCGCGACCCAGCACCATGCGATAGAGCTGCCACATGAAGCTGCCCGGCAATTGTACGTCGATGGCTGCGGCGATACCGCAACCACCCATGTCGTCCTCTTCCGGGTCTTCGGCCAGAGCCAGCTTCAGCCACTGGGCGATGCCGTTGCTCTGTACCAGGGCGATCTCATTTTCCAGGGGTGCCAGCGGATAACGACGCATCCAGCTGACCACCAGGCTGCGCAACTCGTCCAGGCGGTTGCCGTGAACCACCATAAAACCAGCACTGAGGGACGTCGCGTCCGGCATAAAGGCATCCTTGGAAAGAGACAAAAGCCAAGGGCGAACCTTAGCATTCTCGGCAGAGCGTGACAGCCGCAGCCGTGGGCTGTGAGTGGCCAAACTTTTCTGACGGCAAAAACAAAACCCCAACTGCTTTCGCAATTGGGGTTTCGGAATTTAATCTTGACGATGACCTACTCTCACATGGGGAAACCCCACACTACCATCGGCGATGCATCGTTTCACTGCTGAGTTCGGGATGGGATCAGGTGGTTCCAATGCTCTATGGTCGTCAAGAAATTCTTGAGCTGACGTGTCTTTCGACATTCCAGCGAATCGGGTATGTGACGGTGTTTTGTGAGTTGCAAACTTTCGGTTTGTTTCGTCTTCACAACACCGCAATCTGGTCATTCGACTCAAATTGCTTGGGTGTTATATGGTCAAGCCTCACGGGCAATTAGTATTGGTTAGCTCAACGCCTCACAGCGCTTACACACCCAACCTATCAACGTCGTAGTCTTCGACGGCCCTTCAGGGAACTCAAGGTTCCAGTGAGATCTCATCTTGAGGCAAGTTTCCCGCTTAGATGCTTTCAGCGGTTATCTTTTCCGAACATAGCTACCCGGCAATGCCACTGGCGTGACAACCGGAACACCAGAGGTTCGTCCACTCCGGTCCTCTCGTACTAGGAGCAGCCCCTCTCAAATCTCAAACGTCCACGGCAGATAGGGACCGAACTGTCTCACGACGTTCTAAACCCAGCTCGCGTACCACTTTAAATGGCGAACAGCCATACCCTTGGGACCGGCTTCAGCCCCAGGATGTGATGAGCCGACATCGAGGTGCCAAACACCGCCGTCGATATGAACTCTTGGGCGGTATCAGCCTGTTATCCCCGGAGTACCTTTTATCCGTTGAGCGATGGCCCTTCCATACAGAACCACCGGATCACTAAGACCTACTTTCGTACCTGCTCGACGTGTCTGTCTCGCAGTCAAGCGCGCTTTTGCCTTTATACTCTACGACCGATTTCCGACCGGTCTGAGCGCACCTTCGTACTCCTCCGTTACTCTTTAGGAGGAGACCGCCCCAGTCAAACTACCCACCATACACTGTCCTCGATCCGGATAACGGACCTGAGTTAGAACCTCAAAGTTGCCAGGGTGGTATTTCAAGGATGGCTCCACGCAGACTGGCGTCCACGCTTCAAAGCCTCCCACCTATCCTACACAAGCAAATTCAAAGTCCAGTGCAAAGCTATAGTAAAGGTTCACGGGGTCTTTCCGTCTAGCCGCGGATACACTGCATCTTCACAGCGATTTCAATTTCACTGAGTCTCGGGTGGAGACAGCGCCGCCATCGTTACGCCATTCGTGCAGGTCGGAACTTACCCGACAAGGAATTTCGCTACCTTAGGACCGTTATAGTTACGGCCGCCGTTTACCGGGGCTTCGATCAAGAGCTTCGCGTTAGCTAACCCCATCAATTAACCTTCCGGCACCGGGCAGGCGTCACACCCTATACGTCCACTTTCGTGTTTGCAGAGTGCTGTGTTTTTAATAAACAGTCGCAGCGGCCTGGTATCTTCGACCGACGTGGGCTTACGCAGCAAGTGCTTCACCCTCATCGGCGCACCTTCTCCCGAAGTTACGGTGCCATTTTGCCTAGTTCCTTCACCCGAGTTCTCTCAAGCGCCTTGGTATTCTCTACCCAACCACCTGTGTCGGTTTGGGGTACGGTTCCTGGTTATCTGAAGCTTAGAAGCTTTTCTTGGAAGCATGGCATCAACCACTTCGTCACCTGAAAGGTAACTCGTCATCAGCTCTCGGCCTTGAAACCCCGGATTTACCTAAGATTTCAGCCTACCACCTTAAACTTGGACAACCAACGCCAAGCTGGCCTAGCCTTCTCCGTCCCTCCATCGCAATAACCAGAAGTACAGGAATATTAACCTGTTTTCCATCGACTACGCTTTTCAGCCTCGCCTTAGGGACCGACTAACCCTGCGTCGATTAACGTTGCGCAGGAAACCTTGGTCTTTCGGCGTGGGTGTTTTTCACACCCATTGTCGTTACTCATGTCAGCATTCGCACTTCTGATACCTCCAGCAAGCTTCTCAACTCACCTTCACAGGCTTACAGAACGCTCCTCTACCGCATCATCCGAAGATGATACCCGTAGCTTCGGTGTATGGTTTGAGCCCCGTTACATCTTCCGCGCAGGCCGACTCGACTAGTGAGCTATTACGCTTTCTTTAAAGGGTGGCTGCTTCTAAGCCAACCTCCTAGCTGTCTAAGCCTTCCCACATCGTTTCCCACTTAACCATAACTTTGGGACCTTAGCTGACGGTCTGGGTTGTTTCCCTTTTCACGACGGACGTTAGCACCCGCCGTGTGTCTCCCATGCTCGGCACTTGTAGGTATTCGGAGTTTGCATCGGTTTGGTAAGTCGGGATGACCCCCTAGCCGAAACAGTGCTCTACCCCCTACAGTGATACATGAGGCGCTACCTAAATAGCTTTCGAGGAGAACCAGCTATCTCCGAGCTTGATTAGCCTTTCACTCCGATCCACAGGTCATCCGCTAACTTTTCAACGGTAGTCGGTTCGGTCCTCCAGTCAGTGTTACCTAACCTTCAACCTGCCCATGGATAGATCGCCCGGTTTCGGGTCTATACCCAGCGACTAAACGCCCTATTAAGACTCGCTTTCGCTACGCCTCCCCTATTCGGTTAAGCTCGCCACTGAATATAAGTCGCTGACCCATTATACAAAAGGTACGCAGTCACAGAACAAAGTCTGCTCCCACTGCTTGTACGCATACGGTTTCAGGATCTATTTCACTCCCCTCTCCGGGGTTCTTTTCGCCTTTCCCTCACGGTACTAGTTCACTATCGGTCAGTCAGTAGTATTTAGCCTTGGAGGATGGTCCCCCCATATTCAGACAAAGTTTCTCGTGCTCCGTCCTACTCGATTTCATGACTAAGAGACTTTCGCGTACAGGGCTATCACCCACTATGGCCGCACTTTCCAGAGCGTTCCGCTAATCTCAAAGCCACTTAAGGGCTAGTCCCCGTTCGCTCGCCACTACTAAGGGAATCTCGGTTGATTTCTTTTCCTCAGGGTACTTAGATGTTTCAGTTCCCCTGGTTCGCCTCTTAAACCTATGTATTCAGTTTAAGATAACCAGCTTGTGCTGGCTGGGTTCCCCCATTCAGAGATCTCCGGATCAAAGTCTGTTTGCCGACTCCCCGAAGCTTTTCGCAGGCTACCACGTCTTTCATCGCCTCTGACTGCCAAGGCATCCACCGTATGCGCTTCTTCACTTGACCATATAACCCCAAGCAATCTGGTTATACTATGAAGACGACATTCGCCGAAAATTCGCAAAACTCTTAAGAGTCACTCACAAATTTTACCTTAGCCTGATCCGTTACCAGTGAAAGTAACGTTCAGTCTATCTTTCTATCACATACCCAAATTTTTAAAGAACGAACTAGTCAAAGACTAGAAATCAACATTCATCATCGCGGCGATGGAATGCTCATTTCTAAGCTTTACACTTCAGAAGCAGTAGTGGTGGAGCCAAGCGGGATCGAACCGCTGACCTCCTGCGTGCAAGGCAGGCGCTCTCCCAGCTGAGCTATGGCCCCGTATTTCTACAGGCGTTTCCCACACAAAATTGGTGGGTCTGGGCAGATTCGAACTGCCGACCTCACCCTTATCAGGGGTGCGCTCTAACCAACTGAGCTACAGACCCAATTTCGGGCTGCTTCTTTCGTCTTCTTCAATGAATCAAGCAATTCGTGTGGGAGCTCATGGAGCAGCTGCTGTCGTCGATTAAGGAGGTGATCCAGCCGCAGGTTCCCCTACGGCTACCTTGTTACGACTTCACCCCAGTCATGAATCACACCGTGGTAACCGTCCCCCCGAAGGTTAGACTAGCTACTTCTGGTGCAACCCACTCCCATGGTGTGACGGGCGGTGTGTACAAGGCCCGGGAACGTATTCACCGCGACATTCTGATTCGCGATTACTAGCGATTCCGACTTCACGCAGTCGAGTTGCAGACTGCGATCCGGACTACGATCGGTTTTGTGGGATTAGCTCCACCTCGCGGCTTGGCAACCCTCTGTACCGACCATTGTAGCACGTGTGTAGCCCAGGCCGTAAGGGCCATGATGACTTGACGTCATCCCCACCTTCCTCCGGTTTGTCACCGGCAGTCTCCTTAGAGTGCCCACCATAACGTGCTGGTAACTAAGGACAAGGGTTGCGCTCGTTACGGGACTTAACCCAACATCTCACGACACGAGCTGACGACAGCCATGCAGCACCTGTCTCAATGCTCCCGAAGGCACCAATCCATCTCTGGAAAGTTCATTGGATGTCAAGGCCTGGTAAGGTTCTTCGCGTTGCTTCGAATTAAACCACATGCTCCACCGCTTGTGCGGGCCCCCGTCAATTCATTTGAGTTTTAACCTTGCGGCCGTACTCCCCAGGCGGTCAACTTAATGCGTTAGCTGCGCCACTAAAGACTCAAGGTCCCCAACGGCTAGTTGACATCGTTTACGGCGTGGACTACCAGGGTATCTAATCCTGTTTGCTCCCCACGCTTTCGCACCTCAGTGTCAGTATCAGTCCAGGTGGTCGCCTTCGCCACTGGTGTTCCTTCCTATATCTACGCATTTCACCGCTACACAGGAAATTCCACCACCCTCTACCATACTCTAGCTTGTCAGTTTTGAATGCAGTTCCCAGGTTGAGCCCGGGGCTTTCACATCCAACTTAACAAACCACCTACGCGCGCTTTACGCCCAGTAATTCCGATTAACGCTTGCACCCTCTGTATTACCGCGGCTGCTGGCACAGAGTTAGCCGGTGCTTATTCTGTCGGTAACGTCAAAATTGCAGAGTATTAATCTACAACCCTTCCTCCCAACTTAAAGTGCTTTACAATCCGAAGACCTTCTTCACACACGCGGCATGGCTGGATCAGGCTTTCGCCCATTGTCCAATATTCCCCACTGCTGCCTCCCGTAGGAGTCTGGACCGTGTCTCAGTTCCAGTGTGACTGATCATCCTCTCAGACCAGTTACGGATCGTCGCCTTGGTGAGCCATTACCTCACCAACTAGCTAATCCGACCTAGGCTCATCTGATAGCGCAAGGCCCGAAGGTCCCCTGCTTTCTCCCGTAGGACGTATGCGGTATTAGCGTCCGTTTCCGGACGTTATCCCCCACTACCAGGCAGATTCCTAGGCATTACTCACCCGTCCGCCGCTCTCAAGAAAAGCAAGCTTTTCTCTACCGCTCGACTTGCATGTGTTAGGCCTGCCGCCAGCGTTCAATCTGAGCCATGATCAAACTCTTCAGTTCAAACATCTTTGGGTTTTGAGAAAACCCTAAACTTGGCTCAGCAATCGTTGGTTACATCTTTGATTTCTCGCGGAGTAACTTGTGATGCTGATAATCTGTTGACTAGCAGTCTGACTCCACAAGCACCCACACGAATTGCTTGATTCAGTTGTTAAAGAGCGGTTGGTTAAGATCTTTCGCCTCAACCGAGGCGCGCATTCTACAGCGTCCCCCGTGTCTGTCAAGCGGTTATTTTCAGAAGTTTTCAAAATTTCTTTTTCAACTTCAACCACTTGCGCTTCCGATCTCTCGTTAGCGGGAGGCGAATTCTACAGCGTTGCTCGCTGCTGTCAACACCTCTTTTTCTCCGCTTTCGATCGAGAAGACCGAACCGCCAATCAAGCGACAACTTGCCGCCTGACCGACTCCTTCCAGGCTTCGATAACTTGAAGCTGAACACTGTCGAAATTCGCGTAACTCGTTGTTTGCCAAGGAGTTCTCCGTTTCGACTGCGCCGGAAGTGGGGCGAATTATAGACCTCCAGAATCTGCCGTCAACACCTATTTTCATATTTCTGTCATATGAGTCAAAAAAGCCCGAAAACACGAAGGCCGAGCCCCAAGGGGCTCGGCCTTCTTCCCTTCTACTTATTACAAGCTGGGGAAAGCGAACTGCGAAGCTTCATGGCTCGCGCGCTGTGGCCAGCGCTGGGTGATGGCCTTGCGCCGGGTGTAGAAACGCACACCATCCGGACCATAGGCATGCAGATCGCCAAACAGCGAACGCTTCCAGCCACCGAAGCTGTGATAAGCCACCGGCACCGGCAGCGGTACGTTGACACCGACCATGCCGACTTCAATCTCGTCACAGAACAACCGCGCCGCTTCACCGTCACGGGTGAAGATGCAGGTGCCGTTGCCATACTCGTGATCGTTGATCAGTTGCATGGCCTCTTCCAGGCTGTTCACACGAACGATGCAGAGCACCGGGCCGAAGATCTCTTCTTTATAGATGCGCATCTCTGGGGTGACGTTATCGAACAGGCAGCCACCCAGGAAGAAACCTTCCTCATGACCGGCAACGCTCAGACCACGACCGTCCACCACCAGCTTCGCACCTGCGGCAACACCGTCTTCGACATAGCCGCTGACCTTGTCGCGAGCCTGGCCAGTCACCAGAGGCCCCATGTCCAGGCCGCAGGAAGTGCCGGCACCGATTTTCAGCGCCTTGATCTGCGGCACCAGCTTGGCCACCAGCGCATCCGCCACCTGGTCACCGACGCAGACAGCCACCGAGATCGCCATGCAACGCTCGCCGCAGGAACCGTATGCCGCGCCCATCAGTGCGCTGACGGCGTTATCCAGGTCGGCATCCGGCATCAGCACCGCGTGGTTCTTCGCCCCGCCCAGTGCCTGCACGCGTTTGCCGCGCTTGGTGCCTTCGGCATAGATGTACTCGGCAATCGGCGTCGAACCGACAAAGCTCAGCGCCTTGACCTCCGGCGCTTCGATCAGCGCATCCACGGCGGCCTTGTCGCCATGCACCACGCTCAGCACGCCTTTAGGCAGACCCGCTTCCAGCAGCAGTTGTGCAATCAGCAACGTCGAGCTTGGATCACGCTCGGAAGGTTTGAGGATGAAGCAGTTGCCGCAGACGATGGCCAGCGGGTACATCCACAGCGGCACCATCGCCGGGAAGTTGAACGGGGTGATACCGGCCACCACGCCCAGCGGCTGGAAATCCGACCAGGCATCAATGTTCGGGCCGACGTTACGGCTGTACTCGCCCTTGAGGATTTCCGGCGCAGCGCAGGCGAACTCGACGTTCTCGATACCGCGCTTGAGCTCACCAGCGGCGTCTTCCAGGGTCTTGCCGTGCTCTTCGCTGATCAGTTGGGCGATACGCGCTTCGTTCTGCTCCAGCAGTTGCTTGAAGCGGAACATCACCTGGGCACGCTTGGCCGGTGGGGTATTGCGCCAGGCCGGGAACGCAGCCTTGCCCGCGTCGATGGCCTTTTGAATGGTTTCGCGGCTGGCCAGTGGCAACTTGTGGATTGCCTTGCCGGTGGACGGGTTGAACACGTCGGTCGAACGACCTTCTTCGGTGACCAGTTCGCCGTTGATCAAATGCGGAATAACGCTCATGCGGGGCTCCTGAAAAGTTGTCCACAGGCGCCCTGTCGTAGGGCGCCTCTTATATAGAAGAAACTGTAGGAGCGAGCTTGCTCGCGAACATGATGGTAGTGGCGCCTTATCCATCCAGGCAGTCCTCGTCATCGTTGACGACCATCGCGAGCAAGGCTCGCTCCTACAGGTAAAAGGAAAATCAGTCGATCTTGTTCAGCACTTCGCCGACCGCGTCGAACAGGCGATCGAGGTCTTGTGGCTGGCTGTTGAAGGTTGGGCCGAACTGCAGGGTGTCGCCGCCGAAGCGCACGTAGAAGCCAGCTTTCCACAGCGCCATGCCCGCTTCGAACGGACGCACGATGGCGTCGCCATCACGCGGCGCGATCTGGATCGCACCGGCCAGGCCGTAGTTACGGATGTCGATGATATTTTTCGCACCCTTCACGCCGTGCAGGGCTTTTTCGAAATGCGGCGCGACGTCGGCCACGCTCTGCACCAGGTTTTCCTTTTGCAGCAGGTCGAGGGCTGCCAGGCCAGCGGCGCATGCCACCGGGTGCGCCGAGTAGGTGTAGCCGTGGGGGAATTCCACCGCGTACTCAGGCGTCGCCTGGTTCATGAAGGTCTGGTAGATCTCGGTGCTGGCAATCACGGCGCCCATCGGGATCGCGCCGTTGGTGACCTGCTTGGCGATGCACATCAGGTCCGGGGTCACGCCGAAGGTGGTCGCACCGAACATGGTGCCGGTACGGCCGAAACCGGTGATCACTTCGTCGAACACCAGCAGGATGTTGTGCTGGTCGCAGATTTCGCGCAGGCGCTTGAGGTAGCCCTCTGGCGGAACCAGCACGCCAGCGGAACCGGCCAATGGCTCGACGAACACCGCGGCGATGTTCGACGCGTCGTGCAGTTCGATCAGCTTGAGCAGTTCATCCGCCAGGGCGATGCCACCTTCTTTCGGCATGCCACGGGAATAGGCATTGCTCGCCAGCAGGGTATGCGGCAGGTGGTCGACGTCCATCATCGCCTGGCCGAACAGCTTGCGGTTGCCGTTCACGCCGCCAAGGCTGGTGCCGGCGATGTTCACGCCGTGATAACCACGGGCACGACCGATCATTTTGGTCTTGGTCGACTGGCCCTTGAGGCGCCAGTAGGCGCGAACCATCTTCACCGCCGTATCGGCGCACTCGGAACCCGAGTCAGTGAAGAACACGTGGTTGAGGTTGCCCGGGGTCAGGTCGGTGATTTTCTCGGCCAGCTGGAACGACAGCGGGTGGCCGTACTGGAAGCCTGGCGAGTAATCGAGGGTGCCCAGTTGCTTGGTCACCGCGTCCTGGATTTCCTTGCGGGTGTGCCCGGCGCCGCAAGTCCACAGGCCGGACAGCGAGTCGTAGACCTTGCGGCCCTTGTCATCCACCAGCCAGCTGCCTTCTGCCGCCACGATGATTCGCGGGTCACGCTGGAAATTGCGGTTGGCGGTGTAAGGCATCCAGTGAGCATCGAGCTTGAGCTGGCTGGCCAGGGAAGTCGGTGCGTTTTCAGGCAGATTCATGGGCAAAACCTCGCAGAGCGATAAGCGGCGTTGAGATGAAAAGCGTTGTTGCAGCTAAATTGCCACGGCGATAAAGTCGGTGAAATGCAACTTTTGTAATGTTCAGTCTGCCTACTACTAAACTTTGAGAGATCCACCCATGAGCAGCCGCCGTCCCGATCCGCTGGCCCAGGTCAGTGACTTTGATATCCGCCTGTTGCGCATCTTTCGCAGCGTGGTGGAATGCGGCGGTTTTTCCGCCGCCGAATCGGTGCTCGGCATCGGGCGCTCGGCGATCAGCCAGCAGATGAGCGACCTGGAACAGCGCCTTGGCCTGCGCCTGTGCCAGCGTGGTCGCGCCGGTTTCTCGCTGACCGAGGAAGGTCGCGAGGTCTACCAGTCGGCCCTGCAATTGTTGAGCGCGCTGGAAAGTTTCCGCACCGAGGTCAATGGCCTGCACCAGCACTTGCGCGGCGAATTGACCATCGGCCTGACCGACAACCTGGTCACCCTCCCCCACATGCGCATCACCCATGCCCTGGCCCAATTGAAGGAGCGCGGGCCGGACGTGCAGATCCAGATTCGCATGATCGCGCCCAACGAAGTCGAACAAGGTGTGCTCGACGGGCGCTTGCACGTGGGCGTGGTGCCACAGGCCAGTGCGCTGTCCGGGCTTGAGTATCAGCCGCTCTACAGTGAGCGCTCGCTGTTGTATTGCGCGGTGGGTCATCCGCTGTTCTACGTCGATGACCGGCAACTGGACGATGAGCGCCTCAACAGCCAGGACGCCATCGCCCCGACGTTTCGTTTGCCGGCGGACATCCAGGCGCATTACCAGGCACTCAATTGCACCGCCAGCGCCTCCGACCGTGAAGGCATGGCGTTCCTGATCCTGACCGGGCGCTACATCGGCTATCTGCCGGACCATTACGCCAGCCTGTGGGTGCAGCAAGGTCGGTTGCGTGCGTTGAAAGCCAAGACGCGCTTTTATGACCTGAGCCTGGCGTCGGTCACCCGCAAGGGCCGCCGGGCGCATCTGGTGCTGGAGAGTTTTCTGGAGAGTCTGGCCGCGACGCGTTAGACCGTCATGAGGTTTTATTGCCACGGGACTTGTCGGATCCCCTGTCGGTGCGCTATCAACGCACTGCTTGCACCCACCCACCTGTCCGGAAGTGCCCATGACCTTTGAAGTTCCCGCTCACGGCGGCAAACCTGCCAGCCGTATTCGCCAGAAGAACGAAGAGACCATCATCAAAGCCGCCGAAGACGAGTTCGCCCGTCACGGGTTCAAAGGCACGAGCATGAACACCATCGCTCTGAATGCCGGATTGCCCAAGGCCAACCTGCATTACTACTTCACCAATAAGCTGGGGTTGTACGTGGCGGTGCTGAGCAACATCCTGCAATTGTGGGACGACACCTTCAACAGCCTCAGCGCCGAGGACGATCCCGCCGAGGCACTGACCCGCTACATCCGCGCCAAAATGGAGTTTTCCCGCCGCCAGCCGCAAGCCTCGCGCATCTTCGCCATGGAAGTCATCAGCGGCGGCGAATGCCTGACCGAGTACTTCAACCAGGATTACCGCACCTGGTTCCAGGGCCGCGCGGCGGTGTTCCAGGCGTGGATCGACGCGGGCAAAATGGACCCGGTGGATCCGGTCAACCTGATCTTCCTGCTGTGGGGCAGCACCCAGCATTACGCGGATTTCGCCACGCAGATCTGCCGGGTCAGCGGTCGCACCAAGTTGACCAAACAGGACATGGAAGAGGCCGGCGATAACCTGATCCGCATCATTCTCAAGGGCTGCGGCCTGACTCCGACTATTTAAGACACCTATGCCTTTTACCCTCAGCGACTTTTGCGAATACCGCGAAGAGATTCGCAAAAGCCGCTTCATCACCTTCGCCGCGCCCATCGGCAGCCCTGCCGAAGCCCACGCGTTCATCGAGCAGCACAGCGACCTGGATGCCACGCACAACTGCTGGGCCTGGAAGCTCGGCGATCAATACCGCAGCACCGATGACGGCGAACCCGGCGGCACCGCGGGTCGGCCGATCCTGGCCGCCATCGAAGCGCAGGATTACGACCAGGTGGTGGTGCTGGTGATCCGCTGGTATGGCGGCATTCAACTGGGCACCGGCGGCCTCGCCCGGGCGTATGGGGGCGGCGCCAACAAATGCTTGCAGGCAGCGGCGAAAGTCGAGCTGATCAGCCGCGTGCCCGTGCAGTGTGCCTGCGGATTCGCCGAGCTGACGCTGGTGAAACTGCGCGTGGCGGAACTGGGTGGCCTGGTGGTGGAGGAAACCTTCACCGCCAATGGCGTGGAGTTGCAACTGGCGATAGGCGAGGCGCAGATCGAAACCCTGCAAAGGCAGCTCGCGGATTTGAGTCGCGGGCGTATTTTGCTGCAGCGCTGATTGCGACTTGCTTAGAACCAGAACATTGCCCACATCTACTGTGCACCCGGCTGTGGATAACCTGAGCACATACCGCTGTAACCCTTCTGTCATGCGGCTTTGCGGGCATTGATCACTTTTCGTTCAATTTTTTATTGATTGATAAAAATTCGCTGTAAAACAATCAGTTAGCACGGTTTATCACCTTTAGAAGAAAGCCGACGGGTGCTTATGCCCGAGTTTTGCGATTGCGCACAAATACTGTGGAGCAATCTGTGGATAACCCGTTCATGGCTCGTCCGGCTCTATGCCCGGCATGGGTTGCTTGGGGTTGGTTGTTTTTTGATCAAGTTCTTTCGGTGCCTGTTCCGGCGCCATCGCGGGCAAGCCCGCTCCTACAGGTATTGCGGCGTCAACAGGGCCCCTGTGGGAGCGAGCCTGCTCGCGATTTGTCCGAACAGGCAACACCTGCATCACACCCCACACCACCTCAAAAAACAGGAACACCACCAACAGCGAACTGGCCCCGTGCACCAGGGCATACAACTGCCAGCTCGCAAACAGGAACCTCCCTGCCGCGTCATACCGCCCGAACACCACCCGCGGATCACGAATACGCAACACCGCCCACACGCATACGATCGACCCCAGCAAATTGGCCATCAGCAGGTGCAGCGGTGCGAACGCCGGCAAGTCACCGGGCAGTTCGAGGGCCTGGCTGATAGTTATCAACAGGCCATGCAACGCGGCGAAACTCCACGGTGTGGCAAACGCCGCCGTCACGATCAGGTCGTACCAGGCGCTGGTGCGCACCAGCTGGCGATATTGAGTTGCAGTCCACATGTTTATTGCTCCATCAATTTGCAGGAGCAATAAGGCTAAAGCCTGGAGTATGCTCCAGGGTCAAGCCTCTCTCGAGACGTCAGGATGCGCATCGGTGAATTAGCCCAGGCCAGCGCGGTCAGTCGCGACACGCTGCGCTTCTACGAGCAACGCGGATTGATCGCGGCGCAACGCAGCGCCAACGGTTACCGCGATTACCCGGCAGAAATGGTGCAACTGGTGCTGTACATCAAGACTGCGCAACGGCTGGGGTTTACTCTGGGCGAGATTGGCAGCAGCGTCGCCGCGCTGTGGCAGTCGCCCGATCCGGACAGCGCGGTCACGCAACTGCTGCAGGACAAGCTCAAACTGATTGAAACCCGAATGGACGAGCTCGCGGCCTTGCGCAGCGAGTTGCAACAACGGCTCGGCCAGCGTTGTCCATTAAATCCGTGAATGTCACTTTTCAAGGAACCCACGTATGTCCAAGGTCAAAACCGCACTCATCATCGGCGCCTCCCGGGGCCTGGGTCTGGGCCTGGTGAAAACCCTGCTGGCCGATGGCTGGCAAGTCACTGCCACCGTACGTAATCCACAGGCCGCCGACGCGCTCAATGCGCTGGGCAAGGTGCGGATCGAAAAACTCGACATGGATGATCAACAGGCCGTGATTGCCTTGAGCCAGCAGCTCAAGGGCGAGGTGTTCGACCTGCTGTTCGTCAACGCCGGAGTCAAGGGCCCGGAAGTGCAAACGCCGGGTGGCGCGACGCTGGCGGAGGTGGGCCAGTTGTTCTTCACCAACGCAGTGGCGCCGATCAACCTGGCGCAGCGCTTCGTCGGGCAGATCCGCCCCGACACCGGCGTACTGGCCTTCATGAGTTCGGTACTGGGCAGCGTGACCATGCCGGACGCGCCCGAGCTGGCGCTGTACAAGGCGAGCAAGGCCGCCCTGAACTCCATGACCAACAGCTTCGTCACGCAATTGGGCGAGCAGAAAATGACCGTGCTGTCGCTGCACCCGGGCTGGGTGAAAACCGACATGGGCGGCGAAGGCGCCGACCTGGATGTCGAGACCAGCACGCGGGGGCTGGTTGATCAGGTCAATGCGTATGTGGGCAAGGGTGGGCATCACTTCGTGAATTACCGGGGTGATGTTATTCCCTGGTAAGCATCAGGGCCCTGCCCTAACAAATGTGGGAGCGAGCCTGCTCGCGATGACTGAGTGTCAGTAGGCATTTGAGCTAGCTGACACTCCGCCATCGCGAGCAGGCTCGCTCCCACAGTGTTTTGGCGATTCCAGTTCGAAGGAATGCCGGCCGGTCGATCGAGACTTGCCCACCACGCGCTTTTGTCTGAAACTGCGCACTTCGCCCCCGCGGCGTCCCTGGATCAGCAGACAGGGTAATCACTGAGCTGGCTAACCTGAACCCACTTTCAGAGGAGCCGGCCAACATGCCTGCGACCCGTACCTGGTTAAAAAATCCCCTTTCGATCTTCACTGCCAATGGCCTCGATGCCCGTGGCGGCCTGGTCGTGCAAGACGGTGTGATCGTCGAAGTGCTCGCCGCTGGCCAGCAGCCGGCCGCACCCTGTGGACAAGTGTTCGATGCCCGCGAGCATGTGATCCTCCCCGGCCTGATCAACACCCATCACCATTTCTATCAAACCCTCACCCGCGCCTGGGCGCCGGTGGTCAACCAGCCATTGTTTCCGTGGCTGAAAACCCTGTACCCGGTGTGGGCACGCCTCACCCCGGAAAAACTCGCCCTCGCCACCAAAGTCGCGCTGGCCGAGCTGCTGCTGTCCGGCTGCACCACGGCCGCCGATCACCACTACCTGTTTCCGGATGGCCTGGAAAATGCCATCGACGTGCAGGTCCAGAGCGTGCGCGAACTCGGCATGCGCGCCATGTTGACGCGCGGTTCCATGAGCCTGGGCGAGAAGGACGGCGGCCTGCCCCCGCAGCAGACCGTGCAGGAAGGCCAGGTGATTCTCGATGACAGCCAGCGCCTGATTGCCGAGTACCACGAACGTGGCGACGGCGCGCAGATCCAGATCGCCCTGGCGCCCTGCTCGCCGTTCTCGGTGACCCAGGACATCATGTCGGCCAGTGCGGAGCTGGCGAACAAGCTCGATGTGCGCCTGCACACGCACCTGGCGGAAACCCTCGATGAAGAAGACTTCTGCCTGCAACGCTTTGGCCTGCGCACGGTGGATTACCTTGACAGCGTCGGCTGGCTCGGCCCGCGTACCTGGCTGGCCCACGGCATCCATTTCAACGCCGATGAAATCGCGCGCCTGGGCGCCGCCGGCACCGGTATTTGCCACTGCCCGAGTTCGAACATGCGCCTGGCGTCCGGCATCTGCCCGAGCATCGAACTGACCGACGCCGGGGCGCCGCTGGGCCTGGGCGTGGATGGCTCGGCGTCCAACGATTCGTCGAACATGATCCTCGAAGCGCGGCAGGCGCTGTACATCCAGCGCCTGCGCTACGGCGCCGAGAAGATCACCCCGGAGCGCGTCCTGGGCTGGGCGACCAAGGGCTCGGCGCAGTTGCTCGGGCGCAGCGACATTGGCGAACTGGCGGTGGGCAAACAGGCTGACCTGGCGCTGTTCAAGCTCGATGAGCTGCGTTTCTCCGGCAGTCATGATCCGGTGTCGGCGCTGCTGTTGTGCGGCGCGGACCGGGCGGATCGGGTGATGGTCGGCGGTCAGTGGCGAGTGATCGACGGGCAGGTCGAGGGGCTGGACCTCAAAGGCTTGATCGCCGATCACAGCCAGGCGGCACGGCAGTTGATCGCTGGTTGATCTGCCCCCTGTAGGAGCGAGCTTGCTCGCGATGCGGTGTAACAGGCACATTCATTGTGGCTGACACACCGCTATCGCGAGCAAGCTCGCTCCTACAGGTTTTGTGCGGCGGGGTCAGAACCCCGCCGACACACTCGCCACCACCGATGCCGGCTCACCTGCATAGTTTCCGGCGCTGGCAACGGTTTCGATGTAGTCGCGATCGAAGATGTTTCGCGCATTGAGTGACAACCGCACATTTTTGTTCAGGTCGTAGAACACCGTCAGGTCGGTCCGCGCATAGCCGCTGGCGCTGTAGCTGTTGGCCAGATCCCCGTAGCGTTTCCCGGCGAAAAACACGCCGCCGCCAAAACCCAGTCCGCGCAGGTCACCTTCCTGAAGTTGATAGGTCGACCACAGCGAGCCACTGACGATGGGCACACCTTCCAGCCGCGCCCCCTCTTCCAGCCGGCTGTCCTTGACCAGTTTGGCATCGAGCAACGCGATGTTGCCGATGACGTTCCAGCCCTCCCGGATGTTCCCGCTCACGTCCAGCTCCACACCGCGCACCCGCTGCTGGCCGGTCTGGATCGAATAACTGGTGTCGAACGGATCGCTGGTCGCGAGGTTGTCCCGGGTGATTTCGAACGCCGACAGCGTGCCGGTGAGTTGATCGGGGATGAGGTCGTACTTCATGCCGATTTCATACTGTTCGCCCGTTTCCGGATCGAGCACCGTGCCATCGCGGGTGAGTTTGTTCTGCGGCGAAAACGACGTGCTGTAACTGGCGTAGAGCGACAGGTTCGGCGTGGGTTGGTAGACGACACCGGCCCGAGGCGAAGTGTCCGAAGGATCAATGTCGATGTCGCTGTAGGAACCCGTCGCCGTGTAGTTGCGATTACGTTGATCAACCTTGTCCCAGCGAACGCCCAGCAGCAGTTTCCATTGTTCGTTCAGATCAATCTGATCTTGCAGGTAAACCCCGTAGCTCGACTGCTCGAAGCGCGAATCCTCGCCAAAGCCAAAGGGGCCCGGCTGCGCACCCGTCACCGGGCGGTAGTAATCAATCGGCGCCAGGTTGGCCCGCAGCATGGTCACGCTGCGTTTGCCGTTGACCGCCTCCACGCCCACCAGCGCCTGGTGTTGCAAGCCGCCGGTGGAGAAACGCATCAGGGCTTCGTACTGGCTACTCAGGGAATACTGCTTTTCGTCAAAATCGGTGGCACGCCGTGTGATGGTGCGGCCATCGGCCTGGAGCGTGCGTTGCGAAACGTTGAGCATATCCTTGGTGGAGTGATCCCAGCGTGTCACCTGGCGCAAGGTCAACCAGTCGTTCGCGTCGTGCTCGACCTTGAACCAGGTGGCCTCCTTGGTGCTGCTGGCATGGGACCATGGCTCATCGAGGAACACCCGGTGACGGCTGTCGATACGCCCGTCGACTACTTGCAGGCCACGGTCATAGGGGCTGTCGGTCTCGGTGTACTCAATGCCCATTTCAACCCGGGTGGCGTCCGTCGGCGCCCAGAACAGCGTCGGCGCCACATGCCGGCGATGAGTATCGCGGTAATGCTCGCGGAAGCTGCCCTTGGTCTGATAGGCCATGGCCAGGCTGCCGGCCAGGCCGAAGTCCTCACTCAACGGTCCGCTGACCCAGGCCTGGCCGCGCTGATAATCGTAGGAGCCGGCCTGGAGCTTGACCTGTCCCTCGGGAACGAAAGACGGGCGGCGGGTGACGACGTTGATCAGGCCGCCGGGGTTGCCCCGCCCGTACAACACGGAGGCCGGGCCCTTGAGCACCTCGACCCGCTCGACGTTGACCAGATCCGTCAGGATCTCCGGTCGTACCACCAATGAGTTGGTCAACACGCCATCGACCGCGTAGGTCGTCGCCTGAAACCCGCGGATGAAGAAGCTTTCCACGGTGCCTCCGTGGGTGTTGCCGCGCTGGATACTGCTGACGTTACTGACCGCATCCGCCAGGCTGGTCGCTTGCTGATCTTCCAGGACTTGTCGCGGCACGACCTGGATCGACTGCGGAATGTCACGCAGGGCCGTTTCGGTCTTGGTGCCCACGGCACTGCGCGAGACCCGGTAACCCTCGGTGAGGCCGACGGCCAAGGATTGCTCCTGATGCAGGCCGTTGATCTGCACACTGTCCAGTTGCAGCGCGGAACCCGTCGGCCGGCGTTTCAGGATCCACGTGCCATTGCCGTGGCGGACCGCTTCCAGGCCACTGCCGCGCAACAACTGCTCGAAACCTTGCGCGGTGCTCCACTCCCCTTCGAGACCGGGGCTCGAAAGCCCCTCGGTCAGGGCGGTATCGACTGGCAGCGTGACACCGGCCCCTGCCGCGAACTCGCCCAGCACCTCAGCCAGGGGACCCGCCGCGACGCTGTAGCGTTTGCTCTGCTCGGCGAAAGTTTCCGGCGCGCAAAGGGCGCCCGCGCCAGCCAGCATCGGCGTACCCAGGGCACGGGCGAGCCGGACGACATGAAGAGGGGATGGCGAAAATAATCGGCGAGTCATGGGAACGGTCCTGATTACAAATTGAAGGGAATCAGGAAGAGGTCACCCGACCACGGCAAAACCGGACAATTTTTTTCAGGCGGGTACAACGGTCACCCAATAGTTCGTCACATAGCGCACCTGCACGGGGAAGCTCAACGCCAGGGCGGACAGGGCGGCATCAATGTCATTGAGTTGGAAGGCGCCCGAAATCTGCAGGTCGGCCACCTCGTCGGCACAGCGCAACCAGCCGGAACGGTAGCGTCCAAGCTCCTTGATGACATCGGCAAGGCGCATGCGGTTGACCCGCAGCACGCCGTTCACCCAATCGACTGACGGTGCTGCGCTCAGTGGCACGACACTCGTCCCGCTCACCCGCGCCTGGCCACCGGCGGCAACCAGCAGATGGATGTCCGCAGCCCCCTGCACGGCGGCAATCACGCTGCCCTGCGCGATTTGCAACAGATCGTGGTCATCGAACTGGCGGACAGAGAACCGCGTGCCTTGGGGCGTAAATGTTCCAAAGGACGAGTCGACGACCATGGGCCGCTGATCGCTCGCCGTCGCGACGAACAGTTCGCCCTTGCGCAAGATCAAACGGCGCTGGGTGTCGCTGTACTGGATATCGACTGCACTGTCGGTGTTCAGGCTGATCACGCTGCCATCGGCCAGTTTGATGTGCCGCACCTCACCGACGCCGGTGCGCAGGTCTGCGGTCAACGCGCCGTAGGTTTGAGTACGAGGCAACCCCAGGCCCAGGGAACCCAGGACGATCAGCGACGACAGCGCTCCAAGCGCTGTGCGTCGGCTGACCATGGCTGGCCGTTGCAACACGTCGCGCGACAGGCTGCGCGGCAGCGTCTTGAGTTGATGGGTGACTTGCGCCGCGAGCAACCAGGCGCGTTCGTTTTCCTCGCTCGCGGCTCGCCACTGTTCGAAAGCCCGGCGCTCTTCTTCGCTCGGCTGCGCATATTGCAAGCGAAGGAACCACTGTGCGGCGATCCGGGCGACAGGACGTGACACCGATGGGCTATTCATACGAGCTCCCGCGAGGCCATGACAATACATTCCTCCAGCGCCCGTGACAGATAACGATGCACCGAACGCACCGTGACGCCCATGACTTCGGCGATCTGCTCCTGGGTGTAGCCTTCCAGTTGCGCCAGCAGAAAGGCGCGCCGGACCTTTTCGGGCAAACCGCACAGCAACGCATCCACCGCGTTCAAGGCTTCCAGCACCGCCGCATGGTGCTCCGCAGAGGGCACCTCTTCCGGCGGGACGGTGGCCAACGCCTCAAGGTACGCGCGCTCCAGGGAACGTCGGCGGTAAAGGTTGAGCATCAGGCGTCGGGCGATGGTCGACAGGTAGGCACGGGGCTCACGCAAATCCTGAGCCGCGACACTGCCGGTCAACAAACGCAGGAAGGTTTCCTGGCTGAGGTCGGCCGCATCGCAGCGACTCTGGACCTGACGGAACAGCCAACCCACCAGCCATGAGTGATGGCTGCGGTAGAGCTGTTGCACATCTGGCGAATCAGGCATCGGCGATCAGTCGGAGGATAATTTGAGAATAATTCTCATTTTATGCAAAAGCCTGCCCCGTAGGCAATTACAAACATTCGCGGCGCCAACGCTCTAGCTCGAGGTTTTCCCCAACAATTTGCCGACGGTGTTCACCACCAGCGCAGCGACCATGCCGACCAGGGCACCGACAACGCAGTGAATGCCCAGCTCGGCGAGGGTTTTCCAGCCGCCGGCGCCCTCCACCAGTCCGTCGACGAAATGCACCAGCGGCGTGATGCCCTCGGTGACGAAGGCACCGCCGACCAGGAACATGGCCAGCGTGCCGATCCACGACAATGCTTTCATCAGCCATGGCGCGGCCGAGACCAGCCCGCTGCCGAGCTTGCGCACAAAAGTCCCCCAGGCGCCCGTGGACGCGGACCTGGCCAGCACCAGCCCGGCATCGTCCATCCGCACGATCGCGGCGACCAGTCCATACACCCCAACAGTCATGACGATTGCAATGACCACCAGCGTGAGGATCTGCTGCATCAAGGGCGCCTGAGCCACGATGTTCAAGGTGATGACGATGATCTCGGCGCTCAGGATGAAATCGGTGCGGATTGCCCCGGCGACCTTGCGCTTTTCATGGGCGGCCATTTCTTCGGGGCTTCGGGGTTTGTTTTTCCTCGGGCGGCCATCGGCATTCTGTGGCTCGCGGCCAAGCTTCTCGCGTATTGCCTCGAAGCCTTCGTAGCACAGGTACGCACCACCGGCCATGAGCAACCAATGCACCGCCGCCGGTAGTAATGCATTGAGCATCAGCGCGCAGGGCACCAGGATCGCCTTGTTCTTCAAGGAACCCTTGAACACCGCCCACACCACCGGCAACTCGCGATCCGCCTTCATGCCGATGACTTGCTCGGCGTTGACGGCCAGGTCATCACTGAGGACTGTCGCCGATTTTTTCGCGGCCACCTTGCTCATCAGGGAAATGTCGTCCAGCAAGGTGGCGATATCATCCAATAAGGCAAACAGGCTGCTACCGGCCATGGGGATTCCTTCTGGGGGGGCGAATGCAATGAGCTACTGACTGCGCCAGGCGGTTAACGTTTCGTCGGGCAGCGAAGCCTGTCGGCGAAAGCATGAGGCGGTTGAATGAACCACCCGGTCAGGTTTTGCCGATTTATTCCGCGAGCATCTGTAGAATGCCAGCATTGCACCTGATGAGATTTCAACAATGTACGATTGGCTGAACGCCCTGCCCAAGGCAGAACTCCACCTGCACCTCGAAGGTTCGCTGGAGCCTGAGCTGCTGTTCGCCCTGGCCGAACGCAACAAGATCGCGCTGCCGTGGAGCGACGTCGACACCCTGCGCAAGGCCTATGCCTTCAACAACCTGCAAGAATTCCTCGACCTGTACTACCAGGGCGCCGACGTGTTGCGCACCTCGCAGGACTTCTACGACCTGACCTGGGCGTACCTGCTGCGCTGCAAGGCACAGAACGTGATTCACACCGAACCGTTCTTCGACCCGCAGACCCACACCGACCGTGGCATCCCTTTCGAGGTGGTCCTCAACGGCATTGCTGCCGCGCTGAAAGATGGCGAACAGCAACTGGGCATCACCAGTGGCCTGATCCTGAGTTTCCTGCGCCACCTGAGCGAAGACGAAGCACAGAAAACCCTCGACCAGGCGCTGCCGTTTCGCGATGCATTCGTCGCCGTCGGCCTCGACAGTTCGGAAATGGGCCACCCGCCGAGCAAGTTCAAGCGCGTGTTCGACCGTGCCCGTGACGAAGGTTTCCTGACCGTCGCCCACGCTGGCGAGGAAGGCCCGCCGGAGTACATCTGGGAAGCCCTCGACCTGCTGAAAATCCAGCGGATCGACCATGGCGTACGCGCCATCGAAGACGAGCGCCTGATGCAGCGGATCATCGACGAGCAAATCCCGCTGACCGTCTGCCCGCTGTCCAACACCAAGCTGTGCGTGTTCGACCATATGTCACAACACAACATCCTCGACATGCTCGAGCGTGGCGTGAAGGTCACCGTGAACTCCGATGACCCGGCCTACTTCGGTGGCTATGTGACGGAGAACTTCCACGCGCTGTACACCGATCTGGGCATGACCCAGGACCAGGCCAAACGCCTGGCGCAAAACAGCCTGGATGCAAGGTTGGTCAAGCCGTAACCTCGCCGACATGATCGTTCCCACGCTCGGCGTGGGAACGATCAGCATCTACGCCATCTCCAGCTCGGCATCCTTGGCGAAGCGATGGATTTCACGCTGACCGGTCGCGGTGATGTGCAGGGCGCGTGAATCATTCGGCAGGCTCAGCCAGCCGGACTGCATGAACAACTGCAACAGCGCCGCACCGAGCGAGCCACCCATGTGCGGTCGTCTTTCACTCCAGTCGGGACACGCACAGGCCGCCTTGCTGGTGCTGTGCGCCAATGCCTGGACGAACACACCGCGGTTCGCCAGTTCGGTGGCGCCCTTGTGCGTGATCGACACCCGATGATCGAACTGCTCGATCCAGCCCGCGTCCAGCAGGCGCTGGTAGAGGTCCGCGGCCAGCGTGCCGCCCAGGTGATCGTCACACAGGCGTGCACGCAACAACGACGAAGGCGCAGTCTGGCGAATCGGGACAGGCGCGGTGTTGCGCTTGAACACTTCGGGAATGTCCCGCGGGGTACTGGCGATCGTCGCACTGGCCAGCGCCTCTATCGCCGCGCCGACCTCGGGTGCGGCCAGGCGGAAGAATCGCTTGCGACCACGGGTCTCGACCTTCAACAGTCCCCCGGCGGACAAACGCCCAAGGTGCGCACTGGCCGAGGACGGCGACAGCCGGGCCAGCAGGGCCAGTTCTTCGGTCTGCCGCGCCGCGCCGTCCATCAAGGCCCACATCATTGCGCTGCGCTTAGGGTCAGACAGCAATGTGGCAATCTGGCTGATGCAAGGTGCATGTTCCATGTATTCACTCCCTGTTGAATCGTTTCGTCTACTGCTCAGAGATATCTTGACCAGTAATGTGTCGTCGGCCAAGACGCGGAAACCGCCATAAACCGGGCAAAGCCATCCACTCACCCAAGCACTGCTTCGTCGACCTTGCATAAGGCAGGGGATTGACCGCAGAGCCTGACCGCCTCGAACGCGGACTCGCCACGCGAACTCGACGGTGCGCACATGAGGCGGGCGCTAGTATAAGCGGGTTGATCCGCTGTTCCTGCCCCCCGGAAACCATTGGTGGTGATTGATCCTGAGAGAAATTTCGCTATTTTCCTGCGACTAATGATCAGCCCCTGCCAAGCCGGGAAATTGACCGCCCAAACGAGTACATCGGCTGGCAAGCATTTCCCGTAAAAGGTTCACCGGCTTACTCAACTGTGCGCGATGGGCGCACAGCAAATTCAGCGGTGCACGTTCACCGAGCAACTCGGGCATCAACACTTTCAAGCGTCCGGCCAGCACATCGGCGGCGACATCGAGCCAGGACTTGTAGGCAATCCCGGCACCCGACACCGCCCACAAGCGCACCACATCGGCGTCGTCACTGAAGCGGTCGCCACTGACGGTCAGGCTGACTTCGCGCTTGCCGTCGTGGAAACTCCAGTGGTCGTGAACCCGGCTGCCGAGCATGTACAAAAGGCAATTGTGCTGCGCCAGTTGTTCGAGCTGGCGCGGCTCGCCGTGCCTGGCCAGGTAACCCGGCGCGGCGCACAACACCCGACGGTTCTGTGCGGCGATGGGCAGCGCCACCAGGCTGGAGTCCTCCGGCTCGCCATATCGCAGGGCGATGTCCACCGGCTGGCGGAACAGGTCGGCGATGCGGTCGCCCAGCAGCAGCCGTACGGTCAGTTGCGGATGCTCGCGCTGGAACTCGTCCAGCCAGGGCAACAACAGGTTGCGGCCAAAATCCGAGGGCGCCGACAGTTGCAACACACCGCTGACCTGATCCTGACCACGGGCCAGCAAGCGGCGGCCTTCGTCGAGATTGCTCAGTGCCGCCCGGGCATACTCGAGAAACCCCTCGCCTTCGGCGGTCAAGCGCAGGCTGCGCGTCGAACGTGCGAGCAGCCGGGCGCCCAGCTGCTGCTCGATGCGCTTCAATGCCGCGCTGGCCACCGCTGCGGACATGTCCATACCCCGCGCGGCCGCCGACAGACTGCCCAGGTCCGCCGCCCGGACAAACAGCTGCAAGTCATCAAAACGCATCATTGCGCAGCCCCATTATCAAAAAAATATTGAAAGAGACTGCTCTTTTAGCGGGTTTTATCTTGCAGAGAAATAGCCAATCATCTGTCCCATCGCAATCACTTCACTTCTGGAGTCGACCATGTCCCAGCCTTTCACCGCCATTGCCACACTGATCGCCAAAGCCGGCCAGCAGGACGCCCTCGAGCAGCACCTGCGTGCACTGCTGGAGCCGACCCGCGCCGAAGCCGGCTGCGGCCAATACGATCTGCATCAAGACCTGGCCAACCCGCTGGCCTTCTACATGATCGAACAGTGGAGCAGCGATGAAGCGTTGCAGGCCCACGACGCCAGCGCACACATCCAGCACTTTCGCGCCACGGCCGGCGAGCTGATCGAACACTTCGATCTCAAGCGCCTGCGCGCACTGGTTTGATCCCTTCTTTACATGACTCAGGAATCCACAATGAAAGCCATTGCCTATTACGCGTCTTTGCCGATCAGCGACGAAAAATCCCTGCAGGACATCGAACTGCCAGAGCCGGTCGCCGGCCCGCGTGACCTGCTGGTGGAAGTCAAAGCCATCTCGGTCAATCCGGTGGACACCAAGGTGCGCCAGAACGTCCAGCCTGAAGGTGGCGCGGCCAAGGTGCTGGGCTGGGACGTCGCCGGCGTGGTCAAGGCGGTCGGCAGTGAAGTGACATTGTTCAAGGCCGGCGACAAGGTGTTCTATGCCGGCTCCATCGCCCGCGCCGGCGGCAACAGCGAGCTGCACGTGGTGGACGAGCGCATCGTTGGCCACATGCCCAAGACCCTGGGTTTCGCCGAAGCCGCCGCCCTGCCGCTGACCGCCATCACCGCGTGGGAACTGCTGTTCGAACGCCTGCAGATTCGCGAAGGTAAAACCGATGAAGGCCAGAGCCTGCTGATCGTCGGCGCGGCGGGTGGCGTGGGGTCGATCCTGACCCAACTGGCCAGCCAGTTGACCGGCCTCAAGGTCATCGGCACCGCTTCTCGTCCACAAACCCAGGACTGGGTACGTGAACTGGGCGCCGACCTGGTGGTCGATCACAGCCAGCCATTGAGCGAAGCCCTGAAACGCGCAGACGTTGCGCAGGTGACCCACGTCGCCAGCCTGACCCAGACCGATCACCACCTGGATCAGTTGGTCGAGGCCCTGGCGCCACAAGGCAAGCTCGCGCTGATCGACGATCCGAAAGCGCTGGACGTGACCAAGCTCAAGCGCAAGAGCCTGTCGCTGCACTGGGAGTTCATGTACACCCGTTCGCTGTTCGAAACGCCAGACATGCTCGAGCAACACAAACTGCTCAACCGGGTCGCCGGACTGATCGACGCCGGGACGCTGAAAACCACCGTCGGCGAGCACTTCGGAACGATCAATGCCGCGAACCTGCGCCGTGCCCATGCACTGCTCGAAAGCGGCAAAGCCAAGGGCAAGATCGTGCTGGAAGGCTTCTGAAACACGTTGAAACAAGCGTCGCCCGCAGGGGCGACGCCGTCAGTCTGAACGTTGATCGTCGTCATGGTTTTGCTTGCATGGGGGTCTACAATCGTGGTCTCTGCGATGCAATCTTTTAACCGAGGAGGTCAGCAATGAAGATCCTGATAAAAGAATTGTCCAAGTCCCAGTGGCAAGTCCGCCTGGACCAAACTGCGGTGACGTTCCGCAGTGAAGCCGAAGCCCGCGCGTTTACTCGCACCCTTGAAGCACGCTTGCACGCCCCTCACCCAATGCCTGTCCTCCAGCAGCATCGCGCTGCTGGCTGACGCCCTCAGACCTGGGCTTGCGCCAGCGCCCGGGCATTTTGCAGGCGCCGGGTGAGCATCGCCGCACTCACCACCAGAATTGCACACAGGCTGATGACCATGGCCATCGGCATGGCGCTGCCGTCATACAGAATTCCCACCAGCGACGCCGCTCCGGCGGCGACGCTGAATTGCAGGCACCCGAGCAAAGCTGACGCGCTACCGGCACGCGCGCCCTGGCCGGTCATGGCACAGGCCGAGGCGTTGGGCAGGATGCAGCCGAGGCTGGAAATGCAGATGAATAGCGGCACCAGCAACGGCCACAGTTGCTCGGTGTGCAATGCACTGACGGCCAGCAGGGCCAGGGCCGCCGCCAGATAAATCCACACGGTACGCGCCAGCAGGAATGCCGGACCCCGCTTGGCCAGCAGCCGCGCATTGACCTGCGCCACCAGGATGAAACCCGCCGCGTTGGTGCCGAACAACCAGCCGAAGTGTTCGGCCGGCACGCCATACAGCTTGATGAATACGTAAGGGGAACCGGCGATGTAAGCGAACATCCCGGCGATGGCGATGCCACCGGTCAGGGCATGGCCGAGGTAAATCGGGTCTTTCAGCAAGCGGCCGTACTGGCGCAGCGCACCCGACAGCGGTTGACGCGGCAGATGCGCCGGCATGCTTTCCGGCAATCCCAGTGCCACGGCCAGGCCCGCGAGCGCGCTGAACCCGGTCAGTGCGAGAAAGATCGACTGCCAGCCCGTGGTGTTGACCAGCAAGCCACCCAGCATCGGCGCGAGAATCGGCGCCAGGCCCATGACCAGCATCAGTTGCGAAAAGACCTTGGCTGAACCCACCGCGTCGCACTTGTCACTGACCACCGCCCGCGAGATCACCATCCCCGCGCAGCCACCGAGGGCCTGGACGAAACGTGCCGCCATCAGCCATTCCAGGCTCGGTGCATAGGCGCACGCCAGGGACGCGAGGGTGAACAGGCCGACGCCGGTCAACAACGGGATACGCCGACCGAAACGATCCGCCACCGGACCGTAGGCCAGCTGACCGATGGACAGGCCGAGGAAATAGGCCGCCAGCGTCAGCTGGACATGTTGCTCATCGGTGCCGAATGCCAGCGCCATCGCCGGGAAGGCCGGCAGGTAGAAGTCGATCGCGAGCGGCCCGAAAGCGCTCAGGGCGCCAAGAATCAGAATGGTACGGAGGTTCATCAGGCATCCAGTGCGGCTGAGGTCTGCGGCCCCCTATTCTAGCTGCGCGGGGGCGCCTTGAATATTCCGATAGTTGGCTAACGATCAAAAACGCTCGGATCAATGATCTCAAGCAACTTTCACTTCATACCCTTCTTCACTGATCGCCGCGATCACCTGTTCGGCGGTCAGGTTACTCTCGACCCCCACTTCCTTCGCCGCCAGATCGACCCGAACACTGGCCGCCGGATCCACCGCCTGCAACGCCTGGGTAATGGCTTTGACACAGTGACCGCAGGACATGCCCTGAACATTGAAGACTTGCATGGAACAGCTCCTTTGAGTGAGGTTGCGGACAGTTTCGACCTTTCCACCATGGCAAGGTCAAGTTCTGACATTCGCTGCCGGGCTGGCAATCGTCGCCGCGCTCGGCCAAGCTACGCCCATCAATGAATCGAATCGTGGAGATTCAGCCATGCGCTGGTCAGCTTTCAGCCTGTTTGGCTTGCTCAGTCTTTTCGCCGCCGTGCCCTCGGCCAATGCCGCCGGTGAGGACTACGGTGTCCTGATCATTTCCCGCGAGCGCCTGGAAGTCGCGACCAGTTGCGAAATCGGCGTGTACATCCAGGATCAGCTGTCGGCCCGGCTGTTCCAGGAGCAGAGCACTTCGTTCAACCTGCCACCGGGCAATGTCTCGCTGCGGCTCAAGCTGCTGCCGGGTCAGGTGCCGGGCTGCAACCCAGGCATGCTCGCGCCGGGTTCGCAGGACATCACGCTCAAGGCCGGGGACGTGCAGAAGTACCGCATCGCGATGACCCGCGAAGGCATGTACCTCAAGCGTGCAGCCCTGGATTACTGACAGCGGGATTGATCTGCGACATGGCGCTTGACCTTGCCCGCATGGCAAGGTTGATCCTGTAGGCATCTTCTACAGGGAGCGCGACCGATGTCCGAATCCACTACTTTCGATCTGCCGATTGCCGGCATGACCTGCGCCAGTTGCGCCGGGCGTGTCGAGCGTGCCTTGAGCAAAGTCATCGGCGCCTCGGCCGTCAGTGTCAACCTGGCCACCGAACAGGCGCGGGTCCAGGCCCCCAGCGACAGCCTGCCAGCGTTGATGGCGGCGGTCGCGCAAGCCGGCTACAGCGTGCCGCAACACAGCCTGGAACTGAGCATCGACGGCATGACTTGCGCCTCCTGCGTCGGGCGGGTCGAACGGGCGCTGAGCAAAGTGCCGGGGGTGAAAAGCGTCAGCGTCAACCTGGCCAACGAGCGCGCTCACCTCGAATTGCTCGGGCAGATCACTCCACAAACGCTCATCGACGCCGTGAGCAAGGCCGGCTACAGCGCCAGCGTCTGGCAGGCCGAACACCCGCAGCTCGACACGCAACAGCAGCGCCTGCACCGTGAGCGCTGGGCGCTGATCCTGGCCATCGCCCTCGCCTTGCCGCTGGTGCTGCCGATGCTGCTGCAACCTTTCGGTGTGCACTGGATGCTGCCAGCTTGGGCGCAGTTTGCCCTGGCCACCCCGGTGCAATTCATTTTCGGTGCGCGCTTTTATGTGGCGGCGTGGAAAGCCGTGCGCGCCGGGGCCGGCAACATGGACCTGCTGGTCGCTCTCGGCACCAGCGCCGGCTACGGCTTGAGCCTCTACGAATGGGCCACCGCCGACGGGGGCATGCCGCATCTGTATTTCGAAGCGTCGGCGGTGGTGATCGCGCTGGTGCTGCTGGGCAAATACCTGGAAAGCCGCGCCAAACGCCAGACCGCCAGCGCCATTCGCGCCCTGGAAGCGTTGCGCCCGGAACGCGCGACCCAGGTGATCGACGGCCGCGAGCAGGACGTCGCCATCAGCGCCTTGCGCCTCGATGACCTGGTGCTGGTCAAACCCGGCGAGCGTTTTCCGGTGGACGGTGAAGTGGTCGAAGGCCAGAGCCACGCCGACGAAGCGCTGATCAGCGGCGAGAGCCTGCCGGTGCCCAAACAACCGGGCGACAAGGTCACCGGTGGCGCGATCAATGGCGAAGGCCGCTTGCTGGTGCGCACCCAGGCCCTGGGCGCGGAAACCGTGCTGGCGCGCATCATCCGCCTGGTCGAGGACGCCCAGGCGGCGAAAGCACCGATCCAGAAGCTGGTGGATAAAGTCAGCCAAGTGTTCGTGCCGACGGTCCTGCTGATTGCCTTGGCCACCCTGATCGGCTGGTGGCTGTATGGCGCGCCGATGGAGACCGCGCTGATCAATGCCGTCGCGGTACTGGTGATCGCCTGCCCCTGCGCCCTCGGCCTGGCCACACCGACCGCGATCATGGCGGGCACCGGCGTGGCGGCGCGTCACGGGATTCTGATCAAGGACGCCGAAGCGCTGGAGCGCGCCCATGAAGTCAGCGCGGTGGTGTTCGACAAGACCGGCACGCTGACGTCGGGCGCGCCACGCATCGCCCACTTGAGCGCCGTCGACGGGGACGAAGGCCGCCTGCTGCAGATGGCCGGCGCCTTGCAACGGGGCAGTGAACACCCGCTGGCCAAGGCCGTACTGGACGCCTGCGCCGAACGCGGCCTGAACGTGGCGGACGTCAGCGACAGCCAATCGCTGACCGGCCGCGGCATCGCCGGCACCCTCGACGGCCGGCGCCTGGCGCTGGGCAATCGGCGCCTGCTGGAAGAAAGCGGGCTGGCTGCCGGCGACTTGGCTGATCGCGCCAGCGCCTGGGAAACCGAAGGCCGCACCCTGTCCTGGCTCATCGCACTCACACCACAACCGCAGGTGCTGGGCCTGTTCGCGTTCGGCGACACCCTCAAGCCCGGTGCGTTGCAAACGGTGCAACAACTGGGCAGTCAGCAGATCAGCAGCCACCTGCTGACCGGCGACAATCGCGGCAGCGCCAAGGTGGTAGCCGAGGCGCTCGGCATCGCCGATGTCCACGCCGAGGTCCTGCCCGCCGATAAAGCCGCCACTGTCGCGGCGCTGAAAAAATCCGCGGTGGTGGCGATGGTCGGCGACGGCATCAACGATGCTCCCGCCCTGGCCGCCGCCGACATCGGTATCGCCATGGGCGGCGGCACCGACGTCGCCATGCATGCCGCCGGGATCACCCTGATGCGCGGCGACCCGCGCCTGGTGCCGGCCGCCCTGGAAATCAGCCGCAAGACCTACGCGAAGATCCGCCAGAACCTGTTCTGGGCTTTCGTCTACAACCTCATCGGCATTCCGCTGGCGGCGCTGGGCTTTCTCAACCCGGTGCTGGCCGGGGCGGCGATGGCGTTGTCGAGCGTCAGCGTAGTGAGCAATGCGTTACTGTTGAAAACCTGGAAACCCAAGGACCTGGAGGACAACCGATGAACATCGGCCAAGCAGCCCGGCAGAGCGGCCTGAGCGCGAAGATGATTCGTTACTACGAGTCCATCGGGCTGCTCAAGGCGGCCCATCGCACCGACAGCGGCTACCGCGTTTATGGCGATGACGACTTGCACACCCTGGCGTTCATCAAGCGCTCGCGGGACCTGGGGTTTTCCCTGGAAGAGGTCGGCAAGCTATTGGCCCTGTGGCAGGACCGCCAGCGCGCCAGTGCCGATGTGAAAGCATTGGCGCGCCAGCACATCGAGGAGCTGGAGCAGAAGATCCGCGAACTGGGGCAGTTGCGCGATACCTTGCAGGACCTGGTGGAACATTGTCAGGGCGATCACCGGCCGGACTGCCCGATCCTGAAGAATCTGGCTTCGGGGTGTTGTGCCTGAAGATTGTTCATTGCCTGGGAGGCCGCCATCGCGGGCAAGCCCGCTCCTACAGGTGCAGCGTGATCCCTGTGGGAGCGGGCTTGCCCGCGATGAGGCCCTGAAAAACACCACCCCACCAAAACCATGCCCACAAAAAACCGGCCGAAGCCGGTTTTTTGATTCAACGCCTCACTGCAACCAAGGCGGTGGCGGCTCTTCGCCCTTGTTCGGTGGCGCATCATCCGCCGCACGGGCGGCCTGTTTGCGCTCTTCGTCGCGGCGCGCCGCTTCGATCTCGCGCATCACCCCACCGACATCGGCCAGTTCCTCGGTATCGGCGAATTCGCCGGTCAGGACGCTGTTGGGCTGCAAGGTGCCGGCTTCGTACAACGCCCACATTTCCTTGGCGTAGCGGGTGTTTTTCAGCTCCGGGGCAAACCGTCCGAAGTAGGACGCCATGTTGCCCACGTCCCGCTCCAGCATGCTGAAGGCGTGGTTGTTACCCGCCGCGTCCACCGCCTGCGGCAGGTCGATGATGACCGGGCCGTTGGGCGTCAGCAGCACGTTGAACTCGGACAAGTCACCGTGCACCAGACCGGTACACAACATCAGCACGATCTGCGAAATGAGGAACGCGTGATACTCGCGCGCCTGTTCCGGCTCCAGCACCACGTCGTTCAGGCGCGGGGCCGCATCGCCGTACTCGTCGGCCACCAGCTCCATCAGCAGCACGCCTTCGAGGAAGTCATACGGCTTGGGCACCCGCACACCGGCATTGGCCAGGCGGAACAACGCCGCCACTTCGGCGTTCTGCCAGGCGTCTTCGGCCTCCTTGCGACCGAACTTGGAGCCCTTGGCCATGGCCCGGGCCTGCCGACTGTTGCGGACCTTGCGGCCTTCCTGATACTCGGCCGCCTGGCGGAAACTGCGTTTGTTCGCCTCCTTGTAGACCTTCGCGCAACGCACCTGATTGCCGCAGCGCACCACATACACAGCTGCTTCTTTACCACTCATGAGTGGGCGCAGCACCTCGTCGACCAGACCGTCCTCGATCAGGGGTTCAATGCGTTTTGGAGTCTTCATCAGCTTTTATTCTGGGTCCTTTATTACCAAACACGCGTGAGTCATTCGTTATACGGCAATCCACTCATTGGCGGGAGGGGTTGCCGACCTGTGAACTGTGCAGATGCACACAATGTGCCGAAAAAACCGGCCAATGGCGTCGAGTTTCCTCGACCGCCAAGGATCATAGCCGAGCCCACCCTCATTGATGGAGAAGGCATTCGCGGGCATTGACGACAGAGCCCGACATACTGATCAGCGCCTTTCGTAGGATTTTTTTCAACAGCCCTCAATTTCCCTCCCGGGCAGCCGAAGCCCTCAGTAACAAAGTGAATTGTCCGACGATCCCTTCCACAGAAGAAGACGTCGAAACCTCCCAGGATCGGGACTGACACAATCGTTACGGCTGCCAATAATTCCGCGGGTCCTCTGCACTACGTGGGTTACAAGAAAATATGGAGCGCGGATGAACATCAAACAGAAGTTGACGTGGGCGTTTGCAATCATCGCCTGCTTGCCCGTGGTGCTGGTCGCCACCCTCGTGGTCATGAACCTGCGCAGCGATGCCAAGGACGATTTCGTCGACGGCAGCGGCCGCGAGATTCGTCAGGTCAGCAACGCCATGCAGCTGTTTTTCGACGGCATCACCCAGAACGTCGAGTACCTGGCCAACCAGCCGCTGGTCAAGGCGGCTGACGCCAGCGTGAAAAGCCACATGAGCGCTGACGCTGCGCAAATCCCCTTCACGGAAATCGACACCAAACTGTTTGATCTGTTCGCCGCCCTGGCCGCCAGTCATCCGGCGTACTCCTACGTGTCCTACGGCTTGAGCAACGGCGGTTACGCGTTCTGGCCTGGCGACCCGAAAATGGCGAACTACGACCCGCGCGTTCGCCCGTGGTACAAGACGGCAATGGCCAACCCCGGCAAGACCGTGCGCACCGAAGCCTATTACTGGGCCGGTGATGACGCGGTACTGGTCAGTACCGTGCGCGCCGTGGCCAACCAGCTGGGCGCCCAGGGTGGCGTGGTCAACATCGACGTATCGCTCAAGCAGCTCACCGAGATCGTCAAGCAGATCAAGCTGGGTGAAACAGGCTACCTGATGCTGCTGGAAAACAACGGCACCGTGCTGGTGGACCCCAAGCAGCCGGAGCATAACTTCAAGGCGCTGGGCAGCCTCGGCGACGGTTACGCGCAACTGGCCAAGGCCGGCAAGGGCCTGGTGGAAGTCGAACTCAACGGCGAGCGCTACATGGCCAACGTCTGGCCATCGGAGCAACTGGGCTGGACCTTCATCGGCCTGATCAAGCAAAGCGAAGTGATGAGCTCGGCGACCCAACTGACCTGGTTGATCGCCATCATCGCCGCCGTACTGGCCGTGGTCTTCGCCGTGGTCGGCGCCAGCTTCGCCAGCCTCATCGTGCGGCCGATCCGTGGCGTGGCCAGCGGCCTGGAAGGCATCGCCCAGGGCGAAGGTGACCTGACCCAGAGCCTGCAAATCCGCGGTCGCGATGAAACTGCGCAACTGGCCAACTGGTTCAACCAGTTCCTGGCGGCGATCCGCAACCTGATCCAGAGCATTGGTGGCGCGGCGAGCAAAATCCTCGACACCTCCAAGAGCTCCACCCAGGTGTCCCACGACATGGCCGAAGCGGCCGGTCGCCAGCGCGAAGCGGTGGACATGGTGTCCACCGCGTTCCACGAAATGGTCGCCACCGCCAACGAAGTCGCGCGCTCCTGCAGCCAGGCCGCCGAGTCGGCCGACAGCGGCCAGCGCCAGGCCCATGAAGGCCAGCAGCAGATTGATGCGGCCGTGAACAGCGTCGATCGCCTGAGCCAGGAAATCGAACAGTCGGCGCAGTCGATGCAACAACTGGAGCGCGACAGCAACGACATCCAGTCGATCCTCGGGACCATCCGTTCGATCGCCGAACAGACCAACCTGCTGGCCCTCAACGCCGCCATCGAAGCGGCCCGTGCGGGTGAGCAGGGGCGCGGCTTTGCGGTGGTAGCCGATGAAGTGCGGGCACTGGCCAAGCGCACCGCCGACTCCACGGCGGAAATCGACGGTCTGCTCGGCAACCTGGCCCGGCGCACCAGCGAAGTGACCCAGCAGATGCACGCGAGCCTGGAAGTGTCGCAGCAGTCGGTGACCCGCATCGCCGAGGCACGCAGCAGCTTCGGGCAGATTCGTGAGTCGGTGGACGTCATCCGCGACATGAACACCCAGATCGCCACCGCGGCGGAAGAGCAGCACCAGGTGGCCGAAGACATCAACCGCCACATCAGCCAGATTCACGGCGATGCGCAGCTGGTGGCGGAACTGGCGAACTCGGCGCGACTGGATTCCCAGAGCCTGGCGGGGCTGTCCAGTGAGCTGGATGGGTTGGTGCGCAGGTTCAAGACCTGATCTGAACCGGGGTGACCTTATCGCGAGCAGGCTCGCTCCCACAGTACACAAATCCACTGTGGGAGCGAGCCTGCTCGCGATGGGGCATCACTGCCGGAACAACTCTCCTGGGGTAAACCCGAACAACCCCTTGAACGCCGCAATAAACGCCGACGTCGAGTCATACCCACAAGCCAACGCGGTATCGGTCACACTCGCCCCCTCCTCCAGCAGGCTCAGCGACGACAGCAGCCGCATGCGCTGGCGCCAGCCGCGAAAGCTCAAGCCGGTTTCGCGCTGGAACAGGCGCATCAAAGTCTTTTCCGACGTCCCCAGGCGCAGCGCCCATTCTTGCAACGTCACAGTGTGCTCGGGGTTTTCGATCAGTTCGTTGCACAGCCCCAGCAAGCGTTCATGACGCGGCAACGGCAAGGAAAAGCCGACCTCCGGCAGACTCGCCAGCTGATCCAGCAACACACTCACCAACCGCGCCTGCGGACTGTCGCCCTGTGGATACTCCACCGGCAACTGGCAAAAGCTCTTGATCAGTTCCCGCGCCAGCGGCGTCACCTCCAGCACCCGGCAACGGTCTTCGGCCCATAGGCAATCTTCGCGGCGCACATACAGGCTGCGCATCTCGGCGCGCATCGAGGTCACGACCTGATGCTCGAAGTCCGCTGGAATCCAGATGCCCCACTGCGGCGGCGCGAAGAAACTGCCTTCAGCGGTGTGCACGCCGAGTACGCCGCTGATCGCATAGGAAAACTGCACCCAGTCGTGGCGATGTGAGGGCGTCCAGGAGCCGGCGTTGAGGCTTTCGACTCTGGCGTAGAGCGGACGCGGCAAGGCGCCCAGGACCGGGATGCTGCGCTCGAGGGAAAGTTGTCCGTTGGACGGCATTTGCGGGCCTTGTGTTGCTGGGTGGGTGGTGCGTGGGACAGTAGGGCAAGCGCCCTATCTATTCAACACCACTATCCTCTGCTGAAACCGAACCCTGTGGGAGCGAGCCTGCTCGCGATAGCGGTCTCACCTGACACACTGCTATCGCGAGCAGGCTCGCTCCCACAGGGGTTCCAGTTTCCAGTTGATGGACGGCTAACGCTCGATAATCGCCGTCACCCCCTGCCCGCCTGCCGCGCAGATCGAAATCAACCCCCTGCCCTGCCCGGCCGCATCGAGCAGTTTCGCCAGGTTGGCCACGATCCGCCCGCCGGTGGCAGCGAAGGGATGCCCGGCGGCCAGCGAGCTGCCCTTGACGTTGAGCCGGCTGCGGTCGATGGAACCCAGCGGTGCGTCCAGGCCCAGGCGGGTCTGGCAGTACTCGGCATCTTCCCAGGCCTTCAAGGTGCAGAGCACCTGGGCGGCGAAAGCTTCGTGGATTTCGTAGTAGTCGAAGTCCTGCAAGGTCAGGCCATTGCGCGCCAGCAAACGAGGCACCGCGTACACCGGGGCCATCAGCAAGCCTTCGGCGCCGTTGACGAAATCCACCGCGCCGGCCTCGCCATCGCGCAGGTAGGCGAGGATCGGCAAACCGCGCTCCCTGGCCCACTCCTCGCTGCCCAACAGCACCAGTGACGCGCCGTCGGTCAGGGGCGTCGAGTTGCCCGCCGTGAGGGTGCCCCTGGCGCTTTTCTCGAAAGCGGGTTTGAGCGAGGCGAGTTTTTCCAGGGTCAGGTCCGGACGCAGGTTGTTGTCGCGGGTGAGGCCGAGGAACGGCGTCATCAGGTCGTTGTGCCAGCCTTCGGCATAGGCCGCAGCCATTTTCTGGTGACTCTCCAGCGCCAGTTGATCCTGTTCGGCGCGCGGGATGTTCCAGGTTTGCGCCATCAATTCGCAGTGATCGCCCATGGACAAACCGGTACGCGGCTCGCCGTTGCGCGGAAACTCGGGGATCAGATGGCCGGGGCGCAGTTGCAGGAAGGTCTTGAGCTTGTCGCCGGTGGTCTTGGCACGATTGGCTTGCAGCAGAATCCGGCGCAGCCCTTCGTTGATGCCGATAGGCGCGTCCGACGTGGTGTCGACGCCGCCGGCAATGCCGCACTCGATCTGGCCCAGGGCGATCTTGTTGGCCACCAGCAACGCAGCCTCCAGGCCGGTGCCACACGCCTGCTGAATGTCGTAGGCCGGAGTGGTCGGCGACAGTCGCGAGCCGAGCACGCATTCGCGGGTCAGGTTGAAGTCGCGCGAATGCTTGAGCACCGCACCCGCCGCCACTTCACCGATGCGCTGGCCGTGCAGGTTGAAACGCTCGATCAGGCCCTCGAGCGCAGCGGTGAGCATCGCCTGGTTACTCGCGGTGGCGTACGGCCCATTGGAGCGGGCGAATGGAATGCGGTTACCGCCGATGATCGCGACGCGGCGCAACTGAGTCATGTCATGCTCCCCATGAAATATCTGGATATAGAACCGAATCCCCCTGGATCGGCCACCCATGCCCCGTAAACCCTGGGGGCAAACCTGCCTAACCTGTTCAAGCGTAGGCCTTATCTCGCTGATCGAACGACTGATTGCCATTCGTGGTCCACACTTTGAACCCCAGCTACCGGAGCGCGTTCCATGTCTGACCGCTATATCGACTTCGCCAATTCATCCATCGGCCATCGCCTGGTCGGGGCCCTGGGGCTGCCGGCGCCGGTGCGGCTGGAGCGTTGGCAAGCCGGCCGGCTGCGGCCGGTCGAAGGGGCGCTGCTGCTCGGCGGCGGGCCACTGGCGCAAAAGGTCGGTGCCTTCGCCAATCGCCTGACCGATGCGATCTACAGCTACGGCACCGAGCCGTCACTGGCCACCGCCTGGATTCCCGGCCTCGGCCCGAAACTCAAGGCCGTGGTGTTCGACGCCACGGATCTTTTGCACACCGACCAGCTCAAGCAGTTGCGCGAGTTCTTCCAGCCGCTGATGAAAAACCTCGATAACAGCGCACACCTGGTCATCCTCGGGCGGCCGCCGCAGGACCTGCGCGATCCGTTCGCCGCTAGCGCGCAACGTGCCCTCGAAGGCTTCAGCCGGTCATTGGCCAAGGAACTGCGCAACGGCGGCACCCTGCAACTGATCCAGGTTGGCGAAGGCGCCGAGGATCAACTGGAAGGACCGCTGCGGTTTTTCCTCTCGCCCAAGAGCGCTTTCGTGTCCGGGCAGGTGATCCGCCTGAATGCTTGCGACACCCCCGTCACCGACTGGACGCGCCCGCTGGCCGGACGCAAGGCGCTGGTCACCGGCGCGGCGCGGGGCATCGGTGCGTCGATCGCCGAAACCCTGGCCCGCGACGGTGCCGAGGTCATTCTGCTCGACGTACCATCGGCCAAGGCTGACCTCGAAGCCCTGGCCGCGCGCCTGGGCGGGCGCGGTATCACTCTGGACATCTGCGCCGAGGATGCCGCCACGCAGTTGGTCGAGCACTTGCCGGACGGCGTCGATATCGTGGTGCACAACGCCGGCATCACTCGGGATAAGACCCTGGCCAACATGACCCCGGAATTCTGGGACGCGGTGCTCGCGGTCAACCTCAATGCCCCGCAAGTGCTGACCCAGGCCCTGCTCGACAGCGGCACCCTGCGCGACAACGGCCGTGTGGTGTTGCTGGCGTCCATCAGCGGCATCGCCGGCAATCGCGGGCAAACCAACTATGCGGCGAGCAAGGCCGGCTTGATCGGCCTGGCCAATGCCTGGGCGCCGTTGCTCAGTGAGCGCGGGATCAGCATCAACGCCGTGGCCCCCGGCTTTATCGAAACGCAGATGACCGCACACATTCCGTTTGGCTTGCGCGAAGCGGGCCGGCGCATGAGTTCGCTGGGCCAGGGCGGCTTTCCGCAGGATGTCGCCGAAGCGGTGGCGTGGCTGGCGCAGCCGGGCACCGGCGCGTTCACCGGGCAGGCGCTGCGGGTGTGCGGGCAAAGCGTCCTGGGGGCTTGATGATGAATACCGACTGGCACACGCTCGACCGCGAACCCGCTCTGCCGGGGTTGTTTGCCCGGGCGGCGACGCGGCGCAAGATCACCGGCACCACACTGCCCGACACCGGCTTGCGCTGCTGGGTCGATGTCGATGGCAAGCGCCTGGCCGCTTACCGTTCGGTCTGTGGTTTTGCCGACAGCGGCCTGCTGCCGCCGACGTATCCTCACATCCTCGCGTTTGCCCTGCAGATGCAGTTGCTCACGGCGAAAGACTTTCCGTTTCCGCTGCTGGGGCTGATCCATCTCGGCAACCGCATCAGGGTTTTTCGCCCCATGGGTGGCGTGAGTCGCGTGCGGGTCGGCGTGCAGGTGGAGAACCTGCAACCCCATGCCAAGGGTGCGACCTTCGACCTGATAACGACACTCGACGATCAACTCGGGCCGTTATGGGAAGCGCAAAGCCGCATGCTCTGTCGCGGGGTGAAACTCGAAGGCGAGCCGACCGATGACACCTTCCAGGCTTCACTGGTGCAAACCGAGGTCACCCGCTGGAAAGCCCCGGCAGACATTGGCCGGCAATACGCCAAAGTGTCCGGCGACTACAACCCGATCCACCTGAGCGCCGCCAGCGCCAAGCTGTTCGGCTTTCCCACCGCCATCGCCCACGGGCTGTGGCTCAAGGCCCGCACCCTCGCCGCGCTGGCCGAACATCTGCCCACGGCGAACATCGAGATCACCGTGCAGTTTCGCAAACCGGTGAGGCTGCCCGGCGAGGTGTTCCTGCTGGCCAGTGCGGCCGGTTCCAGTGGCGATTTTCAGCTGCTGGGGGCCGGGGACCTTGAACACATGGTGGGGCGTTGGCAGCCGATCGCCTGATGCCGGGTGACTGATCACTCCCACGTCGAGGCGTCGAACCTTCCGCGTGGGAGCGATCATGCGCGCGCGCCGTTCTGCAGCGCCAAAAAGGTGTTAATACCAATTGGAGAATGGCGGACCAGAGCCCTTGGGACTTTCATGTAAACGACGGACAAAGGCAGCGCCGCCACGTGAAACGGCGAGCCTGCAATAACAAAAGACGTTGTGAAAAGTGCAAGGAATCTCCCCATGAAAAACTCGGCGTGGTGCAAATCGGCAACAGCTCTGGCCCTCATCCTGTCTCTCGGCCTCGGTGGTTGCAGCAGTGGCGGTGGCGGCCATCACAGCAGTTCCGGCAGCAGTTCACCTGACAATTCAGCGGGAGCAGGAGCCGGTGGCGGCGGCGATGGTTCGGGTGGCGGCGCGGGTGGTGGTGATGGTACTGCCGGTGGCGGTGGTGGCGGCGGCGGCGACAATGGCGGTGGCGGCGGGACAACCCCTCCCACTGCAACACCCTTGGTGACCACCACGCTGGTCCAGGATGTCGGCACCACCGTCGGCGGCGTGGGTGATGGCGTGGGCCAGATCGGCGACTCGTTGAGTTCGGTTCCCGTGGCCGGCGGCGTGGTGCAAAGCGTCGCCAATACCGCTGGCAACGTGGTCAGCACATTGGGTGATGGCGTCGCCAACGGCGTCGGCCAACTGGGCACCAACCCCAATGGCCTCGGCGTCACGGCCTCGGCGGTGGGCGGTGTGGTGCAGGATGTCGGCAATGGCGTTTCCGACCTCAGCGGCAAACTCGACACCGCCACCACCAGCATTCCTGTGGTAGGCGGCGTAGTGACCCGAGTTGCACCGGTGGTCGATGGCGTCGGCCAGCGCGTCACCATGCTGGGCGATACCCTGAGCACGGCCACCACGAGCGGCCCGCTGGGCTCGGTCACCCAGACCGTCGGCAACAATTTGGTGCCAGTGATTGCCATGGTCGAGAGCACCACCAATCAGGTCGGCAGCGCCACGGGCCTCGGTGACCCGCTCAAGGGCGTGATCAAGAAAGTCGGCGACACCGTTGATGGCGTTGGCAGCAACGTCACGGCGGCGGGCAACGGCAACCCTGTGACCAACACCCTCGGCGGCGCTCTGAGCAACACCGGCACGGCAGTCGGCAAGGCCGGTGGGCTGGTGTCCAATGGCACGGGAACCGGAGGCACCGGCTTGCTCGAAACCGTCGGCGGCGCAGTGGTCAATGTCGGCCAGGGCCTGACCGGGAGCAATGCAGTGGTCACCTCAGCCGGCAACAACGCGGTGGCCGGCGGTAATCTGGTCGCCAGCGTCGGCAGCGCGCTGGGCGGCTCGGGTGTGGCCAATACCGCACCGACCGCAGCACTGGCCAGAGTCGGCAATGGCTTGGGCACCGTGGTCAATCCCGTGGTCAGCGGGGTGAGCGGCGTCACCCAGAATGTCGGCGCGGCCACCGGGCTCGGCGCTCCAGTCGCCGGCCTGACCAGCCAGGCAGGCGGCGCGGTTGCGAACCTCGGCGGAGCCATTGCCGCCAGCAACGCCAACCCGGTCACCACGACACTGGGCAACACCGTGACCTCGCTTGGCAATACCGTCACCGCGGCCGGCGGCCTGGTCAACGGCACCGGTACGGGCGGCGGCCTGCTCGGAACCCTGGGCGGCAAACAACGCTAGCGTCACCCGGCGCAAGGCTCCCTGCGAGCCTTGCGCCGCTGTTTGCCGGACATGAACCCCAGGCAGAGACTCGAACAGGGAATGTCTTATGCGCGTCATGGCGTCATTGCTACTGCTCACCGTCAGTTCCTGCGCCCTCGCAGACCCTCTCCCCAGCTTCCTCAACAGCAACGACACCATCCGCAACCTGCCCGTGCCCAACCTGCCGGCCGACGCCTACCGGCCAACCGCAGCCCCCTTGCAAGTGCCGGAGCCCGGCGCGGCCCAGGCCCAGCCGTTGCTGATGGGCACCAAGGTGCATATCAAGACCGTGCAGATCGAAGGCGGGACGATCTATCCGCTCAACGAGTTGGCCACCCTTTACCAACCGCTGCTGGGCCGTGACAGCAGTGTCGCCGATCTGATCGAGGCCACCCGCAGCATCACCCGTCGCTACCAGCAGGATGGTTACCTGCTGTCCTACGCTTTCCTGCCCCAGCAGACCTTCGAAAATGGCGTGGCGCGCGTGGTGCTGGTGGAGGGCTACATCAAGGACTACCAACTGCAGGGCGATGTCGGACGGGTCAAAGGCCTGCTGGATAAACTGGTGGCCAAGCTCCAGGCAGAGCGGCCGCTGACGCGCAAGACCTTCGAGCGCTACACCACACTGATGACCCGCATTCCCGGCGTGACCTTGCAGGCACAGGTGCCGCCACCGGGCACCACCGATGGCGCCGCCGACCTCAGGGTCCAGGCCAGCCGCAAAGCGTTCACCAGCAGCCTGAACGCCACCGAGGACAACCGCAACGGCACCCAGGCGCTGCTGGGTGTCAGCAGCAACTCGCAGACCACCATGGGCGAACAACTGAGCCTCAGCGGACTGTTCCCGCCGGGCGATGACGACGAGCATTACTATCGCCTGGACTACAACCAGTTCCTCAATGCCGAAGGCACGCAACTGGCGTTGTCCGCCTCGCGCTATCGCGCCGACCCGAGCACTACTGTGCAACTGGACAATGGCCTGCAACTCAAGCCGCATCGGGAAAACGACCGCTACTCCATCGGTTTCAGTCATCCACTGATCGCCGGCCCCAACCAGCTGTTCAGCGCCGGGGCACGGCTGTATGCCGTCAACGACAAGACGCGTTACCAGGTGGTCGGTTTCCCGCTCAGCGTGGAGGAACACAGCGACATCCGCGCCGTGGCCGTGGAAAGCGACTGGCGCAAGGCCGATCAGACGCAACTGCGGATTCTCAGCGGCGGGCTGTATCAGGGCATCGACGGCATGGGTGCAAAAACCAACAACACCGACCTCGACCTCGACTTCTTCCGCGCACGCTTGTCAGGGGTGCAAAGCGACAAGTTTTTCGATAACTGGCAGGGCGTGGTATCCGCCGCCCTGTACTGGAGTGATGACACCCTGCCCGAGAGTGAGCGGGCGGTGTTCGGCGGGCAGAATTTCGGACGCGGCTACCCCGATGACCAGGCCTCGGGCGACAAGGGGTGGGGCGTGGCCTATGAGTTGAACTACAGCTTCAACCGCGACGGCAAGTGGGTCAGGATTGTGCAACCGTACGGCGTGCTGGACCGCGCCCGGACCTGGTTCAACGAGCTGCCGGTCAAGGGCAACGACCTGTCCTCGGCGGCGCTGGGTGTGCGATTCGGCGACGCGAAGTACTACAACATCGCGCTGGAGGCGGCCAAACCGATGTCGGAAAAAGCGCTGGATACGTTCAATCGCCGGGCGAGGTACAGCATCAGCTTCAGCTATCAGTTGTGAGCTTTTCTGTTCCTGTAGGAGCAGCCGGTCGACGCTCGATTGCTCGCGATTGCGTAGTGTCAGTCGATGATGCCGTGATTGATAAACCGCCATCGCGAGCAAGCTCGCTCCTACAGGTACGGGTTTCAGTGGGTGGTGTCTTTCTGGCGCACCGCTGACACGTTCGGTGATAACGCCAGCGCCAGTTGCGTGCGGTTGTGCATGTGCGTCAGGCGCAGCACCTGCGACACATACAATTTGACCGTGTTTTCGGTGATGCCCAGCTCACAGGCGATCTGGTAATTGGTCTGTCCCTTGCCCACCAGCCGCGCCACATCCAGTTGCCTGGGCGACAACTGATGGAAGATCGCCGGCACGTCTTCCTCTGCCGCATTATCCGCCGTGCCCTCGCTCGGCTCCGACATGGGCGAACTGTGGCGGATCTGGTCCAGGTCCTGGTACAGGTCATTGATCGACGCGGAAAGGTATTGCAGCTTCTGGCTCAACTTCCCCAGTTGCACGTTTTTCTGCCGCTCGCGCAGGGCCACTTCCCGACGCTGAACCCCTTCGAGCATTTCTCCCAGGTTGATCGGCTTCTGGTAGTAATCGGCAATGCCCACCCGCAGGGCCTTGATCACATCCTGCTTTTCCGCGCGTCCCGTGAGCATGATTGCCTCGAAAGCCCGGTGTTTGCCGGAACGCCGCTGCAGCTCTTGCACCAACTCGATGCCATCCAGACCGGGCATGTGCAGATCACAGAGCACCAGGCCAACCTCTGCATCCTCGGTGAAGCGCTCGACAGCCTCGTGACTGGACTCGCAAGGCACGCAGCGATACCCGCTGCCCTCGAGAAACTCGCACACCATCTCGACGATCATTGGCTGATCATCGACTACCAGGACCTTTACCGGGGATACAGACTTGTTCAATTTCGGCTCCTTTCCGGGTCAATTGACTGACCACTCCTGTACCACCACTCGCTGGCTGTACAACAAACCCTATTGTGAAAGTAGACGCAGTTCCTGCCCCTGTCATACGTCCTTCGACAATTGGATCCATCTGAGCGTGCGAAAAAGGTGTCAGCAGAAATTGCGCGGAAAGTGGCTTGTTTGACGCTTGAGGTCAGATATTTCCCACAGGGCACGTAAGCCCTTGAACGGTATACAGCCAGACTTTTGACGTGGGTAGTGGCCAGTGAGCATCAGCCAAATCTGACACTCGATAAGCGCTGCGATGTGAGTAGAACCGTCCGTCGCACAGATCAGGCTGTCATTACTTTCAAAATGGCCCCTCTGTAGGAGCGAGCTTGCTCGCGATTGCGTAGTGTCAGTCGATGTTGCCGTGACTGATACACCGCCATCGCGAGCAAGCTCGCTCCTACAGAAGCCGATTTACGGGCTAGCGCGGTGGGTAGTTGGCCAGGATGTTTTTCACCGTATCGTGAATCGCCGTGCTGCGATCCGACGGGTTCGGTGTGCGGCTGAGGATCTGTTCGTCACTGCCGCGCCACACCAGCTTGCCGTCCTTGCCATCGAGCAGGTCGATCTGGATGGTCGCCACCTTGTAGGTGATGTTGCGGGTTTCGTTGTACATCGGGCCGCCCCAGTAACCATTCCAAGGGTTGCCCCAGGCACCGCCATAGTTGGTGGTCACCTGCTGCTGGCGGTCCTCGACGATCAGGTAGGTCTGCACTTGCACATCGCCCTTGCTGCCAGCCGCCGCCGGACGCAGGCCGCGCTGGTCGAGCTGATCCGTCACCGCCTGGCGAATGCGCTGTTCGGTCAGGTCGCTCTTGATCCGAGGGTCATCGGGGCGATATTGCAGGGCGGGCTCTTTCCAGCTCCAACTGCGATAGGCGGCAAAATCGCGGCTGGCGTCGAAGTCATGGTTGACCTGATTGGCGGCGCAGGCACTCAGCAGTGCGGCCACGACCAGTAAAGCAAGACGGCGGAACATGATGATTCTCCAGTTGAAGACATGAACCTGCGGAACGCTTCTTATTATTGTAGAAGCTAACTGGGAGGATACGCCGACATGGCCTTTTCCACAGCCTCACGGATGGCATCGGCTTGCGCGCTCTGGCTGCTCTTGCTGCTGGTTTCGGCACTGGCACTCCAGACCGGCTGGCCGCTTTGCGCATCGAAGAGGTCGACCTGTACCACCACGACCTGCTCCGAATAAGTGCGCACGATCGGCACCGTGTTGTACATGCCGTAGCCACTGCCATAGCGGTTGTAGCTGCCATACCCGCCACCGTAATAACCGTAGTCGTCCTGGTACTGACGCAAGCGGGTTTCCAGGTGCAGGTTGGCACTGACGAACAGGTCGGCCGGGCGATTGTCATGCAGAGGGCGCAAGCCGCGTTGATCCAGCGCGTTGCTGACGGCTTCGGCGACTTGCGCCGAGTCCGCCCAGGCCGTGCCGGGCGGCAAGGTTCCATTGAGCCACGCCCAACTGCGGTAGCGCCCGTAATCACGAGGCGCTGCCGGATAGGCGCTGCGGTCGAAGGTCGTGGCCGCTTGCGGTGGCGCCGGCGGCAGCGGCCTGGAACTGGCCACATACGGATTGCTGCCCTGGCAGGCGGCCAGGCCCAGGCAGATGACCAGTAACCCTGAACGACTTTTCATTTCGTGCTCCGATCAGATCGGCCGGCAAATCCAGTGCAGGTAACGCCCGAGCCCGGCAAAACTGGGGTGACGTCGGTGGGCCAGCTCCATTTCCAGCAAGTCCACCAATTCGGCGCGAGCCTGGAACTCCACGGGCATGTAGTCATGGAAAACCCGCACCCCGCTCTGTGTTTCGACCTGCCACAGGCCTTCAAGTTGCGCCGCCAGCTCGCGCGGATCAAGAGGTTGTTGCGGGGTCAGGCTCTGTTTCTCGCCGGCCATGTCGTTCTTGCGCATTTTGCGGAAGTGGCCCTTGAGCAGGTTGCGGTAAATCAGCGCATCCCGGTTGTAGAAAGCCAGGGACAACCAGCCGCCCGGTCGCGTCAATTGATGCAGCACCGGCAGAATGGCGTGAGGCTCGGCCAGCCACTCCAGCACGGCATGGCAGAGCACCAGGTCGTAAGGCTCGGTGAGCTGGCCAAGCAGGTCCTGCCAGGGCGCCTGAATGAATGTCGCAGGCTGCCCGGCCTCGGCAAATCGCTGACGGGCGCCTTCAAGCATGGGTTCGGCCGGCTCGGCCAGGGTAACGTCGTGCCCGCGCTGGGCCAGCCACAACGACATGTGGCCCAGGCCGGCGCCGATATCGAGCACGCGCAGCGGTCGGTCCGGCAAGGTTTCGGCAAGATCGGCCTGCAACACCGCCAGACGGATCGCGCCCTTCGCCCCACCGTAGATCTTTTCGGCGAAACGGGTGGCCAACTGGTCGAAATGACGGTCACTCATCAGCTGAACCTCCGCTCGCTGTCGGCCAGCTTGCTGCGCACCACTTCGTTCATGTCCAGCCCCAGTTCGCTGCACAGCAGCAGGAGGTAGAGCACGATGTCACCGACTTCCTGCCCGGCATGCGCCAGCTTGTCCGCCGGAAGCGCTCGCGACTGGTCTTCGGTCAGCCACTGAAAGATCTCCACCAGTTCGGCCATTTCCACGCTCGCGGCCATGGCCAGGTTTTTCGGGCTGTGAAATTGCCGCCAGTCATTGTGGTCGCGGATGGCGTGCAGGCGTTCGGTCAGTTCAACAAGGTTCATCGGGCTCTCCTCAAGGCGTATAGCTTCGGGGGGATAAACCATGAAGGCAAGTTTCTTGCGCCATACTCAAACGATCCGGTCACGGAACTCGCCGCTGTCATTCGTGGCCCAAGGCTCAATCACTGACATCAGGACGTTGAAGACATGCAGGTAGAAAGCTTTTTCGAATGGCTCGGCCAGGCGCTCGGTTCGGTCATCCGCTTTATCGTTGACGGCCTCGGCGGGCTGTTCAACCTGCTCAGCGATGCCGGGAGCAATTTTGTCGAAGGGTTGTCCCGGACCCTGGGCATGGATACGTCGATTGTCAGCATCATCGCCTTGATTGTCGGCCTCATGCTGTTGTGGTCGGCGATCCGCGCGTTCATGAATGCGTCGATCATCATGGGCATCATCTGGCTGCTGCTGGGCTTGTGGCTGTTGAGCTGGATCATTCACTAACCCGCCGAACGCCCTCCCCCGACTACCGCTACAATGCCGGCTCGCCAAGGAGCCTGCATGTCCAACCTGATCGCCGACTGGCGCGACCGCCCCACCCATCGTCGGGTCTGGGCGCTCGCCGCGCCGATGATTCTCTCGAATATCTCCGTGCCACTGGTGGCGCTGGTCGACAGCACGGTCATCGGCCACCTGCCCCACGCCCATCAACTGGGCGCGGTTGCGGTCGGGGCCAGCCTGTACAGTTTTCTCGCCTGGGCCATGAGTTTCCTGCGCATGGGGTCCACCGGTTTTGCCGCCCAGGCGGCAGGTCGCGCGGACGGGGCCGCGCTGCGGCAGATTCTGTTGCAGGGGCTGTTACTGGCCATGGGGCTGGCGCTGGCATTGGGGGCGCTGGGCATTCCGCTGAGCGGTGTCGCCCTGCACTTCATGCAACCGTCGGCGGACCTTGCACAGATGACCCGGGAGTTTTTCCATACCCGTCTGTTCGGCTTGCCCGCTGCGCTGGCCAGTTATGCGCTGGTCGGCTGGTTCCTCGGCACCCAGAACGCCCGCGCGCCGCTGGCGATTCTGCTCGGTACCAACCTGGTCAACATTGCGCTGAACCTGTGGTTTGTCCTCGGTCTGGATTGGGGAGTGGTGGGGTCCGCCCGGGCGTCGGTGATCGCCGAATGGACCGGCGCGCTGATCGGCCTGCTGCTGACCCGCAAAGCGCTGCGCGCCTACCCCGGCCATATTGCCTGGGCCGCCCTGGCGCGGTGGCAAAGCTGGCGCCCGCTGCTGGCGGTCAATCGCGACATTTTCATCCGCAGCCTGCTGCTGCAATCGGTGTTCATCCTGATCACCGTGCAAGGCACCCGGCTGGGCGACGCCACCGTGGCCGCCAATGCCCTGCTGCTCAACGGACTGCTCCTCACCGCTCACGCGCTCGATGGCCTGGCCCACGCTGTCGAAGCATTGTGCGGGCACGCGATCGGTGCACGCGACCGCACGGCCCTGCGTCGCTCCCTGGTCGTGGCCTGCGGCTGGTCACTGCTGGCCAGCCTGGGGTTCGCCACGCTGTTTATGTTCGCCGGCCACCTGTTCATCGAAATTCAGACCGACATCCAGAGCGTGCGCGACACCGCCTTCATCTACTTACCCTACCTGGCCGCCCTGCCCTTGATCGCCGTCTCGAGCTACATCCTCGACGGCCTGTTCATCGGCGCCACTCGGGCGCGGGAAATGCGCAACGGCATGTTGCTGACGGTGCTGCTGACCCTGCCGTTCGCCTGGGCCTTGAGCGGCCTGGGCAATCACGGTCTGTGGCTGGCGTTCCTGCTGTTCATGGTGCTGCGCAGCATGACCCTCGGTGCCATTGCCTGGTCGTTGCGCAAACAGGATCGCTGGTTCACCGATCAGGCTCATTGAGCCTGATCGTCTTGCCATCGCCGCCGCAGGCTGTCCAGTCGCTCCTGCTGCGTGCGCCCGGACAGCGGTTGCGCCAGCGAAGCTTCGGGGTGTTGCAGGCGCAGCCATAACCAGCCGTCGAGCACCGAGCGATCATGGAACCCCAGCGCCAGTCCTTCCTGCAGATGCGCCCACAAGCGGTGATAGTCCGTGCCGGTGGCCTGGCTCCAGTGGCAGGCATGCTGCTCCAGCAGGCAGGTCTGCAAGGTTTCGCGCTGACGGACACTGAGACTTTCCTCGACGGCCAGCGGACGGACAGCAAGGGCCGGGTTGAACAACTGCTGCCAGCCCTGACTGCCGAGCGCGCGGTCGACCCAGGTGCCGCCGAACCAGTGCAACTGATGAATGGGGCCCAACCAGCGACTCAATTCCTGCGCATCGCAGGCATCAAAAAAGTAACTGGCGGTATTCGGGTTGTAGTAACTCAGCAGCGCCCGATGATGCAGCCCCAGCGTGACGGTGAGCATGCGCCGCAGGTGCTCGAGCAACCGGGCAGACGCCGCCTCGCTGACAATGAGCAAGCCGCGACACAGGTGCGTTCGGCTATAGCAGGACTGCGCCAGCACCGGGCACGTCCGCAGGTCGATCAACGCCGGCCCTTCTTCACGCAGGGCGTGCCACGGTGTGCCCTCGAACAACCAGAACCTGCGGGCATCGGTCAGCGGCTGTTGCAGCAAGGCCCGCGCTTGCGGCGTACCGGGCACATCCAGCAGCAGCCATTGTGGAGTCGTGTCGATCATGCCGCACCGCTCTGGCCGGAGCGGGCCAGTGCCCGACAGGCGCATGGCCTTTGCGTGCAGTGGCTGAAACTGCCGCCGCCCGGCATCAGGCATAACAACACCAGCGGATCGCCCGCGCGCAGTCGTTCAAGCAAACCGGCCTCGACCGAACCATCACGGCACGGGGCCGGTGTTTCCACGTCTTCGGTCATCGATGGCGTCGGCAGGAACCCGCAAATCAAGGGCCGATCCGGATCACCCTCGATGAAACTCACCACCACCTCGGTGCCCTCGATCAACGGTGCGGCGTCCAGCTCGCTCGCCAGCGGCAACCAACAGTAGCTGGGACTCGCCCCTTCACCCTGATACAACCAGTCGAACTGCACCGGCACCGGCCGCGAAGGGTCCGGCCGCGGTTCATCGACCTCAACCACCCAGGCCCGTTGCAGGCTGTGCATCCGCGGTTTCACGACGGATGGCGGCGAGACGAAGGGCACCGTCCAGGGAATCGCGCGGATCTGGTTGCTGTAGGGTTCGAATGGATCCTGGCTGCCCTGGTGTTCGACATGGGTCAACAGCCACAACTGATTCCATTCGACCACCGGATGACCGGACAACGGCATCAGATGCCCGCTGCGCAGGCTCGGCAGGTCGGCGCGACCTTCAGCACCCGGCGACTGACGCTGCCCCGCCTGAAACTGAAATTGCCGTACCCCCGGCTGCCCTGCGTCGAGTTGAAACGACGCGCTCGCGCACCGCTGGAAATGCCCCTGACCATCACCAAATACCACGCAGTGCCCGCGCGGATGATGCTCGAAGTGATAGTGCAGGCATTCCTGGGCGCACAGGCGCTGGAGAAATTGCAGATCCGACTCGCGATACTGCGTGCAGAAATCCCGGGGCGGGTAATCGCCGCTCAACTCGAAACGCCGATCCTTGCCGACGATACCGTGCTCCCTGAGCACCTGGCTGAGAATCTGCGGCACCGACAGCGCATTGAAAATGCGCTGACTGAAACGCTGACCCAGACAGGCCAGCCGAGGCCCCAGCCGCACATGGCAAAGCCGGATGCTCGAACCGTGGTCACGCTGAACCAGCTCATGCAACTGGCCGTGCAACGTATTGGCGGGTGGTCCGAAATGCAAAACAGCCGGTCGGTACAGCAAGCTGGCAAGGTCGAGCGTCGGGTCTTCGATCAGCAGATCCACGTCGAATACAAACGGCTCGCTGATCGCTTCTCGACCGGTAAAGGCCAGCACCTCGAAAGGCTCAGGCAGACCGGCTACATCCAGACGAAATGACGGTTCGTTGACTGGATCGAACATCGACGATTCTCTACAGGAGGGGCGGGCGGGGATTCTCGCCGAGAGACATGGCCGAGTAGAGAGCCGAAGTACAACTTAGGAAATGGCCTACGCGAAAAGAAGACCATGTGGCTTTGATCGCCAGAAGAGAGGCAAGTGATGCGGAAAAATCGAGAACCGTCGCACCAGATCATCTGAAAATTCCGCAGCTCGCAGTGAATTTTCAGACAACCTGGTGAGAACGACTTCTGACGTCAGGAGGACAGGTAAGACGAACGGGTCAGGCCCAGACGCAGGGCGTCGAGGAACTGGGTGCGCTCGGCAGCGGTGATGCGCGCGCTGGCGCACTTGTCGCGGTAGTGGGTCATCAGCTCTTCAGGCGACAGGTGCACGTAACGCAGCATGTCCTCGATGGTGTCGTGGGTTTCGATACCCGCGTGGTACACACTGCCGTCAGCATTCTGGTAGATGTTCACCGAGTCGGTGTCACCGAACAGGTTGTGCATGTCACCGAGAATTTCCTGGTAGGCACCGACCAGGAACACGCCCAGCAGATAGTCCTCGCCCTCGTTCAAGGCGTGTACCGGCAGGCTGGTTTCGATGCTCTGCTCGTCGACGTACTGATTGATCTTGCCGTCGGAGTCACAGGTCAGGTCCTGCAGTACCGCACGACGCAGCGGCTCTTCATCGAGACGGTGCAGCGGGATGATCGGCAGTACCTGGTCGATGGCCCAGGTGTCCGGCAGGCTCTGGAACACCGAGAAGTTGCAGATGTACTTGTCGGCCAGTTTGTCGTTGAGCTCGTCGAGCACCTGACGGTGCGAGCGCTGGCGCGCCTTCAGCGAGTTATGCAGGCGACGGCACACGGCGAAGTAGCACTGCTCGGCCAGGGCCTTTTCCGCCAGGGTCAGCTTGCCATCGGCGTACTGGGCGGCGACATCGCTCATGTAGTGCGTGGCGCGCCAGTAGGTTTCGGTGACCATCTCGATGTCGGTCGGGCCGAGCAGGTCAACCAGCCACTGCACGGTTTCCGGCAGCGCGTCCTTGTTCTCGATCTGCGGCACGTCGTCGTTGTGTTTTTCGACGTCGGTGACCTGTACCACCAGCATGGCGTGGTGCGCGGTCAGCGAGCGACCGCTCTCGGAGAAGATGTGCGGGTGCGGCAGGCTCTGCGCGTCGCAGAACTCCTTGAGCATCCCGACCACGACACCGGCGTAATCGTCCATGTCGTAGTTGATCGAACTGGCGTTGCGCGAGTGGGTACCGTCGTAGTCCACGCCCAGGCCACCGCCGACGTCGATGTGATCGACCGGCAGGCCGAGGTTGCGCAGTTCGCCGTAGTAACGGATCGCTTCCTTGAAGCCGTGCTGGTAATCGGCCAGGTTGGCGATCTGCGACCCCATGTGGAAGTGCAGCAGACGGATGCCCTGGTCCAGGCCCGCCGCGCGGAAACGCTCGACCACCGACAGCAGTTGCGCCGCCGACAGGCCGAACTTGGATTTTTCGCCACCGGTGTCCGCCCATTTCGACGACGCCAGGGACGACAGGCGCACACGCAGGCCGACCTGTGGCTTGACCTTCAGCGACGCGGCTTCTTCGATCACCAGCCCGACTTCGGACTCTTTCTCGATGACGATGAACACGTTGTGGCCGAGCTTCTGGCCCATCAGTGCGAGGCGGATGAACTCACGATCCTTGTAACCGTTGCAGACGATAGTGCCACCCTTCGGTGCCAGGGCCAGCACCGCCAGCAGCTCCGGCTTGGAGCCGGCTTCCAGGCCGATCGACACGTTCTGCGTGGCGATGATGTTCTCGATCACCGCTTCCTGCTGGTTGACCTTGATCGGGTACAGCGCGGTGTATTTGCTCTGGTATTCCAGGCGCGCGATGTTGGCATCGAACGCGCCGGTCAGCTGACGCACGCGGTCTTGCAGGATATCCGGGAAACGGACCAGCAACGGCAAGGACAGGCCGCTCTGGCGCAGCTGGTCGACTTGCTCGAACAGGTCGATGGGCGAGCTGCTCGGGCCGTTCGGACGAACCTCGACGCGACCGGCGTCATTGATCGCGAAATACCCGGCCCCCCAATGGCGAATCCCGTAAACACTGCGGCTGTCCGCAACTGTCCATTGGCTGCCATCGTCTTTGCGTGTGCGTCGTACGGACATTGAAGTCCCCTATAAAGAAGTCATAGAGCGTCGCCTGGATTCAGGCCGGCGCAGTCTAATGGATGAAAATGACGGTTCGTCAACGAAGGGGTAGACCCCGTCGACCGCTACGAGTTTAGAAGCCGGTCAGGAACAGGCTCTGTGAAAACCATGGTGACGACGCCAGGCCGCACGGTGTGCAGGCCGGATCAAGCCAGCGGTGGTCTTCACAGAGGCTGCTAGCCGCCGGACTTCTTCGCCTTGAAACCGAGCTTGATCAGTTCGGCCAGCAACGGCTCGACATGATCGCCCTGGATCTCGATGACACCGTCTTTCAACGCCCCGCCGGTACCACAACGTTTCTTCAACGTGGTGGCCAGCTCCTTGAGCGCGTCTTCGGCCAGTGGCACGCCGGTGATGGTGGTCACCGTCTTGCCGCCACGGCCCTTGCTCTCGCGACGCACGCGGGCAATGCCGTCGCCGGCCGGGATAACGGTCTGTTTGCAGATGCAGGCGTCCACCGGTTTACTGCATTCCGGACAATGACGACCTGCGTCGGTGGAAAATACCAGGCCACCAAGGGCGGCGAAGGATGCGGCTTTTTTGGCCACCGGCAATCCTCTATGGGAGGACAAAGACTGGTCGCAGCCTGGGGCAGGCCATCGACCGCGAAGCCCCACTCAGGCAGGGGCAGCGCTACTGCAACGGTTGACCCCCTGTAGGAGCGAGCTTGCTCGCGATGGTCGAAAGATCGCCGCTGGGTGTCAGGATTCCAGCGTTATCGTTGAAGACCATCGCGAGCAAGCTCGCTCCTACGCGGGTAAAGCCAACCGTTACAGCTTGAAAAGGTCGCGCAGTGTAACGGCAAAACCGCCGATTGCTAAGAGCCAATCGGCGCCAATTTATGCCTCTTTTGCGACGCCACCGCCGTGAGCGCGCAGATAGCGTTTCAGGGCGGCCAGGGAGTCCGGGCAATAGGGCTTCTGCTGGATTTCCTGCATGACCTGATCAACCGGGATAAAACGTGCTTCCAGCACCTCCTCCGGTTGCAGAATCAGTGGACCATCCCACACGGCCGAAAACGCCGAACACCACAGCCGGTTACCCGTGTCCTCGAAAAAGAAGTGATCGTGGGCGGTCAGTTCCACGCCACTCACCCCCAATTCCTCCTCGAGCTCCCGGGCGGCCGATTCGGCGTAGGTTTCTGTGGCGAGCACCATGCCGCCCGCCGCCACGTCCCAGTAACCCGGATAGATCGCCTTGCTCAGGGTGCGCCGGTGCACACACAAATCACCGGCGGAGTTGAACAGCATGATGTACGTGCCGCGCCCGATCAGCCCGCGTTCACGCAGGTCGCTGCGCACCAGGACGCCGAGCAGATTGTCCTGCTCGTCGACCCAGGCGATCTGTTCGGCGTCGGAGGCCGCGCGATGGGCGGCCTCCCGGGTGTTATCGACCATGACTCAGCCCTGGTTGAGCAGTTGACGCAAGTCGATCACCGCTGCGTTGGCCCGGGAAATGTAGTTGGCCATGACCAGCGAGTGGTTGGCCAGCACACCGAAGCCGCTGCCGTTGAGGATCATCGGGCTCCACACCGGTTCCTGCGACGCTTCCAGCTCACGAATGATCTGGCGCACGCTGACCGTGGCGTTCTTTTTCGCCAGCACATCGGCAAAGTCGACTTCAATGGCGCGCAGCAGGTGGGACAGCGCCCAGGCCTGGCCACGGGCCTCGTAGAACACGTTGTCGATCTGCATCCACGGGGTCTCGACGATCTCTTCGTCCACCTGTGGCACTTCACCCGGTGCGACGACTTCGGTCTTCAACGCGGTGTTCAGCTTGACTCGACCGACGCTGGCCGACAGGCGCTGCGACAGCGAACCCAGACGGGTCCCGACATCGCCCAGCCAGTTGTTGAGGTTGTCGGCGCGGGCATAGAACAGCGCGTTTTTCTGCGTAGGGTCGGACAGGCGAGCCTGGTAGCGGCTCAGGGAGTTGATGCCTTCCTGGTACTCGGACTCGCTGGAAGGCAGCACCCAGCTTTTATTATCGAAGTTGAAGCGCGGCTCGGCCTTGGCCAGGTCGGCGTCTTCGGCCGACTGCGATTGCGAACGGGCGAAGTCCTTGCGCAAGGCGCGCGTCAGGTCGCGAACCTGGACCAGCACGCCATATTCCCAGCTCGGCGTGTTGTCCATCCACAGGCCCGGCGGGAAGCGATCGTTGGAAATGTAGCCGCCCGGCTTGGTCAGCAGGGTATCGGCGACCGTCTTCAGGGTTTCCACCGTGGTGTAGCCGATGACCATCTGCTTGCCTTCTTTCTCGGCAGCCTGCTGGGCACTCTGTTGAACCGGGAACAGGGCCGGCTCCTGGCTCCAGTACCAGCCCAGGGCAATGGTCACAAGCAGGTAGAGACCGATCAACGTGGCCAGCGCCCGGCTGAACAGCAGGCCACCGACGTAGCTGCGGGTGGCCGACTTCGGTTCAGCAGGTCGTTCAGGCGCGCTGCCCGCGCGGTTCTTCCAGTCCAGCATGGCGATATCCTTTCAATCACTTGAGTTCATCGGTTCGACCACAACCATACAACAACGTGCCTTTGCCCGGCACCCGTCGTCGGGATATCCGGGCAAAATTGCCTCGTGTGAACTCTAGCTACTGGCCGGGATCATGCGTCCGGCACCTGCATTGAAAGGCCTGAAGTCCCGGTCGGAACGAACAAATGTGCGATGCCCTTGCCGTCGGTACGATGCCTGGAAGCCCCACCTTGCACGGTTGCCAGGCATCGGCGTTGCACGAAAGGCTCACCTGTGACGCTGGCGACCAGGCGAAACAGCTGTGGTGATCGTGCAGGCTGAGCGTGCGGATTCAGCGCCAGCACTTTTGGATCAAAGGCACGATTCGGTATTTTCCACGCCATATAGTCCGCTTCGGGCCTGACCAGGTGCCATTGCGCGCGCTCGATCTGCTCCAGCACCTCGCTGTCCAAGTTGATCATCAAGCCCGCCCGCAATTGATCCAGGCCGTCGACGGATTGCCGATTCAGCAACGCTTCACGCACGATTTCCACCGCCTGCTCGCAAGGCCAGACATGCTGGCGCTCCCACTCGGTGATGGCGAAATCCTCAACCAGCCTCACTGTGGCGCTTCGCTCTGCCATTCATCACACCCCATGGTCCGGGCGATTTCATGCCGCCAATAGATGCGCCGGTAGCTGAAATGGACCTTTTCCAACTGGGTCAGGTACGCGGTGTCGGCATCCTGGCAATGGGGCATGAGCACATCCGCGCCGACGATCAGTGCGTCCTCCAGCTCCAGCGTATAGAAATGCTCCTGAACGCCGTGAACCGTCGTGCGATACCACTCGAGGCGGCACTCGGTCAGCAACTCGCCGGTGCATAACGCAATGTTGATCAGCGGCGTCGACTTGTCGATGACCTTGGTGATGACCAGCGGCTTGTGCATCCGCTTCGCCGCACTGGCGCCTTTCGGCACGAAGATCCCATGACTCAGGGCCTGCACCATGATCTGGTTCTCCCGCCCCTTTTGATAACCGGCACCCACCGATGCCTCGCCGTAGGCACCCTCGCTGATCAGGCCCTGTTTTTCGCCGTAGAGGCTCATGAAGATGGGAGTTGGCATGCTTGAGCTCCTTGGTTTGCTGGGGGGGAACAAGGCAGTGAGAGGGTTGGCCTGATTCACCTCGACGGTGTCATCGCCATCCTCTTCAAAAGGCGTCCAGGGTGCGCCGATCGACAACGTGATGAGGTAGCGTTCTTCGTTGGGTCGTTTGTCGTCCTTGAAACGGTGCATGAACATGGTGACCTGGTACTTTTTGTCGGCCTTCCAATACACGGTTCCACCCCTGTTCACGTCTCGAAACTGTTCTCGCCACGCAGGCGTGTCAGCGAACGGCGGATAGCTATACCGACCGGCCACTCGCCACCCTCCTTTGCACCATTGGTCCTGTAGATCCAGCGCGACCTTCAGGGCATCGTCCAACAGCAAAGGCTCCACCTGTGGTGAGATGCGGATACTGGTGACAGTACTGTCATCAAAGATAACGGTGAAAAAACGAGCTCTAGGGGTCACGAATTCGTACTGCGGATCAATAAACCGAAGTCGGGCATCGGTGCGGGGAATGCCCATCCAGATGTGGCCGGGAATCCTCTGAGTAAACGGGACCGTAGAATGCTCGCGCAGGTTTTCATAGGTTCCTCCCATTTCTAATGCCACTACCGGCTCTTTTGAGAGAGCAACAATCAACCGATACATTGCCGCTGTTAACAGCGCGATTAGAAACAGCAACCCAACAAAACTGTACCAGCCACTTTTTCGCCAACTCATGACTCACCGCCAGATGCGATTTCTCGAATCGACTGTTCCAACGCACTCCGATGGCTGTCATTGAGCATGCCGTCAAAACTCGTCGCAGCCCGAAGGACAAAAGGCATGCGCTGATTGATGTCCGAAAGGTCCGCCAAAGGGTTATCGCTGAACTCAATTGTTGAGCCATCGGTCACACGTTCACACTGACTCGTGAGGGTCAACTCAATCGCTTGAGCCACACCGGAAGGGAACCCGGTTACGTAGGAAGCATGATTACCGCGCAGCAACGCGGCCAGTTGCTGATTTCTATAAATCGTAGGCTGAAGGATGTTCTGTTGTTCGTGCCAAGCAAGATGGACAACGCTTTGTGCAATTTCCCCTGCTTCTATTGCTGCAAACCCTTGCAAGATATCAATGTGATCCAGCCCAAACCTCAGCGTCTCCTGGCCTACCGGCCACAGCACGGGAAACTTCGGATGCCCGTGAATAGTTTTGCGAGCACTCAAACACTTCTCAAACTCCCCCCACCCCCGCTTCGCATAAAACTCATGCAACGGAAACACATCCAGAAACAGCGTGGTGTTCCCCAGCGCCATCATGTCGTACACATGTCGGAACTGCTGTTGCACCGCCGACAGTTCTTCCCCTGCCGCTCGATAATCCACCGACGGCACCGGATTACGCGCATCCGCCTCTTTATATTCACGCAACTCCCGCGCCTGTTCCGCCGTCCTTTGCGTCGTCAGTAACCCATGTTCCCGGCGACTCTCGCGCATGCGCTCGCGCGCCGCATACTCATCAGCAATCAAGTCGATGCTGTTCGCCGCATGCAGCAAGCCACAGCCCACTTGCTTGGATGCGAACGCCGCCAGTCCGGCCCACTGGAATCTCGGATCGTGCAACCACAGTCGAGCGTACGCGGCGTTGATCACCCGGTTGCGTGCCAGCGGGTCGGCGATCAGCACACCGCCCGGCGCGACGATGTCTTCTGCTGCACGCTGATAATGGCGCCATAAACAATCGCACGTGAGGATCGGCACTTCAGTGACAAATGATCGGCTGCCGTAAAGCTCCACCTCCTGACCTTCGCACTCGTCCACCGGGATGGTGTTGTGGTTCAGACGCTGGGTATCGCAGGGTCGGTCCTTGAAACACTGGCTCATGATCGGGGCCACCTCTAAGGGTTTCCCTGAACCCTACTCGCTTGAAAAAGCGTTTGGATCCACCCGGCAAAAAATCAGAATTGCCTGACAGCAAGCGTGAAACAGCGTGACGGAGGCTTCTTGAATACAGGGACGAAAATGCCCGGAGTGCCCGTTTCACGGGGGCTTTGCAAAAACGGGCGGACATTTGCCGACCATCGAGTCAGAAACTGAATGCGGTCAGGTTGCAGATTATTGACGTACGACACTCATCCCATCGAAAAGAGGTGCTAGCATAGAGCCACCAGTCGACCTCAGCATGCACCCTACCTAGTAGTCAGGATATGACCGAGCCAGAAGACCCAAGCCGCGATCGCCTCAAGCACCACTTTGCCCAGCGGGTAATTCATCAGGCACGTCAAATTCTTGAGATCTGGCAGCGCCTGCAACGCAGCGAGTGGTCGCTCGCCGATCTGTCGGAGCTGAGCGAGGCCAATTTGCGCCTGCTGCGTTTCGCCGAGCGCTTCGAACAACCGGAACACACCCAGCTGGCGCGCCACATAGGCCTGTCGCTGGAAGCGGTCGACGCCAATCGCGGGCGCTTGAGCAGCGGCCTGATCACCGACCTCAATCGCCTGATGCAGCGCCTGTCGCGCACCGGCCTGCGCCATGGCGACCAGCTGGAGCAGACGTTCCTGCCGCCGCTGCGCAAACCGATCTACGTGATGCTGCAGGACCACGACCGCGCCGAGCGCCTGGCCAAGCAACTGGAATTTTTCGGTCTCAGCGCCCAGTCCCTCGACAGCGTGGATGCGTTCCGCTCCTCGATGGTCGAGCGCCTGCCGGCGGCGATTGTCATGGACGTGGATTTCAGCGGCCCCGGCGTTGGCCTGAAACTGGCCGCCGAGGCCCAGGTCGGCCTGGACGAGCCGCTGCCGCTGCTGTTTTTCAGCCTGCACGAAACCGACACTCCGACGCGCCTGGCGGCGGTGCGCGCCGGTGGCCAGGAGTTCCTCACCGGCACCCTGGAAGCCTCCAGCCTGCTGGAGAAAATCGAGGTCCTGACCTGCGTTGCGCAATACGAACCTTATAAAGTGCTGGTCATCGACGACTCCCGCGCCCAGGCCCTGCACACCGAACGCCTGCTCAACAGCGCCGGGATCGTCACCCGCACGTTGATCGATCCGATCCAGGCCATGGCCGAACTGGCGGACTTTCAGCCCGACCTGATCATCCTCGACATGTACATGCCGACCTGCACCGGCACCGAACTGGCCAAGGTGATTCGCCACAACGACCGTTACGTCAGCGTGCCGATCATTTACCTGTCCGCCGAAGACGACCAGGACAAGCAGCTCGACGCCATGAGCGAGGGCGGCGACGACTTCCTGACCAAGCCGATCAAGCCCCGGCACCTGATCACCACCGTGCGCAATCGTGCGGCACGGGCGCGCAACCTCAAGGCGCGGATGGTCCGCGACAGCCTCACCGGGCTGTACAACCACACGCACATCCTGCAATTGCTCGAAGACTGCAGCTTTCGCTCGCGCCGCGAGAACAAGCCGCTGAGTTTTGCGATGCTCGACATCGACCACTTCAAACGGGTCAATGACAGCCACGGCCACCCCATGGGCGACCGCGTGATCAAGAGTCTGGCGCTGTTTCTCAAGCAACGCCTGCGCAAGACCGACTTCATCGGTCGTTACGGCGGCGAAGAGTTCGCCATCGTCATGCCCGACACAGATATAGAAGCAGCCCACAATGTGCTGGATGAAATCCGTCAGCGGTTTGCCGAAATCCACTACCCGGCCCAGCCTCAGGACCTGTGGTGCACGTTCAGCGCCGGGGTGGTCGAACTCTGCGAGGACTCAGACAGCCTGATGATGGCCAGTCAGGCCGACGAGGCTCTATATCGGGCCAAGCATGCCGGTCGCAATCGCGTACACGCCGCTCGGACGTCAAAGCAAAGTGCCACTTTTTCATCGGAATCAAGCGAATCCGTCATAACCGTGTAACACAATCGCAATAACTTCTCGGGCTTACCATTCTGCCGTTGGTAGTCCGCGATGCGCCTTAAATTGCTGACCAATCTCAATACCCTTCTTTTGGTCGCCGTGTGCGTAGCCCTTGGCGCTACGCTGTGGTGGTCACAAAAAGCCCTGGAACGCCCGTATCTGCTGATGGAGCGTTACCTGGGATTGTCCCAGCAGTTTCAGAACGAAGTGGCGCGTAACGTCGAAGACTACCTCGCCAGTGGTGATGCCTTGCGCCTGAGCAGCGCCAGCCAGGCCATCGAATCACTGCAAAAGGAACTCGCAGAGTTGCCGCCGACCCTGGCCGACACCCTGCGCCCCAGCCTCAAGAACCTCGATGAATTCAGCAAGACCGACCTGCTCGCCGCCGGCAAGCTCGCCGGTGACCCGCAAGCCCTGCTGCTGCAAGCCGAACGGGAGCTGGGGGCCAGCCTCGATCAGCTCAGCCAGTACGCCAGCGGTCACGCGACTTATCTGACACCACTGCTGACCGCGTCCCAGCACCTGGGCAAATTGTCCCTGGCCCGGGACAAGCTGGTCAGCAGTGGGCGCAGCGAACTGGCGGCGGACGTCGAACGCGAAGTCACCAACATCCGCACCCAGGCCGAAGTGTTGAACACGCTGCCGCTGCTGGGCGTGGCCAGCACCGCCGAATCGGGTTCCGACGATTTCGCCGCGATGATGGGCCTGGAGAACACCGAAAAAGCCGAAGCCGAAGATGCCGGCGTTGGCCTCAAGCGCGAACTCAACAGCCTGCTGACCCGCTACCCCGCCGAGCTTGAGCGCACCCGCGAGCAGATCCAGAAGCGCGCCGACCTCAGCGCCGCCACGCACCTGAAAATCACCGAAGTGCAGCAGGCCATCGCCGGGCTGGAGCCGGTGGTGCGTGCCCAGCATGGCCAGATCCAGGGCGAGGTGCGCCTGATGCAAGGGGTGATGATCGGCCTGATCCTGCTCATCGCGCTGTTGATCGACACCCTGCAACGGCGTCTGGCACGGACCCTGACCAACCTCGCCCCCGCGCTGTCGACCTGGGCCGAAGGCGACTTCAGCCAGGACATCGAACTGGGCAAGACCAACCGCGAACTGCATGACATCCAGGCCTCGCTCAATCGCTTGCGTGCCTACCTCGCTGACCTCGTGGGCACCATCCGCCTTAACGCCGAACAGGTCGCGGGCAGCAGCCGCACCCTGGCCGAACTGAGCAACGACCTGCACAACGGCGCCGAACACCAGGCCGGCGATACCGCGCTGATCCGTGACTCGCTCGGTGAACTGGAAGCCACCATCCAGCAGGTCGCCGGCGATGCCAGCCAGGCCGCCGACGCCAGCCGCCATGCCGGGCTGGCAGTGGAACATGGCCAGGAAGTCATCGGCCTGAGCCTCACCGGCCTGCACGCGCTAGTCGAGGAAGTGCAAGGCAACGCGCAGATGATCGAACACCTGGCCGAAGAGTCGGCGACCATCGGTGGCGTCCTGACGGTGATCCGCTCGATCGCCGACCAGACCAACCTGCTGGCATTGAACGCCGCCATCGAAGCGGCCCGCGCCGGGGAAATGGGCCGCGGGTTTGCCGTGGTCGCCGAAGAGGTTCGCTCGCTGGCGCAACGCACGGCGGGCGCCACGGCGGAAATCCAGACCCTGATCGCCGGGCTGCAAAGTGCGGCGCGAGAATCGGTCGAAGGCATGCGCGCCCAGGTCGAACACGCCGAAGCCACCGCCAACCAGGCCCAGGCGGCGGACGGCGCGCTGGATAAAATCGTCGGTGCGATCCAGACCATCGCCGACACCGCTATCCGCATCGCTGATGTCACCGCGCAACAAAGCGGTGCGGTCAGTGAAATCCGCGATCACAGCGAGCGGATTCATCAATTGGGCGGGGATAACCTGCTGCGCATTGGTGAGGGGCGTGAGCAAGGGGAGCATTTGCTGGTGCTGGGTGGGCGGCTGGATACGGCGGTTCAGGCGTTTCGGATCTGATCCAAATCATTGGGTGACTGGGGGAGCGCATCGCGAGCAGGCTCGCTCCCACAGTGGAACTGCGCACTCAGAACAAGTGTGGGAGCGAGCCTGCTCGCGATGAGGCCAGCTCGTCCACCCTTTCACCTGCGCCCCAGCGCAATCCACAACTCTCCGCTATCCTCCCCCAACTCCAATACACAAACATCCTCAAACTGACCGGATTTAATCACCCAGTCACATATCTCGCGCAAACATCGGCCATCGTGCTGGCTATTGCATAGAACTGGACAGTCACAAAGGCTTTGCGGCATAGTCGCCGGGTTCTGACAAATGCAATCGGATAACAAGGAACAGCAGATGGCGACCCTATTGGTGCTGCACGGCCCCAACCTGAACATGCTCGGCACCCGCGAACCGGGCACCTACGGTGCCACGACACTGGCGCAGATCAACCAGGACCTGGAACAACGAGCCCGTGCCGCCGGCCACCATTTGCTGCACCTGCAAAGCAACGCCGAGTACGAATTGATCGACCGGATTCACGCAGCGCGTAGCGAAGGCGTGGACTTCATCGTGATCAATCCAGCAGCTTTTACACACACAAGTGTCGCATTACGTGACGCGCTGCTGGCGGTGAGCATCCCATTCATCGAAGTGCATTTGTCCAACGTGCACAAACGCGAACCTTTCCGCCATCACTCTTACTTCTCCGACGCAGCGGTGGGAGTGATCTGCGGCCTTGGCGCCAGCGGTTATCGACTGGCCCTGGAGGCCGCCCTGGAGCAGCTTGAACAACAGGCTATACGCCCCTGACCGACCCTTTGGGAGTTGATGATTCATGGATATCCGTAAAGTTAAGAAACTGATCGAATTGCTGGAAGAGTCCGGCATCGACGAGCTCGAGATCAAGGAAGGCGAAGAGTCCGTACGCATCAGCCGTAACAGCAAGACTCCAGCCCAGCAGTACTATGCCCCGGCACCTGTGGCTGCTCCGGTTGCCGCGCCTGCCGCTGCCGCCGCTCCGGCTGCCGCTGCTGCCCCGGCTGCTGCCGCCGCACCTGCGCTGAACGGCACCGTTGCCCGTTCGCCGATGGTCGGTACCTTCTATCGCAAATCTTCGCCAACCTCGCCTGCCTTCGTTGAAGTCGGCCAGACCGTGAAGAAAGGCGACACCCTGTGCATCGTCGAAGCCATGAAGATGATGAACCACATCGAAGCTGAAACCAGCGGTGTGATCGAGTCCATCCTCGTCGAAGACGGCCAGCCGGTTGAGTACGACCAACCGCTGTTCACCATCGTTTGAACCGCGGAGAAACTTTGATGACTGCGAAGTTGGAAAAAGTTCTGATCGCCAACCGCGGTGAGATCGCACTGCGTATTCTGCGTGCCTGCAAAGAGATGGGCATCAAGACCGTCGCCGTTTACTCCAAGGCCGACAAAGAGCTGATGCACCTGGGCCTGGCAGACGAATCCGTCTGCATCGGTCCAGCTTCGGCTGCCCACTCTTACCTGCACATCCCGGCAATCATCGCCGCGGCTGAAGTGACCGGCGCTACCGCCATTCACCCAGGCTACGGTTTCCTCGCGGAAAACGCTGATTTCGCCGAGCAGGTCGAGAACTCCGGCTTTGCCTTCATCGGTCCGAAAGCCGAGACCATTCGCCTGATGGGCGACAAGGTTTCGGCCAAGCACGCCATGATCGCAGCCGGTGTGCCAACCGTTCCAGGTTCCGACGGCCCGCTGCCTGAAGACGAAGAAACCGCCCTGCGCATCGGTCGCGAAGTCGGATACCCGGTGATCATCAAGGCCGCTGGCGGCGGTGGTGGTCGCGGCATGCGCGTTGTGCACAAGGAAGAAGACCTGATTTCGTCGGCCAAGCTGACCCGCTCCGAAGCGGGCGCAGCGTTCGGCAACCCGATGGTCTACCTGGAAAAGTTCCTGACCAACCCACGTCACGTGGAAGTTCAGGTCCTGTCCGATGGCCAGGGCAACGCCGTGCACCTGGGCGACCGTGACTGCTCGTTGCAGCGCCGTCACCAGAAAGTTCTCGAAGAAGCGCCGGCACCGGGCATCGACGAGAAGGCTCGCCAGGAAGTGTTCGCTCGCTGCGTCAAGGCGTGCATCGACATCGGTTACCGTGGCGCAGGCACTTTCGAGTTCCTGTACGAAAACGGCCGCTTCTACTTCATCGAGATGAACACTCGTGTCCAGGTAGAGCACCCGGTTTCGGAAATGGTCACCGGCATCGACATCGTCAAGGAGATGCTCAGCATCGCCGCCGGCAACAAGCTGTCGTTCACCCAGGATGACGTAGTCATCCGCGGTCACGCGCTGGAATGCCGGATCAACGCCGAAGACCCGAAAACCTTCATGCCAAGCCCGGGTACGGTCAAGCATTTCCACGCACCAGGCGGCAACGGCGTTCGCGTCGATTCGCACCTGTACAGCGGTTATGCCGTTCCGCCGAACTACGACTCGTTGATCGGCAAGCTGATCACCTACGGCGCCAGCCGTGACGAAGCCATGGCGCGCATGCGCAATGCGCTGGACGAAATCGTGGTCGACGGGATCAAGACCAACATCCCGCTGCACCGTGATCTGGTTCGTGACGAAGGCTTCTGCAAGGGTGGGATCAACATCCACTACCTGGAACACAAGCTCGCTGGCGACAAGCACTAAGCTTCAACCGGCCCATGACAAAGCCGCCTTCGGGCGGCTTTGTTGTTTCTTCAACGCACCTCTTTTTCCTGTGGGAGCGAGCCTGCTCGCGATAATGGTGTGCCAGTCAAAAAATATGTTTCTGACACTCCGCCATCGCGAGCAGGCTCGCTCCCACCAGTACTGCTTGCAGCAGAGCTGCTTGCTGAACGCCACTCCCACAAACCCCGCGCGCTCGCGTAAACTTGCGCGCTTCTCGCAGGCCGCTAGGCTGCAATCAATATTTTTCAAAGGTGCCCGCCATGCCTTGGCTGCAAGTCCGTCTCGCCATCAGCCCAGAACAAGCCGAAACCTACGAAGACGCGTTCCTCGAAGTGGGCGCCGTGTCGGTGACCTTCATGGACGCCGAAGACCAGCCGATCTTCGAGCCGGAGCTCAACACCACGCCGCTGTGGTCGCACACGCACTTGCTGGCCCTGTTCGAAGGCGGTACCGAGGCCGCGGCCGTGCTGGCCCACCTTGAACTGCTGACCGGCAGCCCGCTGCCCGAGCATCACAGCGAAGTCATCGAAGATCAGGACTGGGAACGCAGCTGGATGGACGGTTTCCAGCCGATGCGTTTTGGCCAGCGCCTGTGGATCGTGCCGAGCTGGCACGCCGCCCCCGAAGCCGATGCGGTCAACCTGCTGCTCGATCCGGGCCTGGCGTTCGGCACCGGCACCCACCCGACCACCGCACTGTGCCTGGAATGGCTCGACGGCCAGGATCTCAAGGACTGCAACGTGCTGGACTTCGGTTGCGGCTCGGGGATCCTGGCCATTGCCGCCCTGCTGCTGGGCGCGAAGGAAGCGGTCGGCACCGACATCGACGTGCAGGCGCTGGAAGCCTCCCGCGATAATGCCGGGCGCAACAACATCGCCGAAGAGCTGTTCCCGCTGTACCTGCCAGAAGATTTGCCGCAGGTTCAGGCCGACGTGCTGGTGGCCAACATCCTTGCCGGCCCGCTGGTCTCCCTGGCCCCGCAACTGTCCGGCCTGGTCAAGCCAGGTGGTCGCCTGGCACTTTCGGGCATCCTTGCCGAACAAGGCGAAGAAGTCGCCGCTGCCTACGCACAAGACTTCGACCTGGATCCGATCGCCAATCGTGACGGCTGGGTGCGCATCACTGGCCGTCGGCGCTAGAATGGACGCCTGCATAATCCGGATCGCCGCATGACCGATAGCTTCGTCACCCAGTGCCCGCATTGCCAAACCAGCTTCCGCGTCAGCCATGCTCAATTGAGCGTGGCCCGTGGGGTGGTTCGTTGCGGCTCGTGCCTGCAAGTGTTCAATGCCGCCAAGCAGCTGCTGGAACAGGCCGGCAAGGAAACGGTGACGCCCGTAGCCCCGCCGCTGAGCGAAGTGACAGAGCCGGAACCACGAGCCATCAGTCAGAAGCAGTGGAGCGCCGCTGAACTGGATCTGGACACCCTCGACCTGGACGGCGAACTCGCCCGGCTCGAACAACGGGAAATCCAGCCGAGCACCGAGTTCGGTCGCCATCGCGAAGACAGTCTGAGCGCGCGTCGGGACACCCACGAGCCGGACATCGAGCCCTGGTCCGACAGCCTGTTCAGCGAACCGGCCGACGATCGCGCGGAAATGGCCGACACCGTCGAGACCTCGATCACCCCAGAGCCGGATGTCGAACCCTACGTCGAGCCGGAAAAATCCTCGCGCACCGAACCCTCGCTGTCCCTCGAGCCCGAGGACCTGGACGAAGAACCGGATGACGCACCGCAACCGGCGCAACTGCGCCTGAATGACCCGCTCGAAGCGCCGCTGCCGCTGCCGCTCCACCACGAACGCCTGTCGGCAGCCGACGATGATCTCGACGATAACCTGCCGTCCATCGAACCGTTGCGCAAGCGCCGCGAACCGGCGATGCGCTCCGAAGTCCTGCAGGACCTGACCGACGACCCACTGCAACTCGACTGGCAACGCCGCCGCTCGCCCTGGGGTCGGCGCTTTCTCTGGCTGCTGCTGATCCTGCTCGGCGCCGGCGCGCTGGTCGGCCAGTACATTGCCTACCATTTCGACGAGCTGGCCCGCCAGGATCAGTACCGCCCCTGGTTCCAGCAACTGTGCCCGCAAATCGGCTGCACGGTGCCGTCCAAGGTCGACATCGCGAAAATCAAGAGCAGCAACCTGGTGGTGCGCAGCCATCCGGAGTTCAACGGCGCGCTGGTGGTCGATGCGATCATCTATAACCGCGCACCGTTCTCCCAGCCTTTCCCGCTGCTGGAACTGCGTTTTGCCGACCTCAACGGTCACCTGATCGCCAGTCGTCGCTTCAAGCCCGGTGAATACCTGGGCGGCGACCTCGAAGGCATGGCAGAAATGCCACCGCAAACACCGATCCACATCGCCCTGGACATTCTCGATCCGGGCGCCAAAGCCGTGAACTACAGCCTGAGCTTCCACTCTCCCGAGTGAAACGGTTCAGTGCTGCGCGTTTGACGGCACATTTCTGACAGACACCGCTGATACCAAACTGCTGGCGATAACAGAATAACTGTTCAGATTTTGTTCAATTCAGCCTTTATCCGGTCATCGAGAGCGGGTATCATGCCAACCCTTTTTCGAACTCTCATGATCCGGCCCCACAACAGGGAAGCCCTATGTCGGCGGTACGCATCGGTCCATACACATTGCACAACGGCTTGATCCTCGCCCCGATGGCGGGCGTCACGGACCAGCCCTTTCGTCAGCTGTGCAAACGACTGGGCGCAGGACTAGTAGTCTCGGAAATGGTCACCAGCGACATGAGTCTGTGGAACACCCGCAAATCGCGCATGCGCATGATCCACGAAGGTGATCCCGAGCCACGCTCGGTACAGATCGCCGGTGGTGACGCACAGATGCTGGCGGATGCGGCCCGGGCCAACGTGGAGCTGGGCGCGCAGATTATTGATATCAACATGGGTTGCCCGGCGAAGAAGGTCTGCAACAAGGCCGCCGGTTCCGCGTTGTTGAAGGATGAAGCACTGGTGACCGAGATCCTGCAGGCCGTGGTGGCCGCAGTCGATGTGCCGGTCACCTTGAAGATCCGTACCGGCTGGGACCGGGACAACAAGAATGGCGTGACGGTGGCGAAGATCGCCGAGCAGGCAGGCATCACGGCGTTGGCGGTCCATGGCCGCACCCGGGCTGACCTGTACAAGGGTGAAGCCGAGTACGACACCATCGCCGCGATCAAGCAGGCGGTGTCGATGCCGGTGTTCGCCAATGGCGACATCGACTCGCCAGAGAAGGCCCGGTACGTGCTGGACGCGACCGGTGCCGATGGATTGCTGGTTGGACGGGCTGCCCAGGGGCGGCCATGGATTTTTCGCGAGATCGACCACTTCCTGCGTACCGGTGAAAAACTCCCGGCGCCGGAGCTGATCGAGGTGGAACACATTCTGCTAGAGCATCTGGCCGCACTGCACGCCTTCTATGGAGACGTCATGGGTGTGCGGATCGCTCGAAAGCATGTGGGCTGGTATCTCGCAACCCTGCCGGGCGCCAGGGAGTTTCGCGCCCACTTCAATCGTTTGGAAGATACGGAAGCACAATGCGCCAACGTCCGGGAGTTTTTCGCCGAACGTTATAAGAGCCTGACAGGGGACGGAGAGGGAGTGGCCGCATGACGATGATGACCGAGACTTTAGTGAGTGGAACAACGCCCGTGAGCGACAACGTGAATTTGAAACAGCACCTCAATACGCCCAGCGAAGAGGGTCAGACCCTTCGCGGCAATGTCGAGAAGGCGCTGCACAATTATTTCGCCCACCTTGAGGGCGCAGCCGTCACGGATGTGTACAACCTGGTGCTCTCCGAAGTCGAGGCGCCCCTGCTCGAGTGCGTGATGAACTACGTCAAGGGCAACCAGACCAAGGCCAGCGAGCTGCTCGGACTCAACCGCGGCACCCTGCGCAAGAAACTCAAGCAGTACGATTTGCTGTAAGCATTCAATCAAACCAGAAAGGCGCCCGCGTAAAACCGGTCGCCTTTTTTGCTGACCCTCGTGATGGAAATTGAAATGACCGACCAGACTACCCGCCTGCCGATCCGCCGCGCCTTGATCAGCGTCTCCGACAAGACCGGGATCCTCGAATTCGCCAAGGAGCTTGAAGCCCTGGGCGTCGAGATCCTCTCCACCGGCGGAACGTTCAAGCTGCTGCGCGACAACGGCGTGGCCGCAGTGGAAGTCGCGGACTACACCGGCTTCGCGGAAATGATGGACGGCCGGGTGAAAACCCTCCACCCGAAAATCCACGGCGGGATCCTCGGTCGTCGCGGTACCGACGACGCCATCATGAACGAGCACGGCATCAAGCCGATCGACCTGGTTGCGGTCAACCTGTACCCGTTCGAAGCCACCATCAACAAGCCAGGCTGCGACCTGCCGACCGCCATCGAGAACATCGACATCGGCGGCCCGACCATGGTCCGTTCCGCGGCCAAGAACCATAAAGACGTCGCCATCGTGGTCAACGCCAGCGACTACGCCAACGTCCTGGAAAACCTCAAGGCCGGCGGCCTGACCTACGCCCAGCGTTTCGACCTGATGCTCAAGGCGTTCGAACACACCGCCGCCTATGACGGCATGATCGCCAACTACATGGGCACCGTGAACCAGGCCGCTGACACCCTCAGCACAGAAGGTCGCAGCGAATTCCCGCGCACCTTCAACAGCCAGTTCATCAAGGCCCAGGAAATGCGCTACGGCGAGAACCCGCACCAGAGCGCGGCGTTCTACGTGGAAGCCAAGCCTGCCGAAGTCGGCATCGCCACCGCCACCCAACTGCAGGGCAAGGAGCTGTCGTACAACAACGTGGCCGACACCGACGCCGCGCTGGAGTGCGTGAAGAGCTTCGTCAAGCCAGCCTGCGTGATCGTCAAGCACGCCAACCCGTGCGGCGTAGCGGTCAGCCCGGATGCCGAAGGCGGTATCCGCAAGGCCTACGACCTGGCCTATGCCACCGACACCGAGTCGGCCTTCGGCGGCATCATCGCGTTCAACCGCGAGCTGGACGCTGAAACCGCCAAGGCCATCGTCGAGCGTCAGTTCGTCGAAGTGATCATCGCCCCGAGCGTCAGTGAAGAAGCCCGCGCCATCGTGGCCGCCAAGGCCAACGTACGCCTGCTGGCCTGCGGCGAGTGGTCGGCCGACCGCGCTGCCGCCTGGGACTACAAGCGCGTCAACGGTGGCCTGCTGGTGCAGAGCCGCGATATCGGCATGATCGGCGCCGACGACCTGAAAGTCGTCACCAAACGCGCACCGACCGAACAGGAAATCAACGACCTGATCTTCGCCTGGAAAGTGGCCAAGTACGTCAAGTCCAACGCCATCGTCTACGCCAAGAACCGCCAGACCATCGGCGTCGGCGCCGGCCAGATGAGCCGCGTGAACTCGGCCCGCATCGCCGCCATCAAGGCTGAACACGCCGGCCTGCAGGTTGCCGGTTCGGTCATGGCGTCCGACGCGTTCTTCCCGTTCCGCGACGGCCTGGACAATGCGGCCAAGGCCGGTATCACCGCGGTGATCCAGCCAGGTGGTTCGATGCGTGATGCGGAAGTTATTGCTGCGGCGGATGAAGCCGGTATTGCTATGGTCTTTACTGGCATGCGCCACTTCCGTCACTAAGCACCCGATCCACTGTGGGAGCGAGCCTGCTCGCGATAGCGCCCTTTCAGACACACTGATGCTGATTGTGCCGCCATCATCGCGAGCAGGCTCGCTCCCACAAAACCCAGAATCAGCGTCATCCGAGGTTTTTGAAATGAATGTTTTGATCATTGGCAGCGGTGGCCGTGAACACGCCCTGGCCTGGAAAGTGGCTCAGGATCCGCGCGTGCAGAAGGTTTTCGTGGCCCCGGGCAACGCCGGCACCGCCATCGAAGCCAAGTGCGAGAACGTCGCCATCGACGTCCTGGCCCTGGAACAACTGGCCGATTTCGCCGAGAAGAATGTCTCCCTGACCATCGTCGGCCCTGAAGTACCGCTGGTGGCTGGCGTCGTCGACCTGTTCCGCTCCCGTGGCCTGGACTGCTTTGGTCCGACCGCCGGTGCCGCGCAGCTGGAAGGCTCGAAAGCGTTCACCAAGGACTTCCTGGCACGCCACAAGATCCCGACCGCCGACTACCAGAACTTCACCGAGATCGAGCCGGCCCTGGCTTACCTGCGTGAAAAAGGTGCGCCGATCGTGATCAAGGCCGACGGCCTGGCCGCCGGTAAAGGCGTGATCGTGGCCATGACCCTGGCCGAAGCCGAAGACGCCGTGCGCGACATGCTCGCCGGCAATGCCTTTGGCGACGCCGGTTCGCGCGTGGTCATCGAAGAATTCCTGGACGGCGAGGAAGCCAGCTTCATCGTCATGGTCGACGGCAAGAACGTTCTGCCGATGGCCACCAGCCAGGACCACAAACGCGTCGGCGACGGCGACACCGGCCCGAACACCGGCGGCATGGGCGCTTACTCTCCGGCTCCAGTGGTCACCAGCGAAGTGCACCAGCGTGTCATGGACCAGGTGATCTGGCCGACCGTGCGCGGCATGGCCGACGAAGGCAATGTCTACACCGGTTTCCTCTACGCAGGCCTGATGATCGACAAGGCTGGTAACCCAAAAGTTATCGAATTCAACTGCCGTTTCGGCGACCCTGAGACTCAACCGGTCATGCTGCGCTTGCAGTCGAGCCTGGTGTTGCTGGTCGAAGCCGCACTAGCCCAGGCCCTGGACAAAGTCGAAGCGCAATGGGATCCACGTCCTAGCGTCGGTATCGTTCTGGCAGCAGGCGGCTACCCTGGCGACTACGCTAAAGGCGCCGCCATCAAGGGGCTGGATGCCGCCGCAGGTCTGGAAGGCAAGGTTTTCCATGCGGGCACCGCGCTGCAGGACGGTCAGGTGGTAACCGCCGGTGGCCGCGTACTGTGCGCGACCGCCATGGGTGCCAGCGTCGATGCCGCTCAGCAGCAGGCTTACAAGCTGGCAGCTAACATTGACTGGGAAGGCTGTTTCTACCGCAAGGACATTGGCTACCGCGCCATTGCCCGCGAGCGTGGCGAAAATCAGGAATAAGCGTTTCATTCGGTCGGGCAAGGGCTTCAGGCCCTTGCCTGACTATTCCGGCGCCGCGCATAGTTATATTCTGGCATCAACCTACGAAGGGATTTCGCCGTGCGCTGGCTCAGGATTGCCATAGGTTCCATTCTCACCCTGCTGACGCTGCTCTACATGTTGTCGGCCCAGGCCGCGCAGGGTAGTGGTTGGGCGGTATTGCTCGACGAACAGGGCGACCTGCAACTGAGCGACATCCGTTCCGCTCGTTATATCAACCAATTCAGCCCGACCGAACTCGAACGCCTGACCGCGGCCGAACCCGGCGGTGCGCTCTGGCTGCGTTTCAGGCTGGCACCCGGCAAACACGAACAGTTGCTGCGGATATTTGCCCCTGACCTGTCGCACCTCAACCTCTATGTGCTCGACGGCGACAGGCTGATCGACCAGTCCACTACTGGCAGCGAACAGCCGCAGGCGGAACGCCCCCTGCCCAACAGCGACTTCATGCTGCCGTTGCCGCAAAGCGACAAGCCCCTCGATGTCTATCTGCGCCTGGCGTCCGAACACCAGATGCGGCCCTACATCACCCTGCAATCGGCCATCCTGACCGCTGCCAATCAGAGCCAGACGCTGATTTACGGCCTGCTGTTCGGCTGCATCGGCATGCTGATCCTGCACAACCTGATCCGCTACGCCTACACCCGCTCGCGCAGCAGCCTCTGGCTGGCCGGCTGTGAAGCGCTGCTGATGCTCAGCCTCGCGCTGCTGCTCAACCTCGCGGGGCCCTGGCTGCCGGACTGGCATGGCCTGCAAACGCCCGGCGCCTACATCGCCCTGATGCTCACCGCACCGTGCGGGCTGATGTTCGCTTACCGCTTCTTCGCGCCGCTCGGCCCACATCCGCTGAACAAGCTGCTGCTGGGCGACATTCTGTTCATCAGCGTCTGCGGCCTGCTGCTGTTGTTCGTCAACACCCTGCCGCTGAACCTCATCACTTACGCCATGGTCGCCCTCGCCGGCCTGACCATGCTGTTCGTCAGCGCCTGGCACTGGCAAAAAGGCTATCGCCCGGCGCGCCTGTTCGTTGCCGCGATGGTGGTGTTCAACCTCGGCACGCTGATCATCCTCCCGGCCCTGTTGGGGCTGACGCTGATCGAACCGCAAGGCCTGATCACCGCCCTGCTGGCGTTCATCTGCCTCAGTGGCCTGCTGATGAGTATCGCCTTGAGCGAACGCCAGCGCAGCATTACCGAAGACCGTTTCAGCGTCAGCCGCGACCTCGCCGCCAGCAACGCCGAAATCAACGCCAAGGCGGAATTCCTGGCGAAAATCAGCCACGAGATCCGCACACCGATGAATGGCGTGCTGGGCATGACGGAGCTGCTGCTGGGCACACCGCTGTCGGTCAAACAGCGTGACTACGTGCAAACCATTCACAGCGCCGGCAACGAGCTGCTGACACTGATCAACGAGATCCTCGACATCTCCAAGCTGGAATCCGGGCAGATCGAGCTGGACGACGTACAGTTCGATCTCAACGCGCTGATCGAAGACTGCCTGAGTATCTTCCGCGCCAAGGCCGAACAGCAGAACGTCGAGTTGATCAGCTTCATCCAGCCGCAAGTGCCCCGGGTCATCAGCGGTGATCCGACCCGCCTGCGCCAGACCCTGCTGAGCCTTCTGGAAAATGCCCTGAAGAAAACCGACGAGGGTGAGGTCCTGATCGTCGTCGCCCTCGACGAACGCAGCGCCCGCCCCCGCCTGCGCATTGCCGTGCAGGACAGCGGCGAACCGATGGACGCCGAAGAGCGCGACGCGCTGATGCACGCCGAGCTGCACAGCAAGAACTTCCTGTCCGCCACCCGCCTGGGCGGCAACCTCGGGCTGGTGATCGCCCGCCAGCTGATTCGCCTGATGCAAGGCGAGTTCGGCATCAAGACCGGCGCCAACCAGGGCAGCACCCTGTGGCTGACCCTGCCCCTGGACCCCGACCGCCTCGAACACCCGACCTCCGACCTCGATGGCCCGTTGCAAGGCGCCCGGGTGCTGGTGGTGGACGACAACGACACCTGCCGCAAGGTGCTGGTGCAACAGTGCAGCGCCTGGGGCCTGAATGTCAGCGCCGTGCCGTCCGGCAAGGAAGCACTGGCGCTGCTGCGCACCAAGGCGCACCTGCGCGATTACTTCGATGTGGTGCTGCTGGACCAGAACATGCCCGGCATGACCGGCATGCAACTGGCGGCCAAGATCAAGGAAGACCCGAGCCTCAATCACGATATCCTGCTGATCATGCTCACCGGCATCAGCAACGCGCCGAGCAAGATCATCGCGCGCAACTCCGGCATCAAGCGCATCCTCGCCAAACCCGTTGCCGGCTATACCCTCAAGACCACCCTGGCCGATGAGCTGAACCAGCGCAACAAGGGGCAAGCCGTCTCGCCGCAACAGCCGGCCGGGCCGACCCTGCCGGTCAAGGTCCCCAGCGACTTCCGCATTCTGGTGGCCGAAGACAACAGCATTTCGACCAAGGTCATCCGTGGCATGCTGGGCAAACTCAACCTGCAACCGGACACCGCCAGCAATGGCGAGGAAGCCTTGCAGGCCATGAAAACGCAGCGTTACGACCTGGTATTGATGGACTGCGAGATGCCGATCCTCGACGGTTTCTCCGCGACCCAGCAGTTACGCGCCTGGGAAGTCAGCAACCAGCGGATCCGCACCCCAGTCGTCGCATTGACCGCGCACATCCTTGCCGAACACAAGGAACGGGCACGCCAGGCCGGCATGGATGGGCACATGGCCAAACCGGTCGAGCTGTCGCAACTGCGCGAACTGATCGAGCACTGGGTGGCGCAACGCGAACAGCAGAATCGGGCCGCAGCGCACACCTCCTGAGCCGACAGACTGCGCGACGCCTGATAGACTCCCTCACGACTTCCTTCGCCAGTGAGCCTGCCCCATGCTCCACGTGTTGTTCAGCGTTTACCTGAAGATGCTGGTGCTCTACAGCCCTTTCTTCGTGTTGTCCTGCTTCATCAGCCTGACCCGCGGTTATTCGCGCAAGGAGCAACACCGACTGGCCTGGAAAGTGGCGATCGCCACCCTCGTCTCCAGTGTCCTGCTGTATCTGTTCGGGCGAGTCATCTTCAGCGTCTTCGGCATCACCGTGGACGCCTTCCGCATCGGCGCCGGCAGCGTGCTGTTCATCTCCGCCCTGGGCATGGCCCAGGGCAAGTCAGCGGTGCAGACGGACAACGTGCAACAGGACGTCACCATCGTCCCGCTGACCATTCCCCTGACCGTCGGCCCCGGCACCATCGGTGCGCTGCTGGTGATGGGCGTCAGCCAGCCCCATTGGGATGACAAACTCACCGCCATCCTCAGCATCGCCCTGGCCAGCTTCACGGTCGGTGTGGTCCTGTACCTGTCGAACCGCATCGAACGCATTCTCGGCGACCAGGGCTTGCAGATTGTCAGCCGGTTGATGGGGCTGTTCGTCTGCGCGCTCGCGGCCCAGATCATCTTCACCGGAGTGAGGGGCTATCTGGTGCCCTGACGGCTGCGCAGTCCCTGTGCTTGCCTGATAACGCAGGTACAGGCCCCACCGCCGTCAACCCATGAGTCCCGACGAAGGCCACCAGTTGCTCGCGACTGCTGGCGAACGCCCTGGCCGCCAACTCGAACGAGTGAAGCTGGACGGTCACCGCCGAGGTGAAACAGCTGGGCGCAAATGCCTGCGTCAACCAATGCGCTTGCGCGCTTTGAGTCGTTTCGAACGCCAGGTAAAGCACTTCGATGCAGGCGCTGCGAGTGCTCACGGCAAACCGCAGCCGCACCCTGGTTCGCCGCTCCTCCCCCTGCGCCAGCCCGACAAGGGACTCACTGATCAACCCTTGCTGATAAAGCAGCCGTGCAGGCGAATCCAGCGCAAGGCGGGCCAATTCAGCCAGGGCTTCGCAGGCCAGCTCGCGCTGATCATCTAGCGCCACGTCAGCCATGCCGCGGTTGATCAGATCCTTCAGCGTGACGCCGGGCAGGTGCTCGAATGCAGGTTGCAGCAGTTGCTCCCGTCTCAGCGTCCAGCCACACCGCTTGAGGGCCTGGACAAAGGTGTCATGGGCAAAGTCGGAACGACCCGCAGGCGAACCCGCCGCCATCAATCGCGCGGCGAGCAACGAATACAGAATGTCGCATTTCATCGGGGCGTCCAATCGAGTGGACAACGCACTGAGCAAACCGGAATCGACAAAGGATTCCTGACGATGACTCTCCATGTCTCACCTTGAAATCATGCAAAAGCGCTAAAGAAAAACTGCTGCAGCAGAAGTTGTCGATTATCGTCAAAGTTGAGTCTTGAAATATTCCAGTCGCTTCTTATCAACTTCGGACTGAATCAAATCCTTGACCACATTGTAGGCACGGCGATTCAATGTACGGCGCGTGGCAGCGTTATAAATCCGCACCTGTTCGCGCTGGAACTTGAAAAACAGAACTTTGGTCAGCACATCACTGGTTTCCAACTGCATGGCGCATGCAATCATGGTCGGGCGACCACCCAGGGAAATGCACGGGATAATCTGAAAGTTGGCGGACTTGTTCTTTTTACTTTTAACTTCAACCAGCTTTATCGCACCGTCATTTTTTTCCAGAGCGCTGAAGGCTGAAGAAATCAGTGGCAGCACCTTGAGCTTGTCCGCGCCGGCCACCAGCGAAATAATCTGCAGCGCGGCTTCATCCATGCTGAAGTTCAGTTCCTGGCTGACGTACTCCATGTAGGGATCGTTCACCGTGGGCCAACCACAATTGGTCAGGGCCTTGCTGTATTCCAGGTACCATTCGCGGCGCTGGGTTTCACGCTTGAACAGCCGGTCGGCGCGAATTTCCGCGAACAGGATCGTGTCGTCGAATGCTTCGCGATCTTCTGCCGAGAGTTCCTGATCATAAGCAGCGATGGTCGACCCCAGTACCGCGGACTCATTCTGGACTTCAATACTTTGAGTGTCACTCACCGCCAACTTTCTGAAAGCAACGGGTGTCGTGAAATAATCACGTTGCGCTGCATAATCGAAAACTGCACCTGCTTCTTCTGTCATTTTAATTATCACCCTGTTATTAGTTTAATCCGCTTCATGCAGATGCAGGCAAACTAACAACGCGACTCTCGACAGTCAAACCAGCCAGGCAACGAAGTTATTTAAAGTATTTTCAGAACTATATATATATGCACTACCCATTAAAAAGCCGGCATTGCGCCGGCTTTTTAATGGGTTCAAGGTTTGTTGCCATACCAACGGGGCGTATAGACCCAGATACGGCCATCCGGGCGCGGAAATATGCAGGTGGTCGAAGAACCAACCAGGACCATCGTGCGCATGTCCACTTGATCGGGGGTGAGCTGCCCCAACGTGGTCACCCGCAAGGTTTGTCCGGGACGACCGATGTCACGGCCCAGCACCACCGGTGTCTGGGCAACACGATGCTGCGCGACGATTTCCAGCGCCCGCCCCAACTGCCAGGGGCGCGAACGGGAGATCGGGTTGTAGAACGCCAGCGCCAGGTCAGCCTGCGCCGCCAGGTCGAGGCGTTTCTCGATGATCGCCCATGGCTTGAGGTTGTCCGACAGTGACATGACGCAGAAGTCATGCCCCAACGGCGCTCCGGCTTGCGCTGCGGTCGCCAGCGAGGCGGAAACGCCCGGCAGGATCTCCAGATCAACGTTGTGCCACGCGGTATCGCTGGACTCGTGCAGAGCCTCCAGCACCGCTGCCGCCATGGCGAATACCCCGGGGTCGCCCGAGGAAACCACCACCACCGAGCGCCCTTGTGCCGCCAGCTCGAAGGCATGACGAGCACGCTGCATTTCTTCGCGGTTGTCGGTGCAATGCAGCACCTGATCGTCCCGGAACGGGCCGGCCATGCGCACGTAGGTCTCATAACCGAGCACATCAGTGGCCCGGGCAAGCTCAGCCTTGACCGCCGGCACCATCAACTCGGCAGCGCCCGGCCCCAGGCCGATCACCGCCAGACGCCCGCGAGGGCGACCGATCGACAATACTGGCAACGGCTGCTCGGCCACCGCGATGGCAATAGCGTCATCGCCAAGGATCGCAACCGGCTGGTCGACGGCGTTGCGTGCCCGTTGGCCGAGCGTGCCGGTATCGCCGCTAAAACGCAGCGGTACACCGAGTTCAAGTGCGGCCTGGTGCAACAGCGGGTCGGCCATGTCGCGATCGGCCGCCAGCAGCAGCGCGACCGACTGCACGGCGATCTTCGCCTGATGCAATGCATCGGCAATCGCCTGCGAAAGGTTGGCCACACCTGCGCTGACCGCCACTAACACGTTGCGTGGGTAGATCAACAGTTCGTCAGCCGATGGCGTGCGCTCGGCATGTCCGACATGAACCGCGAGCCGCGCCTGCGGGTCTTGCGGCAACTGCGCGTTGGCCAGCCAGGGCGCCGAACCTTCGATACGCAGCGATTCACCCGCCAGCAAATCGGAGACGAAACGCTTGCCCAATTCCAGGTCCCCGAGGGCGAAGCCATCGGGCGGGTTGAGCAGGCAGGTGCCGAAACGCAACTCACCGCTGGTGGTGATCGCCGCCGCCACCTGCAACGCCGCGCCCATCTCGCGCGCCATGACATTCACACCGCCCAGGCCACCGAGCAACGGCACCACCGCGCTGCCGTCCTCGGCGACGGCCAGCACCGGTGGTTCGACGCCTTTTTCCAGCAGCAAAGGCGCCAGGGTCCGGATCACGATACCGGCAGCGCACAGGGCGATGATCGGCGTGTCCTGGCGATAAAGTTCGCGCAGCGTCGCGCCGAATTCGTGATAGGCCCGATCAGCACCCTCGACCCGTTCGGCCAGGCCATGGATCAGCGCACCGGGGTACAGCTGTTGAATCCTGCGCGCGGTGGCGAGGCTGCCATTGCCAAGGATGACAATCGCCGGAGCGGGACGCGTCATCAACCTTGCCACCTTTCACCAGGAACGATGATCAGCGAGAAGTACGGCGAAGACATCGGTTCGACCTGATCCAGCGGCACGATTTTCTGGTTGGCCATGGTCGCGCGCTCGACATACAAGGCACGCTCGGCCAGCCCCAGTTCGTTGAGCACCTGGCGCACCTTGGGCAGGTTGCGCCCCAGCTTCATGATCACCGCCGCATCGGCGTCAGCCAGTCGACGCTTGAGATCCTCGTGCGGCAGCACCCCGGACAGCACCGACAGGCTCTGGTTGCGATACACCAGCGGCGCGCCGAGCACCGAGGCCCCACCGAGCATCGAGCACACGCCCGGCACCACTTCGGCTTCATAACGCTCGGCCAGACGATCATGCAGGTACATGTAGGAACCGTAGAAGAACGGATCGCCTTCGCAGATCACCGCCACATCACGGCCGGCGTCCAGATGCGCGGCGAGTTCTTCGCTGGCCGCATCGTAGAAGTCGCTGATGACCTGCTCGTACGACAGCGGTGCCGGCAGCGCTTCGGTGGTCACCGGGTACACCAGCGGCAGCAAGGTCTGCGCCGCTTGCAGGTGCGCCTCGATGATGCCGAAGGCATTGCCCTTTTTGCCCTTGGCGACGAAATACGCCACCACTGGAGACTCGCGCAACAGGCGCAAGGCTTTGACCGTAATCAGTTCCGGGTCACCAGGGCCGACACCCAGGCCGATCAGACGTCCACGCGGCTGCATTATTCGATCTCCGTGGCGAGGGCATTGACCGCAGCGGCCGCCATGGCGCTACCGCCCAGGCGACCTTGCATGATCACGAACGGTACGCCACGGCTGTCCGCCGCCAACGCCGCCTTGGACTCGGCCGCGCCGACGAAGCCCACCGGGAAGCCGAGGATCAGCGCCGGTTTCGGAGCGCCGGCGTCGAGCATTTCCAGCAGATAGAACAAGGCAGTCGGTGCGTTGCCGATCACCACGACGCTGCCTTCCAGATACGGGCGCCACAACTCCAGCGCGACAGCCGAACGGGTGTTGCCCAGCTCGCGGGCAAGCTCGGGCACGCTTTCGTCACGCAGGGTGCAGATCACCTGATTGTTGGCCGGCAAGCGGGCGCGGGTGACGCCCTCGGAGACCATGCGCGCGTCGCACAGGATCGGCGCACCGGCCGCCAGCGCATCGCGCCCGGCCTTGCCCGCGCCAGGGGAGAACTGCAAGCCATCGACAGCATCGACCATGCCACAGGCATGGATCACCCGCACCGCGAGTTTTTCCAGGTCGGCCGGGATGCGTGCGAGGTTGGCCTCGGCG